>JAOUEV010000012.1 GCA_029858565.1 Nitrospirota bacterium | reverse complement strand
TGGCTCTTTTCAACGCTCACGAACGTGGATTTCGATCCCCAGCGGTTCGAAAAGCTCATCAGGAAGAGTGTTGAGCTGCGCGAAGGATTGAAAGCAAAGGTCAAAGCAGCAGGTGGAAGGACAGATTTCACCCATGGCAGTGTTTCCTATGCGCCGGCGGCGACCGTCGAGGGCCTGGCAAAGCAGGGCCGTGAGGTCCGGGAGCGGGTCCCTGACGCAGCGATCAATCCGGACATCCAGTCGCTCCAGGATATTCTTCTTTTCGGTCTCAAAGGCGTGGCTGCTTACGCGGACCATGCCCAGATCCTCGGGAAGACGGATGATTCCGTGTACGCGTTCATGGCCGAGGCATTGGCTGCAATGACCGGCACTGATCTGGGTTTGAACGAGTGGGTCGCGCTGGTGCTCAAATGCGGGGAGGTCAATCTCAAGGCCATGGAGATCCTCGACAGCGGCAACACCGGCGCCTACGGCCACCCGGTGCCGACCACGGTTCCGCTCGGCGCGAAAAAGGGCAAAGCCATCCTTGTCTCGGGCCATGACCTGAAGGACCTGGAGATGATCCTGAAGCAGAGCGAAGGCAAGGGGATCAACGTGTATACGCACGGCGAGATGCTGCCTGCCCACGGCTATCCGAGCCTCAAGAAGTATGCGCACTTCTACGGACATTACGGCACGGCCTGGCAGAACCAGCACAAGGAGTTCGCTCACTTCCCCGGGGCCATCGTTATGACCACGAACTGCATCCAGAAGCCGCTGGCGTCCTACAAGGACAACCTCTTCACCTGCGGACTGGTGGGCTGGCCCGAGGTGAAGCACATATCCGACGGAAACTTCGCGCCGGTCATCGAAAAGGCCCTGGCACTTCCGGGATATGCCGAAGACGCGCCGGGCAAGGAGGTTCTCTCGGGATTCGCGCGAAACGCGGTGCTCGGCGTGGCTGACAAGGTGATCGACGCGGTGAAAAGCGGCGACATCCGCCACTTCTTCCTCGTGGGCGGATGCGACGGAGCGAAGCCGGGCAGGAACTACTATACGGAGTTCGTGGAAAAAGCGCCAAAGGACACGGTCGTGATGACCCTGGCCTGCGGAAAGTTCCGCTTCTTTGACAAGAACCTGGGAGACATCGGCGGCATCCCGCGGCTGCTTGACATCGGCCAGTGCAACGACGCCTACTCGGCGATCCAGATCGCCCTTGCCCTGTCCAAGGCATTCAATCTTCCGGTGAACGATCTGCCGCTCTCGCTGGTCCTCTCCTGGTACGAGCAGAAGGCCGTGGCCATCCTGCTCTCCCTGCTGTCCCTGGGCATCAAGGATATCCGGCTCGGACCGACGCTTCCGGCATTCATCACGCCGAACGTGCTCGATGTGCTGGTCAAGAACTTCGACATCAAGCCTATTGCGGCAACAGCTGATGAGGACCTCGAAACGATCCTCGGTCCTTGCTGGAACAAGAGCAAGGCGGAGTGCACAGAAGAAGCTGTGACAGCCTAAACTCACGTACGTGAGAATGACAAAGGCAGGACGGGTCAACCGTCCTGCCTTTCTTTATTTGCTCTGAAGCACAAGTGCCGAATCTCTATTCGGGTTTCTGCCCGCGCTCTTTTTTTTACAGCGCTTCCGCCTTGGCAAGGCTGTGTACTGCCGCGATATAGGTCTCTTTCAACTCACCCTCGGTGATGCCGAGCTTCCTTCCGGTGAGCGCCTCGATCTCGGTTATCAGTGCCATGGCGTCCATGTGGTATTTCCGCATAAGATAGCCTTTGCTCGCACCATGGGCGAACTTGTCCCTGAGCCCGATGCGCACAAGCTTCTTTGCCATGCCGCGCTCCGCCATATGCTCCGCGATGATCGAACCCAGGCCGCCGATGATGGTGTGGTTCTCCATGGTGATCACACCGTGCTTAGACCGTTTGATGGCCGCGATCACCGATTCGTCGTTAAAGGGCTTCAAGGTCGAAACATGCATGTGCTGGACCGAGATCCCGCGCTTCTGCAGTACCTGCACGGCCCGCATGGCCTCCTCGGTCATGATGCCTGATGAGAGGATGGTCACGTCATCGCCTTCGGTCAATACCCGCGCCCTGCCGAACTCCATGGGGGTCGCAAAGAGCCGCGGGATCTCGCCGCGCAGCATGCGCACGTACACCGGGCCGTTTATCTTTTCCATCACTTTGAGCACGGACTCCACCTCGGTGGCGTCCCCGCAGTCGAGCACGGTCATGTTCGGGAGGCTGCGCATGAGCGCCACATCCTCGATGGCCTGATGGGTCGCGCCGCCGGGGGTCATGATGCCCGGCAGGAACCCGATCATGCGGACCGGAAGGTTGGAATAGGCCACGGACATGGCGATCTGGTCATAGGCGCGGCGATAGATGAAGACCGCGAATGTATGCACAAAGGGTAAAAATCCTTCGCGCGCCAGGCCGCTGGCCCAGCTCAGCATATTTTGCTCCGCGATGCCCATGGACAGGAACCGGTCGGGATAGGTCGCGCGGAAGAGGTCGATCTCCGTGGAGCTTGTGAGGTCAGCGGACAGCACCAGTACCTTCGGCTTGTCAGCTGCCCATTTCACCAGATTCTTTGCGTGGACCCGCGACAGGATCTCGGGGCCTTGTGGAACACCAGCGACAAGCGACGAGTGACGAGTGGTATCGTTCTTATCCCCTTGTCTCTCGTCTCTCGTCTCTGCAGGGGGCGGATCGGTAGCACATAGCTCGTTCAATACCGCTGCATACCAGCTCTTTTCCTCAGGCGAGGCAAAGCGCACGTAATGCATCTTGGGCATACGCTTTTTCAGAACCCTGATGCCTTTGCATGCGTCGGTATCGCACAGCACTACAAGAGGCCTGCCGTCGGGCTTTAAGCTTCCCGCCTTTGCGAGCCGCTCAATGTCATGTCCCTTTATCCGCATCACCCTGCAGCCGAAGCTCGCGAGCCGCTTGTCCAGGGGCTCGATGTTCATCACCGTTTCCATCGCTCCATCGCACTGGAAGCCGTTCACGTCCACATAGATGATCACATTATCAAGATGGTGAAAGGCCATTGCCTGGATGGCCTCCCAGGTCTGGCCGATCTGGAACTCGCCGTCTGACATGAACAGGAAGACCCTGCCGGAGTCGCCCTGCCGCTTCCGCGCCATGGCAACGCCCGCTGCCTGGGAAATACCCTGGCCCAGCGACCCGGTCATGGTCTCCATGCCCGGCGAGTGTTCCGCGCCGATCATCTCGACCGAGCTGCCGTCCTTGTTGAACTGGGAAAGACCTTCCTCGGCCATGCGGCCTGTCTCGATCAGCGCCGCGTAGAGCACCAGCGCGTATTGGGCAGGGGAAAGAAAGAACCGGTCAAGGTCCGGCGCTTTCGCTCCGTTGAACTCCGCACCGGTGAAATAATCGGGATTGTCCGGGCCCGGGACGCCGGGGAAGGGCTTGGGCACCAGCGGGCGGTCCGTCGCACCGAGTTTCATGGTCTTCACATAGAGCGATGCGAAGATCTCGGCTGATGAACAGGCCTGGGACAGGTAGCCTCCGTTATTCCTGATCGTGTGTTCCAGCACGCGTTTTCTGATGCCCGCTGCAACACGCCGGACATCGGACTGCCAGGAAGAGGAGGATTTTTTTCGTTTCGTCGGCATGTTGTTCGATCTGCGCACGGTTCGGATCCTCGATAATGCCGCAAGACAACAGCGGATCACTTTGCTATCGGGTACAGAGCGTGCGCAGAGAGCGGTCTTTTCAAAGTCTGACGCCTTCTCGGAGCACGCGGTGACCCCTGTGGCAAAGGGTGCCGGGGTCTTTCGTGTGAAGTGGAGCGATTATCACGCAGGGCAGGGGATTAGTCAAGACGAAACTCGAAAAGGCAGGACGGGCTTAAAACGCTTCGTGGGCAGAAACAGCGACAAAGGCTTCCACGACCAGGGGGTCGAACTGGGTGCCTGAACAGCGCTTGATCTCCGCGATCGCGTCGGCGCGGCTCCGTTTCTTGCGGTAGGGCCGGTCCGAGGTGATGGCGTCGTAGGAGTCCGCGACAGCGAGCACCCGGGCCAGCACCGGAATATCCTCGTTCCGCAGGCCGTCGGGAAAGCCGCGTCCGTCCCATCGTTCATGGTGGTGCCGGATGCCCGGCAGGAGAGGCTGGAAGGTGTCGATATGCTCAAGTATCTTTGCGCCCTGGATGGCGTGCTCGGCAATTGTCTTGTGCTCCGCCCGGGTGATGGCGCCGGGCTTGTCCAGGATCTTCTCTGAGATCCCGATCTTGCCGATGTCGTGCAGCAGGCCGCAGGTCCTGATCGAGTGCAGGAATTCTGCCGGATAGTTCAGTTCCTCGGCAATGGAAACGGAATACTGCGTGACCCGCTTGGAATGGCCCGCGGTCCAGGGCGACTTGGCGTCCAGCGCCGATGCAAAGGACCAGGCGATGCCCACGAAGACGTTCTCGAGATCGTGGTAGAGCGTGGCGTTGTCCAGGGCCACTGCGGCCTGGTTGGCGATGCCGCTCAGAAGGTCGCGCTCGCGCGCGGTGAACTCCTGGTCATTCTGTTTGCCCAGAGCGTAGATCACGCCGAGCGTCTTATCCTTGGTCTTGATCGGAGCCGCGATCCCCGCCGGACTCGTCCTGGCGCCTGATGCTTTCACTGTCCGGACGCTGGGAAGCAGAAGCGGCTTGCCGGTCTTCACCACCTGCCAGAGCAGCCCGTCGCCGGGCTTGATGCGGGGCCGGGTCAGGCTTTCACCGGACCTGCCGGTGGTGGCTGCTGTTACCAGATCGCCGGTGTGATGGTCGCGAAGAAGGATCGAGACCGTGCCGGCTCCAAGGGTGTGCTGGATCTCCTCAACGGTCTTTTCGCAAAGACGGTTGATATGATGCTCGCTGCCAATGGTCTCGGAAAGACGATAAATGGCCGAAAGCTCCTGATTCCTGGCTTCCAGCTTCTGTGTGGTGAGGGAAAGCTTCCGTTCGGTCAGGGCAAGACGCAACAGCAGGTCTTCTTTCTCGCCTCTGGACGGGGACTGCGCATTGTTATGTGATGAGCGATGTGACATGATTTTCAATAATATGCAAAGCGATGCATATTACCATTGGACAACAGCCAATACAAGTGCCGATTGCCTTATAAGGATCACAATACCTTGCGCAGAACATCCTCTCTATTGTCTCATACCCCGCGCCTCTACCCTGTTATTTCAATGAGTTGCCGAATCTCTCAACTGCCGGCATGAAGCAACAGCAGGCGAGACTTCAGCGGGTAACTAAGGGCGAAATGAAGACTGCCGTGAGCAGAAGGGGGCAAGAGGAACCTTAGAACCGGTATCCTGCGACAAGGTTCACGATACCGTCGCCGCCCGATACGTTCTGGTCGATCCAGAGGCCTGTGCTGAGGGTCCTGAAGCTCCCCTTAAAGGCCTGGCTGCCGAGCTCAAGGCCGAGTTGGATGCCCGGTGTGGAAAAAGTATAGTAGCCGCCGATAATGAGCGACGCCGCTGCGTAGCTGCCGGCCTCGACGTAGCTCCCGGTGATGCCGAGGGTCTCAGGCTTGGGCATGCCTGAGCCGAGGTCCATCTCGAGCTTGCCTTCGAAGTGCAGATGGTCGCTTGTGTTGAAGCGCACACCGCCGGCAAAGGCAAGACCGGAAGCGTCATAATCGATCTTGCTGAGCGGCGTTTTCCCCTGATGGGACCGTGCGAAGACGCCGCCGCTCATGAGCAGCGCAACTGACGAGTCCCGGTAAAAGCCGAGCACGAAGTCGAATTGCAGGTTCCCCCCGCCGTCGGGGGTGACCGCTGCCGGCGAGGCACTGCCGACCTTCCATTCATCGATCCCCGGCGCGCTTCCGACCTTGAGCCGCATCTCCACGGAGGCGTCCTTTCGCCGCACCGGAACTGATTCCCCGTCCGCCGGTGCAACAGCAGGTTCAGACTTCTCGACCTGTCCGGAAGCTTGCGCAGGCGTATCGTCCGTTCTGATCATTTCCACATCATCCCGCTGGATCCTCTGCCAGGTATCGCCGGATTCGACAACAAAGGACCGCAGGTCCTCCTGGCTGATCTTTCCGCGGAGGATCTTGCCGTTCTTGAGGTAGATGGTATCGGCAAAGGCAGTTGAGCTGAGAAGCAAAACAAGAGCCAGGCCGACGTATATTGATTTTCGCATGACGGTTCTCCCGGGGTGCGTCAGTTACGAATGAATGCTTCTCAAAAGGGCAAGAATATTTTCACCGCGATGGCGCGAGGAGGTCAAAAATAACCGGTAATGCAAGGACCTTCAGGATTTCCCCGCGACCTTCGCGTCTGGCGGTTCGAAGATTGCTCCGAATTGTCCGGGTTAGGTGTACAGTCGTCGATGGATATTATCTAAACACTGCGGCAAGCTGTAATCGATGGGGGAAACGGGAACAGCTACTCCCCGATGATCTTGACGAGGACCCGTTTCTTTCGTCCGCCGTCGAACTCACCATAGAATATCTGTTCCCAGGGGCCGAAGTCAAGCCTGGCGTTCGTGATCGCGACAACCACCTCGCGGCCCATGATCGAGCGTTTGAGATGTGCGTCTGCGTTCTCCTCGCCGGAGTTGTGCTGATACTGGGAGACCGGCTCGTGGGGCGCGAGCTTCTCAAGCCAGACGTCGAAGTCATGGAACAAGCCGCGTTCGTTGTCGTTGATGAAGACCGACGCGGTTATGTGCATGGCATTCACGAGCACCATGCCTTCGCTGATGCCGCTCTCACGCAAGCATTCCTCCACCCGGGGCGTGATGTTGATGAAGGCCCGGCGGCCGGGAGTGTTGAACCAGAGTTCTTTGCGGAAGGATTTCATGAAGATCCTTGAAACCACAATGCGAAGCACATTATTCCGGATGGTTAGAGGAGCATCGGAAGGCCGCCGGTCATCACCGTTTGGTGCCGCGAATGGACAATCCCTCGTTGTTGGTGCCATCAAGGATCCGTCCATCGGGGCTCAGCGTGAGGGTGTCGATCCAGTTACCGTTCTGATAGACAAAACGGTACGTACGGGAGGTCTGGTCCACGAGTTCCCACTTCCCCTCGTTGATCTTCTCGTGACTCAGGTCGTCAATGACCTCGAGCGAATTATCTTCTCTGACGATTACCGTCATGTCCGATATCCACGTCCAGGTGCCGGTGATCGCCGTCGTGAGTTTGCTGCTGCTGAGATCGCCAATACCGGTGTCCGGCGGCAGAGCAGGCTTTTCGCCGCCCTTTGCTTCCGCGCCCACTTCCGCTGTCGCTAACGCGGCTGCAAAAACAAACGATAACGCCAGTATGATGACAACAGGCATGTTTTGTGCCATCTTCATATCCTCACTCCTTGGATGCCCCGCGTTTACTTATCCTGTGCTATGACCGTGCCTCAACACTTGCCCCAGGCCATTATACGAACCTGACCGCCTTTACCGCTTTGAGCCCCACTGAGCCCCGCGTCATGACGCCGAAGTTCTTGAGCTCCAGAGTCTTCTCCTTGCCCTTGTCGTCGATCACCTTCACCTGCTCGCCCTTGTTCACGGCCCGCACCAGGGCCACGTCTCCGTTCTTTACGTTCACGAGCTTCACGCCCTTGCCCGCGCCGGTCAGGAGCGGGATCTCCTTCTCCGCAACGACTACGGCCTTGCCTTCGGTGGTCAGGAACAGCACGTTCAGGCGGTCCAGGATCTCGACAGCCATGATGTTGTCGCCTTCCTTCACGCCGGCGAACTTCTTGCCCGCCCGGGTGGTGACGCTGTTGAACTGGGACAGGTCGAATTTGAAGCCGATTCCCTTGGACGAGACCGAGATCGCGATCACGGTTCCGCCGGAGAGTGAAAGTTCCGCCTGCTTTGCCTTGGGCTGCTCATCCTCGCCCTCGCCTGCCGCGGTGTTGCTCAGCACGGTCGAGAAGTTCATGGTCGCGATGGGCCGCTCACCGTCGCCGAACTTGAAGAGATGCTGGACCGGCTCGCCAAAGCCCGATCCGGAGGGCAGATCGAAGGCCTTGATCACATAGACCTTGCCTGCGGACGAGAACACGGCGATGTTGTCACGGGTGTTCGCGGGCAGGAGCGCCAGGAGGTCGTCGCCTTCCTTGAAACGCAGGTTCTCGCCAACGGTCTTGACACGGCGGATCCAGCCCATCCTGGTCATGATCACGGTCACATCCTCGTGAACGATGAAGTCCTCCTGGGAGAACTCCACATCCTCGGCCGCCTTCATCACCGACCGCCTCTTGTCACCGTATTTGTCCTTGATCTCCTGGAGTTCGGACTTTATCAGGCCCCAGATCTTCTTCTGGCTTGCCAGGATCGCCTCGATGTCCTTCTTCTGCTTGGTCTTCTCGGCTTTCTCCTTCAGTATCCGCTCGATCTCGAGCCCGGCGAGCTTGTACAACTGCATTTCGAGGATGGCCTTGGTCTGCTCATCGTCGAACCGGAAATGCTTCTTCAGCTTCTCGCCGGCCTCCTCCTTGGACTTGGACTTGCGGATCAGCTTGATGGCCGTGTCGAGATCATCGTAGAGCATCTCGAAGGCCTTCAGGATATGCAGCCGCGCCTTCAGCAGCCGGAGGTCGTAGTTCAATCGCTTGGTGGTGATCTCCAGCCGGAAGTCGAGGAAGTAGCGCATCACTTCCTTGAGCGACAAGCGCTCCGGCTCCATGGAAGGCTTGAGCGCCGTGAAGTTTACCGGGAAGCTCGACTCCAGGTCCGTGTGCTTGAACAAGTAGGCGGTCACAAGCTCCGGATTTGTCTCGGCCTTGAGCTCCAGAACCACGCGCACAATGTCCGTGGACTCGTCGCGCACCGCGGTGACCTGGGGCAGCTTCTTGTCGTCCATGAGGCCCACGAGCTTTTCGATGAGCTTAGCCTTGTTCACCTGGTAGGGAATGGAGGTGAACACAATGGCCTGTTTGCCCCGGGGAAGGTCCTCGATCGCGTACTCGCCGCGCACGCGGATTGCGCCGCTGCCGGTCTGGTAGATGTCCTTCAGCTCCTTCTTGGTGTTCAGGATCTGGCCGGCAGTGGGGAAGTCCGGGCCCTTGATGAGCTTCAGGATGTCCTTCAGGTCTATGTTCGAATTGTCGATGAGCGCGGTGAGCCCGTCGATCACCTCTCCGATATTATGGGGGGGAAAGGAGCAGCTCATTCCGACCGCGATGCCCGAGGTGCCGTTCACCAGGAGCTGGGGGAACCGGGCGGGCAGGACCATGGGCTCCTTGAGCGAGTTGTCGTAGTTCGGCCGGAATCCCACGGTGTCCTTGTCGATCTCGACGAGCAGTTCCTCGGCAAGCTGGGAGAGCCGCGCCTCGGTATACCGCATGGCCGCCGCAGGATCGCCGTCAAGGCTGCCGAAGTTGCCCGAACCTTCCACGAGCGGGTAGCGGAGCGAGAAGTCTTGGGCCATGCGCACCATGGCGTCGTAGGCAGCCTGGTCGCCGTGGGGATGGAACTTGCCAAGCACTTCGCCGACCACGGCAGCGCTCTTCCTGAACTTTGCCGTGGGCCCCAGCCCCATCTCCCACATGGCGAAAAGGATCCTGCGGTGAACGGGCTTCAGTCCGTCGCGCACATCAGGCAGGGACCTTGATACGATGGTCGAGAGCGCATATGTCAGGAATCTGTTCTCGACCTCGGAGTGGAGTGCCGTGGTCAGTATGGAATCTTCCTTGGTTGCCATGAGTGCTCCTTGTGCAATAATTAATCACACCTGCAAGCAGCAGGGTCGTGCAGTTTATGGCCGTTGAACGGCAAAAGAGCGCGTTTTTGTTCACTACGGGTCAGCATTCTACCACAAAGAGCCGGTGATTTTCAAAGTGTGTTTTTTTGCTGTCACTCGTGTATAATAGATTCATGAAAGGGATTCACATAAATCAGGCCGAGTCCTACAGCCAGGAGGCCTTCCTCTGTGCAAGCTGCAACCGCGAGTACGAAGCAAAGGTCATCACGTGGGTGGATGCGTCTCGCACGCCGCAGGTGAAACAGACACTGCTGCGCTGGGAATTCAACATGATCGTCTGCACCCACTGCGGCTGCCGGCAGCAGGCGGAGACCCCGTTCTTTTACGAGGATTTCGAGGAGGGCCTGCTGCTCGCCGTGTTCCCGCGGATCCCCGAGAGCCGCGGCTCGGTGGAGGCCTCCATCCAGGCGAAGTACGGGTACTATCCCATCCTGGAGTTCTTCTATGATATGACGCAGCTCTGGACGCTGCTCTACCTTCAGGAGCATTACCGTGCCAACAAGAACCTCCGCGGCCTTTCGCGGCTCGGTACTGGCGAGGGGTGGACGCGGAAGGTCCTGCACTTCCTGAAGGAAGACCCGCTCATGATCGATATCCGCGAACGGCTGACCGAGTCTTTTTTCGGCGACGCGACCGAGGACCAGCTCATGGACCTCCTCGCGCGGGCCATTTACAAGCTCGAGGACATGCTGCCGTGGCCCCAGGACCGCCGCTGTCTCTGCGGAGCGGACCTTTCGGGTGAACTGAAATGCTGCGGCAAACAGGTGGATCTCAAGGAACACGATCGGCTGCTTTCGCGTCAGTATGTCATCTATTGCGCATCCTGCGGCGAGGCGCTTGCGGGCGTTTCCTGTGAGAAGTGCGGGAGGGTCTATACATGGAAGCTTGGCCTGGTGCGCTCGTACCGTAAGGACCGGCCCCAGGACCAGCGGGTCATGGACCGGCCGGCGATCAGCAGGAACTATCCGCAGTTCGATTGAAAACAACTTTCGACAGATCAGGAAAAGAAAAGGCGGTGAGGATGATCCTCACCGCCTTACTGGTTTTTGCACTGCCTGGCTACCTACGAGCGTCTGTTGTAATGGCTCTTACGCCTTCGACTCTGCCTTTGCCTCTTCCAGGGATTTCCTGGGGGAGACGATGAAGCCGAGGACCGTTCCTGCCAGGCCGCCGACCACGATGCTCACTGCCGCCGTTGCCGCGATGCCGACGCCGATGCCCGCTACAACCGCCGCGCGGACAAAGAGCGTGGGCTCGACCGTGCCGCCCATGAGCTTCTGCAGGATGAACAGCGTGCCGTAGCTGCCGAAGTAGAAGCCTGCCATAATACCGAACACCACCCAGAGGATCCCGCCAACCATTGCACCGATCTTCATTCCCGTCTTTACTGTTTCGTTCTTCATGGTAATCTCCTTTTGAGTCAGAATTTGGAATTAAGTTTTTCCAGCCTGCCTATCACTTACGACTTTAGCTTTTTAGTCCCTGTTCTGCCTTCCCAGCGCCCTTTTCCGCAGCGCCTTCCATCATCCTGCCGGCCAGCCAGCCGATGGTCGATGTTGCGGTCACGATCACGATGCCCGCGACCAGGACGCCCACGAGCATCGAGATCAGCACGATCGCCCGTGAGAGGATGCCCGGCTCAAGAGGGAGGCCGAACAGCATTCCCGCCACCTTGATCCCTGCTGCTCCGCCAAGCAGGCTTCCTGGAAGAAGTCCGAAAACAGCGAAGAGCACCAGTCCTGCTCCTGCGCCGATATATGCACCTTTTTTTGCTGATACGCTCTTCATGATCCATTCCTCCTTAACGTTCACTTCTGCCCTGTATATTGCAGATGCCATGCCAAAACGCAAGTGATTGATATTCTTAAAGATGGCGGGTCATTCTGATTTGCATCTTTGCAAAAAAGCCGATTTGCATTGGTTGAAATGCGAAAGAAGTGAACAGAAAGGTTCAGGGTCTTTCGTATTTCAGTTGAAGTTGCGAGATCCCACGCACAAACATGAAGAATGTCAGCATCGCCGGCGTTCTGCCGGGACCGAGGCGGTCTTCGCACGGGCGAACGAACAGCGGTCCCGGAATGCCTGGTACTGTTCGCAGTTCTCCCCTAAAAATTGCCCAATTGACAAGATAGTCCTTTTGTAGTACCGTTCTGATGGGTTGCGGGCATTGGCAATTATCATCCGTCGCAGGAAAACGCCGGCATGCAACCCTCTTTCCCCGATCATACAAAACAAGCAGAACCGAAAGCCAACGCCACCGGCGCAGATCAACGGGCCGGAGTTCGACCAAAATCCATTTGTTCAGGAGGATCATGTGATCACCAGCAGATGTGTGCGGCTGATGGCCCCTTTTTTGTTTCTGGCGGTCCTTGCCCTGGCAACGGGCTGCGCCACGAATGTGCCCTTTGACTTTTTTCAGGAAGGATACAAGCCGCGGACCGGCTCGATCGCGGTAGTGAGCGGCGGTACGGACGACGCGGACGTCAAGTTCGCCGAATACGTCACCAAAAGCCTGCAGGAAAAGAGCACCCTCAAGGTCCTGAGCCAGGCCGAAGTGGACCGGCGCGTCGGGAAGTATCCCGTGAACATCAAGACCGCTGAGCCCAAGGACAGCGGCAAGCCGGTCTGGCCCGCGCAGGGCGAGAAGGCCAAGGTGGACGCCATGCATGGCGCGCTCAAGACGGACTATGTCCTGGTCGTCTGGGTCGCCGGTCTTTCCCGTTACTCCTCCCGGAACAGCGTGAGCTACGGCGCGTCGATCATCGGGAACCTGTTCGAATACCCGCCGGGCAAAATCGTGGGATACAGCGATTTCGGAAGAAGCCGCAGCCAGTCCTGCTTCCTCTTCGGAGGATCGGAGGGCAAGGACATCGACGCGCTGCTGCGGGGGTCAGCGGAGGACCTGGCCGAGGACCTCGCGGACAGGACAAAGACCGCTAAGAAATAATCTCCTTAAGAAAGAGGTGGCAGGGATGGGACAATCGATCCGCATGGCGTTCATACTCGCAGTGACGATACTGCTTGCAGGGTGTTTCGACACGTTTTCGCTCATTGAAACGGACTACCGGCCGAAAGGAAAGAGCATTGCGGTGATCGCCGGTCTGGACAGCGAAGCCAATGTGGTCATGGCCCAGCGCATGACCGAAGCGCTGCGCAAGAACACGCGCTTCCAGGTCATGCCGCACAAGCAGGCGGCCCAGGCCATACCGAACTATCCGGTCAAGATCAAGGGGCCCTACTCCTCGGCCTATCTTGAGATCGAAGAGGATTACAACAACACGGACAAGAAAAAGATCAAGGACATTCAGCAGAAGGTGGGCGCGGACTACCTCTATGTGGTCTGGACGCCCACGGCAACGGTCACCCAGGGCACGATCCATCAGCTCCATGTCATTGCCCAGATGTTCGAAGGGCCTGGGGCAAAGGAGGTCGGCCATGGCAAATACGCGGCGACCGCGGGTAGGGTCGGCGGGTGCTGCCTTGTGCCGAAGCCCGATGACAAGGACAAGGCCAATGCGATTGATGAGACCTCCGAGTATGTTGCAAAGGAGATAGGCGAGAAGATGGGAATGCTGAAGAAGTGAGGTGCGCCGGGTCCGGCCCGGCAGGTCATAGCAAACTACTGAACGAGGCGCCGAATGGGGGCGCCTCGTTTTTTTTCGAGCCGACAGTCAGCCCGGGGTGAACCACGCGTCCCGACCCCGTCAAATAGACAGATGAAAGCGGTACCTGGTCTCGTTGTCAACCGTGCACGGGCTAGGCGGGAACAGGGGCGTCAGAAAGGCGTCTTTTTAACAGCGGCGGGATCGTAGGACAGAACGACAACTTCCCTGTCCTTGACGAGCAGCAGCAGATTGTTGTTCACGGCAAGCTTATGCAGGACCCTGTTCCAGGAATCCTTTGTCCTGAGCGTCACCTTCCGGTCCTCAACAGCATCCAGGGTGATCGTATAGCCATCGCGTGCAGCAGCCTTTGCCACCTGACGAAGCACCGCGCTAATCCTGCTGTTCGCCGCCCGGATCGAGACCTTGCGTCCCGAAAGCGCCAGGAACGGCGCGGGGAGATAGCCGCTCGCGGGATCGGCCCCTTTTTCGAGCAGCAGGGTGACCGCGGCAAGGTTCTCCAGCCCCGATGCAATGGTCAGGACCGTCACGCCGCCCGCGGTCTGCGTGTTGACATCCGCTCCCCGTTCGAGAAGCAGCTTCATAGTGCCAAGATGGCCTTCTTCAACCGCGCACAGGAACGGGGTCTGGTCGTGCATCGTTTGCTTTACGTCGGCCCCCCTGTCCAGGAGCAGTCTGGCAACGCCGGTATGCCCGCCGCACGCGGCGGAAAGAAGCGGAAAGTCGCCGCGCACATCCGTCGCATTCACCTCCGCTCCGTGGTCCAGCAGCAGCGCGGCAACCTGCTCGCGGCCCCGCTCCGCTGCGAAGAACAGAGCGGTCCGGCCTGACGAGTCGCGGGCCTTGACATCGGCGCCGTGATCGAGCAGATATTGCAGGACCCGCAGGTGAGCTTCGCTGAGGTCAGGGACCGACAGGACCGCCTGGAGCGCCGAGACCGGACCTTTCTTCGCCGGCGCGGTGAAGTTGACATTCGCACCCTTCTCGATGAGCTTCGCGAGCATGTCCGCGCGGCCTTTTTCAGCTGCGATCATCAGCGCGGTCCTTCCCTTGCCATCGGCCGCGTCAAGGGAAACGCCTGCCCTGATGAACAGGTCAATGCTCTCCAGGTCATTTTTCTCGGCAGCCTCCGGAACAGCATGAGGGGAGGTGTCGAATCCCCGTGACCGGAGCTGCTTTGCGAAATACCAACGCTCCAGGTCGCGCCGTAACATGAATGCCGTCCCCAGGAGCGCGATCACGAGAAGCGCGGCCGCGGCGATGATCAATACCCGCTTGTCAGGCATTTCAAAGGATCGGCCGGAAGGTGCAGGCGTTGCTTTGGGTCGGCCCGCTCTTGCGGCGGCCGAAGCCGGCGCCGCAGGAGTGCGAACAACGACAGAAGCTGCAGATGCGGGTTTTGGAAGAACGGGATCAATATGAGGTTCCCTGGTTTTAACCGGTTCTGGCGCGGGCTTTGGAGGAGCGGGCGCGACAAGGGGTGCAGCGGCCCTCGCCTCTTCGAGAATAGGAACAGCTGCGGAAGAGGCAGGAGCCGCTTTTTCTTCCGTAACGAGGATAGCATCAGCAGCTTCCGCGTCCCCGGATCCAGGAGTGACGGCCGGAACAGAGGGAGCCGCTTTTTCCGATGCAGCAACGACGACCGGAGAAGCAGGCGGCGCAGCAGCTGGCGGCGCCGCCGGAACGGCAAAGGCAGGCTCAGCAGGTTTCTTCTTCTGCACCGGGGGGAGCGGTTCGCGGGCCTTTCGCTTTGCGCGGACGATGTGAATGTCGAGGTGCGGCAGCGGTTCCAGGGAGTCGAAATAGGCGGTCAGGGTCCGCGTCTGATGCACGCCTGCCGCGATACCAAGACTTCCCAGGACCAGTCCGATGAAGGCGGTGAGCATGGCCGCGCCGAACAGGGCTCCCAGGAGAAGTCCGGCAAAGGCAAGGCCCACAGGAGGCGCCCAGATGAACTCCGCATACCGGTTCAAAAGGTCAAGTTGTCTCCTGCGTTTATAGGGCTCGCCCTCGGGAGTGTTCAGAAAGGCCTGCCACTCCTGCTCGTCTATGGCCGCCCGATCGAGATGCGCCTGGATGGAGCGGACGATGTCCTTATGGCCCAGTTCCTCCGCGAGCATCAGCGCGGTCTTCTTGAAGCGGTTCCTCGCGTTCACGTTGATGCCTGACTCCAGCAAAAGCTCGATAATAGCTGTGCCGGACTGATAAGACGCGGCCCGATGAAAGGCGGTGTTACCGTCATCGTCCGTGTCATTGACGTTTACCCCTGCCTGCAGGAGGAACCTGGCGGTCTCGACCTGGCCGGCGGTCGATGCGATCATGAGAGGCGAGAATCCCTCGCGGACCGTATTCACGTTCACGCCATCGGCGATCAGCTGTCTGAGGGTATCGATGTTCCCGCTGTTGATCGCTTCGAGCAGCGCGGGCCATTTCTGCACAGTGATGGAGGGTTTGGGAGGGGTATAGGCCTTCTTCGGCTTGTCAGCAGGGGGGGCGGATTTCTGTTCCTTTTTGGGCTGCTTCCGGTATCCCTTCGCCGGCTCGGAGGATTCCGGCGCGGGAGCTTGTTCTGGAATCTCATTTTCCATGCATGAACCTCGTGATCAGGCGAAGTAATTACACTGGAAAAATGATTATACCGCAGACGGAACCAAGTCTGTCAGGAGTTTCAGCTGCAGCAGTGCGCGTCAATTGCAACTATAGCACTAAAGTTCGGCTGCCACAAGGTGTTTGCAGGGAAAATGTTCGCAGGGGAAAGAAGCAAGGCTAAGGGTCGAGCGGTCATCTCTCAGGCGCGCGCGCCGGGCTATGCCGGCGAGGTAAAGATCACCCGGTCCCGGCCTTCGTCCTTGGCGCGGTACAGGGCATCATCAGCCCGCTTGACCATGTCGTCGATGGTTTCGTCCCGGTCTGAAGAGACGGTCGCACCCAGGCTGGCTGTGACCGTGATGCCCTCGATCGGCTGTTCCTTAATGACGGACCTGATCCGCTCTGCCAGCCGCGTGCATTCCGCGACCCCGGTCTCCGGCAGCACCACGAGGAATTCCTCGCCCCCGTAGCGGCCCAGGATGTCATAATCACGGACCGACGTAGAGAGGCGCAGGGCAACCTCCTTCAGCACCTTATCGCCGGTAAGATGCCCGTGGGTGTCGTTGACGTTCTTGAAGCGGTCGAGGTCCAGGATGATGCAGCCCAGGGGTTTCTTGTGCCTCCGGCCGCGCGCGAATTCGACGACGAACCGGGAAACCAGGTGGCGCCGGTTGAACACTCCCGTCAGCCCGTCGATCGTGGCCAGGCGTTCGATATGCCGCCTCGCCTCGTACATCTTCTTGATCAGCCGCATGGAGAAGTAGTAGATCAGTCCCAGCAGCGACAGGATGGTAAGGAAAGAGAAGAAGATGATGGCGAGGGTATTGTTCCGTATCTTGGCGGCAACGTCCTGCACGTCGAAGCTGACGCTGATACCGCCCCGCACGTCGCCGATCCGGTAGCCCTGGTGTTCATGACACTGCAGGCAGGGACGCTCCACAAAGAGCGGCGCCATGTAGCGGAACAACGCTCCGCCGGCCCTATCAGTCATGAATTGCTCGGCAGATCCTGTTTCGAAATTTTTCAGCGCCGATTGCTCAAAGGCATCTGCGGTATTCGCCGGGTTGAGGGGTTTGAGGCTGGTGATATGGAAGGTAAACAGCCCTTTTCGCGCAGCCAGTTCGGAGATCTCCCGGGTCATCAGGGCCGGGTTCCGCTTTGTGTATGTCTTGCCGTCACTGGTCCGGATGTCCGGATTCCTGAGATAGGGATTGGACGACACGCCCGCCTTTTTCTCCACGAATACGCCGCCGTAATGAGCGTTCCATTCGCGCGCAAGGATGATGCTGTTGAAAAGCGAGCGGGCCCGCACCACGTTTTCCTCGCTGATCAGCTGGCGCGTCCTGATCGCCATACCGAGAAAGACCGCAGACAGGGCCAGGGTGATGACCAGACTGACGGTCACCATAAAGGTCCTGTAGAGCTTTCGTTCGCGCGCTAAGGGCATATTCATTAAACACGACACTCTGTTGCAGAAGAACAGATGCCAGAACAGGATGTGCAGGACACCTGCTGGCTAATGATAATTCGTATGTATGCTGAAATCAACAGGAGACATGTTGCCGGCAGTGCGCAAAGAAGGCGGAAGCGCAGTTGCTCGATAGAAAGGGATTATCCCCGGAGATGGCATTCCACAAAATGGCCGTTGCCGAGGTCCGTGATCTTCGGCGCGACCTTGTCGCAGGGCTCAAACCGGTGGATGCAGCGGGTATGGAAGCGGCAGCCCTGCGGTATCTGGGTGGGACTGGGGATATCGCCTTTCAAGAGGATGTGCTTCTTCTTCATTGTCGGGTCCGCGACCGGGATGTCCGCGAGCAATGCTTCAGTATAGGGATGGGAAGGCCTGCTGTAGATCTCGTCTGCCGGCGCGAGTTCCACGATCCGGCCAAGGTACATGACCGCCACGCGGTCGGAAAAATAGCGCACCACGTTCAGGTCGTGGGCGATGAACAGGAAGGACAAACCCATCTCCTGCTGCAGATCGCCCAGCAGGTTGATGATCTGGGCCTGGACCGAGACGTCGAGGGCCGAGACCGGCTCGTCGGCAACGATAAAAGAAGGCCTGCTCGCGAGCGCGCGGGCGATGCCGATGCGCTGACGCTGACCGCCGGAGAATTCGTGGGGATATCGCGCGAGCGCATCGGCGTTCAGTCCGACCTTCTCCAGCAGTGACGCGGCGTGCTGCTCTTGGTCCCTTTGTCCGGCCAGTTTGTGGATCACCAGCGGTTCGGTCACGATATCGCGTACCCGCATGCGCGGATTAAGCGATGCGAACGGGTCCTGAAAAATGATCTGCATGTCCTTGCGGAGGCTGCGCAGCGCTTTTTTGCCGATGGACGTGATATCCTGGCTGCCGAAGAGCACCCTGCCGGAAGTGGGAGAGAGCAATCCCAGCGCCAGTCTGCCGAGCGTGGATTTGCCGCACCCGCTCTCGCCGACCAGACCCACGACCTCGCCTTTTCCCACGGTCAGGTCAACGCCGTCCACGGCGACCGCGTGCGCGGTCTTGCCGAATCCGGTCTTGACCGAGAAGGTCTTATGAAGGTTCTCTATCTGGAGGATCGGTTCGGTCATAATGCATTCCAGCACCGCACAAAATGTCCCGGCTTGATCTCCAACAGGTCAGGATGTGCTTCGCAGGCTTCGGTCTTCTTCTCGCATCGCGGACCGAATGCGCATCCTGCGGGCAGATCGCTCAACCGGGGTACCGAACCCGCGATCGTTCTGAGACGGGAGCGCTTGGTCTCGCCGGGCCGGGGGATGGAGGCCATGAGTCCCCGGGTATAGGGATGGCGCGGGTCGGCAAAGAGCCCGCTCGCAGCCGTCTGCTCCACGATCCTGCCCGCGTACATCACTGCCACTTCATGGGCCCGTTCCGCGATCAGGCCGAGGTCATGGGTCACCAGGATCATGGCCATGCCCATCTCAGCCTGGATATTTGACAGCAGCTCGAGGATATGCGCCTGAATGGTAACGTCGAGGGCCGTGGTGGGCTCGTCGGCAAGGATCAGCGACGGCTTGCACGCGATCGCCATGGCAATGATCACCCGCTGACGCATGCCGCCCGAGAGCTGGTGCGGATATTCGTGCACCCGCTTTTCCGGGGACGGAATGCCCACGGAGCGCAAGAGCTCCACCGATCGGTCCTCAGCATCCTTCCTTGTCAGGGAAAGGTGCGTGGTCAGAACCTCGCCGATCTGGTTGCCCACGGTGAAGACCGGATTGAGCGCGGTCATGGGCTCCTGGAAGACCATGGAGATGCGGCTGCCGCGGATCCGGCGCATTTCCTGCTCAGGAAGCGTCAGGAGGTCCGTGCCTTCGAAAAGAATGCGACCCGCGGTGATCCTGCCGGGCGGGGGAACGAGGTTCAGGATGGAAAGGGCCGTGACGGTCTTGCCGCATCCGCTCTCTCCGACCAGGCCGAGAACGCGGCCCCCGGGCGCCGTCAGATGGAGGTTGTTGACGGCGCGAACGTCGCCGGTCGGCGTGTTGAAGGAGGTGGAGAGCCCCGCTATTTCCAGTAGATGCACGCGGTGCTCCTCAGGACTGCGGCGGTTTGACAAAGTTCAGGTAGGTCTTGACCGCGAGGTTCTTGGGATCGATCTTGAGTGCGGCCTGCCATTCCTCCTCGGCAAGGCCGTAGAATCCGCGGGAATAGTAGGTGATGCCCAGATGGAGACGGGCCGGGATGAAATTGGCATTCGCCTCCTTGGCGCGGTTGAATTGTTTGAGCGCCTCGTCGTACTGGCCTGTTTCACGAAGGGCGATGCCGAGCTGGGTGATGATATCGGCGAAGTTCGGAGCAAGACGGAGCGCCTTTTCATACTCGTCAATTGCGTCGGGGAACTTGCCGAGGTTTGCGTAGATGTTGCCGATCTTGAGATGCTCGTTCGCGAGCTTGCCCTTGATAAAAGGGTCGATATCCGATGATCCTTCCCGGCTGATACGCGCGGCCCGCTCAAAGACCTCCCGGGCCTTGTCATACTGGTTCAGGGCATGGTAGGTGATGGCGAGGTTGAGGGATGCCTCGGTGTATCCCGGGTTGATCGCAAGAGCCTGTTCAAAGGACTTTGCCGCAAGATCCGGGCGGTTGGTCTGGCTGTAAATGAGCCCCATCTTGTTGAGGATATCGGCAAAACGGGGATTGACGCCCAGGATCCGGTGAAAAAGATTCTCCGCGAGGGTGTAATCACTCCGGCTGAAAGCATCCATGCCCTGCTCGTACAGTTCGTCAAGGGTCGCTGCCATGTTGCCTCCATGATTATGTCGGGCCAGCCAGGTTCGATCCTGCAAAACCTACGAAAATGTAGCATATTCACTTACGGTGTGTCAACGTAAAACCAATATTAGCCCGAAGAGATTCCCTTGATCTGTAACGGAAAATCCACGAAACCCGTTATTCCTGCAAAAGCTGGTATCCGGAATTATTGATGTATATTTCGAGATTCCTGACCAGGTTGGTGATGACGATACTCTGCAATCGATAAGACACCCGGCCTGACCGTTCCGATGAGATTGTCGGTTCTGGAACAGGACCGGCTGGTAATTGTCTCGGGTCTGTTGCAGCAAATCAACAAAAGCCGGTCCTGTGGAAGAATTACCACATATCGGGAGGTGATTCTCCGGCTTATCTCTCTGATTAGCCGGGCTATTTTGGTGTGCCATCCTGGCACATTGATTGCTTTATATATTGTCAGAATCGAGGACAATATGATCAGATACCAGCGGACCATAAAGAACTCCATCTCCTGCAAGGGCATGGGCCTGCATTCCGGCAAGGCTGTTACCTTGACCCTGCGACCGGCGGCTGTTGATGCCGGTGTGGTGTTCCTGCGCAAGGACCTGGGCGGTGTCGAGATCAAGGCATCCGCGGCCAATACATCGGCAACGAACTACGCAACCACCCTGCGCAGGAACAACGCGACTGTGCAGACCGTGGAACATCTTCTGGCGGCTCTTGCCGGACTCGGCATCAGCAATGTCCAGGCGGAGATCGATGCGGAGGAAGTGCCGATCATGGACGGCAGCGCGGGTCCCTTCATCAGGATGATCACCGAGGCGGGCATTCAGACGCAGAGGAAGGTCCAGCCGGTCCTGAAGGTGACCCGGCCGGTGTTCGTGGCTGATGGCGACAAGCAGGCCGCCATCTGGCCCGCTGAGACCTCGAGCATTTCCTACTTCATTGATTTTGACCATCCGCTGCTTCGCGAGCAGAGCCTGAGCTACAGTATTTCGGAAGAAAGCTTTATCCGTGAGGTCGCTGATGCCCGGACCTTCGGGTTCCTGCGCGATGTGCAGGCCCTGCAGGCTGCGGGCCTTGCCCGGGGCGGGTCGCTCGAAAACGCGGTGGTGCTCGATGCCGAGACCGTGCTGAACAAAGAAGGGCTCAGATATCGCGATGAGTTCGTGCGTCACAAGGTTCTGGACATCATCGGTGACCTGTCGCTCGCCGGCATGCCGATCATCGGTCATGTGGTGGCGCGCAAGTCCGGCCACAGCCTCAACTCGCAACTGGTCGCAAAGGTCCTGCAGGAGCCGCTGAACTGGGTCCATGTGGGCGAGATCCCGACAGTGGCGCCAAGACGGGAGCCGCTGGTCATGCAGCCGTCCGTTGCCATCTAGTTGCCACAGTGAACAAAACGAAGCAATCTCGTATGTAATGAACGAAGGAAGATATTAGACTCCAACCTGACCAGGTGGGAACGCAGAACCGGCCGCGACGCCAAGTCGCGGCCGGTTTTTCTTTTCGAATGGTAAAAGATCAACCTCTAGAACGTACCCACTGTTCTCACGGTATAGCGATCAAGTGATGATGGCAGGAGTCGATCGGCCACTCATTTGTCCGTAGCGACGTTTTGGATTTTGCAAGCGGGATGTAAGTACGCCTACTGCCTGCTGCGGAGGTATTCTGCCATGATGGCGGGGCCGGCGCTGGTGCCGATGCGGTCAGCGCCGGCAGCGACCATGGCGACGACCGAGGAGAGGTCCTTGATGCCGCCTGACGCCTTGATGAGGCAGGTGGTCCCGACGGCCGCGCGGATCGACCGGATATCGTCAACCGACGCGCCGCGGGCCCCGTAACCGGTCGAGGTCTTCACGAACGTGGCGCCTGAGCGCACCACGATCCTGCATATGTCGTCCAACTCGCCGTCGCGCAGGGCGCTGGTCTCGATGATGATCTTGTGCGTCAGGCCCTTGGTCATGGTAACGACGTTCTTGATATCGATCTCGAACATCTCGGGCTTGCCGGACCGGAACATGCCGAGGTTCATGACGATATCGAGTTCTTCGGCGCCGTTCCGCATGGCTTCCATGGCTTCCATGATCTTGACCGTGGTGGTGCAGGTGCCGTGGGGGAATCCGATCACCGCTCCGACGCGCACGCTCGAGCCCTTTAGCGCTTCCTTTGCCCGGGCAACCTGCCAGCCGTTCACGATCAGCGCGGCGAAACCGTGGGTGCGCGCATCGCTGCAGGCCGCGTCCAGCTCCTCGAGGCTCGCGTCAGGCCGCACCAGGGTGTGATCGATCAGGCCGGCGAGTACGGCCGCGCTCTCAAACATGCTTTGTCACCTCATCGCGGTAGGCCGCCATGAGCCGGGCGGTGATGGCGCCGGGAGTTCCCGCGCCGACGTCCTTGCCGTCGATCCTGGTCACCGGTAGGACCTCCACGGTCGTGTTGGTCAGAAAGCATTCATCGGCATCGGCGAGCTCCCTGGGTTTGATCTGCGCCTCTTTTACCGGGATCCTTTCCTTCCGCGCCAGGTGCATGACCAGGTCACGGGTGACCCCTTCGAGTATTCCGGTCTTCAGGTCCGGCGTGTACAGCACGCCTTTTTTAACATGGAAGATGTTGCTGATGGTCCCTTCAGCAACGTATCCCTCCCAGTTCAGCAGGATCCCTTCGTAGGAGCCCGCTTTGAGAGATTCGATCTTAGCCAGGATGTTGTTCAGAAAGTTCGTGCTCTTGATAGAGGGACTGAGCGATGCGGGATGGTTCCGGCGGGTATTCACGATCGAGACCTCGACGCCTTTTGCATAGAGGTCTTCGGGATAGTCCTTGAAGGGCTTGGTGATGATCACCATGGAGGGAGCCGGACAGAGCGCAGGGTCCAGGCCGATATCTCCGGTCCCCCGGCTGACCTGGATGCGCATATAGGCTTCCCGCAGCTTGTTGACCGTGAGCGCCTCACGGAGCGCGTCCCCGATCTTGTCGAGCGTAAGCGGAAGGTTGAGTCCAATGGCTTCAGCGGACAACTTCAGGCGTGCCAGATGCTTGCTCAGCAGGAATATCTTTCCGTTATAGGCGCGGAGGGTCTCGTAGATGCCGTCGCCGTAGAGGTAGCCGTGGTCAAAGACCGAGACCAGGGCCTCTTCTTTTGGTACGAACTTCCCGTTCACATAGACCAGCATACCGAAACGTAGCATGGTCCGCGGGCGCTGTCAAGCGGGATTGGGGGCGGGGCGGTTCCTGACGGTCATTTGGCGCTGTCAAGGACCTTGCGCACCTTGCGGAGCAGGTCCATAGGCGAGACCGGCTTGAGCAGATACTCATCAGTCCCTTCGCCCAGCCCCTTGGATGCGAGGATGTCGGCGCCGTAGCCGCTGATGAACAGCACCTTGGCATCGGGCCGGATCGCCCGGATCTCGTCGCGTACCTCGCGGCCGTTCTTCTTCGGCATGACCACGTCAAGGATCACCAGCTGAACGCGCTCCTGGTTCTCCCGGAACTTCCTCACCGCATCCTCGCCGTCAACAGCCTCGATGACCGTATACCCGAACTCGGTCATCATGGTCCTGGTCAACTGCCTGAGGGCAGTGTCATCCTCGGCAACGAGCACGGTTTCGTGTCCCTCCTGGTAGGTCGCCTGCTCGGCGGCCGGTGTCTCCTTTGCTGCTTCCGCGATCAGTGGAAAATAGAGGCGGAAGGACGAGCCTTTGCCGGGTTCGCTTTCCACGGTGATGTAACCGCTGTTCTGCTTCATGATACCATAGACGATCGCAAGCCCCAGACCGGTACCCTTTCCCATCTCCTTGGTGGTGAAAAAAGGATCAAAGATGCGGCCGCGCGTAGCCTCGTCCATGCCTGCGCCGGAGTCGGCAACGGTGATGCGGGCATAGGTGCCGGGAATCCCGAATCCATGGTGCCGCTTGAAGGTGTCATCAATGACAGCGGTGTCGGTGCTGATCGTGAGCTTGCCGCCGCGGGGCATCGCATCCCGCGCGTTCGTAGCAAGGTTCATCAGGACCTGCTCGATCTGGCTTGAGTCTGCCAGGATCGTGACCGCGCTGGAAAAGAGCTCGGTGCGAAGATCGATGTCCTCTCCAATGACGCGCTGGAGCAGACGTTCTACCCTGCGAATCGTGTCGTTCAGGTCCATGGGCTGGGGATAGATCATCTGCTTGCGGCTGAAGGCGAGCAGGCTCTGGGTAAGGTTCGCAGCCCGCGAAGCCGATCCCAGCACCTGGTCTATGTAGGTCTGCCGCGGATCGTCACCGGCGGTCTTCATCTTCAGGAGATTTCCGTATCCCACGATCGCCGTGAGGATATTGTTGAAGTCGTGTGCAACGCCGCCTGCAAGCAGTCCGACAGCCTCCATCTTCTGGGCGTGGCGAAGCTGGTCCTCGAGGCGATGGCGGTCGGTCATATTGTTCACGATCTCGATAGCGGCGAAAATGTTCCCTGATTCGTCCTTCAGCGGGAACGCCTTCGTCTCGACAACAAGAGGCCTTCCTTCACCGCCATGGTGGGTGTGGTCGACGCTGTGAGGCCTGCCGGTTTCGAAGGCCGTGCGCACCGCGCACTCCTCTCCATGCTGATAGCAGGGGCCGGAGATCTTGTGGGAAACGGCATAGCACTTCTTTCCCACGACATCCCCCGCGGGAAGGCCTATCTGTCCGCAATAGGCTCGGTTCGCTGCAATGATCGTGTAATCGCGGTCGATCACAATGAAGCCTTCATCAACGGCATCCAGGATGTTCCGCACAAAATCCTCGGTCCGCTTGCGCTCCGTGATATCCACGATCAGGCCGTCATAGGAGGTAAGCCGGCCCTTGTCGTCGTACCGGGGCACCACGGAATTCCGGATCCAGACCAGCTTTCCGTTCTTGTGGCGAACACGGTGTTCCAGGGGTTCGGGTTTTCCTCCGGCCATGACGTGGGCCGCCTGGGCCAGAACAGCGGGCTTGTCCGGATCATGGACCATTTGGTACCACAGGAAGGGATCCGCGGCGTATTCGGCTGATGTGTAACCGGTGACAGCGGCGCAGGCCGAGCCATGGACGGTAGAGACCGCCCTGCCCTGCTCGATCGTGACCGTGTAAATGTAACTGGTGACCGACTCGAGCAGTTGACGATAGCGCTTTTCGCTCTCCTGGAGCGCTTTTTCCGAACGCCTGCGTTCGAGTTCGGCGGATGCGCGGCCCGCGAATATCCGGAGGAGCGTGACGATGCGGTCCCGATCGCCCGGCTGCATCGGCCGCGAACCGAGCGTTGCAAGAAGGCCCACCGGATCTCCTTCGGACGAGAAAAGCGGTATCCCCGCGAAGCTGTGCATACCCCTGTCAACGAGCATGGTATCCTTCGGAAAGATGGCTTGGATGCGGTCGGGATAGAAGCATACGGTTTTCCCCACGACGTTGTCGCAGGGTGTGTTCTGGAGATCGTATTCAAAGTTTTCGACAAACCGTCCCTGTGCGTAGACCGTGACCGTGCGCACAAGCTTGCCGGGACCGGGTATCTCGCCTATGAAGGCGATGTCGGTTCCCAGTTCCCTTGCCGTGAACTCAGCAACAGCGCGAAGATAGTCGTCCCCGGTCTTTTCCGATATCTGCTGGGCTATGCGCGGCAGCAGGTCCTCGGCGCGTCGCCGCTCGGTGAGGTCCTGCAATGTGCCGAGAATATGGACCGGCTCCCCGGTGGGGTCGCAGGTGATCTGGCCGCGTGAGTGAACAATGCGAACACTCCCGTCCTGACGGATGACCCGGTGCTCTATGTCGATGGGCTGTTTGCGCCGGAGCGCGGCGTCGAGCGCCCGGGTCACGCTCTCGCGGTCCTGATCGTGAACAGCGTGCAGAAATGTTTCGTAGGCCGGTTCCGCGGACGGGGCAATTCCCAGGATCCTGCAGGTTTCGAGCGACCAGCGAAACTCTCCGGTGCGGGGAAGCCATTCCCAGCTGCCGATGGCAGCCAGGCGCTGGGCTTCCTGCAGGCTTTCCGCGCTTTCCCGGAGCTTTTCCTGCATCCGCTTTCGCTCCGTGATGTCCCGGGTGAGGCCGAGTGCCGCAATGATCTCGTTCTGCTCATCCCGGAGCGGGACGGCGTGGGTTTCTAGCCAGATGTGGCGTCCTTTGAATCCCACGGCTTCGAACTCCAGAGTCCCTGACTTGCCGTCGAACACCGATTCCGTGAGAGCTATGAAGCCGGGCCGGTATTCAGGAAGGATGATCCCATAGACCGATCTGCCTTGCACCATATCGATGGACTTCGCGCCGATCATGGCGAGACCCGCCCGGTTCATCATAAGGAGCGTGCCGTCCCGTGCCAGGAGTTTGACGCAGTCGGGCTCCGATTCGATGATCGTCTGCAGGAAGCGCTCGTTCGCCTGAAGCTTCTCCTCCATCCTGATCCGGTCGGTGATGTCCCGGGCAATGCCCTGGATGGCCACGGTCCTGCCCGCGGCATCGGTGATGGGAATATTGCGCTGCTCGGTCCAGATGATCCGGCCGTCCTTGCGCACCCAGCGCAGGACCAGGGGCTCAGAGGGGATCGCGGCGATCTTTGCCATATCAAGCAGCTTCCGGCGGTCATCGGTGTGCACGATCTTCATGCCCAGGTCGGGATCGGCGTAGTGCTCCTCGGGGGTGTAACCGGTGACCGCGGTCGAGGAGGGGCTTACGAATTCGAACCGACGGTCCGGAACGAGACGATAGACATAGATCAGGTCCTGGGCATTCTCCGCAAGCCTGCGGAAGCGTTCTTCACTGTCCCGCAATGCAGACTCGGCGCGTTCACGGACCGCGATCTCCGTGCCGAGCGCCTCGTTGGCGTTCATCAGCTCCCTGGTGCGCTGCTGGACCTCCTGCTCCAGATGATCGCGGGCCTTTTCCAGTTCCAGCGCCATCTGGCGGCGTTCTGTGATGTCCTCGAACAGGACGTAAACCAGCGGCTTCGGTGAATCACGCAGGGAAAAAGGAATGGCGTTCACCTTGATCCAGCGACGCCGAACATCTCCGGGATTCTGGATCGTAAGGATAAAGTCGGTCACCGGTTTCCCGGTACGGAGCGCGGTCTCCGCGGGAAACTGGTCGGGTGCAAGCGGTTTCCCGTCCTCGCCGAGCGCGTTCAAATGCACTTCGGCGCTGGTCTTTCCCGCGAGGTCCTTGAGGCTCCTGCCGAAGATACGCTCAGCCGCAGGATTGGCGGCAACGATCCTTGCCTCGTGATCGCGGAACACGACGCCCTGCGACATGGTTTCGAACAGTACGCGGGATTGCTCGTGCAGGAGCTGGTCGTCGAGACGATCGTCCTGCATTGCAGGCCTGCGGCCTGCGGACCGCGGCGCACCGGTTCGTTTCTTCAGGGTTTTTTTTGGTTTGGGGGCGTCTTTCATCAATTATTCCGAGGGATTCTGTTGAAGAACAATCGCTGCCTATCATCGCCGGCAGATCCAAAATTGCAACATAGGTTGGATCGAAAAGGACTTTTGCTGAGACTATTGTATCACACTTGAAGGGTGCCGACCATGACCGTGATCGCTTTTCCGGAAAGAAGAACCCGCTCTTCTGCAACACGGACGTGGACCTCACCGCCCCGGGCGGATGCCTGCCAGGCATAGAACGCATACCTTTTCAATCGCTTTTGCCAATACGGTCCGAGACAGCAATGCGCCGAGCCGGTGACCGGGTCCTCAGCGATGTTGACGCGGGGAGCGAAGAACCGGGAAATGAAATCATAGCCCCGGGTAACGGACCGGGCGGTCACCATGACGCCGCGCATGGGAACCGCCGCGAGAAGAGAGAAATCCGGGGCAAGACGGCGCAGGACCGTTTCCGATTCTATCTCAACAAGCCAGTCGTTCAAACGGTTCCTGCCAGTGTAGACCGGTGTGACACCCAACGCGTCTATAAGTTCCCGCGGGGGAACGTCGTGATGCTCCGGTTCCGCGGGGAAGTCCATCTCGATCCATCCGTCTTTCCATGCGCAGGTGAGAAGCCCGCTTTTCGTCATGAACCTGATCGCCTGGCCGCGGTCGACCTGTCCGTTCTCCCAGAGCACATGGGCCGACGCGAGCGTGGCGTGGCCGCAGAGGTCCACCTCTGCCGCAGGCGTGAACCAGCGCAGATCGTAGGTGTCAGGATTCTTGATCAGAAAAGCGGTCTCCGAGAGGTTCATCTCCCGGGCAACGTTCTGCATCCAGGCATCGTCCTTCAGTTCCTCGAGAATGCAGACCGCGGCGGGATTGCCGCAAAAGGGTTTGTCCGTGAATGCGTCGACCTGAACAACAGGAGTGGTCATGAGCGAATTATATCAGGAAAGAGGCGGGGGAAAGGATTCCTGGAAAGCAAAATTAGCCTTGTTCCTGCGCAAAGGGAATGTGTGAAAATTACAAATCAGCACAGGCGTATTGGTATTTCGGTCCGCTGAAAAGTGTGAAGATTGCGCAGCTGTTAGAGGAGTTATAAAAGAACTGTCTCAGGGCATCGTTGTCTTGAACTTCATTTTCTCGTCCCTGCAGATCAGCTGTATCACATTACGGCCTGACAGGGCAACGATCTGAATGCCCCCGCCCGGTTCCACCCACTGGCCTGCCATATAGAACCGGTCAAGGCCGGGCAGGGACTTGCTCATCTGGAGACGCATGCCGACTGCCTTGGGAACCGGTATCCAGCCTTCGATGCTTCCTTTCCCTTACACCTTATTCAGCTTCTTCAAAAACCCGAACATATCGAACTCCACATCCATGATCTGCTTTGCCCGCTCCACCTTCCGCGGTTCGCGGATGGTCGTTTTGCCCACGCGCATCTCGATCTTGTCGATGGTGCTGAAGGTATCATCAGGCACCGACAGGATCGGCGTGCCTGTTGCCTTGGCCTTGCCCAGCACCACATCGTTCGTCTGGAGCCCGCCGGTGATGATGATGCACCTGGTCGAGGTCTCCATGGCAGCGAGCTGGATGTCCGACCGGTGGGCGCCGGTGATCACGGCCTTGTTCGGGGTCTTGCGGAAATAGGTGAGAGCGCTGTCCACGTCCATGGCGCCGACGAGGAAATTCTCCACATGCTCGTCCTGCTTGTCCTCGCAGCATTGGAGTTTGCCGTTCAGGATCTCGGTCAGCTGACGCACGGTCACGGACTCGAGGAACCGGTCCTTGGGAAAGACGCCGAAAACGGAGAGCCCCTTCTTCAGGAGAAAGGGTTTTATATCCTGCTTCACATGGTTCACCGCCGCCTCAGGCACCTTGTTCAGGATCGCGCCGCAGAACCGCTCGCCGAAAAGGCGGGAACTTCCGTGGATTGCGTCCGCGGAGATGTCGCCTCGCCAGGGCTCCACAAAAAGAGTGTAGGCTTTCATGTCCGCTGCAAGCGAAAGCGCATCAAGGCCTGCGAGAGAACCTTCGAACAGATCGTTGGCGCCCGCCACGATCACGAAATCCTTTTTCTTGAGCTTTTGGAACGCGGACAGGACCTGCTTCCGGATATCCTTCAACTCGCCTGCCAGAAGCTTTGATTGGTTCTCGTAGTCCAGGACAAAGGGCGAGATGACCTCCAGCGGTTCGGCAAGGCCGAGGACCTCTTTGGCAAAGATAGCGTCTGCGTCATGGACGTCCTTGCCCGATCTCACCGGCACAGTGCCGAGAGGTTTGATGTAACCGGCGTCAAAGTCCATTTCCCGGAGTTTTTTTACCAGGCTCAGGGACAGAAAGGTCCGGCCGGCATAGGGTGTGCTGGATGCGACAATGATGGCGATCATGAAATTCCTCCTTGCGTTTATACACTATAAAGCAAGAATATCTTGAATGCAACGGTTTCACGTTCGAGCAGCGGTTCTGCTCGCCTTGCTGCCTTCCCAGTGCCTGAAAATGATCCTGGCATCGAGCGCGACCGCGCCTCTTTCCATGACCACGAGCGGATTGATGTCCAGCTCCTGGATCTCGGGGAAATCCGTGACCAGGACCGAAAGACGCACGATCGTGTCGGCGATGGCGTCCAGGTCCGCCGGCTTTTCTCCCCTGGCGCCCTTGAGCAAGGCAACGGTGCGGATCTCGTTCACCATGGCAAGCGCCTCCCGCCGGGTGACCGGCGCGATACGGAAAGCCACGTCCTTCAGCACCTCGACATAGATGCCGCCCAGACCGAACATCACCATGGGGCCGAAGGTCCTGTCCACGGTAACGCCGAGGATCACTTCCTTGCCGCCGCGGACCATCTCGTAGACCATGACGCCCTTGATGAAAGCATTGGGCATGCTTCTGCGCGCATTGGTCGTAATGTCCAGGAATGCTTCCTCAGCTTCCCCGGCTGATTTTACTCCCACCCGCACGCCGCCCACGTCGGTCTTGTGCAGGATCTCCGGTGAAGAGATCTTCATGACCACCGGAAAGCCGATACGGCTCGCGAGCGCGCCGGCCTCCCGGGAGGTGCGCGCAAGTCCGCGCTTCGGGAAGGTGAATCCGTAGTAGGAAAGAAGCGCCATGGCTTCTTCCTCGCCCACCTGGGTGATGCCGCGGTTCAGGAGCGAGTCGATCAGGTCCTGCACCGCTTCCTCGTTATGCCAGCCCCGGTAGACCTCATCCTCCTGCAAATCGCGGATAGCGGCATAATCCACCAGCTTTTTGAAGGCCCGCACGGCGGTCTCGGGATACGAGAAGTTCGGAAGCGATGCCCGCTTGAACTGCTCGACCGCGTTCTTGACGCGAAGCGCGCCCATGAAGGAGGCGAGCACGGGCTTGTCCGTTGCTTGTGAGACCCGGAGCACATGGCCGGCCGTGGCATCCACATCGGTCATGGCCTGGGGCGTCAGGATCACGAGCATGCCGTCCACGTTCGGATCTTTCGCGCCCGCTTCGAGCGCCACGGCATAACGCTCCGATGTGGCGTCCCCGATCAGGTCAACGGGATTAAAGACCGAGGCGCTGGGCGGCAGTTTCGGCCTGAGATCCTCGGCCGTTTCCTTGGTAAGCTGCGGCAGTTTGATCCCGAGCCGCTCCGCGGTGTCTGCCGCGAGAATGCCCGGACCACCGGCGTTGGTCACGATCAGGAGCCTGTTGCCCTTGGGCAGCTTTCTGCCGGAGAAGGTGAGGGCCGTGTCAAAGAGCTCCTCCACGCCGCTCGCGCGGATCACACCGGACTGGCGGAAGGCCGCATTGAACGCAGTGTCCGATCCCGCGAGCGCGCCGGTGTGCGACGACGCGGCCCGCGCGCCGGCCTCCGTGCCGCCGGACTTGAGCAGTACGATGGGTTTCTGCTTCGTTGCAGCGGACGCCGCCTTCAGGAACTGCTCGCCGCTCACCACATCCTCGATGTAACCCAGGATGATGTCCGTGTTGTCGTCCTGGGCAAAGTAGCGGATGCAGTCGATCTCCGAAATGTCCGCCTTGTTCCCGAGGCTCACGAACGACGAAAACCCGATCTCATTTCCGATGGCCCAGTCCAGGATCGCGATACCCAGTGCGCCGGACTGGGAGAAGAAGGCGATGCGGCCTTTGGGCAGCATGCCCGCGGCAAAAGTAGCGTTCATGCTGTTCGCGGTGTTGATAAGTCCCAGGCAATTCGGTCCGAGGACCCTGATGCCGGTCTGGCTGCAGACGGTCTTGAGCTCCTCCTCGAGCAGCGTCCCTTGCGCGCCTGCTTCCTTGAATCCAGCTGACAGGATGATCGCCGCTTTGATCCCCGCGGCTGCGCATTGGCGCAATGAATCGAGAACGAACTTCGCGGGAATGGCGATAACCGCGAGGTCCACGGGTTCGCCGATCTCCGTGATCCCGGCACAGGCTTTCCTGCCAAGAATATCGCCTGCCGAAGGATTGACGGGGTAGAGCGCGCCTTGATAGTTGAACCGGATAAGGTTGTTTAAGACCGCGTGACCGACCTTTTTCTGGTCCTGCGACGCGCCGATGACCGCAATGGACCGCGGATTGAACAGATTGGAGAGCATGAGTCAAGTGTAGACGAGGAGCAAGGGAAGGTCAAGGTGAAGCCATGGGGAATGAAGGATTCGGAACGCGGAATGGGGTGAAGTGGACAGGAAAGGCCGGTCCGGGGAGCGGGACGCGCAAGCAGGGCCGGTATGTCCGGCTCAGGGAGCGGCATCCTCCTGTTGATCAACGGACCAATACCCCGCGGCGACGACCGACGTGAGAATAATGATCAGGCCGAGAAGGTACAGGAACGTGCCGACCTGCTGATCCCAGCGCAGCAGCCCGATATGCGAGAGAAGAAAGTTCCAGTCGTGGATGACATCCTCTCCTCCGCCCACGGATACAAGCGGCAGTGCCATGGCCTGCGCGTCCTTCACGTACACGGATAGGCGCAGAGGATGCCGTAGAGGGCCATCACGCCGGTGAAGCCCGCTTTTCCGTAGTGAATGCGCCGCATGGTCAGTTTATCAGTCTTTTGCTCAGGACCAGCAACGTTACGCCGTCAGCGAGCACGAACAGGTTCACCACCGCGCTGATGGCATGGAGACGGCGGAACTCCCTGCGCGCCGGAGAGTCAGACGGTTCGCGTTCAAAGGATGTCACCTGCTGCTTGATCCGGACGGTGTCGGGATGGAGCTTGAAGCTGACATAGGCATTCGCCAGGAGCGCGAGGGTCAGAAGAGCAAGGGAAAGCTGGAACGCTTTCGTTGAGCGGTCAGCGCCGAGCAGGAAGAAGAGGAGCAATGCCAGGGCAGAGAGCGCGAGCGTGTAGGTGAAGTAGCCGGGAAAAAGCCTGCCAACGATCTCGCCTGCCATGTCGCGGTTGTAGGACCGGAAGATCGCGGGGGTGACAATGAAAGTGAAGATCGTGATGCCGCCGACCCAGAGCGAAAGCGTGAGCGTGTAGAGCAACAGGATGGATGACCGCATTTCGAACTCCTTGCGCCGCAGACGGGAGACGGTCGCACCGTCTCACGGAGCTGCCGAGATCTTTGTGTGGCATGTCATGCAGGGCAGGCCGTTGGCGGAAGCAGCGGGAAAGAGCCTCTTGAGGTTTCCGCCATGGGGCTGGTGGCAGCTTGCGCAGGAAAGCGTCTTGCCAATGCGCGACGGATCAGGCTTGCCCGAGATGGGATGGGAATCATTCGGGCCAAAACGCGACATCACATGTCTGCCTGTCGCTTGTTTATCATGACAGCTGCCGCAGAGCGCGGGGGCAGGCTGGGACAGAAGCGCGGGCTGGTCCGAGCTGTGAGGCGAGTGGCAGAAGGTGCACTGACCGTCCTTTGCCGGAGGATGGGGAACGGTTCCGGATACCATGGCGCTGTCATGGCAGGAGAAGCAGAGATCGGGCACTGCTGAGATCAGCTTGGGCGCGGGTTTTTCGCCTGAATGGGTGCCGCTATGGCATGAAGCGCAGCCCATGGATATGGCCGCGTGCACGACCTTTCCTTCCTGCTTGTCAGGATGGCAGTCAAGACAGGGTTCCTGCTGGCCTGCTGCGGTACCAGCGATGTATATAAGGATCGTGACGGCAAGAAGCATGTATTGACGCATGGCCCGATTGTAGCGGACTTGCCTGCTGAATTCAACAGGAAATCGGAGAAGCGCGAATAAAGTTTGCCCGCTTCAAAATGCAACGTTCGGCAGCGACTCTTTCATTGACAAGCAGGAGCGCTCATACTATTATCCTCACTACGGGGGGGACATCGTGGTGAGTCGCGGCATCACAAGGGGGGGCTGTCTGCGCGCGTGGTTCCGCGCGCTTGCGTTCGCGGCCATGCTGCTTCCTGCGGCCGCTTATGCCGAAGAAGTTGTTCCCGCCCCGCTCTCCTACCAGGTGAACGGTTCCTTTTCCACCAAATACATCTCACGATCAACCGATGATCCAGCCGCGCAGTACGCGGACCGCGACGTGTTCGCGGACCTACGGCTGGATGTCAAGCGGCCGACCAGCGGCTCGCCGGAGTTCCATTTCCTCGGCGCGAGCCGTTCGGACCTGGACGGGAACCAGACCGTGGCGTTCTATTCTCCCTTCGAGGACATCAACAACACCCATGATCGCCGTACCACCAGCACCGTGTATGAGGCTTACGTTCTCCTGAGCGACCAGGTGCGTCCGGACACGAGCATGCGGATCGGCAGGCAGGCGGGCAATCGTGACGAGCAGGTGTTCTTCGACGGCATAGCCGCGGACATGGACCTTGCCGGCGAGAAGGTGAACCTCTCGCTCTATCTGGGGACCGCGGCCCATTTCTCTGAAGTGAACGGCCATTACGGAACGGACAGGGTGCAGGGAGCGGGCATCGACCTCAAGCCGCTGCCCGGGACCGGCATGAGCGCCGACATCATGGTGGTCGATGATGAACAGGAGCTGCCTGCTGACAACGGGACCGTCCATGACAGCCTGGTATCGTTCAAGGCCTGGCAGAGGATCTCATCGATGGGCAATGTGTCGGCAAAGTACCGGCTCCAGAACAGCGAACCCCGCGATATTACGCTCAAGGCGTTCGCAGCCTCGTCGGAAGAGGGTGGCGAGGCTTTGGTCAGCTACTTCCGGCAATTCCGCACGCAGGAGGTCCGGAGCAACGAACTATCACCGTTCTACGATGTGCTGGGTCAGAGCGCTCCGTACCAGTCCTATGATATCCGGCTGCGGAAGCATTTCACCGAATGGATCTCCGCGGACCTGGGGTATTTCAAGCGGGCGTTGTTGGACGCGCCGGCTGACCAGGGACCCTTTGATCGGGAATACTCAAGGAAATACCTCGGCGTGGAAGTGTCGGACCTGGGGCTCGCGGGATTGTCCTGGACCCTGACCGCGGAGGAGTGGGAAAGCGGGACAAGGAAGTTCCATACAACGAGCACGGATCTGTCCTATGTGCTGAAAAAGATCAATAAACGGGAGGCCAGGATCAGCGTCGGAAGCGCATACAGCCTCTACCGCTACGATTACTACCTTACGCTGGGCGCCCGGGAGCAGGTGCGCGCATATTATTGTTCGGCCCAGTATCCCTTCGTACCGGAGCTTTCCGCGAACGCGACGTTCGAACATGAGCATGGTATCGAGAACTACGATACCCTGCGGCTGGGGATGCGCTATGACTTTTAACAGGTGCCTTGCCAAACCATGGATGATGGTGCTGCTGTTTGCCGCTCTTTCCGGTGCCGCAACCGCAGGAGAACAGGGTCCGGGCAACGACACGAGGATCCCTTTTCCGAAGCCGGAGTCTCACAGGGCTAAATGGCTCGAATATCACGGCAGGGAAGTGGCGGCTCTGGGCATGAGCGCAAATCGCCCCGGCACGGAGTGTACCACCTGCCATGAACGGAACGACTGCACAGCCTGCCATACCATGCAGGCTCCGCGGGACCACGGGAACTTCTGGCGCACTCGGGGCCACGGTCTCTCCGCATCAGGGAACCGTGACCGCTGCCTTGCCTGCCACCGACAGGACTACTGTGTCCGGTGCCACAGCGAGACCGCGCCGCGCACCCATACCGCGAGCTGGCGCAGCAGGCACTGCGGAGGGTGCCATTTCGCCTCGAATTCGGTCCCGGCGGACAACTGCAATGTCTGTCACAAACGGGCGCTCCATGTTTCCGCGCCTCATCCGGTGAATCCGGCCGTTGACTGCAGTCACTGTCATAAGTAGGACAGGAGGAGAGTGTTTCCGATGAACGCGTATCGCGCATTACTTTCAGCGGTCCTGCTGTTGATCGCGGCAGGCTGCAATTCAGGCCACGGTCCGGACTCCCTGTTCGCACGGCAGCCCCATTCCAGCGAGCCGTTCTCGGAGTGCGTCCGTTGCCACAGCAGCACGAACTCTGCTGCCCTTGATCCCCTGGTCACGAACGGATCCGGCACTTACGGCAGGCATGTGAAGCATTTCAGCGAACGTCAGATCCCTTGCGAGCGCTGCCACAGCGGGTATATGAACACCGCCACGCACATGAACGGGACCCTTGATACCGGTGACCCGACGGTGAGCCTCGTTTCTCTCAGCGTTGTCGGCCCCTCGGGTGCATGGGTGAACGACACTGGCCCGGGTACAGGCAGCTGCGCAGGCGTCGCGTGCCATGGGAACGCCACGGTGAACTGGTACGGCTCCACCTGGACGATGCCTGCTTGCACGACCTGCCACAGCTCCACTTTTTCCCGGGAGCTCGATCCGGCAGTAATAAACGGTACAGCTCCAGCAGGACGGCATGTCAAACATGTGACCTCACGCGCCATCGATTGCGAACGATGCCACTATCAGTATCCCGGTCAAACGACCCATGCGAACGGCCAGCTGGATACTGCCGATCCTTCAAAAAACCTGGTGATCTTCAATATCGTAGCGACTACCGGCACCTGGACGAACGATACCGGAGCCCGCACCGGCCAGTGCGCTACGATCTCCTGCCACGGGGCGGATACGCTGTCGTGGTACGGGAGCGGAACCTGGGCGCTACCGGCGACCTGCACGACCTGTCACACGGCTGCCTACTCGACGGTCCTCGATCCACTGCTCACGAACGGGAGCGGCGTTGCGGGCAAGCACAGCAAGCATGTGGGGAGCATAGGTTTCTCCTGTTCCAAATGTCACCTGAACTATCCTAGCCGTCCATCCCATGCCAGCGGTGTGCTCGACACACCTGACCCGACGGTGCTGCTCGTCTACTTCGACAGCACGAATACAAGCGGCACCTGGACCGCGGACACAGGCCAGGAGACCGGTGCGTGCGCTACAACGGACTGTCACGCCGGAGAGACACCGGCGTGGTACGGCACCGCAGGCGTGAGTGCTCCGGCCTGTTGGCTCTGCCATGTGAACGCCATGGGCACGCGTCGGCCGGTAATGGGCGCGAGCGGGGACTTTGGGGCGAATGCCGCGAATAAATCGCACCACGTGACGCGTGGACCGGGGAACGATCCATTGACCGAACAGTGCCTCGTGTGTCACGACATGTCCATACATATGGGCGGGACCGTGCGTCTCCGGAACGGGGATACGGGAGCAACAATAGCTTACTCAACAGCATCGACACTTGAACCATTCTGTTTGAGCTGCCATGATGCCTCTGGCGCGACCTCGACGTTCATCACCGGCGGTACGTCTACAGCACCGTTCAACGACGGCTCGACGATCGGGATAGCGCCCTACAGGGCCAGCGCCGAGATCAGCGCGAACTGGAGCAAGAGCTTCGGTCATAAGCTAAAGGGGCTGACCTGTGTGGGGAACGGAAGCGTGAACACCGGATGCCACGGGAACGGGCATGGAACCGCGAATGTCGGTCTGCTGGCCAGGAATCTGACGCTGCCGAGCACGAAGACAACTTATTTCACCACTGCTGATGAGAGCGATTATGATCTGTGCTTTGCGTGCCACGCAGCGTACGGCGCCGTGTCGAAGGAGGCTATTCTGGGAATGCAGGCTGGCGGGAACTATGCGGTGGACCTTTTCAACACCTCTGGTGCATTACCTGCGTATACGATTCCCAACATAAAGACTCGGTTCCGAGATGTGAACCTTGGGATCACGGGGAAGGCTTACGATGACTTGCCGCTCTTCGGAACCTATATCAATCTTCACATGCTGCACCTGCAGACGGAACCCGACGGATGGAAGTATCGTGGGTCGATCTTATCATCGATCGTCTGCAATTCCTGTCACGAAGTGCACGGTTCGAACACGCAATGGGGCTGGGTGCATGATTCTATGCTGTATGACCATTACGCCGGGATCGGCGGAGATCAGTACAGCCTTATTGGGGCTGCGGTGACTCTTGGGAGTTACCCCACGTCATGCGCCATCAATTGTCATGATCCAGGGATATGGGGGATCACCCATGGGTGGTTCCAGCCTTCCCAGGAATAACTGCTACTCTTCCGTGAACAACATCATCAGGTCGTAGACCCCCGCATCGATCCGCCTGTCCACCACGAAGCCCATGCTCCTGAACAACAGGAGCGTGGGTTTGCTCGTCCTTGACGTCTTCTAGCGCCTTGATAAATATGCCTGGAAATCGTATATTATGCGTCTCCTGCAGGACAGCGGATCCTGATCGGGGAAGTACATTGATATTCGCAGGGTGAGGCTGTTCATCGAAAGAAAAATGCCTATGCAAACCAGGTTCAAACCACAGCCTATCGCGATCCAAGCTCCCGGCCCAGGCGTCATCCCTCCCTGCAATGTCGCTTCCGATTCCCTTATCGGCATCCCGCGCCAGCAGACCAACCCCTGCAGATGGCAGGGCGAGGGCTGGCAGTCTTTTGTAACGGACCTCGTAAACAGGGGCATCGCGGTTGACGAGCGGCGGTCTGCCCGCACGCTCTATCAATCCGACGCCGGAGGCATTGCCCACGGCCTGCCTCATGGCGTGGTGGTGGCGCGTTCGACTGAAGTGGTGGCCGGGATCCTCGCGGCTGCGCAGCAGCACCGCGTGCCCGTGACCGTACGCGGGGGAGGTCTCACTACCGAGGGCGAGACCGTTTCTTTCGGCGGGCTTCAGCTCGATATGCGCGGCATGAGCCGGGTACTGGAGATCGATGCGTCAAAGCTGACCGTGCGGTGCGAAGCCGGGATCTACTGGCATTCCCTTGCGGAATCCCTCCGGCGGCAGGGGCTGGACTACCTTTCCGCGCCCTTGAACATGACCTCTTCCGTCGGCGGCACGCTCGGCGTCGGCGGCATTGACATCAACTCCCCGCGGCTCGGGTGCAGCGCGGACCAGGCGCTGGCGCTCACGATCGTCACGCCAACGGGTGAGATCCTTCGGTGCTCGGAGAACGAGAACCCCTGGTGGTTCAACCGGGTCCTGCTCGGCTACGGCCAGTTCGGTATCATCACCGAAGCTACGCTGCGCATCCGTCCGTTCACACCCATCACCATGCACTATTTCTACTACCAGGACCTGAAACAGGCCATGGAGGACCTGGTCATGGTGAGCGAGGAGGACGCGGCGGACTACATGGGTATCCTGACCATGCTCGACCGGGCCGTGAACCTGCTCGTCGCGTTCGACTCCGAGGAGCGGGAAAAGGAATTCTTCCGCAAATGGCGGCCCCGTCTCCGGGGGTTCGGCGAAGCGCGCTTCGCATTGACCCTGGGCATGCATTACCTGCTCCGGCCCTGGAAGTTCCGCGAGGCTCTCTATCTGCTGAACCGGAAGCGGACGCTCCTTCCTGCGCTCAAGCCCAGCCACCATCTCCGGGACAACAGGATCGTGGACCGGACCGTGGTCTTTTCCCAGGCGGTCTGGAAGTTCTGGGGCGGCAGGCAGATGGTCATCCCGGACCTTGCAACGAGCCGTGGGAAGTTCATTGAAGCGGTGCTCCGCGGCAACGAAGTATGCAGGAAGTATTTTCCCCACTACACGCTCTACTGCGTGGGCATCAAGCTGATCGGACCGAAAGAACGGTACGAGCTTTCCTGCATCCCGCCTGACGCCGAGGACATTGCTTACGGATGCGAGTTCGAACCCATGCTGGAGGGAAAGACCTACAGCCGCGACCATATCCAGGCTTTCAAGAACGAGATCTACGACATCGGCGTGCAGATGGGCACGAGCTATTACCGCTTCGGCGGCATGATGAAGGGCTACATACGGCGTGTGTTCGGCGATGAACTGGTGGACAAGCATCTGGCCATGAAGCGCGAAGTGGATCCCGCGATGATCCTGAACCGGGATGTGATATTTTGAGTCACAATGATTGCAACGGCTGCGGGGTCTGCATGCTCTCCTGCCCCGTCTGGCAGCAGAGCCACACCCAGGCATTGACCATGTGCGGACGGGCGCGGTTGATCGCGAACGGCGCGGCAGAAGAGGACCTGGCGGAATCAGCACAGGCCTGCATTCTCTGCGGGTCCTGCGAGCCCCTTTGTCCCCGGGGCATGGATACCCAGCGCGCGACGCTTTCCCTGCGCCAGCAGCTGGTAAAACGCGGACTGCTTCAGGTCATCGGCACGCACCATCGGTCCCGTCAGACCGGCCAGGTCCGGTCGGAGGCGCTGTTCCTGCCGGGTCAGACACTCCGCGATCACAAGCCGGTCCTCGAGCAATGTGAGCGGCTTCTGGGCAACAGGGTCCTGTGCGCGGCCGACGACGGGACCGACATTTGCCATGATCTGGAGTGCGGCACGGAGATCGATGACAAGCGGCTCGAGGATTTTCTCGCTCCGCTGCGGGATGCGCGGGAGATCATCGCGTCGGACGGCATGATGGTGAATTTCCTGTCCACCCTGCTCGGACCGAAGGTCCGCGTGCGCGGCCTGGGCCAGGCGCTCCTGGAGAGCGCGCAGGTGCGCAGAGGTATCAAGCGCACGGACCTCTATATAATCGAAACAAGGACATTCAACGGCCGGCGAGGGGAACTGGTGATGCAGTATGAATCGCTCAGGCAGAAGACCGGGTGTTTCATGAACCTGGACCTTCACCGGGTCGCGACGCCGACCGGCGCCATGAGCGCGCAATACCGCATGAACCATCAGGCTCTGGTTTCGGTCGAGGCGCAGATCAAATGGCTCCTGGAAGGGCGGAGCGCCGAGCGCATCGTGGTGGAGCATCTTGAGGACGGCGCGGCTTTCCGGAAGCACACATCGCTCCCGGTGGTGCATCTTGCGGAGGTGGCTGAGCCATGAGCCGGCGCAGGACCGCTGACGTGATCATTGTGGGCGCGAGCCTGTCGGCTGCCGCGGTAGCAAAGCGGCTTGTTGACGCTGGCTACGAGACCATCGCGCTGGAACGCTTTCCCCTGCCGCGGAACAAGCCTTGCAGCGGGATCATCTCTCCCCGGGGCCACCGGTTCCTGATCGAGAACTTCGGCCCCCTGCCAAAAGAAGTACTGCACGATCCCACTGCCTGCCGCGGCGTGACCTTTTACTTTCCCGGCGGCGTTGATCTGCCCATGGACTTTGACGGAGGCACCACGCCCCATCTGAACCGCACCTACTCGGACTATTGGGCGATCAAGCGGAGCGGCGTGACCGTGCACGACAACCTGCGTTTCCACAGCGCCGTTGACCACGGGACCCATGTGGACGTGATCGCCCGGAACCACGACGACGGGGAGCAGCACTACCGGGCTCGCTACGTGATCGGCGCTGACGGCCCGAACTCCCAGGTGGTGCGAGGGCTCTATCCCGGATATCGTGATGCCATTGCCTGGTTCACGGTCAAGCAGCATCTCCACGAGATCATCGACTGCCCGCTCGATCCCGAATACTTCCATTTCTGGTTCCATCCCGGCCTCGGGTTCTATACCTGGAGCCATCAGCGGAGCGGCCGCCAGATCGTGGGCGTGGGCTACGAGGCAGGAACTGACCTGGCCGAGCGCCACGCCAGGACCCTGACGTATCTTGAGGAGCGGCACGGCGTACGGCTGGGGCCCTGCGATCTGCGCGAGACGAGCGTGAACAACTTCGGCTTGTCGCTCATCAACCGCTACGTGTTCGGCCGCGGAAATATTCTGGTCACCGGCCAGGCAGCGGGATTCCTGAACATGATCGCCGAGGGAATGTCCGCGGCGCTCCATTCGGGAGCGATCGCCGGTGAGGCAGCGATCGAGGCCTTCCGCGGGAACAGGCCGGTCCAGGAGATCTACCGGTCCATGATCGCGAGCGAGGTCCGGCGCTGCTCGGACCAGTGGAACATCATGAAGATCCTCTTCGGCCGTCCCCATGAGGCGGATTTCATGGGCACCCTGGCCAAGCGGAGCATGCGGGAAAAGATGATCGTGCTGAAGGATACCGCGAAGTTCCTTGCGCCCTGGGGCCGGTTCTCCTGGGGCCGTCAGATGCTCTGGCAGGCGGTGCGTCGGGTGATGACGGGAGATTACGATCCGCGGCGGTGGAAGTGATAGCTACTCAACGCTAATAACGAAAAAGCAAACCTGTCTCGCACGAAGGCACGAAGCCGCGAAGAAAACTGGCTAATTCGAAATTCAGAAAGTCAACGTTTGCGCACCGGCCAATTGATTATTACATGGCGCGTCAAAACACGTTTTCCCTGAAGGTGCCGGTCTTATGAATTAACGATCTCTTCGTGCCTTCGTGGCTTCGTGCGGGAAAATGCGGTCCTTTTTATCCCTCCCCTGTTTCCTTGAATGACATCATCAGTTCGTACACCCCCGCGTCAAGCCGCTTCTCCACCACGAAACCCATGCTTTCGAACAGATGCAGCATGGGCTTGTTGTCCTGCAGCACGACCGCGGAGAAGCCGAGCAGGCCCTGTTTCTTTGCCAGGAAGGTCAGATAGGTCAGCAGCGTCAATCCGATACCCTTTCCCTGGTACACGTCTCGCACCACAAAAGCCACTTCCGCGGTATGTGACTTCTCGTCGATCATGTACTGGCCCATGCCCGCTACCACGTCCTTGCCCTCTTCCCGCATGACCGCCAGGATCACCATCTCCCTGCTGTAGTCTATGGCCACGAACTTCTGGAGCCGTTCGTGGGGCATGTCGGTACGTGTGGAAATGAACCGGTGATACATGCTGTCCGTGGTAAGGTGGTAGAAAAAATCCTTCAGCATCTGTTCGTCATTCATCCGGACCGGCCGGAGAAGGAGGGTAACGCCGATCCGCGTGGTGCGCCACGCTTCGAGATGCTCGGGGTACTCGCCTCCTGTGCCGGTAACGTAGGCCTGGTCCTTGTAGATCAGGTGCCTGCGCTTCGCTTCTTCGATAAGGCCGGGCCGGAACTTCGGATGAGCGATGGCAATGAGGTCCATGGCGCGTTCGCGCACGTTCTTGCCGTGGGGTTGTTCGTGTAGTTCACCTGGCGGAACTCGATGGCCGGATTGTCATGAAGATACCGGTAGGTCTCCCGCCTGCCCATGGAAAAGGCCGCAACGGTCTTGCCGCGGTTCAGGTCCTTTTGCGAGTTGTCTATCACGCCGCGCTTCATGAGGTCAACGATGCCGTCGGTCAGCAGCTCGGTGTGGACGCCCAGATGCTTCTTCTCCGCGAGTTGGCCGAGGATCGCATTGGGGATGCTTCCATACCCGACCTGGATGGTGTCCCCGTCCTGTACAATGCGGGCCACGTAATTGCCGATCCGCTCAGCTAAAGAAGGAATTGTACCGGAAATTATCCTTGAACTTGGCGTCCGCATAAGGCGCCACGCCAAGTGCCCAGACCTGGAGCAGCTCCGTGTCCACAAAAGCCTTGGGGTGGGACTGGACGTAGGTGATCAGGGACCGGACAAGGCTTTGCGGTTCGCCGCAGCCGGTGCCGATGAAGATCCTGTTGCCGGGATGGATGTGGGAAAATATGACGTTCTCAGGAGCGAACTTGTCGGGATAGCTCGCGGCCATCTCCTTAAGGCGTGGATGCAGGTTGTCTGGTTGCATGAGCGGTCTCCCGGAGAAAGTATAACACAACGTACGGGAGATGCGGGGTCAGCAACCGTGGCGCTGGAGCAATGAGCGGGACTCTTCCATGATCAACGGGTACGTTGAAAGGACATGCTGCTGGGCAGTGCGGATGTAGGTCAACAGGTCCTTGTCCAGTTCTTGCGGCAGTTCGTTGGCATCCAGGACATGCGAGGTGCCGCCCTGATCGACCAGAATATCAATAACCAGGTCGCGCCAGATGAACTCGTTTGCAGCGAGGGACACATGGTCAGCGATATTGAAATAGTGGAGAACCGATGCGTCCGCGAGCTTCCATATATACAGTGTGTAGGGGCGGTCTTCCCAATAGAGCGCGCAGGTGATATCGCCGGGAGCGAGCCTGTGATTGGCAATTACATATTCCCGGTCAATGACGTACTTCAAGATGCCGAAACCCGGCTCGAAGTGGATCAGCTCGCATTGGTAGGTATGGACGGATCCGGTGAGGAGGTGTTTTCTTTCAATACAGATCGGCATGATCACGTTCCTGGAGAGCGCTTTGGCGTCAGCGCGGTACTGTTCTGTTCGATCAATCCCTGCGCGCTGCGCGCTTTTTCCTGGTCCCTGTTCGCATAGCAATATAAGCAACCATGGCCGCAGGTGTCGTAGGCACCGATGTCGACGCTTCTGGTGCAGCCGCATCCTTTGCGGGACGCCGCGGCCCGGGTCTCCAGTGATGTCGAAAAAAGCAGGGAAAGTCTTCTACCGTCGACGCACCGGGCCTTGCCGATCCGGTCCGAGAGCAGGTGGTCGTTGCAGCAGGCAAGGAGGCGGATGCCGTACGTTTCCGCGCGCTGCGCGAGACGCTCCGCAAATGCTTTCTGCTGCTCAGGGGATGTCTCGACAGGGACATGGGAAGAATACTTTCTGACGTTGTTGATCATCTTGCGGTAGGGATGGGCAAAGCTGATGGTGCAGGATGATGCATGGCCCTGGAGAAGCTCGGCACAGGCAACAAAGCGCTCCTCATAGGTTACGTATGAAAGCTTATCGGTAATGCAGATGGGATCAAAACGCCAGATGAGGTGATCGGGGGAGTAACGTCGGGTGAGATAGAGATAGTCCCCGATCGATTCGCGAAAATCCGGGACCCGCAGCTCAAGGTCGCGGTTTCCCGTTATGGTGAAGTGAAAGAAAAGGTTCCTGGTCGTGCGTTCGACGCTGTCAAGCTTCGGCAGGAGGGGTGCGTAGTTCTTGGACCAGAAGACAATAGCCCCGACATCTTCCCGCCGGAGCGAGACCCGGAACCACTTCTTTGTATAGGGATGGAGGACGTCGCAGAAGCCCTCAGCAAGACGATGGAGGAACCATTCGCCGTAGAACGCGGGGATGTCGGTGCGGCGGCTTGCGGATATGACCTGCTGCATACGAGTGAGCAACGGTTAAAAGGTATAGCTGACCACGCAGGTAAAGCTGCCTATCTCCTGCATCGGCGCGAACTGGTTGCCGAAATTTCTGACCCAGGCGTGGTTGTAGAAAGCTTTCAGGCCGATGTGATCGGATAGCGCCATGTCGGCCCCCGCAATGGCTTCGTGATCGATCTCGCTGCTTCCCGGGCCGCGCATATTGTGCTCGTGTCGGTCGTAGGCGATCAAGAACCGGCTGTCGCGCTCAGGCAGGTGATAGGAGAGTTCGAAATACAGATCGCGGGTATCGGTCCCGATATGATGACCGATGATCCTGCCGTTATAAGTATACCCCGAGGTGTAGATGCTGTGATTGTACCAGACCGAGGGCGCGAGGGGCCTGCCCATGGTCGAACCGACCTCAAAGCGAAAACCAAGCCGTTCCCATGAGCCGATGCGGGGCAGATACACACCGCCGATCCATGCCCAGATATTCGGCAGGTTATTTTTTTCATCCTCGCCGTCCATCTCAAGGTATAGTTGAACGGGCTGGCGGCCGGCAGGTATGCTCCAGGTCAGATCAAAGCCTGCTCGCTGGTCTCCCGGCTCCTTGATCGTTCCGGTGTTCTCGGCGTCGAAGAAGGGAAAGAGGCTTTTGCCCCAGATCGATGAATCGTTGGGACGGCCTTCTCCGCCGAGGATCGCGGTCCGGTGAATGCCGACCTCGAAGGTTCGGCCTGGTTTGAAGTCGAACCGCATGCCCCAGAGGTAGGGTTCGGGAAAGTCGCGGTCCCGTTCAAGCTGCGTGATAAAGAAGCTGAACCGAAAATCGCCCAAGTGCTTGAACACCCAGGGAAGGACTATGGGCTCGGGATTGGTGAGCCGGACCATGGTGAACGGATCGGCATTGTTCGAGAGCAGGAGCGCTCCGTGACGCCCCGGGCCCCACCATTGCGCGTCCTTGCCGAGCACCATATCGAACCTTGCAATGCCGACAACGGCATAGCCGTGATGCATGATATTTTCGCGCTCGGGGCCGGTGTCGAGAAACTCCGGGTTCAGGTCCAGCGCAAAGGGACCGGCATTCTCCAGCCGCAGGTCAGCGCCAACACGCAGGTTTGAACCTTTCGCGGGTTTGTCTCCGTCGTTATTGTACTGGAGTGCCTGAAGCGTTGTATCAGTGCGGATGTACCTGATATAGGCAGCAGCGCCGTATCCGATCTTCGAAGGGTCTGTTGTGGAAGATCCAAGTCTGCGCCGCAGGGACCCGACGAGGTCCTTAACAAAAAGGGTGCTTCCGGCGGAATTCCCCTCCGCTTCCCGGTACAGGCGTTCCGCTTCAGCCCGGCTGATCGGCCGGGTATTGAGAAGCCCGGACGTGATGACCCCTTCTGCTTCGAGCCGGTCAAGCAGGGGATAGATCTCGTCGCCAACCGGGATATAGGTCGTGGATGCCGAAGCCGAAAGCGGCAGGACAAGGAAAAGAGCTGTGTAAAAAATTGCGCTGATAAGAATACGATAGTTCAATTGATTGGTCCGTGAACAGGTGGTCTATGTGCTGATCATCTTGATCGCCGCGTTGATGCGGTCAACGGTCCGGTCTTTCCCCATGACCTCGATGACGTCGAAGATGCCCGGACTGACAGTCCCGCCGGTCAGGGCCACGCGCACCGGTTGGGCCAGCTTGCCGAGTTTCACACCCTTGGGCGTCACGATATCGTTGAATAGCTTCTCGATTGCGTCGTGGGAACAAGGTTCGAGCGACTTGAGCTTCCCGGCAAGTTCCTCAAGCAGCGGCTTCACGTCAGGCGTCAGATGCTTGGCCCTGGCCTTTTCGTCCATGGTGATGCTGTCCTGGAGAAATGGCAGGGACGAGGTCTTCATCTCAACCAGCGTGTGGCTCCGTTCGGTCAGGATCTTCACGAGCTTGTTCATCCATGTTGCGTCGGGCTCCTTGCCTTCCTGAACCACGCCGTCCTTTTTCAGGAGATCGAGCACCAGGCCGGAAAGCCGCTCAGGGTCAGACTGCTGGATGTAGTGGTGGTTCAGCCAGACGAGCTTCTCCGGATTGAACACTGCGGGCGCTTTGCCGATGTTGTCGAGGGTGAACTTCTCGATCAGTTCGGCAATGGAGAAGACCTCCTGATCGCCATGGGACCAGCCGAGCCGCGCGAGATAGTTCATCAAGGCCTCGGGCAGGTAACCAAGGTCCTTGTATTCGGTCACTGCGGTCGCGCCGTGGCGCTTGGACAGCTTGGTCTTGTCGGAACCCAGGATCATGGGCAGATGGGCGAACTCGGGCGGTTCGAACCCGAGAGCGCGGTAGATCTGGATCTGGCGCGGCGTGTTGTTCAGGTGGTCGTCACCGCGGATCACATGGGAGATCTTCATGGTCACGTCGTCCACGACAACAGCGAAGTTATAGGTCGGAAAACCGTCGGACCGCATGATGATCAGGTCGTCGAGCTGCTGGTTCTCGAAAGTGACCGCGCCGCGGATCGTGTCGCGCACAATGGTCTGTCCTTCGTCGATCGAATGGAAACGAAGCACCGGGGTCCTGCCGGAAACGGGCTCCTTGCGGCCGAAGCAGGTGCGGTCGTACTTGGGCGGTTTGCCAGCGGCCATGGCTGCTTTTCTGCGGCTGTCGAGTTCCTCGGGCGAACAGTAGCAGTAGTAGGCTTTGCCTTCCTTCAGCAGCCGGTCCGCATACTCGCGGTAGATGTCCATGCGCTCGGTCTGGCGAAATCCCTTGACCGTTCCGTCGGCCTGCACGGTCGGTCCCTCTTCCCAGTCCATGCCGAGCCATTTCATGCCGTCGATGATGATACGGATGGATTCGTCGGTTGACCGCTGCTGGTCCGTATCTTCGATGCGCAGGATGAAGGTTCCCTTGTGGTGACGGGCGAAGAGCCAGTTGAACAGGGCGGTGCGGACTCCGCCGATATGCAGGGCGCCCGTCGGGGAGGGGGCAAAACGAACGCGAACATTACTCATAATTCGAAACAACTCCTTTTGTTCAGCAATGATATCGAGGGGCTATTATACCGCAGGTGAATGGGGAGAAAAAGGGAAAAAAGATTAGTCATTGCCCTAGACACAAGTAAACGTAAAGAAAACCATTTCTCACAAAACAGGCACGAAGACACTTTGCTCATCAGGCTTGCGTTGATAAGATGATGACCAGGGTGTAAATGGCTATGGCTTGGTTCACGCAGCGGTCAGCGGTCGTATGCGGGCCAGCTTGGCCTTGCTGCGTCGTTGGGCTTCCCATAGGTCAACGGCCGCCTGGGCGTTCAGCCAGAACAGAGGCGTATTGCCGAATAAGCGGGACAGGCTCAGGGCCATCACGGGCGTGACCGACCGACGCTCGTTCAGAAGCTCGTTGGCCGTCTGGCGGGATACGCCCAGCGCGGCGGCAAAAGATGATGCGGACATGTTGTAATCAGGCAGAAAATCTTCCCGCAACATCTCTCCTGGATGGACCGGACGTATTGCTCTTTCCCGTGTCTTCATGGTTTTCTCTCTCCGCTCAATGGTAATCAGTGATCTCTACGTCGAATGCATCGCCCTTTTTGAACCGAAAGCAAATTCTCCATTGATCATTCACCGCAATCGAATGTTGTCCGGTTCGATTACGGGTAAGCGCATGCAGTCGATTGCTGGGCGGAACTTTCAAGTCGTCAAGACAGGTTGCAAGGTCGATATATTCAAGCCGACGTCTTGCGCGTTGCAGGATGTCGCCGGGCAGCCGTTTGGATTTTCCGGTCATGTAGAGCTGCTCGGTATGTCTGTCCTTGAACGATCTGATCACTGGGGAATTGTAACGCGTCACGTGACACAAGTCAAGAGGGGCTGGATGAGGCACAAAAAAAGGGGACGGTTTTCACCGTCCCCTTTCTGAACTGCGATATCTACCCTTAGGCCTTGATGAAGATGATGACCAGGGTGTAGATGGCCAGCGACTCGATCAGCGCCAGACCGATGATCATGGTGGTCATGATCTTGCCGGACGCCTCGGGGTTGCGGGCGATGCCTTCAACGGCCTTGCTGATGCTGAGGCCCATGCCGATGCTGCCGCCGAACGCCGCGATGGCGATGGCGAAGAGCGCGGCGACCGCGGCGGAAATGCCGGTGGACGCAGCGGCTGCAGCAGGAGCTGCGGCGCCCTCGCTCGCGAATGCAGCTGCGGCAACGAGGACCATGCTGAGGGACATAACGAGAAGAGCAAGCTTTTTCATGAGGTTGTCCTCCTTTCTCCAAAAGTGCAAATCTTGTCCGGAATCATGCCGGGGCGCTACCTCCCGGGGACTCCCGCGTCTGCGGGAACGACATCCTCCGAGGTTTAAAAATTTGTAGGGGCAGGTTTTAAACCTGCCCCTACCGTAATTGCGAATTAGTGATGGTCGCTGCCGTGGGCTTCCTCGATGGAGCCCGCGAGGTAGAGCATGGTCAAGAGCGTGAACACGCCGGCCTGCACAAAGGCCACGAACAGGCCCAGGCCGAGGATCGGCACCGGAGCCAGGAACGGGGCCAGGGCCGCAAGCACGAGCATGAGTTCATGTTTTGCCACCATATTGCCGAAAAGACGGAACGAGAGGGATACCGGCCGGGCCAGATGGCTGATGACCTCGATGGGGATCATGAGCGGCGCGAGCCAGGAAACAGGCCCCATGAAATGCTTGAAGTAGGAGAGACCGTGCTTAGCAACGCCGATGATATGGGTCGCTGCAAAGACCGTGATCGCCAGAGCCGCGGTGGTGTTGATGTTCGCCGTGGGCGAGTTGAATCCGGGGATGAGACCGATGATGTTCGCCGTAAGGATGAACAGAAAGAGCGTGCCGACCAGGGTGAAATACTGGTGACCATGGGGTCCCATGATCTCGTCCACATAGCCGTTCAGGCCGTCAAAGATCACCTCGAACACGTTCTGAACGCCCGTGGGCGCATCCCGCTTGAGAGAAGCCCGCGCGATCAGCGCCAGGCCGATCAGGATCGCCATGGTGAACCAGGTGTAGGACACATGGTCGGCAACAAGCGAGTTATGGAGGACTACCGGTCCTTCTTTCATAGGGGCACTCCTTTATCGGTTACACGGTCTAGGTAAAAAAATCTACAGTAACCCCACTTTTTTGTCAAGCCTAAACCCGGAAAGGGACCATTAAATTTCCTAATGAATATATATATTTTTGCTAATGAAGAGGGCTGGGAGGAGGTTACTTTTTGTTCATTCGCAGTAAAGTTGAAAACAATGGCTAACTTCTGTCTCGCGCAAAGCCGCAAAGCGCGCAAAGAAAACAATGTCAAAGGCTCAAGAAAAGATACCGTGGGAAATGTGAAGACTTCAAAATGTTCGCATATTTCAGCCGGTTTAAGATAGTTACCGGTATCAGGATTGCCTTTCTTTGCGCCTTTGCGGCTTTGCGCGAAAAAAAGGGTTACTGTTCCAGGATTGATTGTTTTTGTGCATGGGGATCAAGCAATTTCAACTAAAATACGAAAGCCCCTTACTTTTTGTTGCGAAGAACCTGCGCCTTGATCAGCGAGCGCTCGTGACCATCTTTATTACCCGCAGCGTCGTATGCCTGGGCAAGGTGGTCGTAGGCTTCCGCCAGTACCTCTGGTTTGTCAGCGGGCAGGGTGCGAGCCGACTCCTCAAGCGCCGAGACCGCCTCCTTCGTTTTCCCGAGCTTCAGCAGGACCATGCCCAGGGTGTCGAGGTAATAAGGCCTGTTCGCCGGGTGAAGCATCAGCGCTTCCTCAAGTATCGTCGCGGCCTGCTTGAGGTTCGTTCCCTGCTTAAGATACACCCATGCCAGGTTGTTCCGGCTGTCGCCTGAGGCCGGCTCCAGTTCTATAGCCTTTTCAAGGGCCGAGACAGCACTGTCGAGGTCGTTCAGGCGGTAGGAAAGGTCTGCCAGAAGCTTCCATGCGGCCAGGTGTTTCTTATCCTTCTTGATCGCCAGCCGGAACTGGTCCAGCGCAAGGTCGTGCTTTTGCTGGGAATCATAGGCAATGCCGAGCTGCGTGTGCTCGTCCGCTGATAATGGGTCATGGAGGAATACGATCTTCGGCAGGGAGCAGCCGGAGAAAGTGCCAAGGAGCAGGAGGATGGCTGCTAAAGATCGGAGCGAAGTCATCATGATCCCTTCCCGGGCTTGACGATCAGCATCCACCGGCCTGCCCGGGACCAGGCACGGTCAAAGGCATCAACGTCCATGATCCTGTTCGGGGTGGCGCCGTCATGCATGATGAGCATGCGTTTTGCGTCATCGTAGCCTATGACCAGAACATAGTGGGGTTGGCGGTAGACCCAAAAACCCAGATCCAGCAGGCAGATCACGGGGGAAGAATCCCTGATCAATGACTTGAGCGCATCAACGGTCCCGGAGCGGGAACTGGCCGCAAGTCCTGTCTCGCCTGCATAGCGCTCCATGTCCATGGGCAGGGTTCCGCCAAGCTTCGGCGTATAGACCGCCCGGGTGATCTCCTCCAGCTGCCGCGGCTTCCCTCGATATTCCAGAACTCCGGCAAGTGCCGCCGGTCCGCAGGCGGCCTCGCCCTGACGGAAGAAGGGCACGTTGTCGATGTACCGGCCATGGTCGCCCATGCCCGGTCGAAGGGACTCGAAGTCCGGCGCAGCGCATCCGGCAAGGATAAGAAGCGTGAGAAGGAAAAAAAAGCCGTGAACAGGATAGCTGCTCACGGCTCTGCGACATTTCGGGAAAAGGGTCACCGGATCTGGATCCTGCCCTCGAGCAGGAAGATGATAAATACCACGAGGGCCGCAATGATGATCAGAGCGAACAGCGTGCCGACCACGTCGCCGCCTGCCTGGACCTCGTCAATATTCGTGGCGAGCTTGTGCAGCTGGTCGTCAGGCAGGTTGTTCAGCTTGGCCATGGCCTCATCGGGAGTGAGCCCGTAGTCCACCAGGCGCTGCTGCACGGTCTTTGTTTCCAGGGCCTTTTGAATGACTGCCAGGTCCGCGGCGCGGTCGAGGGCTGGCGCGATCCCGGAGCCAGGCGCGGAAGGAATGTACATGGCTTCGGCCGGACCCGCGGCAGTTGAAATGGCGATCAGGGCCAGCACCAGATAGATCGCCAGCGGTTTTGTGTAGAACGCTCTCCTGATGGACTGCATGACAAGTCTCCTTTGTCTAAAAAAGCAACCTGGTCGTCTGATCATTACTTGACAACGATATGATGCCCCGTGGCTTCGAGCACGACAATGACGATGATGACGACCAGCAAAATGAAGATCACCCCTCCCAGACCGTCACCGCCCGCCTGGACAGAATCGATGTTCGTGGCAAGCCGGTGAAGCTGCTCGTCCGAGAGCCGGTCCACGGAAGCGGATACCTGCTCGGCGGTCAGGCCGTAATCCAGAAGGCGCTGTTTGACGATATTCGATTCAAGGGTCGTTCGGACCGTGGACAGGTCCTCGGTCCGAAGGGTCGCGGTATCAGCAGGCAGGAACATGGCCCATCCCGTTGCGGGGAGGGATAGTGCGAAAAGGGCGAGGGCAAGGTAACAACAAAGACTTTTACGGAAAAGAACTTTCAGCATGTTCCGCTCCTTTGGCCGGAAAGTCCCCGGGCCTAGACGGTCATGATCTCTTTCTCCTTATGGGCAAGGAGTTCGTCGATCTTCTTGATGTGGTTGTCCGTGAGCTTCTGGATCTCATCCTGCAGCTTCTTTACCTCGTCCTCGGAGATGTGGGCGTCCTTGTCCTTGCTTTTCTTCTTCAGATCGTTGTTCGCATCATGCCGGATGTTCCTGCAGGCCACCTTCGTGTCCTCGGCGAGCTTTTTCGCGTGCTTCACGATCTGCAGTCTTCGCTCTTCGGTGAGCGGCGGCATGGAGAGGCGGATATTCTTGCCGTCGTTGGTCGGCGTGACGCCCACGTCGGATGCCAGGATGGCCTTTTCGATCGCGCCGAGCATCTTGGCCTCCCAGGGCTGGATGGCGATGGTCCGGGGATCAGGCACAGAGAGGTTGGCGACCTGGTTCAGAGGGGTCGGCGTTCCGTAATAATCCACGATGATGTTGTCCAGAATGCCCAGGGACGCTCTGCCGGTACGGATAGCGGCGAACTCCTTCTTCAGGACCTCGTGGGCCTTGTGCATCTTGTCATCGGCTTTTTTTACCAGCTCATTGGCCATAGCTTATCTCCCGGAAACAATCGTTCCCAGCGACTCGCCCGCGACGATCTTCTTGATGTTGCCGGGAACGTTGAGATTGAACACGATAATAGGAAGATTGTTGTCCATGCAGAGTGAAATGGCGGCGGCATCCATGACCTTCAGGTTCTTCTGGAGCACATCGAGATAGGTCAGGTGATCGTATTTGACCGCCGTCGGGTCCTTCACCGGGTCGGCGCTGTACACGCCGTCCACCTTGGTCGCCTTCATGATCACGTTGGCGTTGATCTCCATGGCGCGGAGCGCCGCGGCTGTGTCGGTGGTGAAATAAGGATTGCCCGTGCCCGCGGCAAAGATGACGATGCGCTTCTTCTCAAGGTGCCGCACGGCGCGGCGGCGTATGTAGGTCTCGGCGAGCTCGCGCATCTCGATGGCGGTCTGGACCCGGGTCGCCACGCCCTTGTTTTCCAGGGTGTTCTGGAGCGCCAGGGCGTTCAGCACCGTGGCCAGCATGCCCATGTAGTCCGCGCTGGCGCGCTCCATGCCTTTTGCCGCGGCTGAAAGGCCCCGGAAGATGTTGCCGCCGCCGATCACGATCGCGATCTCGATGCCGTGCTCGTGGATCTCCTTGATCTCCGAAGCGATCTTGTCGATCACCGCGAGGTCGATGCCATGTCCCTGGGAGCCCATGAGGGCCTCGCCGGACAGTTTGAGCAAAATGCGTTTATAGGGTGACGGCATGTTGGTACCTTACTGCTTCAGCTGTGCGGCGACTTCGGCCGCGAAGTCTTCCTTCTTCTTCTCGATGCCTTCGCCGAGCTGGAAGCGGACGAACCGCTTGATTTCAGCGCCCTTCAGGATGTTCTTGACCTTCTGCTTTCCCTCGGGGTCCTTGATGTAGATCTGCTCGACGAGACAGTTGTCGCTGTAGAACTTCTCCATCTTGCCGTCCACGATCTTGGAGATGACGGCGGCCGGCTTGCCGGTCTGCTTGGCCTGGTCCTCGTAGATCGCCCGTTCGCGGCTGACCGAGTCGGCGGGAACCGTTTCCCGGGAAAGATAGGGCGGGTTTGCCGCCGCGATATGCATTGCGATATCCCTGCCGAGCTGCTCGTCGCCGCCAGCAAGGTCCACCATGACGCCGATGCGGGTTCCGTGCAGGTAGATCGCCAGATTCCCGGCATTGTCGTAGCGTACGAACCTGCGGATCGAGATGTTCTCGCCGATCTTCTGGACCAGGCTGTTGCGCCGCGCCTCGACGTTCTCATTGTCCAGCGTGAGCTGGGAAAGCGCCGAGACATCGGCCGGGGCCTTGGCCGCAGTAAGCTCGGCCAGCCCCTTGGCGAACTGCTGGAACTCGGGATTCTTCGCGACAAAGTCGGTCTCGCTGTTCACTTCGATAAGCACGCCCACCGGTCCCTGGACCGCTGACGCGATCATGCCTTCGGATGCCACGCGCGTTGCCTTTTTCGCGGCCGCGGAAAGCCCCTTCTTGCGCAGAATGTCGACGGCCTTCTCAAAATCGCCGCCGGCCTCTTCAAGCGCTTTTTTCGCTTCCATCATGCCTACGCCGGTCTTCTCGCGCAGGTCCTTGACTGCAGATGCTGAAATCGTAGCCATGATATGCAAAAACCCCTTTCGTGATTATCCTAACTCCCGACCGGGTTAGGTCCGGTCCGGATGCGGGTTTACGCCTCTTCCGCCGTGTCACCCTCTGCTTCAGCCGGGACTTCCGAAGGCACGGTCGCGCCCGCGGCCTTGGCCGCTTCCATTGCCTCGCCCGATTCCTTGGCGATCGCCTGGCGTCCCTCGATCACCGCATCGGCGACCTTGGAAGCCATGAGGCGGATGGCGCGGATGGCGTCGTCATTGCCGGGAATAACGTAGTCGATGTTGTCGGGATCGCAGTTCGTGTCCACCACCGCGACCACGGGAATGCCGAGCTTGTTCGCCTCATGCACCGCGATCGCCTCGTTCCGGGGATCGATCACGAAAATGACCGACGGAAGGGCGGGCATGGTCTTGATCCCGCACAGGATTTTTTCGAGCTTGGTGCGCTCTTTTTCGAGGCCCGCGACCTCTTTCTTGGTGAGCTTGTCGTAGGTGCCGTCTTCCTTCATTTTTTCGATCTTCTTGAGGCGGTCGATGCTCTTCTTGACTGTTGCGTAGTTGGTCAGCATGCCGCCAAGCCAGCGGCTCGACACAAAGTACATGCCGCAGCGCTTGGCTTCCTCGGTGATCGCGTCCTGGGCCTGCTTCTTGGTCCCGATGAACAGGATGTCCTTGCCCTGGGCCGCGGAATCCCGGACGAAATCGTAGGCTTCCTTGAAAAGCTTGAGCGTCTTCTGAAGATCGATGATATAGATCCCGTTCCGCTCGCCAAAAATGTACTTCTTCATCTTGGGATTCCAGCGCTTGGCCTGATGGCCGAAGTGAACCCCCGCTTCCAGCAACTCCTTCATCGTGATCGTGGACATGATGTCCCTCCTTCAGGTTGTCCCTCCGCATCCGATCATCCCCAAAGCAGATCCTGTCGTGTGGACAGGACACCCTGCAACAGGTCCCGAATGCGTGTGGATTTGAAATTCGCCCTTCCTATTGAAAGGCGACCCATAGACTACCATATTCAGTCTTTTGGTTCAAGGGAAAAGATGCGGTATTTACCATAAATAATCATGGCTCTTTAGCGTGCCAAGGCCCTATGCTGGCGACCGGCAAAAATGCAACCTCGTGCTCCGCAGACAGGCAGCTTGCACCGTTTTTTCGCAATAACTGCTCACGGCTTGTGCCCCGGCGCATCCAGTTTGTAAGGAAAGAGGCAGGGTTTCATGAGCCCTCAAACAGTCTGGGCAGGGCGGTTTCCTGCTAACTTGCTGTTATTTAAGCCTAACTTTGCATTGCGCTGATAGGGTTGCAGGAATATCGGAAAATTTTGCCAATGGAAGTTGAAAAAGGCTTGACTTCCAAGAACAAATTGTTTATATTCGCTGTTCTTAACACATTTTTTCCGTAAGGCGGGAGTTATGGCTACTACTTATTCAGCAAAAGCAGCGGATGTTAAAAGAAGCTGGTTCATTGTCGATGCTAACGGCAAGACCCTCGGCAGGCTCGCAAGCCAGGTCGCCGCTGTGCTCAAGGGCAAGACCAAGCCGATTTATACCACCCACGTTGACACCGGTGATTTCGTGATCATCGTGAACGCGGAAAAGATCCACCTGACCGGTGACAAGCTGGCTCAGAAGACCTACTATAGCCATTCCGGCTATCCCGGCGGCCTCAAGTCGATCACCGCTGGCAAGCTTCTCAAGACCAAGCCCGAGCGGGTGATCCAGATGGCTGTGCAGGGCATGCTGCCCAAGACCCAGCTGGGCAAGTCCATGCTCTCGAAGCTGAAGGTCTATGCCGGCGAGAAACACCCCCACGCGGCGCAGATGCCCGTGGAAATGAAGTTCTAACAACCGGAGCATTCGGTTCAAACGCCGGTCCCTGCCAGGGGAGCGGCGGCATACGGAGGAACGTGCATGTCAGCAGCGGTATCCCGGTTCTACGCGACCGGAAAACGGAAGAATTCGATCGCCCGGGTGTGGATGATGCCCGGAAGCGGCAAGATCACGATCAATGAGCGTCCCGTGGACCAGTATTTCGGCCGCGATGTTCTGAAGATGATCATTCGCCAGCCCTTTGAAGTGACGGGTACGACGGACAAGTTCGATGTGCTCGCGACCGTGCTGGGCGGCGGTGAGACAGGCCAGGCCGGCGCGCTCCGGCACGGGATCTCCAAGGCGCTTCTTGCCGTTGATACCGAGGCAAAGGGCAAGCTGCGGAAGGAAGGCCTGCTGACGCGCGACCCCCGTTCCAAGGAACGCAAGAAGTACGGCCAGAAGGGCGCCCGGGCCCGGTTCCAGTTCTCGAAGCGTTAATCGCGGACTGCATGCTGGGTGCGCGGCTGCCTCCAATGCCGACACCGGAAAGGGCAGACAACCACATTGGAGACATGCTGCAGTACTTGCTGATCGACAAGGGAAGGTGATGATGCCTTCCCTTTTTTTGTGTTCTCGACGGGCTGCAGCGGATAATTGCAGGTATACTATCAGAGATGAAAAAACTCAGAATAGCCATCGTCGGCTCCAGCGGATACACGGGCGGGGAGCTCTTCCGCATCCTTCTTCATCACCCGGCGGCCGAGGTCACCGCGATCACGTCGGAACGGTCCGCGGGCAAGCCGATCACCGACATCTTTCCCCATCTTGCCAAGCTCACGGACCTGGTCTGCGAGTCCCTTGATCCTGAACGGATCGCGAAGAAAGCGGACGTCGCTTTTCTCGCGCTTCCTCACGTGACCGCGCAGGAAGCAGGCTATCAATTCCACAAGCTGGGGGTCAAGGTCGTTGACCTTTCCGCCGACTACCGGCTGTCCGATCCCGCGGTCTATGAGAAATGGTACGAGCACTGCCATCAGTACCCCGATCTGCTCAAATCAGCTGTCTATGGTCTTCCCGAACTGCACCGGAACGATATCAAAAAGGCATCGCTGATCGCCAATCCCGGGTGCTATCCCACGAGCGCTATCCTCGGACTGTCCCCGCTGCTCCGGAACAAGGCGGTCGACCATCGGACGATCGTGGTCGACTCCAAGTCCGGAGTGTCCGGCGCAGGCAGAAGCCCCGCGCTTCCCTACCATTATCCCGAGGCGAATGAAGCGTTCATGGCGTACAAGATCGGCACCCACCGGCACACGCCCGAGATCGAGCAGGAGCTGTCAATACTCGCGGGCGAACAGGTGACGCTCAATTTCACGCCGCATCTTGTACCGATGAACCGCGGCATCCTGACGACGATCTATGCGAACATGACCGGGAAAGCGGACACCGGCGCGCTCCACAGGATCTACGACGAGTTCTACAGGAACGAGCCGTTTGTGCGCGTGCTGCCCCTGGGGCAGTTCCCGAACGTGCGGAACGTGCGGGGTTCCAATTTCTGCGACATCGGCGTGTACGCCGATCCGCGGACCGGCCGCGCCGTTGTTGTGACGGCCATCGACAACCTGGTGAAGGGCGCGTCAGGCCAGGCGGTCCAGAACATGAACATCATGATGGGATTTGAGGAGACAGCGGGCCTTCGGTTTGCCGCGCTGTTCCCGTAAGACAAGCGAACAGGATGTGAATCCCCGAGAATCAGCCGGACGCGGCGCTTCGGGGCAACTCTTTCATAAGAGGAAGGGCCATGAAAAATCTCGATGCAAAGAACTTCACCGTCCCCGGTTACAAGACCTGGGGCATCCACTGCGGGATCAAGAAGACCGATAAAAAGGACCTCGCGATCATCGCCTCCGATCGCGAGGCGGCCGTTGCCGGCGTGTTCACGCAGAACAAGGTCAAGGCAGCGTCCATAGTGCTCGGCATGGCAAAATCGAAATCCGGCAAAGGCCAGGTGATCGTGGTGAACAGCGGGTGCGCCAACGCGTGTACCGGCAAGCAGGGGCTCGCTGACGCCAAAGAGACAGCCGAGATCGCTGCCCAGGAACTGGGTGTGAAACCCGATATGGTGTATGTTGCCTCGACCGGAGTGATCGGCGAGCTGCTTCCCATGCAGAAGGTCCGCACCGGGATCGCCACAGCCGGGGGGCTTCTTGCGCCGGCGGGCTGGAGCCAGGCCGCGGAAGCGATCATGACCACGGACCTCTTTGTCAAGACAGTCGCCGTTCAGGAGCAGATCGACGGGAAGACCATCACCATGGCCGGTATCGCCAAGGGCTCAGGCATGATCCACCCGGGTATGGCGACCATGCTGTGCTTCATCGTGACCGACGCGGCCGTCGCGGCGCCGGTGCTCAAGAAGATGCTGCAGTCGGCCACGGAGCGCTCGTTCAACGCGATCACCGTGGACGGCGACATGAGCACCAACGATATGGTGCTGGTCATGGCGAACGGCGCAGCAGAGAACAAGAAGCCGGCGCCGGGCAGCAAGGACATGAAAAAACTCCAGGCCTGCCTGGACGCGGTGACGAAATCCCTTGCCCTGCAGGTGGTGAAGGACGGCGAGGGCGCCACGAAGCTGGTGCAGATCACGGTGCAGGGTGCCAAGAATCCCGCTGAGGCAAAGCGCGCTGCAACAGCTGTTGCGACGTCCAGCCTCGTCAAAACAGCGCTTTTTGGCGAGGATGCCAACTGGGGCCGGATCATGGCCGTGCTCGGGAGCTGCGGTGTTGATATGGAAGAGACGCGGACCGACATCACTTTCGGAAAAGCAAAGATCGTTGAGCGGGGAGTGGGCCTTGGCAAGGCAGCGGACAAGGAGGCGACCGCTTCGCTCAAGCAGCGGGAGGTCCATATCCTGATCGATCTTCGCAAGGGAAAAGGCGAGGCAACCGTCTGGACCTGCGATCTCTCCTACGAGTATGTGAAGATCAACGCAGCCTATCGGAGCTGAGTGGTCCGCGTGCAAGCAGGTCCGGTCTGAAAAGAGCCGGAACCTCTTAAAAAAACAGAAAATTCTGCTTGACAACCAGATGCGGAGTTGTTAATTTATCACTTCGTATATACCCAACATTCCAGGTCGGATGACAGTCCTGTATCACAAACGACAGGAATTCGTTGGATTATCAATGAGTTGTTGTGGGAGGGGGGTGTGGGTTACTGTGCCGAGCATCAGATTACGCGACAACGAGCCCTTTGAAGCAGCGCTTCGGAGGTTCAAGAAGAGCATCGAAAAGGAAGGCATCCTTTCCGAGGTGAAGAAGCGCGAGCATTACGAAAAGCCGAGCGTGAAGAAGAAGAAGAAGGCGATCGCCGCGCGCAAGAAGGCGGCAAAGACCGCGCGTATGTTCAGGAACGGCTAGTTCCTGGGTCAGATCAGGCATTGCCGAGGGGAGTGCATGGGACTTCGGGAACAGATCGATAGCGACATCAAGGATGCCATGAAGTCCGGGGCCAAGGACAAAGTTTCGGCCCTCCGGATGCTGTCCGCGGCGATCAAGAACAAGATGATCGAAAAACGGCCGGCTGAACTGACCGACAGTGACGTGCAGGACACGGTCCGCTCGCTCATCAAGCAGCGCCGGGATTCCATCGATCAGTTCACCAAGGCCGGCCGCCAGGACCTGGCGGACAAGGAGACCGCGGAGGCGGCTTTCCTCGAGGTCTACCTGCCCAAGCAGCTGCCTCGCGAGGAAGTGGAGCGCATGGTGCGCGAAGCTATTTCGCAGACCGGAGCTCAGGGCGCCAAGGACATGGGTAAGGTGATGAAAGCGGTCCAGCCGGTAATTGCCGGACGGGCAGACAATAAGCTGGTGAGCGAGCTGGTAAAGCATGCATTGGGATAAACATACGATGCATGGACCACAGCAGCATACGTGATCCGCTACGACGACAGGGGGCCCCTGATGCATGAGGCCCCCTGTTTTTTTTTGGAGTGAACGCATTGACCATTGGAGAGTTCTTCGAGCACGCCCTCCGCGCGGGCATGGACGCGGATCCGCGAGGCCGGGCCGCGGCCGAGCGCGACCTGACGGAGGCGCGGAAGGCTCAGGAAAAGACACAGCCCGGCGATGCCGGGGCCTTTGACCGCGACAAACTGACCAACCCCTACGCCGACAGCAGGATCCTTCATGGAGATCCTGACCGGCCGTTACGCAAGATCCTCGCAGGCATCGATATCGAGACCCCGGAACTGCTGCTTGCCGACCGCCTGAACGAGAAGGGCGCAGGCATCGACCTGGTGCTGGCCCATCATCCCGAAGGAAGGGCCTACGCGAACTTCTACGAGGTCATGAAGATGCAGGCCGACATCCTGCACCGGTTCGGCGTGCCGATCACGGTCGCAGAATCGCAGATCGCCGACCGGATGCGGGAAGTGGAGCGAAGCGTGCTTCCGGCGAACCACCGGAGGCCGGTGGATGCCGCGCGGCTCCTTGATCTCCCCTTTGCCTGTCTGCATTCGCCGGCGGACAACATGGTCCAGGGTTTTATCCAGTCGCTGTTCGATCGCGCGCAGCCCGAGAAACTGCGCGACCTGCTGGCCCTGCTCCGGGCCATCCCCGAGTACCAGGAGGCTGAGCGTCAGAATGCCGGCCCGCGCATCCTTGTCGGCGCCGAGGAGCATCGGTGCGGGAAGATATTCGTGAAAATGACCGGCGGAACCTCGGGGTCCAAGGACACGATCGAGCGGATGTCACAGGCAGGGATCGGCACCATGGTCTGCATGCATCTCCCCGATGACCACCGCAAGGAGGCGGAGAAGCATCACCTCCGGGTGGTCATAGCCGGTCACATTTCGAGCGATACGCTGGGGCTGAACCTTCTGCTCGATGCGGTGCAGAAGCAGCAGAGCTTCGAGGTTCTGGAATGTTCCGGGTTCACGCGCGTGAAGCGGGGATGATCAGGCACATGAACGATCACGCACTGCGGGTCCTGGAATACGATAGAGCGCGGGAGATCGTAGCCCGTTTTGCTGCAACCGAGCCGGGCAGGGACCGGGCCCAAAGCGCGCAGCCCTCGACCGAGCGTGCTGTTGTCGGGGAACGGCTCGGGGAAGCGGCTGAGTTCCTGCAGATCCTCCAGGAAGGTGAACAGCCGCCCTTTGACGGAGTGCAGGCCATCGGGCAGTCCCTCGAAAGGATGTCCGTGGCCGGGACGATCCTGCAGCCTGCGGAACTTCTTGCGCTCGGCTCCACGCTCGGCGCTGCCCGGAGGATCAAGGCCTTCTTCCGGAGGATAGAAGACGCGCCATCGGCCGGATCACAGCAGCGGGCGTCTCTCCTCTGCTCCCGCGCAGGCCGCATCGTCGTTCTCAAGGACATCGAGGACCGGATCTCGGCGACGGTGGACGAGACAGGCGAGGTGAAGGATTCCGCGAGCCCGGAGCTGCGGCGCTTGCGCAAGCTGATCGCCAGGACGCGGGACGACATCCTTGACCGGATGGGCAAGATCCTGCGCCAGGCCGATTCGCAGAACATCGTGCAGGAACAGGTGGTCACGGTCCGTGACGACCGCTACGTTATCCCGCTCAAGCCGAACTTCCGGCAGGGGCTGACCGGCGTGGTGCATGGCCACTCGGGTTCCCGGGCCACGCTTTTTGTGGAACCGATCGATGTGCTGGAACAGAACAACCGCCTTGCCGAACTGCGCATGGATGAGCGCGACGAGGTGGAGCGCATTCTCCGGGAGCTTACGTCGCTTCTGGCGGGGCATGCCGGGGAGATCGCGGGAACGTTTGATGCGGTGACCGGGCTTGACGAGGTCCACGCCCGCGGCCGGTTCGCGAAGGAATGCGGAGCGACGATCCCCGCGATCAGCCCGGCGAACCGTCTCCTGCTCCGGGAAGCGCGCCATCCGCTGCTGGTCTGGAAACGGAAGACCGCGCCTGCTGCATTCGACGTCATGCCGAACGACGTGGAACTCGCTGAAGACCGGCGAGCGCTCATCATCAGCGGGCCGAATGCCGGCGGCAAGACCGTGATCCTGAAGACGGTCGGATTGCTCAGCCTCATGGCCCAGGCCGGCATGCCGGTGACCGCGGCGGAGGGCAGCGAAGTCCCGGTGTTCAAAGACCTCTTCGCGGATATCGGGGACGAGCAGGACCTGGAGCAGGACCTGAGCACGTTCTCCTCGCACATCAGCCGGATCGCGGAGATCCTCCGGGAAGCGGATGCAGGCTCCCTGGTGCTGCTTGATGAGCTCGGCACGGGCACCGACCCCTCCGAGGGCGCGGCTCTCGGTTCCTCGGTCCTGGCAAAGCTCCTGGAGCGGGGATGCATGACCGTGGTGACGACGCACCACGGAAGCCTGAAGCTCTTCGGAGCGCGCACGGCCGGCGCGGTGAACGCGGCCATGGAGTTCGATCCCGAGACGCTGAAGCCGACCTATCGGTTCATTCCCGGCAGGCCGGGACGGAGCTACGGTCTTGACCTGGCCAAGCGGCTCGGCATTCCTGACAGCGTCATTCATGACGCGCGGTCGAGGATCAGCGGAGGCGAAGCCGGTCTCGACCGGCTTCTGGAGCAGCTGGAGGATGATTCGCGCAGGCTTCGGGCCGAGCGGGAGCAGGCGGAAGCGGACCGGCGGACAGCGGCGGTTCTCAAGGCGGACGCCGAGGCTTCCGCAAAAGCAGCTGCCGAGGAAGCGCGCACAGCCCGTTCCAAGGCCCGTCAGGACGCGAGGGAAGTGCTGTCAAGCCTCCGGACGAAGCTGAAGGAATTTTCGCGCACGGCATCCATGACCCCGTCAGATATTCAAGCGGAACGGTCAGGGATCAATGAGCTGAGCAGGCAGCTCGAACCTGCGGAAGAAGCGCTCTTCGAGACTGCCAGCGCGGTCAGCCATGCCCTCCATGCGGGCGACCGCGTGCGCATGCCGCGACTGAACAGGACCGGGACCGTGCTCTTCCTGCACAAGGACGCGGTCGAGGTCGACAGCAACGGCATGAAGCTGAAGCTGCCGCTCGCAGCGGTCGTTCCTGTTGAACAGGCGAAACAGGGTTCGCCGGCAGCCGCTGTTGCTTCCGGGTGGAAAGCCGAGCTCCAGGAACGCGAAGGCCTGCCCGACAAAGTGATGTTGCTCGGCATGCGTGTGGACGAGGCCCTCGAAGAAACAGCCCGCTTCATCGATCGATCGAGCATGCAGGGATTCGGCCAGGTGCTCGTGGTGCACGGCCTGGGCACCGGCGCGCTCAAGGCCGCGGTGACAGCGTTCCTCAAGGGCCATCCGCTCGTGTCCTCCATCCGGCCGGCCGAGCCTGCCGAGGGCGGCGCGGGCGCCACGGTGGCGGAGCTGAAGAAGTAAGATGTATACCGATGACGTCATAGGCCGTGTGCGGGACAGTGTCGATATCCAGGACCTGATCTCCGGGTATGTCACGCTCAAGCGGACGGGGAAGAACTGGACCGGCCTTTGCCCGTTTCACAACGAGAAGACGCCGTCCTTCAGCGTGAACCCGGACAAGCAGATCTTTCACTGCTTCGGCTGCGGCGTGGGCGGGGACGCCTTCAAGTTCCTGGAGCTGCAGGAAGGGCTGAACTTTCCCGAAGCAGTGAAAAAGCTGGCGGACCGCGCAGGCATCACCCTTCCCGAGAACCGGCCGCGGGCCGAGAATAAGCAGCACGATGAGGAGCGGAAAAAGCTGCTCGCGGTCATGGCCGAGGCCGGCGCCTACTTCCGGCGCGAGCTGGAGGGGCCGGCCGGCAGCGCAGCCCGGGCCTATCTCGCGAAGCGCGGGGTGAGCGATGCCATTGTCGCGGAGTTCGGCATCGGCTGGTCGCGGCCGGAGTGGGACGGGCTCCTGCGTCACCTCAAGCAGAAAGGCCATTCAGCGCAGGTGCTCGAAAAGGCAGGGCTGGTGGTGAAGCGGAGCGAGGGAGAAGGTCACTACGACCGCTTTCGCGGCAGGATCATCTTCCCGATCAGGGACATCAGCGGCAATGTGATCGCCTTCGGCGGCAGGGTCATGGACGACTCGCTGCCCAAGTACCTGAATTCGCCCGAAACGCCGCTCTACAGCAAGAGCAATGTGCTGTTCTGCCTGGACCAGGCAAAGGAGCACGGCAGGAAGCTCAAGTACTTCATCATCGTCGAGGGATACCTTGACGCCATCGCCTGCCACCAGTACGGGGCGAAGAACGCGGTGGCTACCCTGGGCACGGCGCTGACCGACGGCCACCTGCGGCTGCTCAAGCGGTTCGCGCCGAACCTGGTGCTGATCTTCGATCCGGACCCGGCGGGCATCAAGGCCGCGCTCCGGGGATTCGATCTGCTCGCCGGGAGCGGCATGAAAGTGAACGTGGTGACC
>JAOUEV010000124.1 GCA_029858565.1 Nitrospirota bacterium | reverse complement strand
GCACTTTCAAAGCCTAACTTCCGCTTTGAAAGTGCGGCTGCCCGAACCACCTCGTCCTGTCAAGCATTTTCGTCAAAACGAAGCGTTTTTTCTTCATGACAAAGAACACGAAACTCTAAACCCTAGATACCTATTTCAGAATAAAAAAAGGTTAACCAGCGCGTCGAGTGAGTCGCGAAAAGCACGCTCCTCGCGCGCGCGTTGGTCCTAAACAAATGAAAAAACATATCTTTGGCAATCCACATGATTCCTTCATAGAGTTCTCGTTCGATGATCTTAGCGTAGAGGAACAAATTATCGTTGTGGTAGCAAACACAAATGTAAGTTGGTACAAAGCGCACCTACCAATACGCATACAGACTCAAAGGCTTGTCACCTTTTTGAGGGAACTAGCTTCTCTTTATGAGACCCTCAAAGGGAATGCGACGTTTCAAGGCGACGCGGTCCCTACACAGGCCGTGATTTTAGAACTACATCCAACGCATACAGGCCACATCATATGTGATATTAAAGCCGAAATGGACGGCAACCTTTTGAAGTGTACGTTCAAAACGGATCAAACCCAACTGCCAGGGTTACACGAATGGTTCAAAAACATCTTAAAAAAGTATGATTCTGCAGAATCAAAGACAGACTTAAAATAACAGAGTACCAACAAGTCGTTCGAGTCCCGCGCTCTGAAGCGCGGGGCTCAACTCTTCGTTCATATGTCAGTTTCGTTCCGTAATTAATTATTGTTTCGTCAGACAGAAACTACAGGTTGGTAGCATGCCGTGTATATCGTATGACTAGTCGGTTCAAATCCGACCGTGGGAGTTCGGCAGTTCACCCGCGTAGCACGAGGGAAGCGTGAGGAGTAATCCAAAGCGTTAAGTTCCCTGACAAAGCCCTTTTAAGAGGGCGAGCAAGCCTACGGGTCGCAGCGAAAGCGAACCTAGATGTAGCCTCGTAACAAATGATGAAGTTGCCGACCCTCTTACTAATAGGGGAAGGCCGCCGCACCTATCCTAACGCAAACTGCCAAAACCGATAGTCAGTAGGTCGGGTAGAGTAGAGCGAAACCCGACAATCTACCGCTGCAAATCTCAAAAATTAGTAGACCCGCACCTGATAATAATGATAAAATATTTTTTATGGAGGATGTAGTCATGGGAAACAAAGTTGAGGCACTAGAGAACGAGATTAAGGATCTTTCCCGCGATGAACTGGCTTCTTTCAGGAGTTGGTTCGTGAAATTCGACGCTGCCGAATGGGACCAGCAGATCGAAAATGATATTAACTCCGGAAAGCTCGACCAGTTGGCAGCAAAAGCCCTCGCCGCGCATAAACGCAGGGAGAGCCGCGAACTTTGAAACATTACGCCTCCCCGGATTTCTGGGCATGTTTTGAATCTCTCCCCGATCCTGTTAAAGAGCTTGCACGCAAAAACTATGAACTGCTGAAAGAAAACCCTCAGCATCCCTCTCTCCATTTGAAACAAGTTAAAACGTACAGGTCCGTTCGTATCGGCCTTCATTACCGTGCTCTTGGAGTAAGCGTAGAAGATGGTATCCTCTGGTTTTGGATCGGCACGCATACGGAATACGACAAGCTTCTTTGTTAAGTCCTGCTCATTGTGCTCGTAATAAAAGAATGGTTCCGAGTAGATGGGTTAAATACGACGCGCCTGAGATCTCCTCACTCTATAAACTCCGCATAATGCATCGCGCAATGAACGTACAAAACAATTCCATAGTAATGATCCACGGCATGTGGTGCGCAGGATGGTGCTGGGAAAACTATGTCCGGCACTTCGAGGCCAGGGGGTACCGCTGCATCGCTCCCACACTGCGGTATCATGATGCTGATCCCGGCGCGGTTCCCCATCCTCTCCTGGGAACAACAGGTCTGCGGGATTATGTCTCGGATCTCGAAACCACGGCTTCGGGTCTGGGACTCCGGCCGATCATCATGGGCCATTCCATGGGCGGGCTTCTTGCCCAGCTGCTTGCGAGCCGCATTCAGGCCAGGGCGCTTGTTCTCCTGGCGCCGGCATCGCCTTCCGGCGTATTGGCTCTTGCGCCGTCCGTCATCCGGGCATTTTTAAGCCTTCCCGCAAAAGGGACCTTCTGGAAAAAGCCGCACAAGCAGACCTTTCATGAAGCCGCGTATTCCGTGTTCAATCTGATGCCGGTGCGCGAACAGCGGAAGCTTCACGCAAAGTATGTGTACGAATCAGGCCGTGCTATTTCGGAGATCGGTTTGTGGCCGCTGGACCGGAGGAAAGCTTCGTCAGTCGATGCGTCGAAGATCACCTGCCCTGTCCTGACTGTTGTCGGAACACATGACAGGATAATTCCGCCGTTCTCGGTCAGAAAGGTCGCGGCCAAGTATAAGGCAACACACAAAGAGTTCGCGGATCATGCTCATTGGCTTCTTGGCGAGCAGGGATGGCAAGATATCGCGGCGTATGTATCAGATTGGCTCGATCATGCTGACTCCAGGTAGCATGAATGGTTCCGTCTCCAGGAACAGTTCACACTATGAGATTGATTACCTGTTGACTCCATGTCTCGCAGGCTTTATCGTACAGGCAGTTCAGTAAGGCAAGGGAAGACCACGCAATGCCTGCACGTACCTGCTCGAAGAGCTCTGCCACTCCAACTGCCGTCCAGATCCGCTCCTTCCGCAAAAAGGTCCTGACCTACTATGACAACCATGGCCGCGACCTGCCGTGGCGGAAAAAGATCACTCCTTACCGCGTGCTGGTGTCCGAGATCATGCTGCAGCAGACCCAGGTGGAGCGGGTGATCGAGAAGTACAAGGAGTTTCTCGCGGCGTTTCCCGATTTATCGTCCCTGGCAAAAGCGCCAACGGCAAAACTGCTCAAGCTGTGGTCAGGCATGGGCTACAATCGCCGCGCTCTCGCGCTGCGATCCCTTGCGCAGAAAGTGATGGAAGAGTACAAGGGGAAGGTGCCGTCAGATACCGAAGAGCTCAAGAAACTTCCCGGCATCGGCCCCTACACAGCCGGAGCAATCGCGGCCTTCGCGTTCAATGCGCCGGTGATCTTCATGGATACGAACGTGCGGCGGGTGTTCATCCACGAGTTCTTCGGCGACCGGGACAATATCCGTGATGATGAACTGCTCCCGGTCGTGGAGCGCGCATTGCCGCGGGACAAGGCGCGGACGTGGTACAATGCTCTCATGGACTACGGCACCATGCTGAAGCAGGAGCATGGCAACCCGAACAAGCGGAGCGCGCATTACACGCGCCAGAGCCCGTTCGAGAACTCGAACCGCCAGGTGCGGGGCGCGATCCTGAAGGTCCTGGTGCAGGGTTCGCCGCTTACTGCGGAACGCATTATTGCCCTGACCGGCACAGAATCCGGTCGGGTGAGGAAGAATCTGCTAGACTTGGAAAAGGAAGGGTTTATCAGTAAAAAAGGAAAGAGCTACACTGTCTAGTGCGGACTTCGGATTAGGATCACGTTGTTTCTAAGGAGTTCGGAGATTTCGATAATGCTCAGTGCCTTGTTAATTATCATTTCGAATTTTATAGCGGTTGGTTCAGGGTTTTCTCACACCACACTTCGCACTTCGCACTCCGCACTATGAGACCCGCTCCCGACTACATACAGTTCTATCCGACCACCCGCTGCAACCTTTCCTGCGGCTTCTGTTTTAACCAGCAGGCGCCGGAGATGCGGGACATGAGCTTTGAAGCATTCAAGGCCCTGGCGGACCGGATGAAACAACTCGGCATCAGAACGCTCGACATCCTGGGCGGTGAGCCGACGCTGCATCAGGACCTGATGCGGATGCTCGGCTACGGTCTTGAGCAGGGGCTTGCCATGAACATCAGCTCCAACGGCTCGGATATATCGTTCCTCTCGGATATCATGGTGAAGTATCCGAGAGTGGCGGTCGGCGTGTCCGTGAACGACCGGAAGAACGCGGAGCGCATGAACCGGTTCATCAGGAACACCCGTCCGGTGGTGAAAACAGTGCTCGGGAACCTGCTGGACAGGGAGCTGATCGAGACCCTGCTGGCCTGCAAACCCAGGGAATTCTACCTGATCTACCAGGACGCGATGGAGCGGAAGCAGCTCGGTCAGACCGTTCCTTTTGACGCGTTCCTCAGGACCGTGCGCTCCCGGTTCGATCCAGGCCAGGTCGGGATGGTCTACTGCTCCGGATTCCTTCCGGACCATGAACAGTATCCCGAGCTGATCCGCGCCCGGTGTCCTGCCGGGACCACGAAGCTCGCGGTCCTGCCCGACGGATCGGTCTATCCCTGCAATCTTCTCTTCGGAAGGGAGGAATACCGTCTCGGGAATTTCCTGACCGATCCGTTCGAGGAGATCTGGCAGCATCCCTTGCTTACCTGGTTCCGCGCCTTCATGGGCAACAAGTGTCCGCGAACTGACTGCGAGCTGTTCCGGTCATGCCACGGCGGCTGCCCTGCGCACAGCATCGCGCATTACGGCAAGCGCAGCGCGCCGGAGCCGCGGTGCGTGCGTCCGTGATTTACAGCATACCATCCTCACAATACATAAGGTGAAGGGCATTCTCTCATCGGAAACGCTCATCGCTTTCCGCGTCCACTCCCGCCATGACCTGGAGGGCATGTTCTCGATCGGCATGTAGTGGAGCAAAATCCCGTTGTGCAACTTACTGAAGTGGTTTACAATGTCACCCATTGTAACAAGGCCGTCATTACTTTTTGCAGGAGGAATGAATGCGACAGACCAAGATCGTTCTTTCGGACAAGGAAATCCCCACCAAGTGGTACAACATCATGGCGGATATGCCGAACAAGCCCAAGCCGCCGCTCCACCCCGGAACGAAACAGCCCGTGGGCCCCGATGACCTGAAGCCCATCTTCCCCATGGACCTGATCCTGCAGGAGGTGAGCGCGGACCGCTGGATCGACATACCCGAGGAAGTACTGGACATCTACACGCTCTGGCGGCCGTCGCCGATGTTCCGGGCCCACCGCCTTGAAAAGGCCCTCGGGACGCCGGCGAAGATCTACTATAAATATGAAGGCGTCAGCCCGGCGGGAAGCCACAAGCCGAATACCGCCATCCCGCAGGCCTACTATAACAAGAAGGCAGGCATGAAGCGCATCGCCACCGAGACCGGCGCGGGCCAGTGGGGCTCCTCCATGGCCCTGGCCGGGACCTACTTCG
>JAOUEV010000011.1 GCA_029858565.1 Nitrospirota bacterium | reverse complement strand
GGCCTGCCCTCTTTGTTGCGCACCACGCGGACGCGGTCGAGCATCCACCGGTAGGTGCCGTCCTTGTGCCGGAACCGGTATTCGTGGCTGTGAAGACCCTTCTCGGAAAGCGTTTGCAGGCCTTCCAGGATCCGGTCCCGGTCGCCGGGGTGGATGTGGTCGAACCAGAAACCGGGAGCTTCAAGGTTTTCCCGCACCTCGTATCCCAGCACGTCGCGAAGGTTCTCGCTCATGAAGGTCGCGCCCCAGTCCCCGCCGTAACGGCAGGTGTAGATGATGGCCGGTGTGCTGGACACCAGAAACTCCAGCCGATATTTGGCGCTTTTCAGCGCATCTTCCGCCCGCTTGCGCTCGCTGATGTCGTGGATGACCCCCTGGATCTCGTACACAGCGCCGTCCCGCAGGACCGGGACAATGCTTACCTCGCCATGAATGAATCCGCCGCCCTTCCTCAGGATCCGAAGATCAAGGGACCGGACAGCTGTCCCCTCCCGCAACTCCCGGGAGGCTGCATGGGCTGCGGGATGGTCGTCCTGATGAATGATTTCCAGGAACCGCCTTCCCATAATCTCATCAACCTTATATCCCAGCACACGCATGATCGCGGGGGATGCATAGGTGACACGGCCTTCCGGATCGAGCCGGTAAATGACGTCCATGCTCGCATCTGCGATGGAGCGGTACCGCGATTCGCTGTGCCGAAGCGCCTCTTCTGCTCGTTTACGATCCGAGATGTTCCGCGCGATCCCCAGAACGATCCGCTTCCCGTCGATTATCGCGGGAAAAGTGGAAATCTCGACCGGCGTCCTGCATCCGCCGCCTTTGGCGACCAGCTCGAACTCGTCCGGCCCCGTCGCCCGGCCCAGCGCGTTCAAGGCGAGCAGTTTCAAAGCCCTGGGCACTTGAGACAGGGGGAGCATGCCCAGGGACAGGAAGTTCCGCCCAACCGCTTCCTCCAGCCGGTAGCCGGTCAGTTCCTCGGCTTTCCGGTTCCCGTCGAGGAAGGTTCCGGCAAGATCGTTGATATAGAATGCATCCGGCGCTGATTCGAACAACGTACGGTATTTTTTTTCGGACGCCTCCAGCAGCTTTTCTGTCGATCTGCGCGCGGCGATCTCTTCGCGCAATCTTCGGACAATGGCGGCGGGATCCGCATAGGCTTCGCCTCCGGCAAAGGAGGGAGCGTCGCCGAACGTTCGGACTTCATAGAGGGCCGCTGCCTGTTCCCGGAAGTTCCTGAGCGCAAGGAACCTGAGCGTCAGCATCACAAGAATGATGGACAGGATGAAGAAATTCGCAACAAAGAACATCCGGAAGTCAGTGATGGTTTCCAGAACCATGATCGGGAGAACATAGATACTGTAGATCGAAGCCGCCGCAAGGACATGAAACAACATGTTTCCCTGGATATAGGCAAGAACGCATACGATAAGGAGGATCATGCCGGTTGCATAGGGAGAGAGATGTCCGCCCGTCTGCAGGATCATCGCCTCGATGGTCACCGCTGAGATCCAGACCGCGGCCAGTCCGAGCAGCAGGCGCGGCCGGTGATTCCCGACCTTGCCGGCAGCGACGGCAATAAGCGTCAGACAGGACGCGGCCGCGACACGGTAGACAAGGAAGCGGGCGGCAAGAACCGGATACACAACTGCATCGAGAGCAGCGAGCGCGAGAAAAACAACCGCGCCGGAAAGCGCCGACCATTTCAGCCAGTGCGCGAATTCCGTGTGCAGCCGCTCCTGGATGAAGACCTCGCGTCCATTGATCAACGTCGATCCTCCCCTGACGCCGCCCCGTTGCCGCAGGTGTCGCAGATGCCGTTGTTGAAGACCGCATCCGTACGTTCCTGCACGTACTGTTCGATCCGCTGCCAGGAATTGTCATCCAGCCGGACCCGCCTGCAGGACGGGCAGATATGGATGATTCCCCGCAGCGTCCTGACTTCGGCCAATGCGGACTGCAGGTCGTTGATGAGCTTTTTCCGCTCCTGTTCCATCCGGCTCTTGTACAGTGCGATCTCGACGGCCGCTTTCAGCTCCCGCTCCTGGAAGGGTTTGAGAACGTACCCGTAGGGCTCGGTGACCTGCGCCCTTGCCAGGGTGGCATTGTCCGCGTACGCGGTCAGGTAGACCACGGGGACCTCCAGCCGGTCGCGGATGCGCGCAGCGGTTTCAATGCCGTCCACGGCGCCTGCAAGCATGATGTCCATCAACACCAGATCGGGCTTCGTTCTCGTCGTCCCGGCCAGTGCTTCTTCGCCGGTCGCAACCGTATCCGTTACTGTATAGCCCAGCTTCCGCAAACGATCGGAGATCTCCATCGCGATGAGGCCTTCGTCTTCCACCACCAGGATCTTCGGGGTCGTCATATGGATCGTTGCGCAGCCACCGCCGGGAACCGGACGACGAACCGCGCTCCTCCTTTATTTTTTGCTTCCAGTACGCCGCCAAGCTGCCGGACCAGGGACTGCACGAGCTGCATTCCCAGGGACCGGTCCGTCGGCAGAGCGGAAAACCCGGCGCCGTCGTCGGAAACGGAAAACTCGATCAGGCCGTCGGTCCGGCCGGCCGCCTCGACAACGACTTTTCCCCGACGGCCGGAGGGGAACGCGTGCTTCATGGCGTTCTGGACCAGCTCGTTCACGATCAGGCCGCAAGGCACGGCCTGGTCGATGCTCAAATGCGGCAGGTCCCCCGTTGTCACGATCATTTCAACGGACCTGCAGGCGGTTTCATGGGTCTGGGAAAGCGATACAACGAGCCGGCGCAGGTATCCGGAGAAGTCGATCTGCGCGAAGTTCTCGGAGCGGTAGAGCTGCTCGTGCACAAGCGACATGGCCATCACCCGGTCGCGGCTTTCCAGGAAGGTCCGCAGGGCCTCCGGGTCCTCCAGTGTCCCTGACTGGAGATAGAGCATGCTCGCAACCACCTGGAGATTGTTCTTGACGCGATGGTACACCTCCCGAAGCAGGATTTCCTTCTGCTGGAGCGCATCGGTAAGCTGCCGGACATGCTCCCTCCGCTCCGTAACGTCATGGAAGATGCCTCCCATGTGCGGCACGCCGTCGATGGTGAGCCAGGCCGTGGTGACGTCGGCATACCAGACGCTCCCGTCCTTCCGCATCACCGGAATATCCCTCGTGAAATGACGTTCGCGACGGGCATGGGCCTCGAACTCGGCGCGCACCAGCGGGAGCGCGTCCTGGGGGTGGATCTGGCGCATGTCCATGCCGCCGACCTCCTCTTCGGACCGTCCCAGCATGGCGCGCATGGCCGGATTCGTCATGATGATTCGGCCGTCAATGCCCGCAACGCACACCCCGTCCTTCATGGTCTCGAACAGGGAGCGGAACCGCTGCTCGGACTCCCGCATGGCCTGCATTGCCCGTCTTTTCTCCGTAACCTCTCTGACGATCTCGATCCCCGCCATCATGCTCCCATCGGCGCTTCTGACCGGCGATGCGGTGACGTCGAAAAAACGCTCCTCGCCGTTTATCACGGCCCTCCGTTCCGCCGAATGGACTGCGCCGTCCAGGAACGACCGCTGCATGGGGCAGCCGTCGCACACGCGGTCCTTCCCTTCGTAGGCCGCGTGGCATTTCTCGCCCACGTGGTCGCCGATGAAGGCGCGCTGCGCGTTGTTCTGAAAGAGAATGGTGAAATCGCGGTCCTGGATGCTCAAACCGTCGCCGATGGCGGCGATGACACCTTCAAGTTTGCTCTTTTCCCGCCGCAGCTCCGCCTCCATCTCTTTTCGATTCTCGAGCGCGGCAACGATCGTTTGATTGGCTTTTTCGAGTTCGGCTGTCCTGATGCGCACGCGATCTTCCAGCTCCCGGTTCAGGCGATGATACTCCTCCTCCGCCAGCACACGCGCCGTGATGTCCTGGTGCACGCCGATCCATACATTGCCGTAGCGGTGATGTTCCAGTGTTGAGACCGAGGCATCGCACCAGAAGATGGTCCCGTCTTTTCTTGCATTGCGGATCACGCCTTTCCAGACGCCCGTGCGCGCCAGTTCCTCCTGGATACGCCCGGCGACCTCGGCAGAATCCTCGGTTCCCGGAGCGTTCAGCACCGATACATTCCGGCCATCGAGTTCGCCCGGGCCGTAGCCGAACAGCCGGTTGAAGGTCGGATTGGCATACACGATCGTCCCGTCCGACGTCCGCGTCAGCACGACGCCTTCGGCCATATTGGTTACGATCTCATTGAACAGCCGAAGGTCCTGCTCCATGCGTTTCCGGTCCTGCGACCTTTCGAACAGAAGGCGGTAGGCCTGCCGCGAATTCCCGTCCTGTGCGTCGAACTCTTTGGAAAGCATATTTTCCCTTATCGTTCTGCGGAAAACCTGCGCTGACGGCCAACGGGCGCCGGCGTCACTGCTTAAATGCTGATCCGGCGTGGTGAAGGGATTCCGCGGGAAATTGCTGCGGACTGCGTCCCGATGCTGTCACGGCAGTCACCTGACCGGGAAACAGCATCCTTCCTGTTCAACAGAATAGCATGCCTGCAAATATCGCTTCGCATAAGATACTTATAGTTTAGCATACTTATCATCAGGACGAGGTCATTCCCCTGGCCGGCTCGGGTCGGAATTCCGAAAGATCTGAAGTGAAGGCCGGAGCCTGCTTGAACTTGCGCCCCATGCCAGGGACAGTGATGCGGTGCGCAGGTTCAAGAGGATTCTTCTCGACTTCCGGCGCAGATGCGGGATGTGCACATCAGTACCCCTGCCCGACAGGTTCTTTAGTTCGTCAAAGACATTCCCGGCATCCTCACAATCCCGGTAATGCAGGGCAATCGTCAGGATCCCATCCAGGAGCGTGGTGGCCGGCACCGCATATTCACAGCGCCGTGCCGCGCCCGCTGTTTCTGTAAAGCCAAGCTCCATCTGATTCAGCCGATTCAGGCTGACCGCAATTCGCAACTGCCGTTTCAAGGATAACCAACCTGCAGCATCATGAACTCCTGGCGTGCCACAACAAACGACCGGTGAAAGAAAGAGCAACGGTTCTTACTTGAACTTGTATCCCACGCCGGGCACGGTGATGAGGTGAGCGGGGTCGAGGGGGTTCTTCTCGATCTTCTGGCGCAGATGCTGGATGTGCACATCGATGACCCTGCTCCAGGAATAGATCTGCGTGTCCTTCCAGATGGACTTGCGGATGAATTCCCTGCTGAGCGGTTCGTCCTGGTTCGCGGCGAAAAAGCAGAGCAGGTCATACTCCTTCGGCGTCAGGTCCACGGGCGCGCCGTTCACGAGCACGACCCGTCCTTTCAGGTCGATCGTCAGGTCGCCGATGACGAGCTTTTCCTCGGCGGGCTGGGTCCGCCGCAAACAGGCCTTGATGCGCGCCATGAGCTCCAGGGTCTCGAAGGGTTTGACAATGTAGTCGTCCGCGCCGGTCTCGAGTCCCAGGACCTTGTCGGACACGCGGTCCCGCGCGGTCAGCATGATGATGGGGATCTTGGGATAGGTGCGCTTCAGTTCCCTGCATATCTCGATGCCGTCTCCGTCAGGCAGGGTGAGGTCCAGGATGATGAGCGCCGGCAGCTGGGCGTCGAGGCTCTTCCTCGCTTCGGCCCAGGTCCCGGCAACAGCAGCTTCATAACCGTACAGTTCAAGGTTCGCTTTCAGGACCCGCAGGATGTCCGGATCGTCATCAACGACAAGCAGCCGTTTTTTCATCGACGTGTTCCCCTTTTCTCTGTTCCGGCACCATGAACCAGAACCTGCTGCCGCCCTTGTCCGAGCCGGTCACGCCGATCTCGCCTCCGTGCGCCTCGATGATGCTCTTGCAGATCGCCAGGCCCAGTCCGGTCCCGCCGGAAACGTTCCGTGTATAGAACTCCTTGAAGATCGACGATCGCTCCGATTCCGGGATCCCGCAGCCCGCGTCCTCGACCGATCCGTGGACCATGCCGTTCCTGCTCTCAAGCGTGAGGGTAATGGCCGAACCCGACGGGCTGAAGACCAGCGCGTTCGACAGCAGGTTCGTAAGCACCTGGCGCATCCGGTCGGCATCGACGCCGCAGGTGATGTCCTCGGCCTTCAGCCGGATCTTGACGTCCTTCTCCACGGCCAGCGGGATGAAGGCGGTCACCACCTCATGGAACAGCTCCTTCAGATTGACGTCCCGGATGTTCATTTCCCTGCGGCCCAGTTCGACGCGCTCGTACTCGAGGATGTTGTTCACCAGCCGGATGAGGCGGTCGGCGCTCTTCTTGATCGTCTCGAAGAACACGAGCATGTCGCGGTCTTCATCGGTATCGCGCATCGAGAGCTTCACGGAAAGATAGTCCATGGCGCCCTTGATGGACGTGAGCGGCGTGCGCAGCTCATGGGAGGTCTTGGCGATGAAGTCGGACTTGCCCCGGTGCAGCTTTTCCAGGGCGATGTTCTTTTCCGTGAGTTCGCGCGTGGCGTTCGCGATCTTCTCCTGAAGGCAGGAATGGTAGTCGCGCACGGCCCCGGCCATTTCGCCGAATGCCCGGCTCAGGTCCTCAAGCTCGTCCCCGGTCCGCACCAGCTCGACTGCCTGAGTGCTGTGGGACGAGAACCCGGCCATCTGGGCGCGGATCCTGCCCAGGGGGGCCAGAACGATCCTCCGCGTGGCCAAAAACAGGGTGACGACCAGCACCCCGCCGACCAGAAGAAGACCGGCGATGATGATGATACGCTCCCGTTCGATCACGGTCACGGCAAAATCCATGGGGACCGAAACGCTGATGGCGCCCCGGATATCGCCGATCTTGTAGCCCTGGTCGGCATGGCAATCGAGGCAGGCCCGCTCCACCTTGAGCGGCGCGATGTACCGGTAGTAATGGGTATCGCCCAGCTTTTCCGTTCCGGCCACCTCGGGGACCTCGCCGCTCTCAAAACGTTTGAGCGCCGCGATCTCGAAGTCATCGGGAGCATTGTCGGGATTCATCAGTTTGAGGCTCGTGATATGGAAGAAATACAGCCCTTCGCGCTGGGCGTATTTTGAAAGCTGTTTCGTGACCATTGCCGGGTTTTCCTTGACAAAGGCCCTGCCGCGCTGATCGGTGATGATGGGATTGGGAAGAAAGGGGTTCGGCTGCACCCAGGGGAGCTTCTCCACGAACACGCCGCCATGGTCCGCGACCCAGCGCCGGGTGATGACGATCTGCTGGAACAGCGAGCGCGCCTGCATCTCGATCTGCGCCATGACAAGCTTCTCGTGGCTGCGCGTCAGCACCCAGAAGATGCCCGAGAGCACCAGGAGCACGATCAGGGTGAGGGAGAGCACATATTTCAGACTGAGACTGATGCGCATGAGCCTTCCGCCGGCACTACCAAAGGATGGAAACGGTCCCATATTACCAGATTCGTTGTGAAAAACAAATTCTAATCACCCTGAAAACGGTTCGATGTTCTCCGGAAGATTGACCTTCACCGAGTTCATCTTCGGCGAGACCGCGAAGCACTCCATCTCGTCCGCGGGATAGGGTGTGAGGACCGGCCGCAGCAGTCCGGGATCGCTCACCCTGGGATCGAGCCAGAGGTCCTGCTTGTCGCGCGGAACGATCACCGGCATGCGGTCGTGGACCGGCCGCAGGAGGTCGTTCGCATCAGTGGTGATGATCGTAGCCGTGCAGATCCCTTCGCCCTGGGGATCGGTCCAGACCGAGTACAGGCCCGCGAAACCGAAAGGCCGGCGCGACCGGAGCCTGACATAGACCGGCTTTTTTATTGTCCCTTCTTTGCGCCATTCAAAGAACCCGTCTGCGACAACAAGGCAGCGATGGCTTTTGAACGCGGTGCGGAAGCTCGGCTTCTCCGCAACGGTCTCAGCCCGGGCATTGATCATCTTGTGGCCTTCAGCCGGGTCCTTTGCCCAGGGAGGCAGCAGGCCCCAGCGGCAGAAGCGGAGCGCCTTTCGGTCCCCTTCCCTGACCACCATGACGATATCCTGCGACGGGGCCACATTGTAGTTCGGCTGGAGGTCAAAGAACCGGTCGTCGATGCCGAAGAGCTCGGCAATGATCTTGAAGGCTGAATGGATCTCAAAGCGGCCGCACATGATCGTATCCTGATCTTCTTTATCCTCTCCCTTTGAATTATAACATCCACCGCCCGATCCAATGACATGAATATACCGCAGCGCTGATTATTATGTAATTGCGAGGAATGAAATGACGAAGCAATCTCGTATTTAATGACGAGATTGCCGCGCTCCCCCGGTCGCTCGCAATGACAGCCGAAATACCTCTTGACGGTGAACACTTGTTCACCTATAATGGATGCCATGATTACCGCGATAACAACAAGCAAGGCGACCGGACTCCCGAACAAGAGCGCCGCGTTCACGTTTCTGGCGAGGTTCGCTGATCAACGGGACCGCGGCAAGGTCACGGTCCTGGGCCGGGTCGAGGCCGGCTTCCCCTCTCCTGCCGAGGAGGAACTGGTCGACACCCTGTCGCTCGACGATCTGCTGATCCAGAACCGCGAGGCCACCTTCCTGCTGAACGTGTCAGGCGATTCCATGACCGGCGCGGGGATCATGCCCGGTGACATGGTCCTGATCGACCGGAGCCTCCAGGCAAAGAGCGGCGACATCGTCATCGCCCAGGTGGACGGCGAATGGACCATGAAATACCTCCGCAAGCGCGGGGACACCGTCACCCTCGTTGCCGCGAACCCCAAGTACCCGCCCATCCGGCCGAAGCAGGAGCTGAAAGTAGCCGGAGTGGTGACGGCGGTGGTGAGGAAGTACAAATAGCATCATCATCAATGCAGAACAACAAATGCATTTTTCTCGCGCTAAGCCGCTAAGCCGCAAAGAAAGGCGGGAACCGTGGACGAAAATCAGTTATCGAAGATCATTGTCGATTGTTGTTACAGAATTCATAAAAAGCTCGGACCAGGTCTTTTGGAATCGGTCTATCTTGAAATTCTCATTTATGAATTGAACAAAGCAGGCCTGAAGTGCGCGAAAGAGGTCGAGGTAGCGGTGCAGTATGAAGAAGTGAAACTGGACCTTGGCTTTCGTGCAGATCTGATCGTGAATGATTTGGTTATCGTTGAGTTGAAATCCGTGGAGAAAGTTCAGCCTGTTCACAAAAAGCAGGTCACGACCTATTTGAAGTTGACTGGTTTGAAACTCGCCATGTTGGTTAATTTTAACGTCAGCCTTATCAAGGATGGGATCGAACGGGTAGTCAACCGGCTGTAGCCTTTGACGTTCTTATCCCTTTGCGGCTTGGCGGCTTTGCGAGAGACGCCGTTGCTTTGCTTTTGCCGTTCGTTTCTTTACATGCAAGAAATGACAACTTCCGGCTTGCGGAATTTCCTGATCAATGCTACTCTAGCCGTAGTTCCGCAACCGGTCGCAGGGAGAGCGGAATGAGAACACGCCTGATCCTCAGGCCGGGACAGCCCGGCACCAAAGGCCTTGCGGAAAAGTACGGCGATGCCCTGGTCTGCATCCGGTTCAAATATGACGAGCAGTCGCGGCAGCGGCTCAAAACGGTCGAGCTGGTCGTCGAGCGGACCAACTGGACCCCGCCGCCCCGGCGCTATACCCCGGACACCCTTGTCCCCTTGCGCATCGAAGTTTCCGACCTGCCAGCCCGGGCGCAGGCAAAAACAGCTGGCGGACGATGGGACCCGGAGAAGAGGCTCTGGCTCGCGAAATACGGCAAGATCGTTGGCACGCCCCTGGAAAGTTATATACAGGTAGATGAACCTTAGAAATGCGGATATCCGAGAAATCATCTACCGGTAGATGAACGCCTCTTATCTACAGATAGATAAAATTATATACCGGTAGATAAGTTCATATATATGTATATAACGGGTTCCGTCCCGTCAACACCTTGTTATACCCGAGGCAAAAGTGTTTACTTATAGTGAGGCTAAGAAATATTTAATTGAGAGTCTATCGCACGATATAGAAAGCCACAGTCGTGGTGACTTTAAAAAGGTCGGAGAGGGGTTCGATAAATTTGATCAGAACCTTCCCCGGAATAGCGGACCAGAGTTCAAGAAGCTTTTCCTCGCATTAAACTTCTGGGATTGCTGGCAAGATGCGAGAAATCACGAATGGCGCTACTACAAGGGGATATCTCAAGCTGATTGGCCTCGATTTGCCAAAATAATTGTAAAAGATATTGAAGAAGATAAGGAAATTACATCCAATCTAATTCTTGAACATTTTGGTTTCAAACCAAGCGTCGGAATTATAAAGAGAATTACTTCCTTTTTTAAAACAAAGTCGAAGGTATAACGATTCGTTCCACACCGACAATGAGGTCAAAATGATAAGTTTTCCAATGTTTCTTACTTTCCTTCTCCTTGTCTTCGCAAATACATATCAGGCGAATTGCCAGCCCGTTCAGAAAACTGAAAAGATTGCATTACCAGTTGACATAGAAAAAGAAAAGCGGTTACAGACAGAAGTTGATAACGGGCATCAACCCTGGAGATTAGAACCAGTTGACGTCGCTCACGCGGATCTTATTTCTACAATTAAAGCCAAGGTCCCTTTCGAGAAGTGCAAATTGTCATCTGAGTCTGCCAATGAAGCTGTAGTACAGTGTTCAGAAACCAAGAACTACATTATCAAGCTGAAACGTCTAGTTCGGCCAAAAGGTATTTGGACCGCGACAGAACTTCAAATTGTGGAATGAGATATCATAACCTGCGCGTCCACAACGACACGCCTTGCGGCGTGTGACGCGCGCGTTAGTATCCCGACTTAGAAGCACCTGGTCATTGTGCTCTTTGATTCCAGGTCTGAATATTCAAGCTTAGCAAGAATGACTGACGCGGTCGGATATTTTAATAATTTATTGCGGGGAATACTTGAAAAGAAAATCTGCTTCTAAAACTAGAAAGCGTCGACGCATGAAGAGTGGAGTAAGCTCAAAAGCAAAAAAGCTGCTGAGCAATCCACGCTCGACGGGGGGTGTTGGATTTCATTTTGAAGCTCACGTTCAAGCTTCCTTTGTTGCGCTAATGCTAACCGGCGGATACGCCCCCGCTCTGCCATGTTGGCCGATAAGACAAGTAAAGCTTCAAGGAAAAATAGACGGCTTTGATACAGATGATCTTGTCGTTTATGTGCGAAATGGCAACACAAGAGAGGAATGCAAACTCCTTGGGCAGATCAAGCACTCCATTGGTTTTACCAAGGGCAATACTGTTCTTGCTGAAGTCATGTATGCAGCATGGAGCGATTTTAATAACACCGTGCTATTTGACAAGCGTAAAGACGCCATAGCGCTAATTACAGGTCCTTTAAATGAAACAGATGCTCATAACGTAGTGTGGTTGCTTGATCAAGCACGTCACACCAAAGATAGTGCTGAATTTTTCAGAAATGTTAACCAGACAAGATTTAGCCCATCAAAAGCAAAAGAGAAACTCGATGTATTTCGGCATCATCTGAAAGGTGCAAATGGCAACAAGAAAGTTGCTGATGAAGTGCTATATATCTTTTTAAATAGATTCTATTTGCTAGGATACGATCTAGGCAAAGAAGTAGGAGTAGTCTTATCGTTGCTTCACTCTCATATTTCTCAATTTAACTCGAGTTACCCACAGTGGGCCTGGTCGAGGGTCGTTGATATTGTCGAGACTTGGAATCAGGATGCAGGAACTGTAACGCTTGAAAAGCTTCCTCAAGATTTAAGAGACGCTTTCAAACAAAGGCCGGCTGCAAGCATTCCGGCAGAGTATGTAAAACCAGATGTGCCACGCTCAACAAGCAGCTTGACCGCACAAGTTAGCCCACTTGCTTTGGCCATAGCCGCTCTCGTCGGTCAGTGGGATGAAAGCAATGAATCCGATTTAGATGTTATAAAGAGGCTGATCGATGGATTATAAAACTTGGATAGGTGATCTACGCGAAGTCCTCCAAGAAGAGGGCAATCCATTGTCGCTTAGAAACGGCCATTGGGCGGTATCAGATCGCAAAATGCTCTTTGAATCATTTGGTTCTAGAGTATTTGATGCTCATCTAGACAAATTCAAAGAGTGCGCTGTCGAGGTACTTAAAGAATTGGATCCACAATTTGAGCTGCCTGCCGAGGAGCGTTATGTTGCAAGCATGCAGGGGAAGATACTCAAATACTCGTTAGGCCTACGTAAGGGAATGGCTGAAACCTTGGCGCTTCTTGGGAACTATGGCGATAAATTAACAAATGTCTCACGATATAAGGCAGAATCGACTGCCGTTATGACTATTCGCGACATTTTCAATCAAGCGGATTGGAAACTATGGGCTAGCATTAATGATTTATTGCCAACCGTGGCCGAAGCCGCTCCAGATGAATTCCTAAGTCAAGTCGAGGCGGCATTACAACAAACGCCATGCCCTTTTGATAATTTATTTGCGCAGGAAGGTAAGGGCATTAGTGGCAAAAACTATATGACTGGCTTGCTGTGGGCGTTAGAAAGCCTGTCCTGGAGTGATAAATTCTTAACAAGATCAATCGTCATTTTAGCGGAACTCGCATCACATGATCCTGGGGGTAGATGGGCGAATCGTCCATCCAATTCGATAGTACAGATATTGTTGCCGTGGTACCCACAGACCTTGGCGCGTATTGAAACGCGCATTTCTTCAATCAAAGCGATTAAAGAAGACTTCCCAGGTGTGGCATGGAAAGTCGTTATCGATTTTCTGCCAAATCAGCATCAGACGTCTAGTGGCGCCTATAAACCACGTTGGCATATCACGATTCCCGAAGACTGGCAACCAAAAGTTACAAATCAAGAATATTGGGATCAGGTGACTGTATATGCGGAATTTGCCATCGAAATGGCTCGCGATAATTTGGATAGACTTAAAGAGCTTGTCAGCAATATTGATAATTTACCAAAACCATCATTTGATGCACTATTAGAGCATTTAGCATCGGCAGCGGTCGCCGAACTTTCGGAAGATCAGCGCTTACCGATTTGGATTGGTCTAATGGATTTTGTACAGAAACACCGCAAATTTGCTGATGCAAAGTGGGCGCTCAGTCCTGACAAGGTAGATCAAATTGAGGCAACTGCAAACAAACTGGCTCCGCAAAGTCTTGACGGCCAGCATCAGAGACTTTTCAGTAAACGAGATTTTGATCTCTATGACGAGCGAGGCAATTGGGAAGAGCAGCGCAGGAAACTCGGCGATAAGCGCTATCAAGCGGTTCGTTCGTTATTCGACGCCAGCGGACTTCAGGGTATTCTTAAGTTTGCTGCGACAGTTGAATCGCCAAACCAAGTCGGTTGGGCGTTGGGTTTAATCGATAAAAAAGAAATTGATATCGGGTTACTTCCCCAATATTTAGATAATGAAAATATCAAATATAGGCAATTCATTGCCAGTTTCATTTTAAGCCGTTTTCATGCGCAAGGCTGGGCGTGGGTTGACGCAATCGATAGGTCAAGCTGGTCGTTGGCGCAAAATTGTCTCTTCCTTGTTTATTTACCTTTCGAGACTGACACGTGGGTGCGAGCTACCCAGTGGCTAGGAACACATGAACAGACGTACTGGCAAAAGGTACATGTCAATCCTTACCAAACTGAAAGCGACCCATTATATGCAATCGACAAATTACTTGAAGTTTCACGGCCACAGTCAGCAATCGGCTGCCTGCATTCGCGGTTATTTAACAAGATGCCACTGGATAGCGCAAGAACCGTAAGAGCGCTGCTAAGCGCAGTTTCCGTGCAAGAGTCTGGGCAGACGATGGATACATATAATATTACGGAGCTTATAAAGGCCCTGCAAAATGATCCGCAGGTCCAGGATGATGATCTTTTCAAAGTGGAATGGGCTTACTTGCCGTTGCTTACAAGACCTGATGGTGCTGAGCCGAAGTTGCTTGAAAAACGCCTCGCTACGAAGCCAGAGTTTTTTGTTGAGGTCATTCGCCTTATCTATCGATCTAAGAATGAAGATCAACAGGTTGAGGAAGTCGATGAGAAAAGAGCGGCTATTGCTAGTAATGCATGGCGACTTTTACACGAGTGGCGTCGGCCACCAGGCTTACAAGACAATGGCAGTTATTCTGTTGAAGAATTTGAATCGTGGTTTGCTATTGTTAAAAAGCAATGCAAGGAATCTGGCCATCTTGCAGTAGCCATGATCCACGTTGGTGGTGTCTTACTGAATTGCCCTGCCGATCCTGATGGATTGTGGATCAATCGGGCGGTTGCCAGAGTCTTAAATGCAAGAGATGCTGAAGATATGCGAAGGGGATTTCGCACAGAAGTTTATAACTCAAGAGGTGTTCATTGGGTTGATCCCACTGGGAAACCTGAATATGAATTAGCTGCAGAATGGCTAAACAAAGCCAAAGCTGTGGAGGATGCAGGCTTTGCAAGATTTGCTACTGTTTTACGCGAACTATCTGAGTCCTATGAACGCGAGGCTAAGCAGATAATAGAAGAGCATAAGTTGGAAGAGAAAATTACAAAAGAGCAGGATGACAAATCCTAACCTATCGTTCCACGCCGACCGCTACGCGGCGTGTAAACTCAGCGTTGCAATCACCAATGCATGCTCCAACTTTTGCTGCATACCTTTTCACTGTGCTGACTGCTTTTGCGGTTCTGTTCCAGTTCGCGCTCGCACTAGGTGCGCCCTGGGGAACGATGACAATGGGTGGTAAATTCCCCGGACAGCTTCCTCCTCGAATGCGAATTGCCGCACTGGTTCAGATCGTGGTTCTTGTTTTTGCGGCGCTCGTCGTTTTGTCGCGCGCAGGTATTATTATTAGCGATTATTCGACATATTCGAGATCGGCGATATGGTTTGTTGTTGCATTCAGTCTTGTCGCCACAGTCCTGAATTCGATCACGCCAAGCAAAAAAGAGCGAATGCTGTGGGCGCCGATTTCCATAATTCTTCTTGTTTGCGCCGCATTTGTCGCCATGAGCTAGTCACGCAATGGATGCCCATAACAACGTGCTCAACAACGACTCGCAAAAGCGGCGCTTCGCGCGTTTACAAACGCCGGTTCCTGATCACGAGAGAATCCTTGCTGTCGCTTTTGAAACAGCCTGAGGCATCGTAATGCGACTTTGGTCCATCCATCCGCAATATCTTGACGCAAAAGGCCTCGTGGCCCTGTGGCGCGAAGGGTTGCTTGCGCAGAAGGTCCTGCTCGGCAGAACAAAAGGCTATCGATCCCACCCCCAGTTGGACCGTTTCCGCGAATGCAGCGATCCCATCCGCGCCATCGGGTGCTATCTGGCTGAAGTGCTGAAGGAAGCTGAACAACGCGGGTACCGGTTCAATGGCGCAAAGATCGTAAAAGCCGGACGATGCGGGAAGTTGAAGATACGGAAAGGTCAGATAGACCATGAATGGGAGCATCTGCTGGGGAAATTGCGGACACGGGACAGGAAGACCTACGCCTTGCACAAGGCGCTTGCCCGGCCAAGGCCCCATCCCCTGTTCCGGATCGTCCCCGGCGGGGTCGAGGAGTGGGAACGGGTCTGACCATAAGATCAAGCAAGCCAACACCTCTCTTCTCGCGCAAAGCCGCTAAGACGCAAAGAAAGATCGAGAGATCAGTCAGTTCCTGAACCCATTTTCCTTTTTTTGCATGCAGTTCCAGAATAGAAACTGGCCCTTGATATTTCAAAACAATCGGATATTTGCTATTCGCCTCCGCCGTTCTTTGCGACTTTGCGCGATACAGACTCGGCAGTTGTCTTTTTTTGTTATTTCGTAATGAGCCTGAACATGAACGATCAATTCCTCTCCCTCTCCTCCTGGCCCCGCGCCATCCTGCATCTCGACGCTGACGCTTTCTTCGCATCCTGCGAGCAGGCCATCCATCCCGAGCTCAAGGGCAGGCCGGTGATCACGGGCAAGGAGCGCGGCATCGTGGCGGCTGCAAGCTACGAGGCAAAAGCCAAGGGCGTGCAGCGCGGTGTGCGGCTTTCGGACGTGAAAAAGCTCTGTCCTGACGCGGTGATCCTGCCTTCGGATTACGAGACCTACAGCCTCTTTTCGGTCCGCATGTTCGAGATCCTGCGGCGCTTCTCGCCTGACGTGGAGGAGTACTCCATTGACGAGGCCTTTGTGGACCTGACCGGCCTCCGAAGGAGTTTCCACGGTCCCTACGAGGAGATCGCCAGGGAGATGCAGGAGACCATCGAACGGGAGCTGGGCATTACCGTGTCCGTGGGAGTTTCCCTTTCAAAGGTCCTGGCCAAGATCGGGTCAAAGCACAAAAAGCCCGCGGGCATCACCATGATCCCCGGCAGGGAGATCCACCTGTTCCTCCGGGACCTGCCTGTGGAAAAGGTCTGGGGCATCGGACCGAACACCGCCGCCTTCCTGAACAAGCACAACATCAGGACCGCGCTCCAGTTCGCGCGGGCGGACGAGCGGTTCGTGGAGCAGAACCTTTCCAAACCCTATCGCGAGATCTGGCACGAGCTGAACGGCAGGAGCGTGTACCCGGTCACGGTCGAAACAAAGGACCGGTACCAGTCCATCAGCAAGGCAAAGACCTTCACCCCGGCGTCGATGGACGAAGCCTTTGTCTTTGCCCAGATCGCCAAGAACCTGGAGAACGCCTGCATCAAAGCGCGGCGGTACCGGCTCGCGGCTACCCGACTGATCGTTTTTCTGCGCCAGCAGGACTATACAAGCTCCGGGGTGGAACTTAAGTTGACCCGGCCCACGGCCTATCCTGCAGAGCTCTTCGGCCTGCTGCGCGACGGGTTCCAGCGGCTCTTCAGGCCGCGGACGCCCTACCGCCAGACCGGCGTGGTGCTCTGCGGCCTGGTCCCCGAGAGCGGCATCCAGTACACGCTCTTCGAGGACACGGCGCGGATCGAGAAGATGTCCCGGGTCTACACAGCGGTCGACGAGGTCTCGAAGAAGTTCGGCAAGCACACGATCCAGCATGCCGCGAGCCTGGCAACAAAGCTCCAGGCGCAGCACGAGGGGGAACGGGGCGACGTGCCCCTTCGGAAGACGGGATTGTTCAAGGGGGAGAGCAAGCGGCAGCGGCTCGGGCTGCCGGTGCTGAATATCAAGGTATAAGGAAACGGGGATGATGGCGGAAGACTCTCCTGCATCTTCGGCCATATGAAGGAAGGATATTACTTAGAATGATGGGACAGGACGGCTGGCCATGCATACTCCGGCAATCGTCCTAGAACCGCTCGAATTCCCCTTCCGCGGTCACCGCAGCGCTCACCAGTTGCGGGGCTGGTGCCGGTGAATGCTTCCGCTTGTCCGCGGCAAGGACCTGTCCGGTCCTGCGTTCGTGCATTCCCCGGTGGAGCGCGGACTTCCCTGAGCTGTGGCGCGAGGACTTGCGCGTATCATGCTTATGCTCTATCCTGCTGTCTACGATAAAGAATCCCGTTACGTGCTTCAGCTGATCCGCCTGGGTCGACAGTTCCTGGGCCGTGGCGGCCATTTCTTCGGCGGCGCCGGCATTCTGCTGGATGACATTGTTCAGCTGCTGGATCGAAAGATTGATCTGGTCGGCTCCGGTCGCCTGTTCCCTGGACGACGCGCTGATCTCCTGGACCAGACCGGAGGTCCGCTGAATGTCCGGAAGAAGCTTCGCCAGCATGGCACCGGCTTTTTCAGCAGTCGCAACGCTGGAGGTGGACAGGTGTCCGATCTCGCCTGCCGCCGCCTGGCTCCGCTCCGCGAGCTTCCGCACCTCGGCCGCCACCACGGCAAAACCTTTTCCATGGTTCCCGGCGCGGGCGGCCTCGATGGCCGCGTTCAAGGCGAGGAGATTGGTCTGGCGTGCTATCTCGTCGATAATGGTGATCTTCACCGCGATGGCCTTCATGGCCTGCAGCGTTTCCGCCACAGCGGCACTGCTTTCCTGCGCGTCCGACTCGGCCTTGACCGCGATCTGCTCGGTCTGGCGGGCATTTTCCGAGTTCATCCGCGTAGCCGCGTTCATTTCCTCGATCGACGCCGATGCCTCCTCTGCGGTCGCCGCCTGCTCGGTTGCTCCCTGGGATATCTGTTCGGAATCCACCGACAGTTCCTGGCTCACCATTGAAACGTTCAATGATGCTTCTTTTACGCTGATGACCACATCATTAAGCCGAACGGTCATGGTGTTCAGCGCCTCGGCAAGCCGTCCGACCTGGTCCTTCTGGTCGATATCCAGACGCCTGGTCAGGTCGCCCTTCGCGACCGACTCGGCGAAAAGCACCCCTTGTTCGAGCGGTTTCGTCACGGAGCGGGTGATGAGCCAGCCCAGCAGCGATCCCAGAGCGAGCGCCAGCACGATGCATGCCGCCACAGTAATACGTGAGACCAGCGATGTATTGAGCATGCCGGCCTCTGTGCGGCCGATCGTCTCTTTGGACGCGTCCACCATGGTCTTCAGAAGTGTCTGTACCTCCTTCAGATGCGCCATGGTCCCTGTTGCGAAAAGGTTCCTGGCCTCCGGTATCTGACCGCCGCTATGCAGATCCTGTATCGCTCCGGCGGATTCATGCAGTTTGCGGTGGTGGTCTTCGATCGCTGCCAGCGGACCCTTGAGTTCGGGCATAAGCGCCTCGGCCTCTTTTCTCCCGGCTCCGTAGTACCATTTTCCAAAACCGCACTGCGTAGGATCGAGCTGGACTTTCAGCTCCTTGCCTTTTTCCGCACTGTTCGAATAACGCTCCACTTCCTGCGCCCATTTGAGATGGTCCACTTCTCGCTGAAGCAGTTCCCCGCTCACCTTGTTGACCGCGGTCACCGAAAGGCTGCTTCCGAACATTTTGTTAATGCCCGTCAGAGAGAACATTCCTACCGCGACGAGCAGCACCAGGACGCTTCCGAATCCTATCATCATCTTCCTGCCGATCCGCAGGTCATTCCACTTCTTCATGCAATACCTCCACTTCAAACCAAAGATAACTATATTTATTAGCACATACCAACATATTTGTTATTTTTAAACGCATCCTATGATGATGTCAATTCTTTCGTCGGGGTATTTATTGGTGATGACAGTTTATAGCAGATCGATCACAATAATTTCGTTTTCGCACAGGATAGCGCTACTTTCCTTCTCATTGAAAGATCTGCCTGCAGTACGCTGCTCCTTAATCAAGTGATGATCCGATAACGAGCCTGACCTGTGGTGCTATCAACTGAACAGGGATAACTGTTTACCTGCGGCATTACTGTCAGGGGTCTTTCTCTTTCGAAGCTGCTGATCGATATGGCTCTTTCCATCGCCTGCACGACCAAAGGGTCGAACTGGGTTCCCGCATGTTCTTTCAGAACGCTCATTGCTTGATCGTGGTTCGCCGCAGACCGATAAGGACGATCAGAGAGGATCGCGTCATAGGTGTCGGCAACGGCAATGATGCGCGCCAGCAGCGGTATCTCTTCGCCGGCAAGTCCGTGTGGGTAACCGCGCCCGTTAAAATGCTCATGATGGTACTGTATTGCCGGAAGCACTGACTGATAGTGCTTCATGGGTCTCAGTATCTCGACCCCGTTCTCGGGATGGCGCCGAACTTCGGCCATTTCAATCTCAGTGAGCGGACCCGGTTTTCCCAGGATCGTATCGCTGATCCCTATCTTTCCGATATCGTGCAACAACGCGGCGGTCCCCAGGTCATTGCGCATCGCGGCAGACAGCTGAAGTTCCTCGGCGATCTGCCCCGCGTACCTGCTGACCCTCATGCTGTGCCCGTAGGTGCCCAGGTCCTTTTTTTCCACGGCCCGCGCAAGGCTTGTGAGAACGGAGAAGTTCACGTGGATCAGTTCTTCGGTCTTCTCACGCACACGCTGTTCGAGCTCAGCCATGATCATTCGCTGCTGCCCGTCCAGATCGCGCTTTTTCCTCACATAATCTATGCTTCGTATGATATCGCTTTCGAAGAACGGTTTGACCACGAAGTCCGAGGCGCCCCGCTGGAGCGCTTCGACAGCAAGTTCGGGGCTGCCATTGGCAGTTACCATGACAAAGTAGATGTTCGGGTCCTTCTCGCGGATCCGGTCCATGAGCTCGAGCCCCCGCAGGGGTCCGAGGAACTGATCAAGGAACGCCAGATCGAATTTTTCCCTTACAACTGCCTCAAGGGCCAGAGAGGCAGAGGTTACCGCGGTGACGGCATAACCCATGTCGCGGAGCATGTCCTGGAAGAACTCGAGTATCCTTTCCTCATCATCGACCAGCAGTATGTTTAGGGCTGTGTCCATGAGGTGCCTATCGTTGACGGCTGTTTCGTCTGTGCCCCGCAGACGATGGCCTCGGTTCTCCCCTTCCGCATCCTGTTCAGCAACACAACCGACAAGGTAAACGTTGCACGCTCCTCGCTCTTGACGAGCAGATAGAAATCGCACTGTTCACAGCTCTTGAACTTTTGCGCAAAGGTGCCCTGCACCTGACCCTGGCACAGGGTACCGCAGACGATCCAGCAGGACCGGCCTGCATTTGTGCCGTCGTGGGTCCCGTCCAGAGATTCCTCCAGCGCCGCAGGACAGACTCCCCGGTCAGACACATGGTTACCCTGGGGCTGCCTTCCGCATTTCTTATACTCCCAACAGTTCATTTTACGCAGATTCATCGTTCCCTCCCCTGATAAACAATAACGATGCTTCTCTTATCGTGGGTCTTTCCGGCTGTCTGAGCTTTTTTCAGGAATACATCAATGCCCTGAAACTTCTTCCGCCTGGGATTCAGCCCTGCTGCCGTTGATGGACTTTGACAGTGTCTTTTCCATTCCAAGACGGGTTGCCGAAAAACCGAATGGCGCACTATCCTCTTCCTGCTTGACCGCGATCATAAAATCGCACCGCCAGCAGTTATTCAGTTTCTGGGCATAGGCACCCTGGATCTTGCCGCCGCACAGAGAACCGGCCACGACCCAGCACGCGCGCCCGGCATGGCTGCCGCCGTGCACGCCGGTAAGGGCCTGATGGGTCGTCACAGGGCATACACCCAGTTCCTGCGTCTTGTGTCCTCCCGGCTGCCTGCCGCATTTCTTATGCTCCCAGCAATTCTTTTTCATACAAATTCCTCCCCCTAGGATGTTCGTTCTAAATGAACCGGTCAGCTGCGTACATATTTACTCTGCACAATTAAGCAATATTATTGCCATTATCTATCTTATTGTTTTTATGTATTTATTTTTTCAATGGCTCTTATTTTAGGGGACAAAAAGTTCCATTCAGGACATTTTGTCCCCATGTAATTATCTATTTGAACTGATTACATTCCGTATATCTCGGAAAACAAAAGAGATGGGAGGTCGGTCATCGCTGACAGCGCAGAGAAGACGACGACTGTTGAAGTAATAACCCTGCACGTTTTTATCGTACCTGAAGAGAATAATGTTTCCTGCCGGACCGTATGGATAGGACAAGGACCGGGCATGGTCGCTAGGGTTCACCCTGCATCAGGCGTCATGAAATTATGAAAGCGGCAGGTTCATGCGTTGGATTAACAGGAAGCGTAGGTGTCAGGTGAGCGGGAGAGAGACGCGGACCGTTGTACCCGGTCGGGCATCGGTAAGGATCTCAATAGATCCGCTATGAGCCTCAATGATACGGCTCGCGATGGGAAGTCCAAGTCCGGTGCCGCCACGCTCGGATTTGGTGGTAAAAAAGGGATCAAATATACGGGTGCGCAGATCCGGCGCGATCCCTGGTCCGGTGTCGGAGATATCAACGAAAAGGATCCGTTCGTGGAACGCAGTGTTCACGGAAAGGATCCCCTTGTCGTCCATGGCATCAAGGGCGTTCGTCAGGAGTATCAGGAACACCTGCTTCAGTTCGCCTTCGCTTCCATAGACCTGAGGCAGGTCTGCACTGTAGGTCCGCCTTACCTCGACATTTTTCAGGCGTCCCTGGAACCCGATGATCTCCAGGGCTTTTTCGAACGCATCAATGATGTTGACCTGTTTCTTCTCATAGGAGCTCTTGCGCACCACGGACAGCATGCTGGTGGTAATGTTCTTGCTCCGGTTGATCTCGTCCTTGATGATCCCCAGATACTTCAGAAAGAGCTCGGGATCATATTCGCCTCGATTGATCCGTCTGCTCAGACCGTCAACACACCCGGCTATGGCAGCCAGGGGGTTGTTGATCTCATGAGCGACCCCCGAGGCCATCTGTCCGAGAGAAGCAAGGCGTTCGCTCATGATCAGCCGCATTTCTTTTTCCTTCATTTCGGTGATGTCCCGGGCGATATGAATGGATCCCCGGATATTCGATTCCGGCGATGCATAGGGGAAAGTGGACATCAGGTATATGCGACCGGATGCGGGGTCATGGACCTCCTCGGTGACAGGCTCCTTTGTGTCCAGCGCCCGCTGATGAGGGCAGCGAAGTATCGGTGAGCGCCCGTGGTGGAACAATTCATAGCACTTCTTGTCGACGACGTCACGCGGCTCCATGCCGAAGTTCTGCGCGAACGCTTTGTTCGCACGGATGATCGTGAAATCGCTGTCATGGATCGATATCATGTCCTTGATGCTGTCAAAAGTTTCCTGCCAATCACGGCGGGACGCGGAGATGGTATCCAGGAGCGTTCGCAGATCGCTGATCATCCGTTCCCGTTCCTCTTCCATCCTCTTGCGCTCTATGATGCCACCGAGAGCCTGGGCTACCGCCACGAGGAACTCCTCTTCCCGCATATCGCGATGATGCCCTGCGTCAAGATGCACGGAAAGGACGCCAAGGGTCCGGTTGGCCAGCAGGATCGGCACACAGTAGTGGCCGTGAGGTATGATCCCGGGGTAACGAGTCTCATGGTTGTCGTCCACCGACGCGGAGAACTGGACCTCACGGGTCGCTGCTGCCCGTCCGCACAGGCAGGTGCCGACCGGCAGAACTGCGCAGGCGGATAGGATCTCCGGGGGAAGCCCATGCTGGACCCGCATGCGAAGCTTGTCGTCATCACCATCCATCAGCAGGATCGCCCCCATGGAATGGTGGGCATAACGGGAACTGGACAGAATGATCTCCAGCGTCCTGCGCAGCACCTCATCAAGAGGCTGATCCTCCATGGAAAGGTTCAACAGCCTGTTGATCACTGCCTGAGTATCGCTTGTCCAAAGCAGTTCATCCTCGATCTTTCTTCGCTTCGTTACATCCCGCGCGACGCCAAAACACCCGATAACCCTTCCCGCGGCATCAAACTGCGGGGTGACCTTGTCTTCCAGCCACACATGCTGTCCCGTCACACTGTTCAGGATACGGTAGTTCCTGGTGACCTTCACCCGGTCCCTGATCATGCGCTTCGTTGAATCCCGAAGACCTTCCATGTCCTCGGAATGTACCAGGCTGATCCAGAGTCGGGGATCCCCAAGGAAGGCTTCGGCAGGAATGCCGACAATGGAGGAGACCTGGCCTCCCACGAACACGACATCTCCCAGGAGTGCATCTTCCCGCAGTGAGACCATATAGATGATCTCATTGATGTTATCCAGGACCTGGCGGTACTTTGACTCACTTGCCTGCAGCGCTTCGTCGGCAAGAACACGCTCGGAGACATCCAGGATCGTTCCGATAGCCGACCGCTTTCCGGCGTAATCCATGGTGGAGCCGAACACCTCAAGGTGAATGACCTCGCCGGTCTTCCGAATGCCGCGAAAGTGATAATGGGTTGATGGGATCTCGTTATTCAGTCTCTTCGCCATCCGTTCGGCAACGAGCGTAATATCATCAGGATGAACGAGGTGAAGGAAATCCGCGTCCATAAGCTCTGAGGGCTGCTCATAGCCGAACATTTCAGCAAAGCGCGGGTTGCAGTACTTGAATTTTCCGTCCTGGATCAGATAAATACCGACGATCGCCTGTTCTGCAAAACTCTTGAATTTCGCCTCCGATTCCAGAACCTGTTTCTCCACAGTTTCCCGCTCCAGGATCTCCTGCTTAAGCTCCTTATTCGCCATCATCCAGTCAGCGGTGCGCTGGGCTACGCGGAGTTCCAGGTTCTCCTTTGTGGTATTCAGGTCTGCAAGGGCCTGCTCAAGGGGTAGAAAGGCCGTCCTTCGGAGCACGGTCCAGAGGATCGCTCCCATGAAACCAGCGAAGAATACCATGGCCACTATCGCCTGTTTCGTCATTCTAGAGATATGGCGCTGGATCGGATCGAGATCATGGACGAGTTCGATATCCGCGCATTTGTCAGTTGGCGGTTCGATATCAACACAGTAGGAACGGGTAAAGGATTTTTCGGGAAATCCGGTACGGCTCTGTTCGGTCAGGACAAAACCATTCGGCGCGGTAACCTTGATCGAATAGACATCAGGATATTGCTTCACAAAAGCGGCAAGGTATTTGCGAACTCCGATGAAGTTGTGTTTGATCAGGTCCTGGGCAATGATCGCTCCGAGCAGGTTCAGTTCGCGGTCTGCGTAATCCTCGGCCTCCCCGAGCAAATGGGTCCGCTGCTGGACCACGAACATGCCGGTACCGGCCGACAGGAACAGGACCAGCGCGACCAGGAACCAGACCAGCGGGCGCGTTTTATCTATCGTTTGCAGTAGGGTCATTGATCAGGAATATCCGTTTTGCGGCAGAAGGTTCTCAATGCGTTCATTCTGCAAGGAACCGGGAACGGTCATGCAGTTATGCCGTACTCGGCAAGCTTGCGACGAAGCGTTCGCGCGTGTATCCCGAGGATCGCCGCGGCCTGCTCTCTGCGGCCGCCGGTCTCCGCGAGAACCCGTAGAATATGCTCGCGTTCGACCTCTTCGAGCTTTCTCGTTTTCCCCGTTGGAATTACAGGACCGGCCCCTTCAAGGTCCGGCGGCAGGTCGGAAGGCATGACAACATCGCTCCGGGAAAGCAGTAACGCCCTCTGGACCACGTTCTGCAGTTCCCGCACATTTCCCGGCCACCCGTAGCGTTCGAGCACGGAGAGCGCCTCGCGGCTGAACCGTTTCTGACGGAACACGAGCTCCGCCATGCGAAAATGCTCGACCAGCAGGGAAATATCCTCAACACGGTCGCGAAGCGGCGGCACAGCGATCGTCAGTCCGGTAATGCGGTAGTACAGGTCCTGCCGGAATGTGCCGCGCATGCTTTCCTGCTTCAAGTCCTTGTTCGTGGCCGAAAGATATCTGACATTGGAGGTCAGCTCACGCGTGCCGCCAAGACGATAATACCTGGACGTCTCGATGACACGAAGCAGCTTTACCTGCAGCTGCAGGGGCATATCGCCAATCTCATCGAGGAACAGCGTACCTCCCTGAGCGAGCTCGAGTATTCCCAGCTTCCTTCCATACGCTCCGGTGAAGGCGCCCTTCTCATAGCCAAACAGCTCGCTCTCGATCATGCCTTCGGGGATTGCCCCGCAATTGATCGCCACGAACGGGCCGTCGGCCCGGCTCGACCGCTGATGGAGCGAGCGGGCGATCAATTCCTTGCCTGTGCCGCTCTCGCCCGTGATGAGGATCGAATACTCGGTCCCGGCCATTTTCCCCACCGTGTCAAGAAGCGCGCGCATGACCGGGCTGGTAAACACGAGTTTTGCGTCATCGGCCTGACGTTGCAGCTGGGTCTTAAGCAGAAGATGTTCGCTGCGAAGCTTTTTGGACTCATAAGCCTTTTTAATGACCGTTTCAAGCTCATCCAGGTCAACCGGCTTGCGCAGATAATCGTAGGCGCCGTACTTCATGGCATCGACGGCAGAGGCAACCGTTGCGTTCGCCGTCAGGACGACCGTCTCCACAAGGGAGTCCAGTTCAGAGATCCTCTTGAGAACCGCAAGGCCGTCGATCCCCGGCATATTCAGATCAAGGACAAGCACGTCATACTCGTTCTTTGCCAGAAGCTCCAGGGCAGTTTTTCCGGAATCTGCCGTCGACACCGCAAAAGATTCACGGGAAAGCTCCGCCTGCAACACCTCACGGAGGTTCTTTTCATCATCGGCGATCAAAACTCGTATTCGCTGCTGATCGATCATAGGCATCAACTGGCCGGTGGCTTCGGGGCACAAAAGGATAACAGAATGGACTGGCGTACATGAATCCGCGAGGATAAACCCCTCCCGGCCGGGACAATGACCGCCGGACGAGGTTCACTCGCTTCACTCCGACCTGTTTGCTAAAGGACCATCTCCTGACCTGCCTGCGCAGCAAATATCTGAAGCGATTTCCCCTGCTGAGCGGCTATGCTTTTGCAGTCCTCTACCATGCGATCGAGGTCCTCATCCAGCCGCTCCTGGTTGTGATGGAACAGGCCGAACTGTTTCACTCCCGATTCCATTGCAAGGCGAAGGGCATCGGTATAGACCGAATGCCCCCACCCCTTGGTCATCTTGTACTGAGCTTCGGTATATTCCGCGTCATGGATCAGCAGATCTGCGCCTTCCGAAAAGCGGAGATAGTCGCCGTACTCGCACCCGCCGCTGTGCTTCAGCGTGAGTTCATTATCGGTCAGGAACACGAAACTCTTGCCGTTCTCGCTGAACTTATATCCGATGCCCTGGTTCGGATGGCTAAGGTGTATCGGTTCGATGTGCATGGGGCCGATATGAAATCCCTCGGAGCAGATCCCCGCAGAGGTAATCTCTGCCTGGATCTGGTTGAACTCCACGGGAAAATAGGGAGCAACCATGGACCTGGCGAAGATCGCCTTGATCGAATCCTGCGTAAAGGGACAGCCGTACATGTCGATCCTTGTGCCTTTCATGTAAATGGGCTTGAAGAACGGGAAACCCATGAGATGGTCCCAGTGCGCATGGGTAAGAAGAAGGTTATAGGAGCGTTTTTCTTCTGTCAGCAGCTTGTTTCCCAGCTTTCGCATCCCGGTGCCGGCATCGATGATAATGATGTCGTTCTCGCTGCTCCTGATCTCTATACAGGTCGTATCACCGCCGTACTTCTCGTATTCCCTGCCTGAAACGGCTATGGAACCCCGCGCGCCCCAGCATGTGATCTTCATCTCCGCCCTCCTCCAATTCCCAGCCTGGTGCAATAATCTTCCGGTATCGCCGGATCAGATACGAAAGCATTCCCGTCTGCTGGAAGGCTTTTTTAAAAATCGGGAAACAGCTTCAAGAGCAGCGTCAGCCCTTCCTTGGTCCTCGCCTGAGCCGTCAATATTCCCCCTTCAATGTACTCCAGTTCGAAGGGGCCGTAGCCTTTCTCAACAAGATCCTTGGCGTTGGCGGGACAACCTTCTTCGCATCCGGCGACCCCGCGAACCATCTGCGGCAACAGACCGCGCACATCAAGATCGTTTAATCGGATGCCCCCCGCTGCTGCCATCTCAGAGATCCTTCGGGTGATCCCTTCGACATCAGGTCGATAAGGATCACCAATGATGATCGATGTCGACTTGTCATTGATCCGCACATCCAACTCCATGAATACTTTTCCTCCTTTTTTCTGCACGACCAGCTGTCGGACCGGCAGGAGCTGGAATCTTTGCTCCTTGCTTCTTTCGTACAAATATCTGGAAAGCTCTGCAGATTATATGACTGGTCGCACATCGCCATTACGTTGCAAAATATCAATGTTAAGAATAGTATAGCCGACAGATAAAATCAACCAGAAAAAGCATGGCGAGGCAAATAACGGAAGTGCTAGACCTGAATAAATGTCTGGATGAGACTAATGATGGGTAATATTCACCTGCGACACCCTGCGGGAGAAGGTAGGATACCTGGAATAAAACCGGTCAATCTTTTACTAAGGAATAGAACCTGACCTATTAGGCCGACAAGGTCATATCCCCCCTAGAACAGCCAGGCCATCAGAAGAAGAAAAGTAATGCTCTTTGCCACTTCGATCCAGCCAGTGGTCTGAAGTCTGACCTTGTAGAGCGTGGCAGCCATGATGATGTTTTCTGCCAGCGGAAGGAGTATCAGAAGCGAAAGATGGAAACGACGGTAGGCGTAAGCTGCAAAAAAGATATACAACACCGACAACACACGATCCCGCGTTTTCCTTAACAAGACCGCTTTAACCTTGAAAACCCCGGCGGTAAAATAGAGAGCGGCGGCGACAAAGAGCCGCACATCAACACCATCCACGACCAGAAATTTCGAGAGGACCGCGGAAAGGCTCAGCAGCGCGAATCCCAGCAACTCGGTCACGATGAAATGCTCACCTGCCAGACGATTCATCAGCAGGTATGCAGCGGGAAAGACCAGAAGCGGGAGAAGCTGCGGTATTCCACGGCTGTATACAGCAATCAGGATGATAGCGCCAACAGTGATCTGACCGAAAAAAACAACCAGATGCTTGCGGTCTGCGGGCTGTCTTGTCCACTTGGTGAATGCCTGCTTGGAATTGATCAAAAGACCCAGGGATCCAAACACCGGCAGCGCCTGCCAGGGAAATTCCCTGGCAACTGCCAAGCCGGTGATGAACGCTACCAGCAGGACGCTCCAGGAGCCGTATTCCTTGAGAATGTATCCTTTGCCTTCCGGTTTCATGTTCTTAGTATAGCATGCACGTGTCGCGGTGAGCTATGAGGCAGATCATACGGGAAAGGATCGATCCCGTCGAAGGGGATAACTCCGGCCACTTCAATACCCGAGATAGATGCCGATGCCGTATTAGAAAATACGGTCGGTATAGAACTGGCCATCATGATAAGCTTATCTGCGATAACTGACGTAGAAGCGGGGCTGTTTCTGATCAGCAATGAGCGGAGTAAACAAGTAGCCGATAGGAAGAAATGTCGTCTGGACCTGCGGCAGCATTGTATCAACCGTTGTCCCGGAAACATCAGGTTCAACGGCAAATGCGGAACAGACAAGGGACAGGACAAAAGCGACAGCGATCAGGAAATATCGCATAGGACCGCTGAGACTCAAAATATCCTCGAACCGGTGAATTACAGGAGCCCGGCTACCGATGCCCGTGCGAACTCCAGCACCGGGGTCGGATATACTCCGATGACAATGACCGCGGTCACCGAGATGGCAAGAGCGAGCGCAAGTGCCGGCGATTGGACGAGTCCGAACTCTTCCTTGGGATCGTACATATACATCAGCATGATGACCCGCAGATAGAAATAAGCGCTGATCGCGGAAAACAGGACCCCCACGATCGCAAGCCAGATCATCCCGGCCTGCACCGCAGACTTGAAGATATAGAACTTACCGACGAATCCCGCCATGGGCGGTATCCCGGTGAGAGAGAAAAGGAATATGAGCATGAGGAACGCCGCGGTCTTGTTCGTTTTCCCAAGTCCCGCAAAGTCCGAAATCTCCTCGCCGCGCATCCCTGCTTTCCGGAGCATGATCACTACGCCAAAAGCCCCCATATTCATGACCGCGTAGATCAGAACATAGAGCATCACGCTGGCCGCTCCCTCCTGCCCTCCTGCGGCGACCCCTACCAGAGCATACCCTGCATGGGCAATGGAAGAGTACGCCAGCATACGTTTTATATTTGTCTGGCTCAACGCCATGACATTTCCAACCGCCATGGTCAGAACAGCGAGGCCGGACAGGAGCAGGGAGATGTCCGCGTGAAGCGGGTCAAGCGTATGCGTGAAGACCCTCAATAACACGGCGAATCCCGCCACTTTGGGGCCCGCAGACATGAACGCGGTGACCGAGGTCGGAGCGCCTTCATAGACATCGGGAACCCACATATGGAACGGAACAGCAGCCACCTTGAACCCGAAACTGACCATCAGCATTACCATGGAAAGGAACAGTACGGGGTTCTTCAGGTCAGCGGTACGGAGGAAAGCCAGGATTCCGTCCAGGTTCGTTGTCCCGGCGAGTCCATACAAGAGCGACATGCCGTAGAGCATGATGCCCGAGGAAAAAGCGCCCAGCAGCAGGTACTTGATCCCCGCCTCATTCGACCGGCTGTCCTTGCGCATGAATCCGGCAAGGACATAGATGGACAGCGCCATCAGTTCCAGGCCGAGATAGATCGTTATCAGGTCCCCTGCCGAGGCCATAAGCATCATGCCGGCGGTCGCGAACAGCATCAAGGCATAATATTCGCCGCGATGGATATCCTCGATATCAAGATACTTCATGGCGATCAGTATGCCCAGCCCGCAGGCCAGGTAGAACACAAGCTTAAAGAACTGAGAGAACGGGTCAAGCAGAACCGTGCCGGAGAAAAAGGCCCCTTGCACTCCCCCGAGGATTATTGTCATGCTCGCGGCTATGACGATGCCGATGAGGCTGTACCATCCCAAAAGATGCGTGTACCGGCCGTTCAGGAACATATCGACAACCAGCACGGAGAGCGCGAATGCGATGAGCACAAATTCCGGGTAAATGGGGACAAGTTGCTTAAGAATTTCCTGGACCGATGTCAGCATGATACCTCTCCGGGATTATTGTCCGAGCAGTGCGTTCGCCGCCTGCGCCGCGACCGGCGCCAACGCGGCCTTGGCCTGGACGTGTTTGATCAAGTTCTCTGTCGAAGCGTGCATCACCTGGAATGCCGCGTTGGGATAAAGCCCTACGCCGAACACGAGCACGAGGAGCGGCAATGCGGCAGCGATCTCCCGCAAATTCATGTCCTGCAGATGCTCGTTATGAGGGTTCGTGACGGTGCCAAACGCAACGCGCTGATAGAGCCATAGCATGTAGCCGGCGCCCAAAATGATCCCCAGCGACGCGATAACGGCATAGACCGCTTTGTACTGGAATGCGCCGAGAAGGATGGTGAATTCACCGACGAATCCATTCGTGCCCGGCAGACCGATGGACGAAAGCGTGATGATCAGCAGGTACGCTGCATAGACCGGAACTTTGGCGGCGATCCCGCCGTAATCGGCGATCATCCTGGTATGGGTCCGTTCGTATATCACACCCACGGCAAGGAACAACGCTCCGGTGGAAACACCATGGTTGATCATCTGGAGCAGACCGCCCTCCACCCCCTGGCTGTTCAGGGCGAATATGCCGAGCGTGACGAATCCCATGTGGCTCACGCTGGAATAGGCGATCAGCTTCTTGAAATCCGTCTGTGCGAAAGCCATGTAGGCGCCATAAATGATCGCGACGACCGATAATGTCATGATCGCCGGTGTCCACGATATAGCCGCTGACGGGAAGAACGGCAGGGAGAACCGCAGGAAACCGTACGCCCCCATTTTGATGAGGATGCCGGCAAGAATAATTGAACCCGCGGTCGGCGCCTCCACATGGGCGTCGGGCAGCCAGGTGTGGAACGGGAACATGGGCACCTTGACCGCGAACGCGGCAAAGAACGCCGCAAAAGCCCACATCTGGAACGTATGGCCGAAAGGATGGTTCATCAGCGCCAGGACATCAAAGGTCCCGCCGGCGCTGAAATAGACCGCCAGGATCGCGACCAGCATCAGGACGCTTCCGACCAGCGTGTAGAGAAAGAACTTAATTGCCGCATAGAGCCGGTTCGGCCCGCCCCATACGCCGATCAGAAGGTACATCGGTATCAGCATCGCTTCCCAGAAGATGTAGAACAGGAAAAGGTCGAGCGCGACGAACACTCCGATCATGCCTGCCTCGAGGAACAGCACGGCGATCATGAATTCGCGCACCCGGTCCTGGATCGCGGTCCAGGAGACCATGATGGATATCGTGGTCAATAGCGCCGTGAGCCCCACGAACAGCACACTGATCCCATCAACGCCGATCCGGTAATTGATATGCCAGTCCTTGATCCAGGGAAGTGATTCGCCGAACTGCATGTGAGCGATCGAACCATCGAAATTCGCAAGCAACGGAACGGAAAGTCCTATCTCGGCGATCGAGAAGAGGAGCGCGATCCAGCGTGCCGCGCGGGCATCACGCACAGCAAGAAGGATCACTGCGCCTGCCAACGGCACAAAGATCATCAGGCTGAGGAGCGGAAAGCCAAGCTGGTTCGGTATGAGTTCGAGCATAAAGTAACTCCGATCAGCAAAAAGGTTCGAGATCGTTAATATGAACTTCGCATATTGAACGGTACGACGCTATTTCACAACATAGTACATGCCGATGAGCACCACGAGACCCAATCCCATGATGAATGCGTATTCCTGAACAAAACCGGTCTGCATTTTCCTGCCCCGTTCGCTGGCCTGTCCGATCAGACGGGCGACGCCATTTACCGCTCCGTCAACGATCTTCACATCTCCAATGCGGTGCAGTACCCCCGCGAGTTTGTGGACCAGACCGTCCACAAAAAGGTAGTTATACAGCTCATCTACCCGGTATTTGTTCAGGAGCAGCGTATAGACCCCGCTGAACTTTTCCGCCAGCTTATCGGGAATTCTGGTGTCACGGACATACCAAACGTAGGCCATGACGATGCCCGTCGCGGCCACGAGCACGGAAAAGATCATCAATCCGATCTCGAGCCCATGATCGGTTCCGCCGTGCTGAACATGGGGGAACACCGGGGCGAGGAAGTTGGCAAAAAGGTTCGCATGCGGGATCAGCGGCATACCGATGAATCCGATGGTGATCGAGAAGAAGGCCAGTATCATAAGCGGCACGGTCATGACCGGAGGGGACTCATGGACATGGTGTTCAACATCATGGTCCATGCGTGATTTTCCGAAGAACGTGAGATAGATGAGCCGGAAGGAATAGAATGCCGTCATGAAGGCTCCGGTCAGCCCGACCATCCAGAGCGAGCGGCCGAGCGATCCGGCGTTATACACGCTCCAGAGGATCTCATCCTTGCTGAAGAATCCAGCAAAAGGGAAAATTCCCGCAAGAGCAAGGGACCCGATCAGGAACACGGCATAGGTTATCTTGATCTTGCGCCGGAGCGAACCCATCTTGCGCATATCCTGCTCGCCGGAAAGGGCGTGGATCACGCTGCCCGAGGCAAGGAAGAGCAGGCCCTTGAAGAATGCATGGGTCGTAAGATGGAATATGCCGGCGCTGAACGCGCCAACACCAAGTCCGAGGAACATATAACCGAGCTGGCTGATCGTGGAATAGGCGATGACCCGTTTGATGTCGTTCTGGACCAGCCCTATCGTTGCTGCGAACAGCGCGGTCACGGCTCCGGTGACCGCCACGACGTTCATCGCCGTATGGGAAAGCGAGAAGAGCGGCGCGCAGCGGGCGACCATGAACACTCCCGCGGTCACCATCGTTGCAGCGTGGATCAGGGCGCTGACCGGCGTCGGGCCCTCCATGGCGTCAGGCAGCCAGACATAGAGCGGAATCTGCGCGGACTTGCCTGTGGCCCCTACGAAAAGCAGCAGACAGATAAGCGTCACAATGCCGACCTCTATACCCAGAAGGTCAATGTTCTGCGCCGCCAGCTGCGGGGTGGCCTGGGCAAACACGTCGGTGAAGTCGAGAGTCCCGAAGGTCGTGAAAATGAGCATCATGCCGAGCACAAAGCCGAAATCCCCGACGCGGTTCGTGACAAAGGCCTTGACGCCCGCGTCAGCAGCGGACTTCTTTTCGTACCAGAACCCGATAAGGAGATAGGAACAGAGACCAACACCCTCCCAGCCCACGAACATGACCAGGAAATTGTTGCCCATGACCAGCACAAGCATGAAGAAGGTGAACAGTTCGAGGTAGGCGAAAAATCGGGAGAATCCCTTATCTCCGTGCATATACCCGATGGAATAGATATGGATGAGCGTGCTCAGGAAGGTCACGACCATGAGCATGACCGCGGTCAGCTGGTCGATCTGGAATCCCACGTTCACCGAAAGATTCCCGATGAGTATCCAGGAATAGAAGTTCTCGTCGATGATCGTCCCGTTCGCGACATCAATGAACGCGCTCACGGCAAAAACAAAAGCGCCCAGCACTCCGCCGACAGCGACGGTCGCCGCACGCTCCTTCAGGTATTTCCCGAAGAGTCCGGCGATCAGAAATCCGAAGAACGGTAGAAGCGGTATGAGGATGTATTTAAGCATGGTCACCCCGGGAGATGGATGTGATCAGAGATTGGGTCATTTCTTATTCAACCCGGATTCTTAATCCCCGACCACTCTTCACGTTTCTCCGATACTATCCCTTCATGATATTGAACTCGTCGACATACACGGTTCCCCTGTTCCTTGCCAGGAGGATGATCAGCGCCAGCGCAACCGCAGCCTCTGCGGCTGCAACGGTAATGACAAAAATAACGAAGATCTGGCCGGTCAGGTTCTGGAGATAATGCGAGAACGCGACGAGGTTGATATTGGCGGCATTCAACATGAGCTCGATGGACATGAGGATGATGAATACGTTCCGGCGCGTCAGCACGCCTACGACCCCGATCGTGAACAGCGCAGCGCTCAGCAGGACATACCAGGAAAGAGGGATCATAAAAGCCTCCGGTTCGTTTGCGGATCACGGATTGCGGATTTCTGATTTCAGGCCCCTCGGAACACCACGAGACATGCCCGATCTGAAATCCGCAGCAGCTAATCGTTTTTCTTTTTCGCCAGCATTACGGCGCCGACCAGCCCCACCAGAAGGATGACCGATGCGATCTCAAAGGGAACGAGATATTTTGTGTAGAGGTCGATGCCGAGCTCTTTGATGCCCGTTTTATTCATGATTTGTCCGCCCTCGAGAGGGAAGGAACCTCGCGCTACCAGCAGGCCGATCTCCGCGAAAATGACCAATCCGAATGCCACGATCCAGGGCCAGAATCTGTTGGCACGGTCCGATTTGCTCTCACGATCGACGTTCAGCAGCATCACGACGAACAGATACAGGATCAGGATTGCACCTGCATAGACAATGAGCTGTACCGCTGCAAGAAACTCTGCGTTCAAAAGCACGAAAACACCGGCGATGTGGAAAAAAAGCAGGAGCATGAACAGAACGCTATGCACGGGATTCCTGCGGGTGATCGTGAGGACCGCTGACAGGACAATGACTGCGGCAAAATACAGGAAGACGATTTGATTGATCATTTGCTCCCTCCCGTCTTCCTGTGCAGATACCGGTCGCCGACATCCATGAGCCGTTCCTTGGTATAGAACACATCCCGGCGCTGGTAACAGGCGAGTTCAAAATCGGGCGTCATTTTTATAGCATTCACAGGACAAGCGTCAACGCAAAAACCGCAGAATACGCAGCGCAGCAGATCAAGTTCGTAGGATGCGACCAGTTTTTCCCGTTCCGGTCCCGGGATCGTGACAACGGTGATCGCTTTGGAAGGACAGACCGCTTCGCAGAGACCGCAGCCGATGCACCGTTCCTTCAGACCGGAATCATCACGGTCCATGTAATGGAGCCCCCGGGACCCGGCAAAGGCCTTCCGCTTGACGGTCGGGTATTGACGGGTGACCGACGGCGTGAACATGGTCTTGAGCGTGAGCGCAAGGCCCTGTACGATCTCGACCAGGAAGATCGTTTTGATCGCTTTTTTTAACTTATTGCTCATGGATCCGACCTTTCTCAGTAATTCCAGGGGATCAGTCCTTTTCAGCGGTCATCAGCAGTAACCATTCTGCCGACAATGCGCTGGCAACTGACCTTAGAGCCACCCTGCCTGTTTCATGAACGCGGTCACGAGCAGGGTTCCGAGTGAAACCGGCAGCAGGAACTTCCAGGAAACCGCCATGAGCTGATCATAGCGATAACGCGGAAGGGTCGCCCGAAGCCAGATATAGAAGAACATGAAACCGTATAATTTCAGCAAGAGCCAAATAACCCCCGGGATCATCGCAAGAAGCCGGTTGATCCCTGTCACAAGGCCGACAGAACCGAGCCAATCAGGAAAGAGCTGTACCGGAAGCCATCCGCCGAGGAACATGATGCTGACCAGAAGAGAGACGATCAGCATGTTCATATACTCCGCCATGAAGAACAGACCGAACCGTATGCCGCTGTATTCGGTGAAATACCCTGCCACGAGTTCGCTCTCCGCTTCCGGCAGGTCGAAGGGCACGCGGTTCGTCTCGGCTATGCCGGATATAAGATAGAGCACGAACGCAACAGGGCCGACCGGCAGGGCGTAAATGAACCACTGCTTTGATTGGGCGTTCACGATATCGCTCAGGTTCAGCGATCCTGCCATCAGGACCACGGTCAGTACGGCGAATGCCATGGGGATCTCGTAGCTGATCATCTGCGCCGCTGATCGGAATCCGCCCATGAGAGAGTACTTATTGTTCGATGCCCACCCCGCCATGATCACACCGTACGTGCCGACGCTCGCCATGGACAGGATGTACAGAATACCCACATTGAGATCGGAGACCCAGAGCGGGATGGTCTTGCCGAAGACCTGCACCGACGACCCGAAGGGAATCGCCACGAATCCGCCGAAAGCCATCACCAGCAGGATGAGGGGAGCTGCGCTGAATACCCATTTGTCCGCCTTGGCGGGAATAATATCTTCCTTGAATATGAACTTTACCGCGTCAGCGACCGGCTGAAGAAGACCCCAGGGACCCGTCCGCATGGGACCCACGCGGTTCTGCATCCAGGCAAGCACCTTTCGTTCCATCAACTGCAGGTACATGGCGTTCAGCATGATGAAGCTCACCAGCAGCACCGCCGGAATCCCGAGCGAGAAAACGTACGGAAGGATGATCTGCATATCTGGCATGGTTCTCTCCTAGGCCTCCACCTTAAAGGTACAGACCGTCGTCAGTTCCTTTGATCGGGTCGTCGTGGTGCCCGACGAGAACAGCAGTCGTTCTGAGGTGATCACATCGTTCTTCTCGACTGAATCCGAAAGGAGCGACAGATTCGTCTCCGATCCATGGAGCGGCGATTTTTCCGCGGGCCAAACGCTCCCCACGGCGAGATCAGCATACAGGGGAACGAGCGCGCGGATCTCTTTCATGATATCTGACGGTGAAGCGTAATGCATGGCGCTCCCCATCTTTTTCGCCACGGTCTGGAGAATGTTCCAGTCCGGCTGTGCATCTCCAAGCGGCTCCTCTGCAGGAGATATCCCCTGCAGCCGGCGTTCGAGGCTGGTCAGGGTCCCCGCTTTTTCTGCGCTGCTTACTGCCGGAAGCACGACATCGGCCATTTTGGCCGTTTCGGTCAGGAAGATATCCTGCACAACCAGGAATTCAAGCTTCTCAAGGACCGGTTTCAGCCCCGCGTCGCTCCCCGCCGGATCATCGCCCATGATATACAGCGCCGCTATTGAACCCTGTTTGATGGCATCGAGCATCTCCAGTGCATTCTTCCCGGGGATTTCCGGCAGCATGCAGTTCCATGCTGACGCGAAACGGGACACGACATCAGGCGATACCTTCTGGTATCCGGGATAGTATCCGGGCAGCACGCCCATGTCCAGGGCACCCAGGAAGTTGCTCCGCTTTACAACAGGATACGTGGTAGCCCCCTTGAGGAGCGACAGGAGTTCGCGCACCTGGTAATAGGTCCCATCCGGGAGCCGCGCCGGAATGATCACCGCCACGCTCGTTGCTTCCTTCAGGATCGCCGCCGCATCGGCAACGGCACCCGTCCCCTGCCCGCTCTTGAGCGCAGGAAGAAGGTCGGCCAGCGCTGCGTCGGGGCTCACGTACTCGAGCACGCAGGAAGCGATCCTGTTCAGTTTGTTGTAGCCGCTGTTCACCAGGATGAGCTTCTTGTAGTTCCGGTTCACCGCCCGGACGATCTCGATGCCGGTCAGCGGATTGAGCTCCGCCACATCTCCGTCCAGCACCAGGACCACATCATGACCGCTGATATTCGACAGTTCTCCGGAGAAGAACGTCGTGTTCAGTCCCTTGGGGACCTTGAGACGTGCCAGCATGTCCACATTATTCGTGCCGATCGCCGACCGCATGAACTTCTGAAAAAGATAGCTCTCTTCGTTGGTGGTCCGGACCGAGCCAAGACCGCCGATACTGTCGGCGCCCCGCTTGTTCTTGATCACGTTCAGATTGGTAACGACCATGGCAAGGGCTTCATCCCAGGTCGCGGGGACCAATTCACCGGAAACCCGGACCAGCGGGGTTGTAAGCCGGTCTGCATGGTGCACCGCATCCCAGCCGAATCTGCCCTTGCCGCAGAGGTAGTTGCGCGCCGCGGACCGGACCCGCACGATCCTCCCCTGGCGTGTCTCGTACACCATGCGGCAACCGCAGCCGCAGTAATTGCAGACGGACTGCGTCCGCTCCATGTTCCAGGTCCTGCCGCGATACTTGAACTGCTTTGTTGTCAGCGCGCCGACCGGGCAGATCTCCACGCACTCTCCGCAGAACTCGCAGTCCAGCTGCTGGTCGAAATCCGTGCTCACCTTGGATTCCTTGCCGCGGCGCGTGAAGGCCAGTTCTCCCACGGCATTCTGTTCCCGGCAGACACGAACGCATTTGCCGCAAAGCACGCAGCGGGCAACTTCACGATCAATGACCGCGGATTTATAGTTCGGCGGCACAACGCGTTTTTTCTCGGTGAACTTGCTCGGCCCCAGACCGTACTCATGGACAAGGTCCTGGAGCTGGCAGTTCCCCGCTTTATCGCACACCGGGCAGTCGAGCGGATGATGACACAGAAGCAGTTCAAGGATCCGCTTGCGGGCCTCGAAAAGGTCCGGGGTCATGGTCTTGACCACCATATTGTCGGCAACCGGAGTAGTGCACGAAGGGGTGAACTTCCGGGGCGATTTTTCGATCTCCACCAGGCATATCCTGCAGGAACCATACGGATGCAGCTTGTCATCGGCGCACAGCACCGGGATCCGCACGCCAGCCTGCTTTGCCGCGTCCAGAATGGTCGCCGTGGGTTTTACCTTCACTGTAATGCCGTCGATCGTGACCGTTACCGTGTTTTCCATACGGGGTATCCTTAGTTCTGATTAGTGACTGACCACGCCGCTCTTTATGCGCGCTTCATAGTCGGCGCGGAAATGTTTGATGCTCGACAATACCGGCTGGATCGCGCCTTCACCCAGGGGGCAGAAGCACTTGCCCTTGACGGTCTCGCAGATATACAGCAGGAGATCGATATCGCCCTCTTTCCCCTCTCCATGCATCAGCCGGGTATACACCTGGTAGAGCCACGCTGTTCCTTCGCGGCAGGGGGTACACTTGCCGCAGGACTCGTGGGCAAAGAACCTGACCAGGACATAGGCCACGTTCACCATGTCCACGGTCTCGTCCATGACCATCACCGCGCCGGATCCGAGCATGGATCCCGCGGCGACGAGCGAATTGAAATCCATTTTCACGTCCAGGTGGCTCTCGGTCAGAATAGGTGTTGACGCGCCACCGGGGATCACGGCCTTGAGCTTCTTACCGCCCTTGATGCCGCCGCAGTGTGTATAGATTATCTCGCGAAGCGTGGTCCCCATAGGCAGTTCATAGACTCCGGGCTTGTTCACATGACCGCTGACGCCGTAGATCTTCGGCCCCGGAGCGGTTTCCGCGCCGATCTTGGCATAGGCGTCGCCGCCCATGCCGATGATGAAGGGGATGTTCGAAAGGGTCTCGACGTTGTTGATCACCGTGGGTTTGCGCCAGGCGCCCTGGCTCGCAGGGAACGGCGGACGGATACGGGGCTGGCCGCGTTTGCCTTCCAGGGACTCGATCAGCGCCGTTTCCTCGCCGCAGATGTAGGCGCCCGCCCCTCGATGCACCGACAGGTCGAAATTCACGCCCTTGCCCAGGATGTTCTTGCCCAGATAGCCTTTTGCGTAGGCTTGTTCAATGGCTTTCTCAAGAATGCCGATCGCCTTGGGATACTCGTAGCGAAGGTAGATATAGCCGCGCTCTGCCCCAATAGCGTAGCCCGATATCACCATGCCCTCGATCAGAAGATGCGGGTCCTGGTGCAGGATGAACCGGTCCTTGATAGTGCCCGGCTCACCCTCGTCGGCGTTGCACAGGAGATACTTGAGCGATCCGGGAACGCGTGCGCAGAGTTCCCACTTGAGCCCTGTGGGAAAGCCCGCGCCGCCGCGTCCGCGGAGGGTCGCACGTTTTACCTCATTTACCACGTCCACCGGCCGCATGCCGAAGGCCGCAGACAGCGCCCCGTAGGCACCGTGCTTGAGCGCCACGTCGATGTCGTTCGCATTGGGGATATCTACCCGTTTCAGGAGCATCTTTTCCATAGAGATGACGTCCTCATCATTTTACCGCCGAGATCGCGGAGATCGCAGAGTGAGAATCCAGACAACCCGGTTTACTCGGCGTCCTCTGCGCCCTCTGCGGTAAAAAGTCTTTTACAGTCCGTAACTTTGAGGAAAAACGTCTATTCGTATTTCTTGAGAACTTCGTCGATCTTCTGCGGCGTCAGTTCGCCGTGGTAATCATCATCTATCAGCATGGCAGGGGCGCCGTCGCATCGCCCGATGCATTCCATGCGGATGAAGGAGAATCGCCCGTCCTTGGTCACCTGGCCCTCGCACACGCCGAGCTTCTGCTCCAGGTGTTTGATCAGCGATTCGGCGCCGAGAAGCGAGCAGGACAGGTTGTGGCAGATCTGGATCTGGTGCTTTCCCGCGGACTTCCAGCGGTAGAGCGAATAGAACGTCGCGGTCCCGAACACGTCAGATTCCGGAACCCGGAGATGCTGGGACACGAAGCGCATGGCCTCATACGACAGGTGGCCGTACGCCTTCTGGATGATATGGAGGGACGGCAGTACCGCTCCCTGCGAGTCCGGATATTTCTGGCGCACCTGGTTGATGGCCTCGACCACCGCATCGCTGAACATGATCTTGTCGCCTCCGGACCGGCAAAAGCGGCTATCCTCAATAACGTCGCTCATCGTATCCCTACCTCTTCGTTCTACCGTACACGTAATCGGACATATCCATGAACTGCGTGTTCATCCGCCGCGCGATCTTGGCGATGTCCAGGGTGATGTTCATGAGGACCTTGTACCCGGCTGCGGGATAGCGCTGGACCAGCTTATCAAAGTCGCTCCGGTCGATCCTCATGACCACTGATTCTTCCGACGCAGTTGTCATCGTCGCGGAGTGGGGCTTGTTGTCAATGAACGACAGTTCGCCGAAAAAGCTCCCCTCGCGCTGGACCGACAGAGTGAGCAGGTCACCTTCCTTGCTCCGCTTTTGGACGTCCACCTTGCCCTTCTGGATGATGTACACACAGGGGCAGGTGACCTCGCCCTCTTCGAATATCTGCTTGCCGGCAGGAAAAATATCGGGAGTGATGATCTCCGCGATAGCCTTGAGCTCGTCGTCGGTGAGCCCCTTGAAGATTGACAGGTTCTCAATATCCTTTACCTTGACCATAGTGATCCTCTCTCCTCCCCCGGGTCAGCGGTCGCACTCGCCCAGCACGATGTCGATCGTGCCGATGCAGGCGATCACGTCTGCCACCATGTGGCCGGTCACCATCTTTGGAAGCGCTCCGATGTGGACGAACGATGGCGCGCGGATCTTGACACGGTAGGGCCGGCCGCTGCCATCGCTTACGATATAAAAGCCGAGCTCGCCCTTCGGCGCCTCGGTCGCCACATAGACCTCGCCTTTGGGCATGTTCACCCACTTGCTCATCAGCACGAACTGGTGCGCCAACGCTTCCATATTCGTCATGACCGTTGCCTTGTCGGGCACCGCGTACCGCGGATCATCGGTCATGACAGGACCGGCAGGAAGCATGTCCAGGCACTGCCTGACGATCCGAAGGCTTTGGCGCATCTCATTGATCCGCACAATGTACCGATCATAGACATCCCCCTCGGTGCCGAGGGGAACATCGAACTCCACCTTGTCGTAGGCCGCATAGGGCTCGACCTTGCGAAGGTCGTAATTCACACCGGAGCCTCGGAGCGTGGCGCCGGTAAGGCCATAGTTCACGGCGTCCTCGGCCGAGAACTTGCCGATGCCCTTGGTCCGCTTGAGCCAGATGCGGTTCTCGCGGATCAGGGTGTCGTAGTCTTCGAGCTTTTTGGGGAAGATATCCACGAACTCGCGGCACTTATCGAGGAAGTCCCGGTTCACATCGTTCCGCACACCGCCGATCCTGACATAGCTTACGGTCTGGCGTGCTCCGGTGACCATTTCGGTAAGGTCGAGGATCAGTTCGCGCTCGCGGCAGCAGTACAGACATACGGTCATGGCCCCGATATCGAGCGCATGCGTGCCGAGCCACAGGAGGTGTCCGGAAAGCCGGGTCAGCTCCGCCATGAGCGTCCGGATGAACTGGGCCCGGTCCGGCACGGTGATGCCGGCCAGCTTCTCGACCGCGACGACCCAGCCGAGGTTGTTGTTCATGCAGGTGATGTACTCGAGACGGTCGGTGATGGGAATGATCTGGTGGTAGGTCCGGTGCTCCATCCACTTTTCAATGCCCCGGTGGAGATAGCCGGGCCGGGGATCGACGCCGACCACGGTTTCCCCCTGCAGGTCGACCACCAGGCGCAGCACGCCGTGGGTGGCCGGATGCTGGGGCCCCATGTTCAGGGTAAGTTCTTTCTGGACAATCTCTTTTGTTGTTTCCGTATCAGTAGAGGACATGGTACCTCAATATCCTTTCAGCGGATATTCCTTCCTAAGCGGATGGCCTTCCCAATCCTCGGCGAGCAGTATCCTGCGCAGGTCCGGATGACCGTTGAAGATGATACCCATGAGGTCATAGGTCTCCCGCTCATGCCAATTGGCAGTGTTCCAGACGGTCGTGACCGTGTCGATCCGGGGATTGTCCTCGGTCACACGCGCCTTGAGCCGAATCCTGTGGCGGTGCTCGGTCGATATCATATTGTAGACCACCTCGAACCGCGGACCGCCGTCACCTGGGTATGCGGAAAAATCCACCGCGGTCAGGTCGTTCAAAAGGTCCATCCGGATGGACGGTTCATCGTGCAGGAACCGGCAGATATCTACGATGCGCTCCGGTTTCACGCTGACGCCCACCTGCCCCGCATGGGTCGCCGTTCCCAGCACTTCGCCGGGAAATCTCTCTTCAATGGTCTTCGCGATCTGTTCCGGGTCCATAATGGTCTCTCTCGTATCCTGCGGTCATTAGGCCTGACCGAGCATGCTCCTCGACAGCCGCGCTTTTCGCGGGACTGGTCGGAGAATCCCTCGGAAGGCTACTTCTCTTTCCGGATATAGTGTTCCTTCCGGATCTTTTCCTGGAGCTTCATGATGCCGTACATAAGCGCTTCGGGCCTCGGCGGGCATCCCGGGATGTACACATCAACGGGAAGGATGTTGTCCACACCCTGGACCACGCTGTAGGTGTTGAATATGCCGCCGGAGCTGGCGCAACTCCCCATGGCGATAACGTATCTCGGCTCCGGCATCTGGTCATATACCCGGCGGACGATCGGAGCCATCTTCTTGGTCAGCGTGCCGGCGACAAGCAGGAGGTCGGACTGCCGGGGTGAAGGCCGGGGCACCGTGCCGAAACGGTCGAAGTCATGCTGGGGCGCGGAATAATACTGGATCATCTCGATGGCGCAGCAGGCCAGCCCAAAGGTCATGGGCCAGACCGAGCAGGAGCGGAAATAATTCAGGAGTTCGTCGGCTTTCGTGGTCATGTAGCCTTCTTCAAAGACATGCTGGATTATTCCCATTCCAGTGCACCTTTCTTCCAGGCGTAAAAATATCCTACGAGCAGGATGATGACGAAGATAACCATTTCCACCAACCCGTACAGGCCGATCTTGTTATAGGCAACTGCCCAGGGATAGAGAAAAACCGCTTCGATATCGAAAATGAGGAAAAGCATTGCGACGAGATAGTAACGGATGGAGAACTTCTGGTTGGCGTCCATGAACGGGGTGATGCCTGATTCGTAGGTGACCAGCTTTTCCCGGTAAGGCTTCCGGGGGCTGACCAGTCTGCTGAAAACAAGCATACCGACGCCGACAGCGACGCCGAGGAACAGGAAGATTGCGACCGGTAGAAAATGTCCGGGCAGGTAAGAACCTGGAGTCATGGCAACTCCTTCGCTTGTATTAAATTTTTAGTTAGCAGATGTTTTAAAAACCGAAGAAATCATAAGCGAACGAGGCAGGTTTGTCAAGCAAAACGTTACGAAAAGTTATCGTGCAGCCTGACCGCCCCCGGAAAATAAAATTAACTTATCACTGCGTAAATAGCAAGAGCTTTTTCCTCGGTCGCTTGCAGCGTGAATGGAAATAGCGTACTATGGCGCATTGAACCTTCGGAGGCCCGGTACATGGATCCCTACTCGCGAGACCAGCTGCTTTCTTTTTACAACTTTCATCTGAAGAAGTTCGGAGACCGGCCGGAGGCGCTCCGCTGGACGCCGAAGGGACAGCTTCGCCGGTATCATTCGCTTTCGGAGATCGCTCCCCTGGAGCAGCTGCGCAATGCCTCGGTATTGGATTACGGCTGCGGCACCGGGGATTTCTACCGGTTCCTGAAACGCAGAGGGATCGACGTGCGCTATACCGGAGTCGACATGAACGAGAACTTCATCGAACTTGCCCGGCAGAAATATCCCGAATGCACGTTTGAGGTAATGGATATTGAAGAGGAGGTAGATCCGCTCGAGGGGTTCTACGATTATATCGTCATTTGCGGGGTATTCAATTACCTGGTCCCCGGGGTCAAGGACGACCTCCTGAACACGCTCATGACGCTCTTCAAGCATTGCAACAAAGGGCTTGCGCTGAACGCGCTTTCCTCCCACACCCCCATAAAGGACCCGGAACTCAATTATACGTCGCCCGAAGATATGGTGCGATTCTCTCTCGAGAACCTGTCGCCCTACTTCGCGCTCCGCCACGACCGCGTCCAGTACGACTTCACGCTCTTCGTCTATCCCCAGCTCAACGAGATCGAGCTCTGATCTGCTCCTGTCCAGCGGTGTCCGGCATTCATCACGACCAACGGCCGGGACCGTCCCGGTACCGATAACGCGGCAGTGCAGGCTGCGACTGAAGATAGAGGGCGATGCTGGCCAGGATCAGGAACAGCATGACCCAATCCCAGGTAAATGCCAGATACGCGGGGATCGAGACGATCAGCAGTGCTGTTGCGGCAAGGGACGTGAATCCCGGGAAACGGAAGAGAGCGCCTGCCAGCGTCGCAATGAGCAGAAAGGCCTGGACCTTCGTGACATCGATGCTCCAGTCCGACAGACCGGCTATGTCGCTCCACTGAAGGGAATAATCAGGCACCATCCTGCCGTACCAGGAAGTCCCGTCCGGCGCCGGCTGTTTTATGACCGCGGGCGCTTTTAACCAGAACAGAGGATGCCGCACCCCTCCGCCGAGTATGATCATGAAGAAATAGGACAAATTCACGAAGTTCGTTGCCGCCAGGGTCCATCGCCACTTTCCGGTGAAGAGCAGGAGAAAGCCACGGTGATAGGACAGTGCCAGCAGCAACGCCGCGAAAAGATACTGATAGGGGTGCCGTGGAACTGCCATCCCCAGGTAAGCGAACACGACAGCGGTCAGTCCTGTGGCCAGCGGCCAGGCCGGATGCGCCATCACCCCTCCCTGACCCCGCTCCTCCAGACTGTCCAGCCGTTCCTCGATGCTGCGGACCCTCCGCGCCAGTTCGTCCCTCTCGCTGTCATCGTTCCCGCGTTCCCGCTCCATGCATTTCTCCTGAAATTCTCGTTGGCTGCGATAATTGTATCACAGGAAGACTTTATCGAACTATCCCTGCCCCGCCACCCGACATAGCATCACAGGAAATTAACCTTTTAAAAAGCCCTGTGCTAAGCTACAATATTAATTAGTGCATCTTTCCGGGACACATTCCGCAAGCCCCGGGAGCATTCGCCCGGCCTGCGCAGGAATTCATTATGCAGCCTTACCGCTGTCCCCATAGAAACCTCCTGTTCCCTGATGTCGCAAGGATTTCAGTGAGGTCCGCGTGCCATGCGCTCCTCCTGATCTTCATGACGCCGCTTTCGTCCTTTGCCCAAGCCTCTACGTCTGTCCGGGGAGGCGCCATGACGTTTTCCATTCTCGGTTTCATGCTTGTGCTCACCGTCATTATTGTTACCGCCGCCCTTTCGGCGATGCGCAGGGAAAGCAGGCGGGCGCGGGAACTCGCGCTCTTACTGAAAGAGCAGAACGAACTCCTGCAGTTGCTGACCGACGGGGTCAAGAACACCGCGGTCTTCCTGCTGGATAGCGACGGCAGGACCGCCAATTGGAATCCCGGCGCCCAAAGGCTCTTTGGTTTCGCCCAGGACGAGATCACGCGAAGGTCCGTCAACTGCCTCTTTCCTCAGGATGACGCGACCGCCGGCAGGATCGAGTCCGCCCTCAGGACAAGCGCGGCTGACGGACGCCATGAAATGAACGTCTGGATGCTTCGCAAGGACGGCTCCTCGTTCCATGCCCATATGGCGGTCGTTGCCCGCAGATCGCCGGACCGCGGGCTCGCGGGGTTCGCGGTCGTTGTCCGGGACATGACCGAAATGAAGCAGGCCGAGGAACTGCTGAAGAAACTTTCCCTTTCCGTGGAGCAGTCCGCGGACATCGTGCTCATCACGGACCGGGACGGAACGGTCGAGTACGTGAACAAGGCTGTGGAGGATGTGACCGGCTACACCCGGGACGAGGTCATCGCCCGGGGCCTTGACCTGCTACGGTCGGAACATGGCGATCCCAAGCTCCTCGGTGAAATGTGGAACACCGTCCTTTCGGGATTCTCTTTCCAGGCCGAAGTGACGATACGGAAAAAGAACGGCGAGCAGACAGTGCTGGACGAGGTCGTAACGCCCATCACCGACGCGCGGGGAAACGTCACCCATGCCCTGGTCACGGCAAGCGATGTCACCCCGCTCAAGACAATGCGGGAGAAGCTGACCTTCCTCACCTCCTACGACGACCTGACCGGCCTACCGAACCGCAGCGTCTTTGTGGAACGACTGAACCGCGACCGCACGCGCGCTTCCAAGGGCACGGGAACCATGGCGATCCTGACCATCGACATCGACCGGTTCAAGTACATCAACGAGATCTACGGGCTCGATGCGGGCAACAAGATGCTGAAGCAGGTCGCCGAGAGCCTGTCCGTTTCGGTGAGCAAAGATGACACCGTGGCCCGTCTCGGCAGCGATGAGTTCGGCATCATTCTCCATGACATCCAGAAGCCCTCCGACGTCATCCTGTTCGTGAAGATGATCATGAAGAACGTGCCCCAGATCATCATGTCCGGCGGAGAAGAGATATCGGTCACCCTTGCCTGCGGAATATCCCTCTACCCTGACGACGGCAAGGACGCGAACACGCTCATGAAGAACGCCGACACGGCCCTGGGCAAGGCAAAGGCGCTGGGACGGAACAACTATCAGTTCTACACCTCCGACATGAACGTGGGCGTGACCGAGCTGGTCTTCATGGAGCGGCGGCTCGTGGACGCGCTCAGGAACAAGGAGTACACGCTCACCTACCAGCCCTACTGCTACCTGTCGTCAGGCCGCATCGCGGGAACGGAAGCGCTGCTCAAATGGAAGAACGACGAATTCGGCCTTGTGTCACCGGTCAAGTTCATCCCCATGCTCGAAGAGACCGGGATGATCATCGATGTGGGCAAATGGGTGCTCCAGACCGCCTGCGCCCAGATCAAGGCATGGGATAACGGGAAGATGCAGCTGCCCGTATCGGTAAACCTGTCCTTCTCCCAGTTCCGGCACGAGTTCCTTGCCGAGACCGTGGAGAGCGTCATCAAGGAGTACGCGATCGATCCGCGACGGCTTACCCTGGAGGTTACCGAGAGCACCTTTGTGAAAGACCAGGAGTCCGCCATCACGATCCTGAAGCGGCTCAAATCCATCGGCGTATCCATATCCATCGATGACTTCGGCACCGGCTATTCGTCGCTCAGCTATCTCAAGCGTTTTCCCGTGGACTATGTCAAGATCGACCAGTCCTTTGTCAAGGACGTGGCCGCGGATCCTGACGCCACATCGCTCGTATCAGCCATCATCAATATGGCCCATAGCCTGAGCCTCCGGACCATTGCTGAAGGTGTGGAGACCGAGGACCAGTGGAAGATCCTGCGTCTCCTGAAGTGCGACATGGCCCAGGGATACTATTTCAGCCGAGCGGTGACCGCCCAGGAGGTCGAACGCCTTATGGACTAACGAGCGGTTTCGACGCGCGGGACGTTTCCCGCCGTATTGTGCACCAGGTCCAGGAATTGCCCTGCCTCATTAATACCCGAAAAATACCCCATCGGGATGGTTGACAATCGCCGGGAAACCTATAATAATTGAACCTACTGGATGTATGGCATCGAGCGGCGCCCCGAAGGATGCTCAGAGGATTTGCTCGAGAGGGATGTAGTTATGAGCGGAATGAGAAATGATCTGAAGAGCGGCTTTAAACCCGGCTGCGGAGAGGTCCTTGAACGGTTCTTCTGCAAACTTTTCGACGACATGATCGTCAAAGAAGTATGCCTGCTCAGAAGGCAGGAGCTGAACAATCGCGACAAGTTTTCCTGCACCGGCTGCAGCAAGGACACGCTCATCAGCCAAACTCGCGGGGGGTTGAACCTCTGCTCGATCACCGATTAACGCTCCCCCATCAAGCAATTCCCTCCCCGCTGTCTTTTTCCGATCTGATCCTGGTATCTGGCGAACTCCTTGACCCGCCATGACCCGTCAGACAGGTTTCGTCACGATGTTCCGCAGTTTGTACACCGTCAGCAGCTCCGCCTTGCCTTTTGCCGCTATCTGGACAGGCTCGCCAAAATCAGCGCCACCTTCGAGAAGGCGTTTCGAGTTTTCGGAAAGCAGCACCTCGCCGCCCGACGCTTTATCGCAGATCCTCTTGGCGGTATTCACTGTGTCGCCTATCACATCATAGCCTTTCACTTCACTGCTGCCGATCAACCCTTCCACATCTCCACGACCATTTCCGGCGATTGTGTCTCGCTCCAGCCGGTAAATCCCCGGATATCCATAAAGACCATCGTCCGCTCGCGCCGCCGGATAGAGAGCGCCGTGGGATCCGCCACGGCGGAATCCAGAAGGTCCCGGCCCAGGAACCATTCGGAATACTTCCGGAGCTCGTGAGCTGTTTCTCGCAGTATCGATTGATAGGACTCTGCTATCACATCAGCAAGACCCAGGATCGCGCCAATAAAAACAAGCGACAGCATAATGAACATATGGCTTCCGTCGCTCACAAATCCGGCAAGTGTCGCGTATTTAGGATCATCCGCGGCTTCGAAGATCCAGTACATGACCGGCAGAATGCTGGTCCGGACGACGTTCTCAACGATATAGATGACCTGCTGTGCCCTGTTTCCTGCGGTCAGCCGGACCTCCTGCAGCAGTCCGATGACCACACTGAAGAGTATGTACGCGATATGGCTCAAGGAGCCGAAGAACGCCGGTCCTTCGATCACCGTTTCCGCTATCGTATAGACCGCCGGTCCTATCAGGTTCCCGAGAAATGGCCGCGGCGTTCCCGCGAACTTCCATGTGCCGAGATAAAAGGCCTGTGCGATCGCGGCGGAGAGCGTGACGTAGAGATCGGGTTTAAGGATCAGTTCCGCACCTTCGTGCAGCAATTCCAGGAACATGTTCGCGATCGGAAAGTGGGCGCTGTTCGTAAAGAACTCAAGAGTGATATGCCCCCGCCGTGTGCCCCGCAACCGCGACTCGAGATCCAATGCCATACCCTGCTCCTCGTCTGGTGATGAGAATAACTGCCCGCTGCTGATCAGGAACTGCTTTTACTCTTCCCGGTGGACCGTCCCCGGTGAGAACGCGGGCATGCATACGGCCACATATTCCGCGCCCTCGGGACCCGGAGTGCTGTACCGCACCCGTTCTCCTTTCCGGATGATCACTGCCTGCCCCGCGGTAATATCCTGTGATCCCTTGTCGGTCTCAACGCGCAGCATCCCCTTCAGCACAACGGTATATTCATCAAAATCCGGCCTTTGTGCCGGCTCAATCCACCCGGACGGGCTCTTCATCCGCGCAATGCTCATCTCCTCGGTCCCGCTGTTTACCCTGCCAATATATTCTTCAATGATCTTCGGTTTATTCCCCGCAGCCTCGATGATCTTGGGCGACTTTATCACGGTCGGCATGGTCACGCTCCTTTTCGCAGGCATTTCACGATCTCACCCACGTACATCCGGTGGTAGTCCTTCTGGGGATACATGCTGTTGATCGCCGGATCAAGGAACTTCCCGGGATCGACATCCTGGAAGTACACCTTCCTGCAGCCGAGCACCAGCCTGGCCTCGCTGAAATAGACGAGTCCGCCGTCGTGGACGGGAGTCAGGCCCGCCTCCTTCACCTTATCCGTATTCCTGCCGGAATGGGTACCGCAATACTGGAGCGTCTTTCTTTGGCTCTCCTCAAAGAAGGACAGGGAAAAGAGCGGCGAACGCTCGACGAACTCGTAGGTATAGCGGTTCGGCCTGATGAATATATAGCTGACCTTTCGCTCCCATAATACTCCCAGGCCGCCCCAACTCGCGGTCATGGTGTTGAAATTTTCCAGGGAGCCTGCCGTGATCAGCATCCAGTCGCTGCCGATCAGGGTAAAAGGATTGTCCTTCAACTCACTGGTCTTTATCTCTGTAAATGCCATTGAACACCTCCTAACTATCTCCGCTCCTGACGTGAAGATAGTATAAGTCCTTTCAAATTGCAAGTTGAAACCCCGCCCGGCACCTCCGCCGTCACAAGCAGTTCATATCTCTTCTTCAACGGCACCTCCCAGCTGTGCTATAATTCCTGCACATTCCGGCCGGCGACAGACACCCTGCGATGAAGATATTCAAACAAAATAGATTTTTCCGTATACTCAGCCTTGGCATGCTCCTGCTGACAGCTGCGGCAGGAGGCCTCGTTCTCTCTCACGTTTCCTTTATCGAGCACTCACCGCTGCCCTCACTTGATGGCCTTGATCGCCCTTCCCTTCTTCGACTGTGGTCCCTGGCCTTCGCTTTTGCTCTCGCGATCTTTATCGTGATATTCGCACTGTCGGCATTGTTCCGTCGGGAAGTGCTGCGCCGCAGAAGATCGGACAGCGCGATCGGTCGCTTCCGCCAGGCCGCCGATGCATCCAGCGACCTGATAACCATCATGACCACCTCCGGCAGGATCGAGTATGTCAATGATGCCGTGGAACGGTCCACCGGCTACCTCAAAGACACGCTCGTCAACATATGGCCGTCGCCGCGCATGCCCTGGTATAATGATGCCGGCCTGTTCCGCCAGATGCGCGATACGGTCCGTTCCGGCGGCGAATTCATGAAAGACATCGACGGCAGAACGCGGGAGGGAGGGCCGCTGCTCATCGGGGAGCGTGTCGTGCCCTTTCGGAACGACAAGGGTGTCGTTACGAGAATGGTATCCACGGCCCGTGACCTGACGCGGGAACGTCACCTGGAGGACCGCATCGATTATCTTGGCCGGTACGATCCGCTCACCGGACTGCCGAACCGGCGCACCCTGATCGGCCAGCTGGAACAGTCGGTCCGCGCGGCCATGGCAGCGGGTTCGTCCCTATCGGTCCTGATCCTGGATATCGACCGGTTCAAGCATGTGAACGACCTGTGCGGCTCTGACGCCGGCGATGACGTACTGAAGCAGATCGCCGGCTTGATCCAGTCATCGGTCTCACCGGCCGACATCGTGGCGCGAACAGGGAACGACGAGTTCTGCGTTATCCATGTTGACGAGAGGAACCCGGTGCTTGCGGGCGCGGTCGCGCAGCAGCTTCGCACAGCGCTGTCCCAGACGATCTCGGCCGGCGGTCACGACATCATCGTCACCATCTCGACCGGCATCGCGGTCCATCCCGGCCACGGGGATGACGCCTGGACGCTCCTCAAGAACGCGGACCTCGCGCTGGCAAGCGCGAAGGCCCAGGGCCGCAACATGATCCAGTTCTTTGACCAGGAGATCACGAACCGGGTCAAGGAATTCTTCATTCTTGAACGGCGGCTGTTCGCCGCGCTCAGGAACAGCGAATACCTCCTGCACTACCAGCCCTATTGCGACCTGCAGACGCGAAAGGTCGCGGGCGCTGAAGCGCTCGTCCGCTGGCAGAACGCCGAGCTCGGGGTCGTTTCACCGGCACGGTTCATTCCCTCTCTCGAGGAGACCGGCATGGTGATCGAGGTGGGCCGATGGATCCTCGAGACCGCGTGCAACCAGATCAGCAAATGGGAGCGGATGAACCGCCATTTTCCCGTGTCCGTGAACCTGTCGATGGTCCAGTTCCGGCACCAGCACCTGGTGGCGATGGTCCGGGACACGATCAACAATTTCGGTTTCGACCCCCGGCGCTTGACGCTCGAGGTGACCGAGACCGTGTTCATGCAGGACATGGATTTCGCGATCAAAACGCTGAAAAGACTGAAGGACGTGGGAGTGACGCTGTCGGTGGACGACTTCGGGACGGGGTATTCTTCACTCAGCTACATCAAGAAACTGCCGGTCGACAATCTGAAGATCGATATTTCCTTTGTGCGCGACGTCAGCAGGGACCAGGACTCGGCCTCGATCATCACCGCCATCACGACCCTCGCCCGGAGCCTCGGGCTCAAGACCATTGCCGAAGGCGTGGAGACCGAAGAGCAAAGGAACATCCTGCACCTGCTCCGGTGCGACATGGGCCAGGGCTTCTACTTCAGCAAGGCCGTGTCCGCCGGCGAGTTCGAGAAACTGCTTCTGTAAGCTCCCCCCGCCTTACGCCAGGCTCTTCGATACCACTTCGTATACATCCTTGGACAGTTTCGGCGTATTCAGAATGCGCTCCAGTTCGGCCTTCATGAGCTTCTGGCGGCCGGCCTCATACCGTTTCCAGAGCGTAAAAGCGGAAACAAGCCTGGCGGCGATCTGGGGATTCAGCGGGTCTATGGCAAGAACGTTGTCCCCGAGGAACCGGTATCCTTCGCCCGACAGGTCGTGGAACCGGACGGCGTTGGACGAGAACGCGCCGATCAGCGCGCGCACCTTGTTCGGGTTCTTGATGGTGAAAGCCGGGTGCTTCATGAGAGCCTTCACCCGGCCGAGCGTGTCCGACAGCCGCGAGGTTGCCTGAATAGCGAACCACTTGTCCATTACCAGGGGATCGTCCTTCCACTGCTCGCCGAATGACGCGAGCGCTTCATCCTTCTCACGGCAATCATTGTTCGCCAGGTTCACCAGCGCGGCCACGCGGTCCGTCATATTGTTCGCGGTGTTGAACTGGTCCACGCAGAGCTTCCGCACGTCCTCGTCCTCCAGTTCCGCAAGATAGGAGAGGCAGATATTCTTGAGGCTCCGCTTGCCCATGGCCTCCTGCTCCGGCAGATAGGGACCGGTATCTACGTTCGTCCGGTAGACCCTGAGAAAGCTCTGCTTCAGCGCCGCCGCCAGGGTCTGCTGAACAAAGGTCCTTGCTTCGAATATGGCGTCAGGATCTATGACCGGGAGGAAATCGGAAAGATAGGTCTCGCCCGGAAGCGAGAGCGCGAAAGCCTGGAACGCCTTGTCCTTCAGTTCGCTTTCAAGGATATTCCTGAACGCGTCGATGAACAGATTATCGAGCGCGAGCTGCCGTCCGGCCTGGAAATCCTTTACCAGATCCAGAATGAGCTTCACCGCAAGCTGCTGCCCCGCGTCCCAGCGGTTGAAGGCATCGGAGTCGTGGGCCATGAGGAACAGCCGTTCGTCATCGGTCAGGTCGAGCTTCACCCTGACCGGGGCTGAGAAGCCCCGAAGCATCGACGGCACCGGCTCTTCCGAAATATCCGTGAAAGTGAAGGTCTGCTCCGCCTCCCGCAGTTCGAGGATGGCTGTTGTCGTGCCGCCCTGTCGCCCCCTGTCGGGCATTCCCTTCTCCGCATCTCCGCGTCCCCGTGTCCCCGCGTCGATATTAAGAATAAGGTCCTTCCCGTCCTTCCCCAGCAAACCAACAGCAATGGGGATGACAAAGGGTTCTTTCTGTACCTGGCCCGGGGTCGGAGGACAGCTCTGCTTGAAGGTCAATGAGTAGGTCTTATCCCGCGGCTCATAGCGACGGGTCACTGTCAGCTCCGGTGTCCCGGACTGGGTATACCAGCGTTTGAACTGCGAAAGGTCGGTCTTGTTCGCGTCTTCCAATGCCCTGACGAAATCATCGGTGGTGACCGCCTGGCCGTCGTGGCGGGAAAAGTAGAGGTCCGTTCCCTTTCTGAAACCTTCCGGTCCAAGCAGGGTCCGCAGCATCCTGATCACTTCCGCGCCCTTGTTGTAGACCGTTACCGTGTAGAAGTTGTTGATCTCAACATAGGAATCGGGCCGAACCGGATGCGCCATGGGACCGCTGTCCTCGCGAAACTGGTGGGCCCTGAGGATGCTCACATCGCTGATCCGCTTGACACCGGCAGAGGTCATGTCCTCCATGAACTGCTGGTCACGGAACACCGTAAATCCCTCTTTGAGCGAAAGCTGGAACCAGTCGCGGCAGGTCACCCGGTCGCCGGACCAGTTATGGAAATACTCATGCCCCACCACACCCATGATCCCCTGGTAGTCGCTGTCCGTTGCGGTCTCGGGCTTTGCGAGCACATACTTGGAGTTGAATATGTTCAGGCCCTTGTTCTCCATGGCTCCCATATTGAAATCATCGGTCGCGACGATCATCATGAGGTCCAGGTCATACTCCCGGCCGTAGACCTTCTCGTCCCATTTCATCGCTTCCTTGAGCGACAGCATGGCATGGCCGCATTTATCCTTGTTGTGGTGCTGCACATAGATATGGAGTCCAACCTTTTTGCCGGACATGGTGATGAAGTCGTCCTCTATCCGCGCCAGGTCACCCGCCACGAGCGCGAATAGGTATGCGGGCTTGGGAAAGGGATCGTGCCAGGTTGCGAAATGCCTTCCTTTGTCCGAGTCCCCCTTCCCGACCAGATTCCCGTTGGACAGGAGCACAGGATACTTTGCCTTGTCCGCCACGATGGTCGTCATGAACCGGGTAAGCACATCGGGCCGGTCAGGGAAATAGGTGATCTTCCGGAAACCCTCGGCCTCGCACTGGGTGCAGAACATGCTGCCCGAACGGTAGAGACCGGACAGCTCGGTGTTCGCGCCGGGGTCGATCTCCGTGTCGATCTCGAGCGAGAACCGGTCCGGCACCGGGATGATCGTCAAGGTCTCGTCGTCGATCTTGTAGTCCCGCTCGGTCAGCGCCCGGTCGTTGAGCCGCACGGAGAGAAGCTTCAGTCCGCTGCCGTTCAGCACCAGCGGATGGATACCCTCGCATGTATCGTGAATGCAGACCACGGTCATGAGCGATTTGACAATGGTCCTGTCCTCGCCCAGTTCGAACTGGAGGTTCACGGTCTCTATGCGGTAGTCATAGGGCCTGTAATCGGCAAGCCGGATGGCTTGAGGCTGATGGTGATTCGCAGACGTATGCATGGGTACCTCGTAGCGTGATTTATAGTGAATCCTGTCTTTGCAAAAATCAACCACTAAAGCGTCTCGCGCAAAAACTCAAAGCAAATCCCGGTTCCAGAGAATGAGCTTGTTCCGATGTTCTTTGCGACTTTGCGGCTTCGCGCGAAACCGCATTCGTTTTTTCTATTCTAGCAGTATTTACATCAGCACATCGAGGAGGGTGAACATAAAGATTGTAACGCTGATCCATCCGTTCATATTGAAGAACGCCATATTCAGCTTCGACAGGTCGTTCTCCTTTACCAGGGAATGCTCGTATACGATCAGCCCCAGGGCTGTCAGCACGCCGGAGAAATAGTACAACCCGACCGGCAGAAGCCAGTAGAGCGAGAACAGCGCAAACATGGTCACCCCATGGGATACCCGGGAGATCCAGAGCGACGTCCTGATGCCGAATCTCTGCGGGATCGAATGGAGACCCGACGCGCGGTCGAAATCCAGGTCCTGAAGGGCGTAGAGGATATCGAATCCCAGGAGCCAGAACAGCACTGCGGTCCCGAGGACGAGCGCGGGAAGTTCGAACCGTCCGGTCACGGCGATCCAGGCGCCCATAGGCGCGCCTGAGATGGCCAATCCAAGAAAAGCATGCGCCAGGAAGGTGAATCTCTTGGTATAGGAATAGAAGAACACGATGGCCAGCGCCAGCGGGGACAGATAAAAGGACAGAGGATTCAGCATATACGCTGCGACCATCAGTATTGCTGACGAGACCGCGATGAAGACAAGTACCTGACCAGGCGTCACCAGGCCCAGCGGCAGTGCCCGGGTCCTGGTGCGCGGGTTCTCGGCGTCGATCTTCCGGTCAGCCCAGCGGTTGAACCCCATTGCCGCGGACCGCGCGCCGACCATGGCGACAATGATCCAGAACGCCTGGGACCATGACGGAAGACCGTCCAGGGCCAGAAGCGCGCCGGTGAAGGCAAAGGGCAGCGCGAAGATGGTGTGCTCGAACTTGATCATCTCGAGGATGATCTTGAACTTAGCGATCATGAAAATAGCCTTTCAGTTCAGGAACCACAGAGGCACAGAGACACTGAGAGCCCCTACAAGACAAGCCTCTTGATCCCTTCTTTCAATGTGGCAGCATGAAAATTGATGAGGAGACCCACCTTGCATCCCGACAGTTTCAGATAGGTCAGCAGCTGGGCCTCATGGATCGGCAATATCCTATCAACACATTTAAGCTCTACGACCACTTTCCTGTCTGCAACCACATCCATGCGATATCCGCAGTCAAGCTTGATCTCCTTGTAGGTCAAGGGGAGTGCTTTTTGACGTTCCGAAGGAATGCCGTTCTTTTCAAGCTCGTAGCAAAAGCACTCATCATAGGCGGATTCGAGCAGACCCGGACCGAGATGACGATGCACCTCGATAGCGCAGGCAATCAGCCGTTCCGTCAGTTCCCTGTGGAAGTAGACGGTTTCCTCTGTGTCTCTGTGGTGAACGTATATGATCCTCCATGGAGTCACCTCACTTCTGCGCCAGCCGCTTCCTCCCCCATTCCTCGATCTTCGCCTTGATCTCCGGCATGGCCTTCTGCGTCGCCTCGATCCCGGCCTGCATGCAGCGCTTCTTCTGGGTGAAATCCAGCATTCCCACATCGCCGACCGCCGGCGCAATAAGCACATCAGCGTCCTTTTTTCTGGCCTTGGCGTTTTCCGCGCCCATGATGGTTATGGACTGGAGCATCACATCAAGAAGGTTGGTGAGATTGAAGTTGGTCACGTTTTCGCTTATGTCTACGGCGATAATGAGGTCCGCACCCCGCTCGCGCGCCACGGCAACAGGGATATTATCCATCACGCCGCCGTCCACGAGGTTCCTCCCCAGATGGTTCACCGGCTGGAACACGCCCGGAATGGCGCTGCTGGCCCTCACCGCTTTCGCAACAGATCCCCTCTCAAGCACAACACGCTCACCGCGATTCAGGTCCGTTGCCACGGCAGCGTAGGGGATCATGAGACCCTCGATGTTCGCGATGGTTATCTTGCTTTTGACGAATTCCTCCAGCTTGTCACCTTTGGCAATACCCATGCCGGTGAACGCGTTCATGATCCCGTAATCGAACAGGGTCTCCTTCTCCAGGGTGAAGGCGGTCCACTCAAGCTCAAAGCTGTTTCGGTCGGCTGCATAGATCGCTCCGATCAAGCTGCCCACACTCGTGCCCACGACCATATCGATCGGGATCTTTTCCTGCTCCAGCGCGCGTATCACGCCGATGTGCGCGAAGCCCCGGGCAGCTCCTCCGCCGAGCACCAGCGCCACCTTCGGCCGCGGCAGTTCAATGCCGTTACCCGGTCCCTCCATGGTCTTGCAGGACGTAAGCGCCAGCAGAACACATAAGAGCAGCGAGACTGTATGCTTCATGATTGTTTCTCCTTGCCGAATGACGGAACGGTCCCCGGGGGGATCACGATCTTCTCCAGGCATCGATCTTATCCTTTATGGCGGGCAAGGCTTTCTGCGTCGCCTCGATGCCGGCCTGCATGCAGAGCTTCTTCTTGCTGAAATCCATCATACCCACCTTGCCCAGTGCCGGTGATATGAGCACGTCGGCTTCCTTTGCCTTGACTTTCACGTTCTCGGCCGCCATGATCTGGATCGACTGGAGAACGACCTCGAAGAGGTTGGATATGTCGTTGTTCTCGATGCTCACACCGATATCCACGGCAATGATGATGTCCGCGCCGCGCTCACGGGCAACGGAAACCGGGATGTTGTCCACCACGCCGCCGTCCACCAGCAAACGTCCATCCTGCTCCACCGGCTGGAACACGCCCGGAATCGCGCAGCTTGCCCGGACCGCCCGTGCCACCGGCCCCCGGTCCAGGACGACCCGCTTTCCCTGCTTCAGATCAGTAGCCACCGCCGCAAAAGGGATTTTCAGGTCCTCGATGTTCTCGATCGGAATTTTGCTCCGGACAAAGGCTTCCAGCTTCTCGCCCTTTGCCGCACCCATTCCCGTGAATGCCGTGACCAGACCGTAATCGAAAATATCGTCCCGTTCGAGACTGAAGGCGCTCCACTCCAGTTCGAAGCTGTTGACATCATAGGCATAGATCGCGCCGATCAGGCTGCCCACGCTCGTTCCGATGATCATGTCGACGGGGATATTCTCCTTCTCCAGCACCCGGATCACGCCGATATGCGCGAAACCGCGAGCTGATCCGCCGCCCAGTACCAGCGCGATCTTCGGCTGAGGGCCTTCCTTGGTCTTGCTGAAATATGACAGTATCTTTTTGATGTCCATAAGTGCGTTACGACTGCTGTAAAGAGGACACTTCATTCAATGCTGAAAATTCCATGAAAGTCGCCTATGATATTCGCTGCCTGCTTCCAGGATTTCTCTTCTTCAGCTTTCATCATAGGGTTCTCAGCGTCACTCTGCGTTGAATGGGCTTGTTGTCTCTCGTCTCTTGTCTCTCGTCTCTCGTCTCTTGTCTCTCGTCTCTTGTCTCTTGCCTCTCGCCTCTCGTTACTTCTCCAACAACTCCACCACTTCCCCGTAGAGCCTCTTCACGATCTCCTCATATCCCATTTCTCCGGGATAGAGCGGTTTGCCGAAGGTCACGCTCACCCTGGCCGGCCGGGGCACGTTGCTCCCGGGCCGCAGGAACTCAAAGGTACCGGTAATGGCCACCGGGACCAGCGGCACGTTCAGTTCCTTAGCAAGGATACCGACGCCTTTCTTGAAGTCCTTGATCTTTCCGTCCCGTGAACGAGCGCCCTCGGGGAACACGCAGAGCACCTTGCCCTCCCGGAGCATGAATGCCGATAGCTGGAGCGCGTTGAAGAGCTTCGCTTCCATGTCCACAGGAATGACCTGCATGTATTGGGCGATGCGCGATGACACCGGCCCGCCGAAGAACTTGGTGTCTCCGAGATAGAAGACCTGCCGCGCGATGGAGAGGGGCATGGCAACGGCCTGCAGGAACGCATCGGCATTGCTCAGGTGGTTCGGCGTCAGCAGGTACGGCCCCTTCTTCGGCAAATTTTCCCTGCCGCGCACGGTCATGCGGCCGTAGACCAGGAAGAATATCTTCAGGAGGAAGATAGCCGCAGCCCACCCTGCGACGCAAAGCGGATTTCGCTTGAGCCGCACCAGCCGCTTTGCCTCTTCTGCAGGCTCCTCAGACAGGATATCGGACCAGGTCAGTCGAACGTGCGCGCCCGGCCCCGACGGCCCGGCGGCAAGACGCTCCTCCATCTTCTCCACCACGTCGCGCACCGTAAAGACCAAAGACCCGAAGGATTCCGGCAGACCCACGCCAAAGGTCCGCTCAAGACTTACCACCAGTTCGACCCGGGCCAGGGAGTCGAGCCCCAGATCGATCTCCAGGTTGTCGTCGGGAACAATGTGTTTCTTTGCCGAGAACGGCGCGAGACAGGCGACCGTCTTTTTTCCGGTCTCCGTTTCAAGCAGTCCCATATCCTCCTCGCGCACGGTCTTTTCTACACGCTCCCCGCCGGAGAGATACTGTTCCCGAACCTTTGCCCGCCGCAGTTTACCGAGCCGCGTGACCGGCAGGGAATCCTTGAACACCTTGAGACCGGAGATCCGCTTATACGGCGCCAGGTCCTTGGCAAGGTCCTCGATCTCGAAACCGATGGTCTCGCGGGCATTGGCGATGTTCATCTTCCGGAGATAGTCGAAATCCGGCACCACCGCCGCTTCCAGACCCCGTTCGGTCTGGACCATGCAGATCTCCTTGATCGCCGGCAGCTGCTTATAGAACTTCTCCAGTTCGTCAGGAAAGACCTTCTTGCCCGTGGAAAGAACGATCATCTCCTTGGACCTGCCGGTGATGAAGTAGTAGCCGTCCCTGTCCCGGTAACCCAGGTCGCCGGTGTAGAACCAGCCGTCCTTCAGCACTTCCGCCGATGCCTCGGGCTTTTTGTAGTAGCCCAGCATCACGTTCGGTCCCTTGATCGCGATCTCGCCCATCCCGGTCTTGTCAGGGTTAACGATCCTCAGTTCCACGTCAGGGATCGGTACTCCGATGGATCCGGCCTTCTGCTTGCCCACGGGATTGAACGTCGCCGCGGGCGATGTCTCGGTAAGACCATAGGCCTCGATCACCATGAACCCGAGGTTCGACATGTCCGTGAACACATCGGGGTCCAGCCGCGCTCCGCCGCTCGCCATGAGCCGGAACTTGGGACCGAACCGTTCATGCACCTTGCTGAACAGTTTCCTGCCGATCAGGACGCCCGTGGTCCTGCGGACGAGCCCGCTCAGGCCGAGCAGGGATTTGGCGATCACCCGGAGATGGCTCGGGCTTGCATCGATCTTGTCAAAGATCGCCCTGCGCAGCGCGGTCAGGAGCTGGGGCACGCCCACGAGCACGCTGATCTCGGTCTCCTGCATGCAGGCGATGATATCAGGCCCCTTGAGGCTGTTCAGCATGGTCATGGTGCCGCCAAGGGAAAGCGTCAGCAGCATGCAGGCCATGGCAGGATAGGTGTGGTGCAGCGGCAAAAGGCAGAGCAGGTTGTCGGTCTGATAGATGATATCGAGCTTGATGGCGCTGGCGCAATTCGCGGCAAGGTTGCCGTGGGACAGCATGACGCCCTTGGGATCGCCCGTGGTCCCCGAAGTGTACAGGATCGCGGCAAGGTCGCTGTCATAGGGAGCAGCGGGCATGGGCGCCGTCCGATGGGACCTCATCAGGTCGGAGAACAGCACGCCGTCGCCCGCATCAAAGGAGATGACCATTGCCGCCCCGCCCCGGGGAAGTTTGTCCCGCGTGGAGGAGGACACGCACGCTGCCTTTGCCGCGCAGTTGCCCAGCAGCACCGCGACCTCTTTTTCCGTGAGCTGCGCGTCCAGAGGGACGACCACCGCGCCGAGCGAAGTTATAGCGAGATAGGCGATGACCCACTCCGGCCGGTTCTCGGACAAAATGGCGACCCGGTCGGCCTTCCGGATCCCCTGGAGCGACAGGCCCCTGCTTACCGACGCTATTGCCTGAATGAGTTCCTGATAGGAATACTGCCGGTAGGAGTCGCTTTCCTTGATCTGGATGGCGACCTTCTCCGGATAGAGCGACGCGGCTTCCTGGATCTTGGTAAGGATCATGGGCTCTCCTGGGGACCACGAGGGAAGTAGTGCCGATGAAAACAGAATACAGGGAAGAAAAGGGAAAAACAAGGGCTAATGAGGCAACTGAAGGGCTACAGGGCTAGTGAAGCAGAAGAAGGGCCAGAGTGTTTTACCCCTCTACCCCTTACTACTTGTTCATTTTTTCTACTGCCCCTGCCAGCCCCTCCACCACCTTGGCCATACGGCTGTAGTCGAGCGTGTCCGGCAGGTCCGAAGGCGCGTGGTAATTGGGATTGCGGTAGAAGGCCGTGTCCGTGACCATGAACGCGGGGTAATTGAACTTGCCAAAGGACCAGTGGTCCGAGAAATCGATGCCCACCACGATCGCAGGAGCGTTCAAAGTCACGAAGGGCAGGTCCGTTGCCTGCTTGAAATTTGACGCGATGGTATCGGTAAATTGCTTCGACTTCCTGTTCCCCACCATGGCGATGAAGTTCCCGATCTTCGGGAACTTGAGCTTCATGAACGGCAGCGGATAGTGCTGCGATCCCGGCCTGTCGGTGAAGTAACCGATCATCTCAAGGCAGATCATGCCTTCCACCTTTTCCTTCTTGTCATGGAGGCTCTTGGCATAGTGATAGCTCGCCATATTGCGAGACCGGTAGACCGGCGGCTCTTCCAGGGCAAAGGCCACGATGCGCACCGTGCGGCCCGGCTGTTTGCCCGCGAGCAATTTTGCGATCCCCAGCAGGCCCGCGATACCGCTGGCATTGTCATCCGCCCCGGGCGTGGTGCGCACCGAATCATAATGAGCCCCAATGATAAGGACGCCCGCGTCCGGGTCCGTCCCTTTCAGTTCAGCGATCACATTGTGGTAGGTCCTGCCCTCAAACTTGAACGACTGCTTTGTCACCGGATAGCCCAAGGACGCGAACTCGGCGGCAATGTATTTCTCGGTCTTTTCCATGCGTTCCAGGTCCTGATAAAAGCGCACGCCGATGTCCCGGGACAGCTTGCTCACGATCAGGCGGAGATAGGATGGAAGGTCCATGGTTTCACCACGCAGTGGAACGATGAGGATGATAATCCCGGCGACCGGGTACAGGACGATTCTCTTCCATAAGTGCGTCATCCCGGTGCGGTTAAGGCCGGGATCCAGAAACAGGGTAGTTCTTTTCATGTAAAAAGACCTGGATTCCCGCATTCGCGGGAACGACGTACTTGCGGAGGAACGAATGCAATTACGGTATCACAAAGGAAACAGCCTTGTCAAACTCCTTTACTGGAAAAGCCGGTGTCTCTCATGAAGCCACGAAGCCACGAAGAAAGACGAACAGCAGACCACCGACACTCTCCGTGTCTCCGTGCCTCCGTGGTAAAATCGATCTCGTATGGTTTTCTATTGCCATTTTCCGCTGTTTCGCATACACTCCCGTCATCTATGGCGCATCTTGTATTCATAGGCGACTCCCTCACCGAATGGTACGACTGGCAGGAGCGATTCCCCAGGCACTCGGTCGTTAACCTCGGTATCTCCGGCGAGACTGTCGAGGAAATGCTTGAACGCAGGGAATACATCCGTGAGCGGGCTGGAGATCCGGACTACGTGTTCCTCATGACCGGGATCAACAACGTCCTTTCAGAGCGCTACGACATCACCGCCCCCTACAACGAGATCGTCAGGAATTTCACCACCCGGTGGAAAAGCGCGAAGGTCGTTGTCCAGAGTCTCCTGCCTGTTGACATGCCCTGGATCAACAATGACATGATCCGCGACCTGAACCGCCACCTTGCCGAGATCAGCCGGGAACATGGAACCGAATATCTCGATATATACAGCAGGTTCGTGGATAACAACGGGAAACCGAAGAAGGGCTATCTTTCCGATGACGGTGTGCATCTGGCGAACAAAGGGTATGAGGCCTGGGCAAAGGCGGTTGAGGAGTATCTAGGGAAGTGAAAACCCTTTACAATGGCAGCAAAGAAGTTATTCATATCATAAACCAGGGTCTCTGCAAAATGTTTATGATACCAATAACAAGTTGACCAGCATACAGGCGGAGTTAACCAATGGTGCCGTATTTAATGGCATGGCTGACTTATTTGCAGTATGGCAACAGGGGCAAGGTCCGAATGATTATGACGATGCCGCAGGCATTGCAGTGAGTTTTAATTAAAGAAGCTGTACGAGAAAAAAAGAGGGGGCGCTGAAAAACGCGCCCCCTCTTCACAACTTTGTCGCAATACTTTGACGCTATTGCTTGCTGCGACGTGAATCGAGCCACCGTTTGAGAGATTGCGGATTCTCTCCGCTTGGTCGCCCTGCCAATAAGCCCTCAAGGCCGATATGTTCGTCCATGTCGGGCCATTCAATGGCGTAGCCATCGCCTAACAATTGCCAGTGCATCCGCTCTTCCGGAGAAGCATTGAGCAGACGAGGGTACCAGGCTAAAGGAACACTTATACGACGGCCATCGGTAAGATGTACAGTCAAGTCATCATCCGTCACAGACACATCTACGGCAATAGGTTCTACATCAAGCACTAAAGTACTCATGCCACGCCTCCAAAAGGGCCGGTGCATGCTTTGCCACAAGACGTGCAATGTGGTTCAACTCATGTCCTTGAAAGCCCCGATTTTTTGCATGTACTACCGGATCAAGCCAAAATTTGGCGATCAGGCGTTCTCGTTTTATGTGAATATGAGGCGGCTCCCCTTTATCAGAACTGAAAAAGACGAAACGATAGGGGCCATCCTCAAGCACTGTCGGCATAAGTGATAATAGCAAAAGCAGCGGATTGTTTCAATGTATTTTAACAGGCAGGGCCACAGATTCCAACCAGCGCCGAGTGAGTCGCGAAAACCACGCTCCTCACGCGCGCTAGCTCCCCGGAGTTCAGAATAGAGCATGAAGAAAAAATACGACTATCATAGTGGCGTGAATTATCGCTCCCTGCTATTTGGCCTTTGTTTTGGTACGGGTGGACTAGGAACAGTAGTCGTATTTATTGAACCTTCACTCACAGGAAAGATAATTTTTCTTCTTCTATCCACAGCATGTTTTGCATTGCCATTTCCTGCCTATTACAGCCTCGCGAGAACCTACATTGAGGTGACTGAAGATGGGATATTGTTTCATGGTTGGAGAAAGAAGATATTTTCCACGTGGCGTCAAGTGCGAGAAATCAAAACACTTACACCGATAAAAGGTAATTTGAGATACAAGGTTTTTACCGATAAAGGTAATTTTATTATTGGCTCTGGCCTTGAACCGGCAGATCAGGAGGCCGCAACAATATTTGATCTCATAAGAAGAGGTAGTGCAAAATATCAAATCGAATTAATCGCAGAAATTACGAATCGTACTCCAGGCCTAAGAACGTCATACGCGATGTTGATCCGTCCGACAGAATCATCCATGGCTGATCGCGCATTGAAAGCTATCGCTGTTATTCTTTTGCTGGCCACTTGTTGCCTGATTGCATATTCTGTTTGGGACAATTTCTTTAGATAGAAAACAGTGCGGACACGTTCTAACCATTCGGCTCGAGAGGGTCACGAAAACCGCGCCCCTCAGCCGAGCCGTTCCAGGAGCACTATGCATAACCGTTATCGCGCATTCGCTCTCATTATTATTCTCCTTGCAACCATTATCCTCTCCGGCTGCGCGACCATCCGGACCATGCCCTCGCTCGGCAGCCATGGCACGCCGAAAGTCATGAGCGGCGCGCGGCTGGACTATAACGCCGCAACGGACGACCAGGAGGAACTCAAAAAGTTCACCGCATCCGCCCCCGACCACCCGGTGCTCGACCTGCCCTTCAGCGCCACTCTTGACCTGATCATCATCCCGATCACCCTTTCTGTGGCTGCATACGAGCTTGTATTTGAATAGTTCACCAGGAAGTATTATTATTCCTCATGACCGACCAGCCAGATATCATCAAGTTCCCCTGCCCCTTCCCGCTCAAGGTCATGGGCTACAACACCGAGGCCTTTGAAACGGCGATCAAGGAGATCATCGAGAAGCACCTTGACCCGGACCCGGTGGTCTACACATCCCAGCTCAGCAAGAACGGCAAATACCTCTCCATCACCGCGACGTTCATCGCCACGAGCAGGGAACAGCTTGATGGTCTGTACAGGAAATTGAACGGCCACGAACTGGTGAAAATGACATTATGATTCGATTGCGGATTGCGGATTGCGGATTTCGGATTTCAGAATTTACAAACTGTTCCATTGATCCTCTAATCCTTACCCTTCTTTATAGCCCTCTAGCCCTTTTTCGCTTCACTAGCCCTTGCTCTTCCTCACCAGCCCTTCTTACTGACTACTTACAGCTCTACCACTTACTGCTTACTCAGCTTATTAACTTCTTTCCCGCCTCATAAGCTTCCTTCAGCACAGCGCTGTTCTTCAGCACATCACCTTTCCCGTCCGCTCCCAACGCGCTGACCATCACATGTTCCGGCACGCTGATGGTGCGGAAAAAAATGCGCGCTACCGTATCGGCGCACTGCACAGCAGCGTCCTTGTTCATGCCCGCGGCAACGAGCAGGAGCCCTTTGCGGCCGTGGGGTCCGGCGGGGATGTCCTTTTTCAGGAGATACTTCTCGCACCAGAAGGCCTGGCAACGGTCGATCATGGCCTTTGCCTGGGCGCTGACGGTATAGAAAAATATCGGTGACGCAAGGATGAAACGGTCCGCGGTCCTGATCGCTTCATAGATATCCTTCATAGCGTCATTGATCACGCAAACGCCGGTCTTTGTGCAGCCTCCGCAGTCCTGGCAGGGTTTGATGTTCAGGAGGTTCAGACGGAACTCAATGACCTCATGGCCGCCCGCCTGGACAGGCTTCAGCGCCTCCTGCAGCAGAATGTCGGTATTCCCCTCGATCCGCGGACTGCCAAAGAACGCGACGACTTTCATGGAACTCTCCTCCTCAGGGCAATTGCAGGGGCGATATAAGGATCTGCCTCTACGACACCATCACCAATATGAGCTAATAAAAAAGCCGGTATCTTCATACCGGCCCGTCATTATACCATGAGGATAACGTCCTTATTCAACTTTTGAGAAGGCGGCTTTCTTGGATTTGCAGACC
>JAOUEV010000055.1 GCA_029858565.1 Nitrospirota bacterium | reverse complement strand
CATGTGCCGGTTTCTTTGAACGTCAGAATTTTCCCGCGTTCTGCTCAACGAGGGAAATCGGGATGTGATAATTCGTTCCCCTGACCTCGCCGTCGATCTTGATCGGAAAACACCCGCCCAGACCCTTTTCCAGCTTGTAGATCGAAAAACTCATGTTGCAGGCCCGGCAGGTCACCCGGCCGTCCTTGTAGGCATAACCGCGTTTTTGCGGATAGCAGCTGACGCAGGCGTCGAAGAAGGCAAAAACGCCGTTATTCAGCTTGAGCAGGAAGAACGAGACTTTTCTGTTCTTCACCGGATAGGTATAGAAGCGCGGTGTTTCCAGGGGGAGGGAAGGGATGTCAATGACAATTTCATTCCCTGAGATCGGCGGGGCGTCATATTTAGGCTGGCGCGAGCAGGAGATCAGCAGCGTTGCAAAGGCGCTCAGGAGAAGGATGCTGGTCAACACGCGGTGCGTTATGGTCTTTTTCATGTAAAATACTCCCGCACCATATTACCGCAGCGGGACCGGCTTGGCAAGCCGGTCCCGCTGATAATGACACGATATTAATTATTCTGTGCGCCTTCCGCGATCCACTGTCTGATTGCTTTGTAATCGTTGTCTTCAGTCTTCCAGAAAGAACCACCTGCATGAATGGTCGTCCCCGGTTCCTGGACGATTGCTTTCGTCAGGAGGGGGCTTTCATCAGGACTTGATGTATTGACGAAATCCTTGATGCCCTGTTTGGTCACGGTCGTCGAGCCGCTCGTGTACACCGATCCCGCATAAGACGTAAAATCCTGGCCGCTGCTGTAATCAATTGACGTTACCGCGGTGTTCGCCAGGGAAACGTATGTGAAAGTAGTCTGCGTGTACACGTCGCTTATCGTCACGAGCCGGGTTGCCTTTGCCCCGGGAACATGGCAGGGAGCGCACTTGCTGACGAATATGGGCAGAATGTGTTTGCGGAAGCTGAGCGATGAAGCCGGATAGGCGGCAAGCGAGCTCTTTCTCGATGCCCACGCGGCGCCGGTGCTGCCAAAGGGGGAGTGGTGCATGTTGCAACTCATGCGCGGCACGGTCCCCGTGGAGCCGCCGACCGGGGCGATGGTCACCATCTGTCGGATCGCGCCGTCGGGATTTCTGATCCATGCCTTGTACAGCCAGGTCCGGGAATCGGACGGATTTGCAGGAGTTACCGAGCCGTCGGCGTTGACCGTAAAGAGTAAATGGGTAACGCCGCTATGGCTGGCGACGGTATAGGGATTGCTCGCGATATCTGCGTAGGTCCAGAAATTGCCGGCGTCGTTCGTGGTCATGCTGATCACGTTTCCCGCGTAATCCTGCAGGATCACTTCAGCGCCCTTGAGCGGCCTTCGCGCGGCCCGGTCTTCATAGATCGTTCCTCCGACGGTGAACACGTAGTTGCCCGCCTTGCCGTTCGTGGTGTGACAGATGGCGCAATCCTCGCCGGAGTTGTGCAGGCCTTCGCCGGGTCCGCTGTCCTTGCCCACTGTGTGGCCCGTGGGCGCGGGCTGGAGTTTTCGGGCGTCGGCGTTGAAATTCGATGAATCATAGCTCGCCGTCTGCGCGTAGAGCATGCCGAAAACGGCGATGCTGAGCATCCCGATAATTGCCGTTGCGATCAACTTGCGTTTCATGATAATTGACTCCTCCTTGGTTTCATGTCTTGATCAATGACAGTCGCCGGTGCCGCCGGTCGCGCCGCCGCTGCTTCCGCCCGCTACCGTCTGGCCGGTCGCGGGATCGACCATCATTACGCCGCCGGTATCCATGTTCGAACGGGGGGCTCCGATGAGGAGGCTGCCGCTCGCGCTTTTTGCCAAGGACGTGCCGAACTGCTGGTTTTTCACCAGGCCCTCGAATTCCGTTGCATTGGCGATGGTTGTTGTTGAGGCGATGTCTTTTCCCTTGAAGAGATATACCTTGCCGCTCAGGATGTTCTGGCCTGATGATGTGGTTACGTCGGTCATGGGCGCGCCGACCGCGAAGTCAGGCTTGCCGTCGTTGTCTACGTCTCCCAGTGCAGTGACGGACGCTCCGAACCTGCTGAACAAGCCCGCTCCATCGATGCGCACTACAAGGGACGCAGATGGAGCATTAAGACTTACCGCTCCCGCTGCCGATCCTTTGACGATATAAACGCTGCCCGTATCGCGGTAGGTGTTGATCATTGCATTCGGAGCGCCAATGGCGATCTCGCGCTTTCCGTCGCCGTCAAGATCGCCGATCACGGCAATGGCCTTGCCGAAACCGCTCGCGGAGGATGTCAGGGCGATGTCCGGTGAATCGATCGCCGGCGCGAAATTAGCTCCGCCGAAATACACCAGGACCTTGCCGCTCGAGGACATGAGCAGATCGGCGACGCCGTCTCCGTTCACGTCTCCTGCGGCAACGCCGAGACCAAGCGTCGAGTTCGATGTGGATGAGTAAAGTGCGATGCGACTGGCGAAGTCCGGCGCGAAATACCCATAGACGGCGCCCTTCTGGTAGAAGTTGGGATCATTGGTGTTGAATGGCGCACTGACCACGAGGTCGGGTTTTCCATCACCGTTCACGTCGCCGGCCGCGAGAGCATAGCCGAACTTGTCCATGGGACCGTCGCCGCCGATCTTCTTGATGATCCGGCCGTTGCCGCCGCCTTTGTAGATCGTGACCGTGCCGGAGAGGGAGGTGTCAGCAGGGTCGTCGCCGCTTCCGTGGATCGCGCTGATCGCGAAATCAGCTATTCCGTCTCCATCCACATCGCCCATGTTCACAAAGGCCCATCCGAAGTTGTCGTCTCCGCCCTGGAGCAGGGCAGAGTTGGTCGTGCCGTACCCTGACGAGGTCGTACCGGTGTACACAAGCGCCGCGCCCGTGGCGGATGGGGATGCCGCATAGGGCGCGCCCACGATCTTGTCCTCGATGCCGTCGCCGTCAACGTCCGCGAATCCCACAGCCTGCCCCTGTTTGCTGCCCACGAGATTTACCGAAGGACCTGAAACACCGCTGCTGTTGCTGCTGCAGCCCATTGCCGCCATGCCGATGGCCGTGACGGCGAGTGCCAGTAACATCAACCGCTTGCCCATGTTTTTCTTACTCCTTTCAAAATAAGCAATTTCAATTTCTTACTTAAAATCGGTATGCCATGCCGATGACCACCCGGTAGCGGGTCACCAGTTGTATGCCGTTCACGTTTTCCCAGACCGGGAGCTGCACTTTCACGTCCATCATGGCATTCTTTATTGGTAACACCTGAATTCCCGGAGAAAGCCACAGACTGTCACCTCCGGTGTTCGCGGGGTCGTCCATGAGACTGTTGAGGTTCGTATATTTACCGTCCCGGTCATCTGCTCCAGCCACATGGAGATAGGTCAGGCCGGCGCTTACGTTAAACTCCCGCGCCACGGCATAGGTCGTACCAAGATTGATCGCGGTAGAATCGCCGAACTCGTAGCCTTGGCGGTTCCTGGTGGCAAACTGATGGGTCATGTCCGCCTGTACCAGGAAAGGATTCATCATCTGTGTGTAAAGCAGGGAAACAAGAGGGTCCCAGGAGCCGGTGCCCGGCTGCATATGGGCATGGACGTATTTCCCGCTTGATGTTGTTTTCGTTGAAGAGCCGGTAGCCGTTTTGATGCCGATTCCCGCGGTGAGCGCCTTGTTCGGTCGTATCTCTCGGTCCGTGTAGATCCGGTAGAGGCCCATGACGGTCGCGTCTCCCGGAGCGGAGATCGGCTCCATGGTCATATCCATCCACCCCAGGCCCACGCCATTGCTCATGGTCATGTTCATGGTGTTCCGGAGGTAGGGCAGGGAAACAAATCCTTTGAACTTAGGCGAAAAACCATATCCCGCGGTAAAAGTGTGCTTGATCATGTCCATGCTTACGGGTAGTGAAGTATAGTTTGTCGACGAGCTCGCTTCATCCAACGATGTGACAGACGTTCCTTGCATCACCTTATCCATGCGGGTGAAACTGTAAGTGAATTGTACGGAAAGTTCCTCGGAAGCAGGGGCAGCTACGCCCGAAAGACTTTCCTGCACGCCGCTCGAAAGCTGACAGCAGAGACCGGCGGCAAACGACGATTTTGCAGAAAATAGCACTATGGAGGCAAAAAAAAAGCTATAAATATATTTCCGATACTTGCGTGCCATGAATATCTCCGTGTGCGTCCACTGCTGAGGCATAGAATATTCAGGCGGGGCCTGAGCCCCGCCTGAATTGTTATGACCTATTATGACCTACTATGACCTACTTCTTTGCCATCGGCGGGGTGGGGATGTTCGAGCCGTGGCATTCGTTGCAATTCTGCTGACCCGTGATCCCGACGGACTTGCCCGGGGTCCAGGAGGATTTGGGCTCGAACTTGCCGTCCTTCCATGCGTTCAGATCTACCACCAGCTTGTGTGCAACGCTCGCAGCCACACGGGCACAACGGTCCTTGCGCTCGGCGCTCCCGAGCGCGAAGCCGGATTTCTTCATCCACTTGCCGACCGAAACATGGCAGAGCGGTGAGTTTGCCGTGGTCTGGATAATTGCGGTCTTCTGTTTTGGTTCCTTGGGTGTAAAAATCGGAAGAGCGGTATTGGAGTACCAGTCCATCATGTCCGACCCGACAGAATGGCCGTGTTCGCAGTCAGGTCCTGCAATCCGGGGACCAATGATCACGTTGCTCACGACGTTGGCGCCGGCATTGGAACCGCAGACCGTGCCCCAGCCTGCCATGCCGCCTTCGAGGAAGACGAAAGAATCGATGGGGAAGGACTTGTAGGGCTCACCGATTTTCTCCCGGAGCTGGGTGAACACGCTGCTGATGACCGCGGCGCCGCAAAAGACGCGGTACCACTCGTTGTAGGCGAGTTCAGCGGTTTTGTCAGGGTCGAGCTTTACATACGGCCAGGGCCACTTCTCCGTGGATCCTTCCTTGGCTTCAGCGTTCCTGATCAAACCGAAACCACCAGATGAGAGCGCTGCGATTCCTGCGGCACCGATCGCCACCTTGCCTGCGCCGAGCATAAGGTCCCTGCGGGATATTTCTGCATCACCGATCTTCTTGAAATCCATCACGATCCTCCCTCATTCAGAGTACTGGAATACATGGAACTCGATGGCTCCATGGTGTAAGTAAAAAAATGGCTCCGCTTCGGATCTAGTGAATTCTAAAGGGAAATCAGATATTCCCGAAGCGGAGCCGAGGTTAGGGGAGACGTTCCGCGGCCATGCAGACACGAATCAGCATGAGGACGGAACGGTAGTGCTCATTTTCTCGGACGTTTCGGAAAAAGACGGACTAGGCTTTCGGGGGACGTTCGTTCTGCGTGGAATACACTGTCTGGACAAAAACAGGAGTGAAAGTATCAGCGGATCTGACAATGACGGGCGGTACGGGTCTGCAGGAGCACTCACCAAGGCAAGGCATATCGCCGCTGCCTGACAAAGCAGGAACAGCGGAATGACAGACGTCCAGCTGTCCGATCGTTTGGGCACCGCCATACAGTGCAAGGAGCGGTAAGGCCGGCGGCAGTAGAGCGCTCATAAGAATAGCGCAAAGAACGATGATAACAGCCACTCTCATGTAAGCACTATAAAGACCAAACAGTGTTTCTGTCAATATAAAATTACAGATTGAGGTTGTTTTAGTACAAAAGGGAACGTCGTTCCCGTTTGAATGACATTGAAGAAGCGAAAAATCTGCTTAATAACGCCTGCTGACCGGGAAGTTCGCTGTTGACACCCTCTGGTAAATACGGTAACTTTACACATGATAGGCGTAATTCTGGCCGGTGGAGAGAACAGCCGCATGGGATCGGACAAGGCCTTCCTCGAAGTCGAAGGCAAGCCTCTCATTGAGCATATACTGGCCGTACACGGGTCGCTTTTCACGCAGACGATCATTGTAACGAGGACACCCCAGATTTTCCGGTCTTATCCGGTGGTTGTCGCAGAAGATGCATTTGACATACGGGGCCCACTCACCGGCATCTATTCCGGAATACGTTCGTCCTGTGAAGACCTGCATTTCGTGAGCGCCTGCGACATGCCTTATCTCAACGTTCCTCTGATCACCTATCTGCAGGACCAGGTAGGGGACTACGATGCGGTGGTTCCCCGTATACAGGGTCTTTCCGAACCATTGCATGCTATCTATCATCGGCGGCTGCTTCCGGTCATGGAATCGTTCCTGAAGAACGGGGAGCGGAAGATACAGCGGCTCTTCGATGGAGCAAACGTCCGGTTCGTTGCCGAGGATGAGATCGACCGGTTCGATCCCCGGCATCGTTCCTTTGTGAATATCAATACGCCGGAAGAGTACAAGGAGGTTGTATGTTCGGATTGGGCATGCCGGAACTGATCGTTGTTCTCGTGATCGTCGTCATCATCTTTGGAGCGAACCGTCTTCCGCAGCTCGGCGAAGGGCTGGGCAAGGCGATCAAAGGTTTCAAAAAGGGAATATCCGACGGTACTGATTCCACGAAAGACTCGTCGAAACCTGAGAACAAAGCGTAGTTCCTCCCGCCCCCTTGTATGAAGTGGGTTCTGGCAGAGCACGATGCGGGAGCGGCAGCGCTGCTCTCACGCGAGACCGGGATATCGCCGCTCATGGCCCGTCTCCTTGTCGTGCGCGGTATCGGCGATCTGTCAGCCGCACGTTCTTTTCTTTCCACTGAACTCTCCTCTCTTTCCGATCCGCGAACCTTCCGGGACATGGACCAGGCTGTCACGCGGATCAGCGAAGCCATCAGGCGTCATGAACCGATAACGGTGTTCGGAGACTATGACGTGGACGGCGTCACCGGATCTGCGGTGCTGTTCCTCGCGCTCAGGGACCTGGGAGCCGACGTGCAGGCCTATATTCCCGACCGGATGTCCGAAGGCTATGGTCTTAATTCGGACGCCCTGGGACGGCTTGCCGGGGCAGGTGTGCGGCTTGTCATAACCGTGGATTGCGGCATCAGCGCGCTCAGGGAAGCGGACCACGCCCGGAGTCTGGGGATCGACCTTATCATCACGGACCATCACGAATCAGATGCCATGCGCAGCGGCTCGGATCACGGGCAGGCGTCAGTGTTCCCCAGGGCATTTGCCATCCTGCATCCGTCGCTCTTGTCCGAGAACGCCTCTGAAGATGTCAGGCAGCGGGTGAGCGGCCTGACCGGGGTAGGCATGGCATTCAAGCTCGTACAGGGCCTGTTGAAGGCCGAAAGCTCCGATCCAGTTGTGCAGAAGTATCTCGACCTGGTCACGCTCGGAACGGTGGCGGACATGGGCAGGATCACCGGTGAGAACCGGATCCTAGTACGTCACGGTCTGAATATGCTTTCCTCGAATGATGCCATGCTGAGGCCTGGTGTCGCAGCGCTCAAACAAGCAGCGGGGATATCGGGCAAGCGGGTGACGGTCGGGACCGTGGGTTTTTCCCTTGCTCCGCGCATCAATGCCAGCGGCAGGCTCGCACGGGCGGATACGGCCTTCCGACTGCTGACCACTGATGACCCCGGCGAGGCAGGCAGGCTTGCCAATGACCTCGATGCGGTGAACAGGGAGCGGCAGGCAGTGGAAGAATCCATCTGGAAGGAAGCGCGGGAACGATGCCTCGCCTTTGATCCAGCTGCTACCGGGGCATTTGTCCTTTCCTCGCCCGCATGGCATCCCGGCGTTGTGGGGATCGTGGCCTCCCGGATCTCCGACGAGTTTTACCGGCCGGCCGTGCTAATCGCCGTCAAGGACGGTGTAGGAAAGGGTTCGGCGCGCAGCATTCCTGGTTACGATCTATACAGCGGCCTGTCGAGATGTTCCGACATACTCCTGGGCTTCGGCGGCCATAAATACGCCGCAGGACTGTCGATCTCCGAGGAACAGGTACCGCGCCTGCAGGAACGGTTGAGTGCTGATGTGAGGGAATCGCTGGGGGCAGGCGGTTTTGTGCGGAAAATGACCATTGACGCTCCGATAACGTTCAACGAGATCAATCTTGACCTCCTGAACGATATAGACCGGATGTCTCCTTATGGACAGGGAAATCCCGAGCCCCGACTTGGTTCAAAGGAACTCGAGGTCCTGTCCGTAAGAACCGTGGGCAACGGGAGCAAACACGTGAAAATGCGTCTTCGCCAGAAAGAGTCATCACTGTCTTTTGAGGCGATCGCTTACGGCAAGGGCGAACAGTTCGGATCGCGACTGCGACCGGGAAAACGCATCGCGGTCGTGTTCACTCCCCGCATGAACACCTGGAATAACATGTCGAACATCGAACTTGATGTTCGGGACATCAAAGTGGATGAATGACCATGAAACGCAAGACACGGTCATGAGAGGCTGTTGTTGAACAGCGCAAGGGAACGAATGCATGGCAATAGTACGTCTTGAAGACATCGTAGAGCGCGTACAGAGTTCCCATCCTGATGCGGATGTGGACATGATACGGCGTGCATACATCTACTCGGCAAAGGTGCATCAGGGACAGGTGCGGCTTTCCGGGGAGTCCTACCTCATACATCCTATCGAGGTCGCGAAGATCCTCGCTGATCTGCGTCTGGATCCCGCAACGGTCACGGCAGCCATACTCCACGATACCATCGAAGACACTTCCTCGACCTACGAGGAGATCAAGGAACTCTTCGGCGACGAGGTTGCGAAGCTCGTGGACGGCATGACCAAACTGTCCCGGATAGAATTGCAGAGCCGCGAAGAGCGCGAGGCGCAGAACTTCCGAAAAATGATCGTGGCCATGGCGAACGATATCCGGGTCATCCTGATAAAGCTTGCTGATCGGCTGCATAATATGCGGACCTTGACGTTCCTCCCGCCGGAAAAGCAGATCAAGGTTGCCCAGGAAACGCAGGATATCTATGTGCCTCTGGCGAACCGCCTCGGAATCCAGAAGTTCAAGACCGAGCTTGAGGACATTTCGTTCATGTACCTCCATACCGAGGAATACCAGGAGATCGCCCGCCGCGTTGCGGAAAAGAAGGTGGAGCGGCTGTCCTATATCAACGAACTGCTCGAGGTCGTGAAGCGCCAGCTTGCCGAACATGGATACAAGGGCGAGGTGAAAGGGCGGCCCAAGCATTTTTACGGCATCTGGCAGAAGATGCAGAAACAGGGCATTTCGTTCGATGATGTGTACGACATGATCGCGGTGCGCATCATAACGGACACGAAGGTGAACTGTTACGCCATATTGGGGCTTATCCATTCGCTCTGGACGCCGGTCCCCGGCAGGTTCAAGGATTTTATCGGTGTTCCGAAATCGAACCTGTACCAATCGCTGCACACGACCGTCATCGCCCCCAAGGGCGAACGCGTGGAGTTCCAGATCCGGACGGAAGAGATGCATCGACTTGCGGAAGAAGGCATCGCCGCCCACTGGAGATACAAGGAGAAATCGGCCGTATCCCAGCGCGAAGAACAGCAGTTCGCCTGGCTGCGGCAGCTCCTCGAGTGGCAGCGCGAACTTCCTGACGCCAGGGAGTTCATGGACACGGTCAAGGGCGATCTCTTTCCTGATGTGGTGTACGTGTTCACGCCGAAAGGTGATGTGCGCGAACTGCCCCAGGGATCGACGCCTGTTGATTTTGCCTATGCCGTGCACACGGACATCGGACATCAGTGCGTGGGCGCCAAGATCAACGGCAAGATCGTTCCGATCAAACATGTCCTGCAGAACGGCGACCGGATCGAGGTGATCACGCAGACCGGCCACACGCCGAGCAGGGACTGGCTCAAGTTCGTCAAGACGTCCAAGGCCAGGGCAAGGATCAAGGCCTGGGTCAAGACCGAGGAACGCCGACGCAGCATCCTGCTCGGCAAGGAACTGCTCGAAAAGGACCTGCGCAAGCACGACCTGAACCCGTCGAAGGTCTTCAAATCAGAGGACCTGCCACGCGTTGCCCAGGAACTTTCCAACAACACCGTGGACGATCTGCTCGCCGCGATCGGATACGGGAAGGTCTCGGCGCACATGGTCGCGAACAAGCTCGCCCCGGACCGGCCCCATATCGAGCCGATCCCGAAGAAACCCCTGAAAAAACCAGCCCCCTCGGGCGAAAAGAAATCACAGGGTTCGGGTATGAAGATAGGCGGCATGGACGAGATGCTGTTCCATCTTTCCAAATGCTGCAATCCCGTTCCCGGGGACAAGGTCGTGGGATTCATTACCCGCGGCCGGGGCATCTCGGTCCATACCTCTGATTGCCCGAACGTGTCCGAGATGTCCTTTGACAAGGAACGGCTCATAGAAGTGACCTGGGGTGAGTTCCGCCAAGGCGGCCATTCCGTGCGCATCACGGTACGGACCCAGGACCGGCCGGGGCTATTGGCGAGTGTTTCGTCATCGATCAGTGCGGCTGAAGCTAACATCACCCATGCCGAAGTGACCACCAATCAGGATAAAGAGGCTGTTTTGAACTTTACCATCGATATCAACAATGTCGAGCATCTGAACCGGATCATCAAGAGCATCGAGAGCGTCGATGGTGTGCTGGATGTCAAACGGGTAAAAGCGGGATGATCCGAACTCGGAATTCGGAATGCGGAATTCGGAATTAAGGACAGGAAAACCAATGAAAAATATTATCAAAACCGAAAAGGCACCCCAGGCCATCGGCCCTTATTCCCAGGCGATCGAGGCGTACGGGTTCATTTTCGTTTCCGGCCAGATCGCGCTTGATCCGAAGACCGGCCAGGTGGTCGGTGGAGATGCGCGTGATCAGACGAAAAGAGTGATGGAGAACGGCAAGGCAGTCATTGAGGCGGCAGGAAGTGATCTGACGCGGGTGGTAAAAACAACGATCTATCTTCGGAATATCGGGGATTTCGCTGCGGTGAACGAGGTCTACGGAAGCTATTTTTCTGCAGATCCACCGGCACGTGCGACCGTGGAAGTATCGCGTTTGCCGAAAGATGTGCTTGTTGAGATCGATTTTATCGCGGTGAAGTAGATACCAAAATATATTTCTACGGGTGAAGTGCAATTATCGTTTTTTCTTCGAGTCATCCTGTGCCTTGCCAGTTCTCAATCCATGTTAAATCGCCGCTCCGCATAGAAGTAAAGCGTTGGTCATTTCGGCCGGTGCTCGTGGGCTTCGATATGGTCCATGCAATATCCCAGGCCGCCGCATTCCGGACAATAGCGGAACTCCATGTCCGGGTGGGAAACATCGCTCTTGCCGCAGACCGTGCAGCGGTGGAAGGGCTCTCCGGAACCTGAGATCGTCTTGGCCTGGTGTTTCATCTTCCGCTGCCCGGTCTTTATTCTCCAGACAATATCGTCCCCGAAGAACAGCAGGTAGTTTCCGATAGACGCCAGGACGAATATCCGCGTGCTCCAGGTTCCGAAAAGGATCGAGAATGCGTAGCCGATCCAGGTAAGAAGCGCGAGCCATTTTAGCTTTACCGGAAGAATGAAGAATATATAGATCGTGAACTCCGGATAGAGGTGGGCAAATGCCAGGAACACAGATGCGCCGATAAAGACGTTTGTGGCAACTCCGTTGGGAATGAGAAAAGCGACTGCCACGGTAAAAAGCCACCCGAGCAGCAGGAACATATTGTACCGGAAGGCTCCCCAGCGGCCTTCCAGGGCGCTGCCCATCATGTAAAAGAAGTACAAACCGAAGAATACGAACACGATGCTTGCGGAAGGCGGGATGAAAATGAAAGAGAACAGCCGCCACCATTCACCTTGCAGGACCATGGACGGGATCATCAGCATGCGCGAGACGTCAAGCTGGCCGGAATATGCGGCCAGGTAAAAAAACGCCTGGCCGATGACGATGTAGAGAGTGATGTTCGGTATCGCCATGCCGCGAAAATTACGTTCGAGCTTATCGAGAAGATTCATAAAAAACCTTTCCTTTACCTCTTCAGGATGGAACAAATGAAGGTCCAGGGTGCCGTTGATGGGATGCTCGACCGGATCGGCCATGGAGAGATGTTCTCACAGGGCAGGAGAAAAAACAAGTGGCCATTTCGCTAGGCATTCAACGATAACATGGAAGGTATGGCCCATCGATCCCAACGCTCTTGTTTGGGTCGCTGTCCCGTCGGCAGCCCGGGCAGGCTCTGATCACTAAAGATACGGAAGGGGACGTTCTGACCGTTGTGCCGCATAATAGTCGCGAGACCGTCTATTTCGGGGTTCGGCTCTTCTTCTGCAGTGAATCGAACACCATGTCGAGAACTTCTTTCTGCCGCGCCTCATGCTTGTTCAGGACGGCCAGGCAGCTTCCCATGGGGAACTTCTCATGAAGATAATCCGCATCCCTGCCTGACAGGATCGCGATCCGGTTCTTGTTCATGCCCTTGGCCGTGGCATAGGCAAGGACCTTTGATCCGTCAATACCGGGCATTTCGAGGTCTACCAGCAAAAGATCCAGATCTGTCGTGATGGCCGTGAGACAACGTACCGGATCACTGCAGGTCGCGACCTCCAGTTCCGGGAATCGTTTGTGGACGTATTCTTCCAGCAGGTGCAGGAATGCGTCGTCATCATCGATAATCAGGACCTTTCCCATAGGCTCTTAGACAGCTCCCGCATCAGCAGGGAACGCCTCTCCGTTAATCGTGGATATCATGCCGGCGGGATCGAATTCCGCGACAATGCGTTCGCCGTTGGCAAGCTCGCCGGAGAATGTTCCGCTGTTTTCCTGGTAGGGCAGGTTCAACTCCCGGAAGTACGAAACGACCAGCGCGCGGTGATTTCCAGGGTAGACAGCGGTGTGCTCTTCCAGTGCGTGCAGGAATCCTGCCCGGTCAAACCCGGGTTGACGATCGAGCGCATCGCCAAAGAGCAGAACGAAAAGAGAGCCGCCTTCAAAGTGGTCTCGGTAGAAGGCATTGGCCCGGCAGACCGATGACGCGATCATGGCGAACATGGTGCCGTCGGCATGGTTCAGGTCGATCGATGGCGTGGCAAGCTCAGTCACGTTGTTCCTCAAGCCCCAGTTCCTGAGCTCCCGCGCTGCCGAGAGAAGGTGCTCGGGAACCTCCGTCTGCTCATCGGCCCATCCCCAGATCCAGTTGAGCGTGTTGTCCGACTCCGTTCCTAATACCTGAAAATTGCATTCCCAGATGTCGCTGAACCGGGCCTTGCCCTCCTCCAGGTCTATCTGGAAAAAATGGTTTCCCAGCAGACTGGCAAGTCTGGTCTGCTTTTCCAGGGAAACCATCGCGTATCTTTCAAAGAGGGCTTGGAGTGATGCCATGGGGTCTGACGGGGGGAGCGGGTGAAGCGGATCAAGGACCGGCTTCGGTCACGCTGACACTACCCGGTTTCGTCCTTTCTTTTTAGCTTCGTACATGGCCATATCGGCCGAGTGGATGAACTTTTCCTCGCTATCCAGTGCCGGATCAGGCATGCTGGCCACGCCGATGCTGATCGTTATAGACCTGCCCTCCACCCCGGGGAAGGAATGGGCCTCTATGGCCTTCCTGATGCGATCTGCCGCCTGAAAAGCGCTGTCCCTTGTGATGTTCGGGCTGAGAATGACGAACTCTTCTCCTCCGTAGCGGGCCACGGTATCCACCTGGCGTACCAGATCGTGAAACAGCCTTGCGCACTCCTTGAGCACCGCGTCCCCGGTCTGGTGGCCGAAGGTGTCGTTAATGATCTTGAAGTGATCGATGTCGAGCATAAGAAGGCTGAGCGGGCTGTGGTACCGCACCGATCTTCGGAACTCATTGCCCAGGATGGTCTCGAACCTGCGGCGGTTGAAGAGACCGGTGAGGGGGTCCATGACGGCCAGGTTCTCAACCTGCGACAGCATGTCCTCCAACTGGCGGTTCTTCTTCTTGAGCTCGTCCTGCTGGCTCTTGGAACGGAGACGCACGGAAATGCGCGCGATCAGTTCTGTCTCATCAAATGGCTTGGGAAGGTAATCATCAGCTCCCGCTTCGAGCCCCGCCACCTTGTCCGAGGAAGTGCTGCGCGCGGTGAGCATGATCACGGGAATGTCCCGTGTGGAAGGGTCGAGTTTCATCCACCGGCAGACCTCGTTCCCGTCCATGTCGGGAAGGACCCGGTCCAGCAGGACAAGGTCCGGACGTTCGGTCTTGGCCTGTTTGAAACCGGAAATTCCATCGACGGCAAGAAGCACATCGTAGCCATTCTTCGTGAGATTGTCCTTCACGATGTTTGCCTGGGTCTTATTGTCTTCGATCACAAGTATCTTATGCTTAGCCATGATTTGAATAACCGTTGTTCAAACTGGTCGCCATTATCACTCAGCCACCGGGGGAATACAACAGAAACCAGCCGGTTGGGACAAAAGATCAAGTGTAACTGTGTCCGCTGATAGTCCAGTGCAGGAATTGATGGATCTCATCAGCGGCTGATTTTGCCAGGATCCTCACCTGGTCGTCCTGGTCCTGCAGCGCCCGCTCAATGATCGGTTTGACCAGGCTTTCGTCAAGTTGGCGGAACCGGCGGGCAATATGTCCAAGTGACATGACCGCATTGCCGCGGACCTGGGGATCTCCATGGGTAGCAAGTCCGGCGCACACGGTCATGGCAAGATGCTGATCAGAAGATGAAAGCGCGACGATCAGGGGAACAAAGGATATTTCATCAGGGGCGTTCCGAATTATCGCCGCTTCGATGTCAGCTTGGTCGAAATGTTCCAGGTCCTGAAATTTATCTGCCATCTCATTGAATATAGCTACAAATTGCTGTTGCGTCAAGAATAGCTTGGTGCCGATTGTATGGATCAAGGTGCGGGGTTTCGCTCTGGTGGAGAATATACCAGCAAAGAACCCAGGCAGCAGAAAGAGGAGCCCTGTGGATAGTTAAAGTATATCTGCAAGTTGCAATTATGACCGGATAATCAAATGGATCGTGGTGTATATGTCATCTTTATCTTAAGTTGCATTGACGCTGTCCTGGATATTGGTCTCATCTTGCTATGGTAGGATAACGATACCAGGTTAGTGGCTTCAAGTGAAATCGTTCGTTGTTTGTCGATCGATAGGATGTCCTCTGAAAGAAATCCCATATACCCCGCCGCGATAATCTTCCTGCCTTATCAAGAAGTATTGCCTGTTCAATGGTCTTCCCGTTCGGTGGGGGCATGGTGATTTCCGGCACCACGTTGATCTGTTCATGGGAATAGCGGGATCGGAGCGAAATGTAGCAATGACTCAGGCATTTTCCGAAGAAACCGCCGCCTAAAAGAATGGAACGCGCGCCTATCCATTCCATGAATCCTGCAAGCATATCAAGGTCCTTCTCAAGAAGAAAGCCGCTTCTATAGGTGTCCGACTCCAAGAACAGGATATAAGAACTGTGATTCGTCAACTCACTGATATATCTGGCATATTCATCAAATCCCCGCCTGTAGCCGTAAGTTAGATGGTCCTGGTAATTTCGGGGCAGAATCAGGATGACAAGCCGCTGCTCCAGGGACAGATATTCTATCAGGTCCCTGGTCAGTTTTTCCTGCTCCCGCAGCAGCAGGTAAGGGGTATTCGCCGGATCAAGTGTGTCACCAAGGCGCTCTACGAGATTACGTTTTGGATAGCCCTTGGCATAATCCGTTTCAATGACTGGTACGCTCCACTGGTCAAAAAAGGGGAAATACCCGGGATGAACGATGATAACGACCTCGCCATTGACAACGGCGGAGCGATAGTCATCATAGGATGCAGGCGCAATATCGTTCAGTTTCTTGATGCCGGGGGACGCATAGGCTTTGGTCAGCCATGCATCGGTCTTCTTTATTGTGCGGTTCCTGCTGTCGATCTCAAAAAAGATCGAACGCGCATGTTTCTGTTCCTCCCTGGATAGGTCTACTCGCTGGGCAAGAGAGCCTGGAGCGCAAGACAAGGACATGCAGGTAATGAGTAGGAGCAGTAAGTGAACCACGGACTGACCTCGGGATGGAGGCGTTGATAGAACGGAAATTGAACAGCCTTCATCGCAGCTTACCAGGATTGGAAAGATTATAAAGTAATCAGTTGCAGGCTGTCAATAACAATAGGAGATGTGCAGGGAAGGCAGGTGAATCGCGCGGTACTGCTACGACAGTGACACGCTCCCTGAACCGATAAGGGATTCGATGTCCGCGATAAGCTGGTCCGTCGGCGTGACACGGATATCTCTGCCCACGGATATGAGGGACTCATTGCGGGATGGATTCTGCAAACGGAGATAGACCGGGATGTCCCCTTTAGACCGCAAAAGGATCTCCTTGATCTTCAGGAGATCATCGCGGGTAAGGCCGGTCGCATTCAACCGGATGTCCATTCGCGATGTCCTGTTCTTCTTGACCTCGGTCAGAAGGCTGAGGGACATGGCCTTGATCTTGTTCCCCTGCTCGCTCTTGTCAAGGGTTCCACGCACGATGAGCGGTGCGTCGGTTACGAGCAAATGCTGGGAGTTCTTGTACAATTCCGGGAACACGATGACCTCGATAGTGCCCGAAAGGTCCTCAAGGTTCATGATGGCCATTTTGTCGTTCTTCTTGGTCAGCTTTGGCTTCAGGCTGGCGATGATCCCGCAGACGATCACCTCCTTTTGATCGGAAAACTGGTCGAGGTTATCGATCGTCGCGGTTACATACCGTTTGAGCTCGTTCTCATAAGCCGCAAGCGGATGTCCGGAAATGTAGAACCCCACGCTTTCCTTTTCATAGGCAAGCAGCTGACTTTCCTTCCATTCGGGAACATTGGGTAGTTCCGGGTCCTTGTTATCGTCGATGGAGTCGAAAATGCTGAACTGGCCTATGGCTTCCTGCTCCTGATGCCGGGAGGCCTGGTCCAGCATCATGTCGATACCTTCCATCATCTGGGCGCGGCGGGCGCCGGTGCTGTCAAGGGCGCCGCACTTGATGAGCGCCTCGATGACCCGGCGGTTCACCCTGCGCTGGTCCACTTTTCGGCAGAAATCGGCAAGGGAGGAGAATGGACCTTTTGATTCACGAGCCTCGATCATTGCCTCGATGGCCGAGATGCCGATATTCTTGACCGCCGCAAGGCCGAAGCGTATGGACCCGATGGTGCTGCCCGGCTCAACGGTCTCACGGTCATGTGCTTCCATGACCGTGAAGTCCCAGCGGCTCTCGTTCGCGTCAGGCGGGAGGATCGTTATGCCCATCTGCCGGGCCTCGTAGATGTATTTCACCACCTTGTCCGTGTCCTCGACTTCGCTCGTGAGCAGCGCTGACATGTATTCCACAGGGTAGTGTGCCTTGAGATAGGCGGTCTGGTAGGTGATCAGGGCGTAGGCCGCGCTGTGGGACTTGTTAAAGCCGTATTCCGCGAACTTGGCCATGAGGTCGAAGATCGCCTCGGCCTTTTTCAGGTCAATGCCCTGCTTTTTTGCGCCTTCCAGGAAGGGGACCTTCTCCTTCTTCATGACCTCGGGATCTTTTTTCCCCATAGCGCGCCTCAGGAGGTCCGCGCCGCCCAGGGAATAGCCCGCCAGGGTGCGGGAGATCTGCATCACCTGCTCCTGGTACACAATGACGCCGTAAGTATCCTTAAGGATGGGCTCCAACTGGGGAAGCTCATAGGTTATCTTGGTCTGGCCTTTTTTCCGCTTGATGAAATCGTCCACCATGCCGCTCTGGATAGGGCCGGGCCGGTAGAGCGCGAGGATGGCGATAAGGTCTTCGAAGGTCTGGGGTTTCATCTTGATGATGATGTCCCGCATGCCGGCAGATTCAAGCTGGAAGATGCCGGCGGTTTCGCCGCGTCCAAGCAGTTCGTAGGTCTTCGGATCATCAAGCCTGAGCCTGCTGACCGAAAAAGGGTCCGCATGCTCAAGCGGCGCCTTCTGGAGCCGATCATTGATCGTGTCCTCGGCTTTGCGGATCACCGTCAGGTTGCGGAGTCCCAGAAAGTCGAACTTGACAAGGCCGATCTTCTCGACCGCTTTCATGTCGAACTGGGTCGTGATCTCGTCCTTCGGCGTCTTGAAAAGGGGAACGTATTCGGTCAACGGTTCCTGTGAAATGACCACACCGGCGGCATGCTTCGAGGCATGGCGAACCTGGCCTTCGAGCGACAGCGCGATCTCCATCAGCTCGGCGATGCGGGGGTCCTTCTTGGCCGCTTCCTTGAGCTTGGGCTCCTGCTCCATGGCCTCCTTGAGCGTGATATTCAGCTTGTTCGGCACGAGTTTCGCAACACGGTCGCACTCCGCGTAGGGGATGTCCAGGACCCGGCCGACGTCGCGTATCACTCCCTTTGCCAGCATGGTGCCGTAGGTGATGATCTGGGTAACATGATCGGCTCCATACTTTTCGGTGACGTATTTTATCACTTCATCTCGCCGGTATTGGCAGAAGTCCACGTCTATATCAGGCATGCTGATGCGTTCTGGGTTCAAGAACCGCTCGAACAGCAGGTTGTAGGGGATGGGATCGAGGTCCGTGATCCTGAGGCAGTAGGCGGCAAGGCTGCCGGCAGCGGAGCCGCGGCCAGGGCCCACAGGGATGCCGTGCTCTTTTCCGTATCTGATGAAGTCCGCCACGATCAGGAAATATCCAGAGAAACCCATCTTCTCTATCATCTGGATCTCGGACTCCAGCCGTTTTCGGTACGATTCGCGGTCGACAGTGCCCGCGCCGCGAACAGTTTCGATCTCGATAAAGCGCTCGTCCAGACCTTTCCGTGCCAGTTCGGCCATATATGAATTGAGGGTGTACCCGTCGGGCACGGGGAAGTGGGGCAGATGATACTTGCCGAGTTCAAGCTCGACGTTGCACCGTTCAGCTATCCGGATAGTATTCGTTATTGCTTCCGGAACGTAAGAAAATGCCTTCTTCATCTCCTCGGGGGTCTTCATATAGAAGGTCTCTGAGGAGAACTTCATCCGGTTGGCATCCTTGACCATTTTTCCTGTCTGAATGCAGAGCAGGGCATCGTGGGCCTTGTGGTCCTCCATGTCCAGGTAATGGCAATCGTTGGTCGCAACGACCGGGATACCTGTCTCCTGGCTCAGTTTGAGCAGCTCGCGGTTTGCCTGTTCCTGCTCGGGGATGCCGTTGTCCTGAAGCTCAAAGTAGAAATTCTCCTGTCCGAGGATGCTCTGATACTGGAGAGCGGCCTTCTTTGCCTCTTCATATCGGTTCTGGAGCAGGAGCGAGGGGATCTCGCCGCCAAGGCAGGCGGAGAGTCCGATCAGCCCTTCACGGTGCTTCTGGAGAAGTTCCTTGTCGATCCGTGGTTTGTAGTAGAATCCTTCGAGAAATGCAGAGGTGACCAGCTTCACCAGGTTCTTATAGCCCTGTTTGTTCCGGGCAAGCAGGATGAGATGGTAGAATTCCTCGTCATGACGTCCGCCCGGCATGGCCTTCTCAAAACGCGATCCCGGTGCGACATAGATCTCGCAGCCGATGATCGGCTTTACTCCGGCTTTGAGCGCTTTTTGGTAGAAATCAATGACCGAGAAGAGGTTTCCGTGGTCCGTCACCGCAACAGCCGGCATCTTGAGCTCAACAGCCTTCTTAACGAGGTTGTCGACGCTGATGGCTCCGTCCAGGAGACTGTATTCAGTATGCAGATGAAGGTGAACGAACTGGGAATGGGGCATAGTTATGAGAACCGGATGAAGAAAAAATGGACCTAAAGATGAACAAAAACGAGCACAGATCGAGTGCAGGGAGGAAATACTGACGGATCATGAAGAGGAACATCCGATCCGGTAATTATCTGTGCTGATCTCTGGTTATGTGATAGTTAAATGGAGGCGGCGATCGGATTTGAACCGATGAATGAAGGTTTTGCAGACCTCTGCCTTAGCCACTTGGCTACGCCGCCCGGAAAAACAAAAAAAGCTAAAAATTAAAAGTTTGTCACCGAGGAGCCGGAACTTTTAACCTTTAACTTTTTCGGGGAAACAATGGAGCGGGTGGCGGGACTCGAAACCGTCCCGGTACCTGGTATTTCCACCCCGCTAAAGGTTGGGTCTGATAGTAAATCAAAGGGTTAGCATTGTCAAGCCTTTCTTGACGATGGTGCACAGAAGGTGCACAAAGACTCCGTTGGTAGACCTTCCCATCTGTTCTCTTTTCCACTCAACAAATAAGCACTCATTATCACCCATCGCGGCCTTGCCGCGACGGGTGCGCCTGTTTTGGAGTTCAATCTTGTAGGTCATTAAGGATCTCCATTGCCTGATTTCGAACGAGTAAAAGCAGCTCTAAACATACTTACCGTTATCAAGAACGAAACCGGCTTATCCATGAAAGGGAAGCACCTGGAGCAATGTCCTTTCTGTGGTGGCCATGAGTGCTTCTCCATCCTCGAGGAAAAACAAGGATATCATTGTTGGCAGTGTCCCGAGCATGGGGACGTGTTCACCTTCCTAGAAAAATACCACAACCTCACCAGTAAGGGTGATGCCCTGATCCGGGCTGCGGCGATAGCTGGTATCGAGCTCGAGAAGAAGCCGGAGGTCAAGAAGGCTAGGGAGCGGACCGAGAGCACAGCTGAGAAGATCTATCGCCTGGCGGCCGAGAGGTTTCATCAAGCAGCGTTACCCGAGGACTCTCCGGCGAGGGCATGGTTCTGCGGGCCATACCGGAGAGACGACGCCGGCAAGTTGCTCGGCCGCGGTCATGCGTACAACACGCTCCTGAAACTCCGGGTGGGTTGTAGCGATGCTAAGATCACGGCATTCCTGAAGGAGCAGGGGTTCACGGAAGATCAGATCATCAGCTCAGGCCTCGGCGTCGACCGGAACTCGAAGGATGAACCGATCCCGCTTCGGGATTCATTCTGGAGGGCCGGGGTTGCCATTTTCCCTGTCGTTGACCATGCCGGTACCATCAAGTCATTTACCGCTAAAGATCCTGCCAAGGAGATGAAGAACACGCAGCTGAAGGGCTCGAAAAAGGAATGGTTCATCAACCATTCGGCCCTGGGTGCGTATCACGACACGATCGTCGATGAGGGCGAGAACGACGTGGCTTCGGTTATCGATGCCGGGATCGCAGGGGTCCTGGGCACGGCGGGCCAGCCCTCCAAAGAGCAGATCACGCTTTTATCCAATCATTACTCCAATCAGACGCTGTTCCTATGGTTCGACTTGGACGCGCAGACGGGCTTCAAGACGGACGCGGATCGGGTCAGGGGCAAGGGAGGGGCCTCGCACATCCGCACGCTCTACAAAGGCCTGTCCGGCGAGGACGTAAATGTCCGCATTATAATCCATCCATCCGGCGCAGCCGGCACCGCTGAATTCCGGAAGGATCCGGACGAGTTCATACAGGGTCTGTTTGCCGAAGGAAAGACGGCGGCCGAGGTCAAGTCCGTTATCCGGGGACTGATGGCAAAGGCGGTGGATCCGCTGACTTGGGAGTTGCGTCAGCTGGAGCAGGAGGAGGGTGGTGCGGCCGAGCGGCTGTCGCTGTTCGACAAGCGGGAGCTCGGCAAGGCGATCAACCGGGTCGTTGGCATGGCGGAGAAGGAGATCCTGATCGACCTGGCGGCTAAGTGCATCGGGATATCGGTCAGCGCGATCGAGGATCGGGTGAACAAATCCTCAGATCTGCACGGACATCTGAAGGAGATATACCGGTCGGAAGAGGGCATTAAAAAGGCTGATGGGTATTATCTGGCGGACACGATCTTTAAGTGGTTCAACAATGGAGCCGGAGCGAAGTTTTTCAAGACGCGCGAGGGTAAAGTATTCCTGTTCTACAACCGACGACAATACGAGATCGGTAATAACAACGAGTTTAATGCTCTGATGGCACAGATGACCCGACTGACGCGATTGGAGAAGCCGGGAAATCTGGTATGGGAGCATTTGACAAACTTCTGCACGTTACAGGGGGCGCTAGTGGACATGATGAGCTGGATACACACGGATCGGCAGCGGGACACGATATACATCAACCTTAACTCAGAACACAGCAAAATAATACGCGTAGAGCCTGGTAAGGACCCACAGATGAT
>JAOUEV010000123.1 GCA_029858565.1 Nitrospirota bacterium | reverse complement strand
TTTTCGATTTTAATTCCGAACACAGTTGCGGTTCTCCCTCCAAAATTACCGATCGAAATCAGCACTCGTCTCTCACGTGAACTAGATATTGAGTTCAGGAAGAATACTATGCCTGCTTTTCAGTATTCTTAGCAATCTTTAATAATAGATCTACGCTGATTTTTAAAACTACGAAGAACATTCCGACGGCGATGCTGCAAAATATTAGTGTGATCATGAACAACATAAGCATAGGCTCTTTCATCCCTTCCGAAAATCCGCGAATCAAAAGCCAGCTCGTAAATAATCCACCTAAAATCACGAGCGCCCATCCAACGACACCAATGCTTTGAATTATTCGTTCTTCGTAGGATTTCACTATCTCCCCCTTATTGCTGATTGTTAAATTCTAAATGAAATGTTTAAGGCGTTAATGATTGGCAAACTGCACGACTTCAGGAAGTAATCCTCGGTCAGCCGTTGACTGGCCATGATGATATATTAGTTTCAGGCAGGAATCAAGCAAGTTCGTGGTCGCTATTCTGAAATAAAGAAACCCATGCAGTTGTTCCTGCATGGGCTGAATTGAAAAGATCAGAGCGGGCCGTAAGCCGGGTTCTGTCTCCCCGGTTTCCCGGGGCGGTGATCATTTATCTGGGCCGCCGATTGCTCGACGGCACGAGCGATCTACCCGGAAGTCTCGGACGGGCCGTCCTTATTCCCTTGCGGGAAGCGCTTCCCTATGTGATCTTGCTCCAGGCGGGGTTTTCCAAGCATCCCCGGTCGCCCGGGGACCTGGTGGGCTCTTACCCCACCGTTTCACCCTTACCCTTGCGGGCGGTCTTCTTTTCTGTGGCACTTTCCATGGGGTCGCCCCCTGTCCCGTTTCGGGACCGCCTTGCCCTGTGGAGCCCGGACTTTCCTCCCCCCTTTCGGGGAGCGATCACCTCACCCGCTCTGAATTATAGTATCTTCTCATCAATCGCCTTGTTCGCCAAGGCATCTGCTTCCTTGTTCTGCGCCCGTGGTATGTATTTTACTTCCACGGAGCCGATCTTCGCAATGAGCTCTTTCACCTTCCCGTGCAGGGGCTTGAGCCCTTCGTTCTTCACCTTGTACTGGCCGTTGATCTGCTTCACCATAAGCTCGGAATCGGCAAAGAGCTTCACCTTTGTCGCTCCTGCTGCTATCGCGTGCTCCAGCCCCATGATGGCGGCGGTGTATTCGGCGATGTTGTTCGTTGTCACGCCGAGATAGCGCGCGAGGCCTTCCACGGGCTTTCCGTCCCGGAGGATATGGACGCCTGCTCCGGATTCGCCCGGATTGTTGCGCGACGCGCCGTCGCTGTAGATGGTTATTTCCATGGATGGTTTCGGGTCAGTTCTTTTGAATACTTGAAAAACATGAACAACATGGCAACTGAAGATTCTAAATCTTCTTAGAACTGAAAGATTTTTCTCGCGCAAAGCCGCAAAGTCGCCAAGAAAAGCCAAGTCACCGTTTTGTCCCGGTTATAAGACTTTCTTCTCGTCTTTGCGGCTTTGCGCGAGACGCTTTCAGCTTCTCTCTTGATTCCGGCTTGCTGAATTCAGGAACCGGGCGCGATCATTTCCTTGAAGTAGAGGATGCGGTGGCAGTTGGGGCAGGTGACGATGCTCTCGTTCTTCTTGACGATCACGTAGGTCCTCGGCGGAAAGCTCATGAAGCAGCCGGAGCAGGACTCCCCGCGGACCTCGACGACGATCTTGCCTCCCGTGATGCCGGAAAGCCGCCGGTATTTCGACATGGCGCCTTCGTCGATGCGGCCTGCCAGCTCGCTCCGCACCTTTTCTTCTTCCTTGAGCGCCGCTTCGGTCTTGGCAATGTCCGCTTCGAGCTGCTTGCGCTCGGACTCGATGGACGCGTTCTCCTCGGACAGCTTCTTTTCCGCGTTCGCGATCTCCGCGGTCGCGGCGTCGATATTCTCCATGAGCTTCAGGATGTCGTCCTCGATCTTCTTGTTCTCCTGCTCGGCGGTCTCGATCTCCTTGAGCATGGCCTGGTATTCCTTGTTGTTCTTGATCTCCGAGGTCCTGGCCTTCAGCTTCTCCACTTTCGCGGCGCCCTCTTCAAGATCGCGGTCCCGGTCGCGCTTCGCTTTCTGCGCGTTCGCCAGGGCCTCCCGCGTGCGCTCCAGCCCGGCCTTGTTCTCCTCTGCCCGCTGCTCGAGCACGGAAAGCTGCTGGGGGATCCGGGACTGCTCGCCCCGGTGGGTTCGGATACGGTTGTCAATTTCCTGCAGCTCGATCAACAAGGTCAATTGTGCGTTCATAGTTCCTTTCCAAATAAAAAAAGCGCCTCTTGGGCGCAGGTCTGTCAGCGTAACTTCGATCCGCACGTCAGTTCATGGTTCCGCATTCCGTACTCCGCATTCTGAAAGATGGTGGGCCCACCAGGGCTCGAACCTGGGACCAACCGGTTATGAGCCGGTAGCTCTACCAACTGAGCTATGGGCCCTGCTTGACTGCAGCAGTTGTGGTCCAGCTGGACATAATTGCACTTCACGCCCCAAATGTCAAGGATGACATCGTGGGGCAGCGGTCGATCACTCCATGAAGCTCTTGAGCTGTTTGCTCCGGCTCGGATGCCGGAGCTTCCGCAGGGCCTTTGCCTCGATCTGACGGATGCGCTCACGGGTAACGGCGAATTCAGCGCCGACCTCTTCAAGGGTATGGTCCGTGTTCTCGCCGATCCCGAACCGCCACCGCAGGACCTTTTCCTCGCGGTCCGACAGCGTGCCCAGGACCTTGCGGACCTGCAGATAGAGATTGTTCCTGATGGCGTTCTCAAGCGGTGAAGCGACCTTCTTGTCCTCGATGAAATCCCCCAGGTGGCTGTCCTCCTCCTCGCCGATGGGGGTCTCCAGGGAGATCGGCTCCTTCGCGATCTTCATGATCTTGCGGACCTTCTCGACCGGCAGCTTCATCGTTTCCGCCAGCTCCTCGGTGGTTGGCTCGCGCCCCAGGTCCTGCACCATGGCGCGGGAGGTCCGGATCAGCTTGTTCATGGTCTCGATCATGTGGACCGGGATGCGGATGGTGCGCGCCTGGTCCGCGATGGCGCGGGTGATCGCCTGGCGGATCCACCAGGTGGCGTAGGTGCTGAACTTGTAGCCCCGCTGCCACTCGAACTTGTCCACCGCCTTCATCAGGCCGATGTTCCCTTCCTGGATCAGGTCGAGGAACTGCAGGCCCCGGTTCGTGTACTTCTTCGCTATGGACACCACAAGACGGAGGTTCGCCTCCACCAGCTCGCTCTTCGCGAACTTGGCGCGCTCCTCGGCCTTTTCGTAGGCCTTGAGCGACTTCTTCAGGTTCTCCGCGGACACCCCGCACTCCTGCTCGATCGCCTTGATGCGCTTGCAGGATGCGCGATGGGACTTCTCCATGTCCGCGAGCGCATCCTGCCGGACCCCCAGCCGCCGCGCCGCGTTCTTCAGGTCCCGTTCGCTCTTGGTGGCCGCCTTCAGGATGCTCTTGATCTCGGCCGGCGTCTTGCCCGTGCGCCGCGCCAGCGCCTGGGGGGTGCGCTCGCACTGGCTGATCTCCGTCACCATCTCCCGGACCTTGAGCACCAGCCGGTCGGTCTGGCGACAGTGCCGGTTCAGCGCTTCCAGCCTGGTGAACAGCGCGATCCTGTTTACCTCGAGCTTGGTCGTGAGCGTTCGCTTTCGCGCTTCGCTGATGTTCTTGCCTGCCGCGCTCTTGAGCTGTGCCGCCATCGAGCGATGCAGCCGCTCGACCTCGCTGATGAGCGTGAGGACCCGCGATTGCAGCTCCTCCTCGTTCGGGGCCTGCTCCTCGTCCAGTTCATCCTCTTCATCCTGCATCAGCTCCCGGATGCTGATCTTGCCCTTGCGAAGCCGTTCGCCCAGGTCCCGCACCGTCTGGAGCGCGAACGGAAGGCTGTAGAGTATCTGCGCGGCCTCGCGCTTGCTCTCCTCGATGCGCTGGGCGATCACGACCTCGCCTTCCTTGGACAGGAGCGGAACCGTGCCCATTTCCTTCAGGTAGAGCCGCACCGGATCGTCGGTCTTGACCAGGCCTGACTCTTCCTCCTCCTCGGCATCCTCATCATCCTCTTCCCGCGAGGATTCCTCGGCCTCTTCTCCGTCCTCGGCCTCTTCTCCAGCGAAGCTTTTTTCCTCGCTCCGGCCTGCCGTGGAAACGGCATCGAGAACCTCATCGCCGAAAAACGTGATGATGCTGTCGAGCTGTTCCGGGGTCACCTCTTCCGCGCCCGGATGCTCGGCACCGTCCTCGTAACCCGGATGATGGCCGTCCCGCCCGGCGTGAACGGACTTTTTGCCCCCGCCGTCCTTTTTCCGAACTCCGCTGCTCTGCATTTCGGTCTTCGCCATTGCTGGTCCTTCCCCCCTGAACTGACCAATACGGCGCGCAACGCCGTTCACTTCCCATGCTCTCACCGGACCCAAAAACCGTCCCCGGTCATTCCCCTCACAGAAGTCCCGGTATCCTGCGTCCCGGCCTTCTGCTGAGCTGCATCAGCGCGGCCTGGAGCCGCTTGCATTCCTCGAGGTCGCCCTTCTGCTCAGCCGCCTTGATCGCCTTGGTGATGGCGTTGAGCTTCTTTTCCGGATCCAGCTGCCTGATCCCCTGCACGCAATCATTCGCGATCTTGTTCTTGCTGTCCTTCTGCTTGTCCTGTTCCTCGCTTTTTTCGCAATCCAGCTCCAGGACCGAATAGTACGAGAAGAGCTTGTTCAGTTCGTCGTCCTGGTCAACGGACAGCGAACGGACATCCAGGCCCCGGCCCTGGGCAAGGTTTTCGGCTATTCTGCGGAAAGCCCGCTGAAAGAGCTCGCTGGTAAAATCCTCGGGAAGGATCTCCTTTGCGACCTGCCGGGCGATCTCCTCATCGCGCAGCATGACATGGATCAGCGCTTCCTCGGCACGGGGCCGCGGCGCGGAACGAGCCGGTATTTCAACCGGCGCTCCGTCGCGCGTTTTGAACTGCGGGACGGGCTTTTTCAGCATTTCCCGCCGCAGGTCCGATTCGTCCACATCCAGGGCCTCGGCGGTCTTTTTCAAATAATGGCTTCGCTCGATCTCCGAGGGCAGCTTCGCGATGAACCCCAGCATCTCGCCTGCCCGGTCCACCTTGTCATCGATCGCTGCGCCCGCGCCCTCCTTCACCACCTGGCCCAGCACGAAGTCCATGAACTTCTGCGAGGTCTTAAGGCAGGAAGCGAAGGAGTCATATCCGTTCTTCTTGAGGAACGTGTCCGGGTCGTCGCCGCCCGGCAGGGTCACCACGTTCACTTTCATACCGCTCCCGGCGAGCAGATCGAATCCCCGGAGCGCGGCCTTGATGCCCGCCGGGTCCGGATCGAAGATCAGCACCAGGTTCGGCGCGAACCGCTTGAGCAGCCGCAGGTGGCCGTCGGTCAGCGCC
>JAOUEV010000122.1 GCA_029858565.1 Nitrospirota bacterium | reverse complement strand
CGGGCGCATTAGCCACTTTCGTTGCAAGGGCAAGAGCCTCACGGGTGCGGAAATGGCCGAGTCCGGCAGTCGCAAGCTGCTGTTCTATGACCGGCTGGGCCTCGGTACTCCAGTCGAATCGGGAAACACGGACCCCCCGTTCCCGGTCCGGTTCAAGACGCTTTCCTTCTCCGGCTGTCATGATTAGAGCGCCGCGCATGTTCATTCCCGACGCTGCGGCTCCATTGTCCAGGAGAGCGAGCGCAGATTCGGCGACATTCGCAGACACGCCGGCCAGCTCGAGTTTTCTCACAGCCAGGTCACGCGATTCATCCACGTTTTTTGATGGCACGGTTGTGATCGGAAGCGCCTGGAGGCGGGAAATCGACATATTGTGAAGCGATTCAATGGTAATGATGATCCGGTCCGGCTCCTGTGCTTTTGACATGGCGCGGGAGCGCAGTTCTGATATTGTCTGATCAAGCTCGGGCTTTGATACGATGCGCTCCGCGCCGGAAAGATGCTGCGCAGTCACTGATGCACGCATGCGAATGCTGTAGAAAGGCTGATCAGTGCTCATAACAGTTGGTTCATTGCGCATGGCCCTGAGTGTTCTACTCTTTAATCGTCAAGCCCAGGTCGTGGAGCATCGTGAGGTCATCCTTGGGATCGAGGCCTGTTCTGGTAAGGTAATTTCCGATCATAAAGCCGTCAGCGCCTGCCTGGAATATCATGGGATGTAAGCTGCCGAGGCTGCTGCCCCGTCCTCCGCATATCCGGATCTCCTTGTCCGGCAGTATCATCCGAAATAGCGAAATGGAATGAAGGGCCTCAAGCGGTTTGATCGGCCTGATATCACCGAGCGGCGTTCCTGCAATGGGCATCAGAAAATTGAGCGGGACAGAATCCACATCAAGATCTCTTAGGGTGAAGGCCATGCTTACCCGGTCCTGCATGGTCTCTCCCATGCCCAGGATGCCTCCACTGCAGAGTGACAGGCCGAGTTCCCTGGCATGACCGAGCAGCTCAACGCGTTCATCGAATGTATGGGTGGAGCAGATCTCGGGAAAGAACTCGCGAGAGGTTTCGATATTATGATGGTAACGATTCAGTCCGGCATCCTTCAGATAGCGAAGCTGGTGCCTTGACAGCGTTCCGAGCGTTGCGCAGGGCTTCAAGCCAAGGGACCGGACAAGTTCCAATCCCCGGCCGATGGCATGAAGTTCATCATTGCTGTCAATACCCTTTCCGCTGGTGACTATGCAGAACCTGCGGGCGCCGTTCTCCCTTGCGGTTTTCGCTGCCTCCTCGATCCGGGCAGTATCCACAAGGTCGTAAATGGGAGCATCGGTATGATAGTGAGAGGACTGCGCGCAGAACCGGCAGTCCTCACTGCATGCTCCTGAACGGGCATTCATGATGGAACAGAGGTCAATATCCGTTCCCCTATAGTGGTCCCTCACACGGTTCGCCGCAGCAAAGAGATCCACGAGATCTGTATGGGAAAGAGTTGCCAGCCTCAACGCCTCTTCGCGTTCGATGCGCTTTTCGCCAAGGACCTTTTCGGTGGAATCATGGATAAGCCTGCGAATTGATAATGTCATAGTGCATATTTGTACCGGATTTTCATGTAATTGTCAACCGCATGGTTTAATTTGGTTGACAATGATCGACTATGGGGGAAGTGGCACGTTGCCCACAGAATAGAAAGGAAAATGAGAGTTGGCAGGCTTCAGGAGAGAGAACGGATTATTTTTTGGACCTCGGTTTCCATGAGGTTCTGTATGGCGGAAAGCGATGCGTTGTCTGTTGATTCAAATCTCATGACCAGGACCGGCTGGGTGTTGGACGCCCTGATGAGACCCCAGCCTTTGTCGAAAATGGCACGGATGCCGTCAACAATGATCACATCCCGGGGAATGAGGGAAAGCTCCTCTTTTTTCAGAAAGACCTCACGGGCACGCTCTACCACCTTGAACTTTATGGAATCGGGACAATCGAACCGGATCTCCGGCGTTGAATAGGTCTTTGGCAGGTCTGATAACAGCGAACTGAGGGGGGTGGTCGTTCCTGCTTCAGCCCGCTTCTTCTTGAGCAGTTCCACGATCCTGCAGGCTGCATAGATCGCATCATCATATCCGAAATAACGGTCAGCAAAGAACATATGGCCGCTCATCTCCCCTGCCAGCGACGCGCCGGTCTCCTTCATCTTTGCCTTGATGAGCGAATGACCGGTCTTCCACATGATGGCGTTACCGCCGTTCCTTCGGATATCGTCGTACATGGTCTGGGAGCATTTTACCTCGGACACGAAAGTAGCCCCTTTGTGTTCCCTCAGGATGTCGCGGGAGAAGAGGACCATGAGCTGGTCGCCCCAGAGGATCGTCCCCTGCTCGTCAACCACGCCGATGCGGTCCGAGTCGCCGTCAAATGCGATTCCCATATCACAGCGTTGTTCCTTGACCGTGTTGATGAGCGCAGCAAGGTTCTTGGGGATCGTGGGATCGGGATGATGGTTCGGGAAACGGCCGTCAGGTTCGGAGTAAAGATCGATCACCGTGCAGCCCATGGCGCGAAGCGCCTCGGGCGCCGCGAGTCCTGCTGTGCCGTTTCCAGAGTCGATCGCAATGGTAAGCGGAACCGACTTATGGCCGGAGAACTTATCTTTGAGACACGTGATATAGTCTGGAAGGATCGGGACGGTGCGCATTGTCCCGTGTGTTCTGGCCACATTAGCGGAATCTGCGGTCAGATTCTTCAAGATCTTGCGAAGCTTCTGGATTTCTTCGCCGTAGATGGTCTCTTTCCCGACACAGAGTTTGAATCCGTTGAACTCCGCCGGATTATGGCTTCCGGTGATCATGATGCCTGCATCGGGTTTCAAATGATAGAGCGAAAAATAGAGCGCCGGCGTGGGACAGAGACCAAGGTCTATCACATCCAGGCCTGACTTGTTCAGACCTCGCGCGATGGCATCGCGCAAACGGGGCGAGCTGAGACGGGCATCGAATCCGATCGTCACGGTCTTTGCACCACTCGGCCGGAGATATTCGGCGAACGCCATGCCGAGCTGTTCTATGACCCCATCCGTAAGGTCCCGCTCCGCTATTCCCCGGATATCGTATTCCCGGAATATTTCATCATTAAAGCTCAGGGTCATTTAGGGATCTCCGGGAGCGGCGAGCGTTTCACCGTGTCGTGCCGCTTGTAGTCGTCGTCAAAGCGAACAATATCGTCCTCACCGAGGTATTCGCCGTTCTGCACCTCGATGATCTGGAGCGGGATCCGACCGCGGTTCTCAAGGCGGTGCTTGGTGGAAATGGGAATGTAGGTGCTTTCATTCGAATGGACGTCGTATTCCTTGTCCCCGTTCGATACTCGCGCGGTCCCGGTCACGACCACCCAGTGCTCGCTCCGGTGATGGTGGAGCTGGTGGGACAGCTTAGCGCCGGGATTCACCACGATCCGCTTGATCTTGTATCGCTCCCCCTCTTCAAGGACCGTGTAGTTGCCCCAGGGGCGGTAGACCGTGCGATGGGTCAGGTGCTCTTCCGACTTGCGCTTCTTCAGTTCGTCAACGACCTTCTTCACGTCCTGTGCACGGTCCTTGCTGCAGACCAGGGTAGCGTCAGGAGTGTCAACCACGATCGCATCATGGAGCCCGATGGTCGCAACAAGGCGCTGGTCAGCATAGATGACCGAATCGCGGCTTCCGAGATCGATCACATTCCCGGCAATGATGTTGCCTGCCGCGTCCTTGTCCGTCACTTCATCCAGCGCTGTCCAGCTTCCCACGTCGGACCAGCCGATATCCACGGGAATCACTGCTGCGCGGTCGGTCTTCTCCATGACCGCGTAATCGATTGAAACGGGCTTCAGCGTGCTGAATACGGTCTGCGCGACATCGGCTTCATTGCCGGATCCTATGCTATTCCGGATCTTCTGGAGCCCGGAATGCAATTCCGGTTGCAGCCGTTCGATCTCGCGAAGGAATGTGCCTACTTTCCAAACGAACATTCCGCTGTTCCAGAAATAATCTCCGCCGGCGATATACTTCGTTGCCGTGGCAATGTCGGGCTTCTCAACAAATGCGGAGACCTTGAACACGCCTTTTGTCCCAGCGAGATCGATTGGCGCGCCGGAACGGATATAGCCGTAGCCGGTCTCCGGTCTGCCCGGTTTGATCCCGAGGGTAACGAGATAGTCCTTTTTCGCGGCTGAAGCCGCAAGCTTGATGGCATCGAGGAACAGATCGGATTTCCGGATGAAATGGTCCGCTGCCAGAACAACCATGATGGCATTGGGATCGATGCGGGAGATATGCAGCGCAGCGAGACCGAGGGCCGGCGCGGTGTTCTTTGCCTCAGGCTCGACAATAATGCTATTGGACCACGATCCGCCAAAGCTTGATTCAAGCTGGGCCGAGATGTCACGCAGGAGCCCCCCGTGCGTCACAATGAGGATGCGCTCATGAGGAACCAGCGGCATGATCCGCTGCGCGGTCTGCTGGAGCATCGTTTGCTCGCTGCCGATCTTCAGCAGCTGTTTCGGCATGGTTTCGCGGGACAGCGGCCAGAACCGGGTTCCCGAGCCGCCTGCCATGATCACTGCGTACATGAGGTCTCTGATCCTCCCGGTCTAATTTGTCTTAACGACGTTGAGATGATCGACATACCACTGGTAGGTCCGGCGGATGCCCTCGTCAAGGGGCGTGCTCGCTCGCCAGCCAAGTTCAGCAAGACGGGATACATTGAGCAACTTTTTTGGGGTCCCGTCCGGCTTGGTGGAATCAAAGATTGTGCCGCCGTCATAGCCAACGATCTCGCCGACAAGTTTGGCAAGGTCCCGGATGGCAATGTCCATGCCCGTGCCGATATTGACGAATTCTCCCAGGTCCTTTGCATCATATCGCTCCATGAGGAAGAGGCAGGCCTGTGCGAGATCGTCAACATAGAGAAACTCCCGGAAGGGTTTGCCAGTCCCCCATACTACCACGGGAGATATACCTGAAATCTTTGCCTCATGGAACTTCCGGATCATGGCGGGAAGGACATGGGAATTGAGCAGATCGAAATTATCACCGGGGCCGTAGAGGTTCGTCGGCATGACCGAGCAGAAGTTCGTTCCATGCTGTTCATTATAGTACCGGCATAATTTGATCGCGGCGATCTTCGCAATGGCATAGGGTTCATTTGTCGGCTCCAATTTGCCGCTCAGCAGCATATCCTCCGCCATCGGCTGGGGAGCGTATTTCGGATAGATACAGGAGGATCCGAGGTTCAGTAGTTTGGAGACGCCTGATCGGTACGCCGCATGGATCACATTGGCCGCGATCATGATATTCTCATAAATGAACTCGGCCCTGTAAGTATTGTTCGCGTTGATCCCGCCGACCTTTGCCGCGGCCAGGAACACGACCTCGGGCCGTTCCTGTTCAAAAAAGGATTCGACATCGGCCTGGCGGCGCAGGTCAAGCTCTTTGCTGGTCCTGGTGATCACATTCCGGTAACCAGCGCTGGCAAGA
>JAOUEV010000054.1 GCA_029858565.1 Nitrospirota bacterium | reverse complement strand
TCAACAAGGAAACCATCTGGACGGATGTCAAAGGCCAGATTCTCCTTGGTGATGACGAATTTATTGACAGCCACGCGGACCATCTCCATAAACGGCACCACATCCCCGAGATCCCCAAAAGCCAGCGCTTCGCCAACAGGCCAACACTCGATGCGATCTTCCCTCAGCGTGTTCTTGACGATACCGGCAGACGCGACAAGAAGATCGCCGAGGCTGTTACGCAGCACGGGTACCGCCAGAGCGAGATCGCCCGTCATCTCGACCTGCACGTCTCAACGGTGTGCAATATTATGAGAAAGAGCAGTCAACACCAATACAATAGACCTGTATGACCCTATGTACTCTATGTACTACTATGTACTATGTAGTTCTGGCGCGGAGGGGATTCTCGTGAATATATTTGACGAGCCCGAGGAGATAGGCGTCTCGATCACAGAGAATCGCTTTGTAGCGCCCCTGGAAAAGATGGCCAACAGTGCGGTATTTCCGGTTGAAATACATGGTATAGGTCTGATTCACGCCCTGCATGACTTTTGACAAGGGGACGTCCTGGGTCTCGACCAGCAGATGGACATGGTTGTTCATGAGGACATAGGCGTAGATGCGGCAGCCGGCGCGGTTCTTGTACACGGTGAGGGTGAGGAGGTACTTCTGGAAATCCGCAGCATCCTTGAATACGCGCTGTTTCTGGTTGCCGCGGACGATGACGTGGTAGAAGGCGCCGGCGAATTCGATGCGGGGCTTGCGGGGCATGGGGCGAGGATAGCAAACCACGATGGGAATGTCATGGTTTCGTAACAACGTCCCACATGCTGCGGTGCGACCCTGGGACAGGATTGGTTCGTTCGGCATCCTCGCTGCAGGACTGACTGTTCAGCAGAAGTCCTGTCAGTCTTTCCGATCCATTTCCTTTTCCACCATCTGCATGATGGTCCGAAGGATATCGAAATCCTTGTCATTCACTTTTTGAGTTCCGGTAAGGGTAGGTTTGATTCCCTTGAGAGTAGCCAGGTCCATGGTTAGGAGCGTTTCCTGAATCCTGTTGAAGGTCGCCGCATCCATGGATTTGGTCGCAACGAAAACATGCTCGGGAAGTTCGGGAGATTTCGCTATTATTTCGATCCCCTGATCCTTGTACTTTTCCGCGATATCGGGCATAAGCCCGCCCGCATCGAACGAGCCGGTCTTGACATTAAGCGCCACGTTGTCATGGCTTCCCACGAATGCATGCTTTGTGAGATCCCGCAGGTGAATGCCTTCATTGAGGAGCAGATAGAGGGGCACCACATGAGTAAGCGTGGAGTTCTTTTCGCCGAACACGAACGACTTTCCCTTGAGCTGCTTGAGTGATTTCAGTCCGCTTCCCTGTTTGACGATGATGACGCCGTGGAATGACGGCTTACCATTGTTTATGATCTGGACGAGCGGTTTGAGCTGCAGGTGTTTACTCTCCTTTGCATAGACCGTAGGGCCCATATAGGATAAGTCAAACTTTCCGTTTCCCGCCTTTTCCGCCGCGTCTTCGTAGGACTGCGCGATCTGGAGATCAACCGTTTTGCCCGTTTTTTGCGAAAGATAATCCGCAATGGGCTTGAATATCTTATAAAGTTCCGTAGCCGGCTTATACGGATGAACGCCCATAACGAGCGTATCCTTGGCCCATGCGTGAGAAACACTGAAAATCACAATGCATACAAGCGCTAAAAAACGGGATGTCAACGTGTTCATGTTTTCCTCCTTTTTTTTCGTGACCATTACCGTTGTTTTCGGGCAGACTGCAGGGCGCATTACCGCTCACGTCGCCTCCGTACATGAGCGCATGCACATATATGCATAATGAAGAACTTTAAATCTTTATCTACAAAATGAAGCGCGACACTAATCAGCAGGCGAGTGATGCAGCAAAAACGGAATACAAACTATATTGAGAAGAGACTACTATAAATTATACTCAATGTCAAATATTTCCCAGAACTATCTATCATCGTTCCTGCCGCTTATCGTGCAGATTGTTTCGCATACATTGTACTATTTTTATCCTGTTCACTCTTCAACTTCTTGGGGTCACGTCTATTGAATTGGTGTCGGCCCTATGGGGGCACTCATTTTCGGAGGGACGGTCGCGGGGCAGGCTTACATATTGATATTTGAGGTAGATGCAGTAAAAGCCCGAGACTGTTTCGGGCTTTTCTTTTTTCACCGGAAACCACCGCGCCGCTTACCGTAGTGCTCGCATTCGTACTCTCCGTTCCCGTGCTCGAACTGCTCCGGATCGCATTCCATGACGTACACCTTGAAATAGTGTAGTATGACGACATGAACCCTGAAGCGGCACTCAAGAAAGCATGGGACCTTCTCGGCGAATCAAACCCGCTGAAAAGGCTGTCTGTTCGTTTTCTTTCCCACGAGTACCTGGTCGATCTCGATACCAGGAGCATCGTGAACCCGTCAACAGGAGCTTCGGCCGAGGACGGGCTTGGCCTGTTGATCCTCCACTACCTTGCCCGCAGAGCGTCAGGCTTGCCGCCGCAGACCGGGGCGTGGCTCAGTCTGAGCGAACTTTCCGTGGCAACGGGCTTTGATAATGCGTTCAAGAAGCAGGCTATCGCGGTCCTGGTCGACAAGTACGGTTGCGATCCCCAGGGCATCTACCGTGTTTTGGAAAGAGCGCCCGGCAGGAAGCTTGTCCAGGCGGATGCGGCGATCGTTGTCGAGGTGTTCGAAGGCGTACCTGCATTGATCGAGCTTTGGACGGCAGACGACGAATTCGGACCGGACGCTAACCTTCTGTTCGACCGGAACGTTACGGGAATCTTTTGCAGTGAGGACATCATCGTTCTTGCGGAAGCGGTTGCCCGGAACCTGTGACCTCGGGCGGGTATTGAAGGGAACCTCATAGGGTCAGCTCTTGGAGACCTGGTGCCCGGTATGTTTTCCCGAACCGGTCAGGGGAGAATGATGTCGCTGTGAGGAGCGCCCGATCTCAGGGAGGCGACAAGGCCCCTGCCGGGGAGTTTTTTCTGACTCTGGACCGATTGTCATCAGCCGATTGTCATCAGCTTGACAATGTTCGGAAAAATGTATATCCTTGATCGACATTCCAGACGGACCCGGCCGGAGCCGGATCATCATGAAACCAGCAAAGGAGAAAGCGTATGAAAAGGATCATCGCAGTTCTGGCAGTTGTCGCGGTAGCGGTTGTGCTGTTGTCGGGTTGTAGCATTGTTGCATCGCCGGTGGCCGGCGGTCTCTACACCAATGTTGATTGGGCCGGATCCGCAACGTCAAATGCGGTCTCGACCAAATCCGGGAGCGGTTCCTGCACCTCGATCCTCGGCCTGCTGGCGATCGGCGATTGCAGCATCAACACGATCGCCAGCGCCGCCAAGATAACGAAGATCCACCATGTTGATAATTCGAGCTTCTCCTGCCTTGCGCTCTTTGGCAAATACACGGTTACTGTGTACGGTGAATAACGAGGCGTCGCGCAGCAAGTCTCGGCGTTCATCTGTTTTCACGGACACCGGCGCATCCGTTACAAAACAAATAGGGTTAGGTCTTGCGGCTTGACAACACATGTTTTCTCAACAATAAAGGCCCGGAAATATCCCGGGCCTTTATCTTTACAACTCCCTCATCTCCCCACGACCCGCTCCGAAGCGAGTTTGTCAACAAACCGGAGTCTCGCATTACTCGAAACCGAACAGGACGCTCTGCATCACCTTGATCGCCTTCATCTCCTCAGGCAACAAATAGATGCCCCTTGTCGTATGACCCTTTTTTCTGTATTCTCTTGCGCATTCTTCTGAACAGAAGAATACGGTCTTTCTTCAAAATGCATTGATGATATTCTCTTCGCGCAGCGTGAGCAGGTCCACGTCAGGCACGAACACGAGGGGACGAGCCTCCGGATCATGGACTGTGCAGTTCAGGTCGCTGTCGATGGTGAGCTCGATCGGTTTACCGCAGTGAGCGCAGGAGCTTTTGACCCTGACGCTCAGGGTTTCATTGCGTAAGCGCCCTTGCACGAAGGGCGTGGCAAAGGCATCCGCTGCTCAGGCAGCGTACACCTCCTCGCCGGCACTGAACTTAAGCCGGTGGGGCGTTTCGTCCACCGTCACCGGGTAGGCCCAGGCGACCCTGCCGTTCTTGTGGCGGTACAGGAATGTCAGGTGGCGCTCCAGGTCATTGAGAATGGCGTTGATCCGGCTTCGTTCGATCCCGAGTGCAGCAACGGCAACGCGCCCGGTCGTTCTCGGTGTAGGTCCGGTAATTGGCAGCGCTCCTGCCTGAGGGCTTGCACAGTCCGATGGAATCGTAGTACAGCAGGGTGCTGCGGGAAAGACCAAAGGACCTGGCCAGGCTGCCCACGGTGTACATGGTTCACCTCCCTTCTCACGAGTATACTCTAAACTATGAAGCTGTAGACAGGTCAAGGGGTTTCCCGAAACGAACGGGGAGGTGCCCTTTATATGATTATCAGGTATTGAATGCTGGACTGTGCGGTCTCATAACACAGCCGTGCCGGACCAAGACAACTCACGGTTACACAACGGAATGCATGCAACGTAAGATCGAATACAAGCCTTGACGCCTGTTCAGGCCGGACTTATAGTCTGACGCATGAAGCGAGTGCTGCTGTTTATCGCCTGCTGTCTTGCTCTTTCGCTCATGCTCCAGAATACCTGCCCCTTCGGGGCGGCCGGTAAGTCGAGCGTGGTTTCGAAGTGCGAAGGTTGTCCGCTCAGGCGCCTCTGCCACCGCCCCGTGCCGACGGCACCGGGGCCCATGCTTTCCGGTTCAACTACACACCGTTTTCCGCAATTCCTCTTTACCGCGGCGAGACTTTGCCCCGGCATCCAGGTGTCTGCGGTAAAGGCGCTTGCGTCGTTCCTGGCCGTTCATTTCGCGGAAGCGCATCCCGCAGAGATACTGAAGCCGCCCTCAGCCTGACACGTCCTGCAGTACCCGACTCATACCGTAATCCAAATCAGCAAGGTGCGGGGCGAAGATTTTACCGTGGATACGACGCTCAAGCACAATGCGATCTTCCTGGTATGGACCGAACAGTCGGCCTGGCAGGACGTGCCGGTTCCCGCGACGGTAAAGACCTACGTGGACCTGCGGAAGTTTGTCAAGGAGCAGGCGCAGAAGGCGGGAATCGACGTGGCCAAGCCGTTTCCGTTCCTGATGACCGGAACGCCGGCCGAGATCAAATGGCATATCAACGTGAACCGGACCGAGGGAAAAACCATCACCAAGGAATTGTTCCGCAAGTCCAAGCAGGGCTATGTGATGAAGAACGAGCCGGTCGATATCGTCGGCTTCCATGCCGAGAGTCATCCCGGCGAGTTCATCAGCCAGTATGCTCCGGCGATCAGTGAAGACTCGGGCATGCAGAACTTCATCCATATCCACGTGGTCTCGCGTGGAAGCAAGGCAGCGGTGCATATCGACGATATCACGTTCGGCGACGGCATGGTCCTGCGGCTGTCGAAGCAGGAGCGTACGCCGTAAGACCGACGAAAGAACAAATAGGGTCAGTTCTTTACTGGTAGACTCTGGAGCAGCCGCGGAGACGGCTTGTGTTCTCAACAAAAAGAGTCCCGGGCTTTTTCCTTTGATTCTCCTCTGTCACCCACCGGGAACCATGGGGGCAATCTCCTTGGTTGCCACATGGCATGAACGTAGGCCTGATAATCATATGAAGGCACCGAGGCGGCCGAACCCTGCCTGATGCTCGACGCAGTTACAAACAGGCACGGGCATGCTATAATCGCAAAATGCAGAAGACCAGCTTCATGGCCGCGCACAACGCACTCGCTCACAAGCTGGCCGGAGCGGCGTACTATACATTCAGGTCCGAGGCGGTCCGGGGCATGAGCTGCATCAGACTCATGGCGCCCTTGCGGGAAACGGCGAAAAAAGAGGATGGATTTCAGTGGATTGACTTGCTAATATATATCCGGGAACAGCCGGCAGCAATAGTGAACCGAACACTCCGCTTTTCTTTCTGATTATGCGAAAAAAACTCATATCCTTTGTTCTGTTCGGCGCGTTGCTTTCTTGTTCCTGCCAGAATACTGCCGCACCTTCTCTCCCTCCTCCGAAGAATGATCAGCAGGACCTGTCCGGCATCTCAGCTGGGCCGGCGTTACGGATATCCATCATTCCCGCAGAAAGCGCCGCCAGCCTGTACGGGCGATTGCTGCCGCTGAAGTATTCCCTCGAGCATACGCTAAAGAGACGCGTTACGATTAAAATCGCCAAGGACTACGATACCATCATTCGTGAGATCGGGAACGGCCAGATCCACATCGCCTGCCTCGATCCCTCCACCTATTGCGAGGCGCGGGCCCGCTACGGAGAGAAGGTCATCCCTCTCGTCAAAACGGCGAAACAGGAGGGCGAGCTGTCCCGCAGCGTGCTCATCGTCAAGCAGGACAGGGGCATGGAAAAAATCGTTGAGCTGAAGGGGAAGCGCATCGCCTTCGGCCATCAGCGTTCCACCTTCGGCCACCTGGCGCCTCTTGCAATGCTCAAGGACGTCGGCATCGGCGCCGAGGACTTCGCCGCGGTCGATCACTTTCAGCAGGAAGACAGCGTGGCGCTTTCCGTGCTGATCGGCGATCATGACGCCGGCGCTTTGAGCCAGCTGGTGGCGGAGAAATATCTGGCGGACGGCCTGACCGTCTTGAAAAAATCCGAGGAAATTTCCCGGCTCGTGCTGTGCGCGTCCCGCGACCTGAGTCCCGCGACGCGCGAATTGATCGTTCGCGGTCTCGTTGCCCCCCCGGACGCGCCGGACCGGGAACGGACGAAAGACGGGCAGATCGGGCGTTTTACGCCTGCCCAGGACAGGGACTTCGACGCCGTCAGGGTCATGATCAAGAACCTCTCGGGGAAGAACTACATCGAGTACGGACCGAATACGATCAAAGTCGCCATCCTCCCCTTGTATTCCGCCATTACCCTCTTCGAACGGTATGATCCGCTCATGCGGTACCTTTCTCGGAAAACCGGGTATGAATTCAAGCTCGTCATCCCCCGGGACTTCGAGGAATTCGTGGAGGTGGTAAAGAAGGGAAACGTGAACTTTTCCTACCAGAATCCCTACGTGTTTTCGCTGATCGACCGGACCGTGCGTCTCACGCCGCTCGTGACGACGATCGGGGAGGAAGGGGCGACTGCCGGCGAGGGAGCGGCAGGCGACAGGTTTCGCGGGGTTATCATCACGCGGGCCGACAGCAAGATCAGGACCGTCGAGGACCTGCGGGGGAAAAACGTCCTGGTCGTCTCTGCGAAATCCGCGGGGGGGTACCTTTCGCAGAAGCTCTTCTTGCAACAGAGGGGAATCTCCGTTGAGCGGGACTTGATGGTCCGGGAGGCGAAGAGGCAGGAAAACGTCATCCTCGGCGTTTATAAGGGCCAGGCGGACGCGGGTTTCGTCAGGGAATCGGCGCTCGAAGTGCTGAAGGGCGAGATCGATATGCGGCAGATCCGGGTTCTGACCCGCACCCAGTCGCTCCCGAACTGGCCTTTTTCGCTCTGCGGCAAGACCAATCCCTCTTTGGTGAAAAAGGTCGCGCGGCTGCTCGTTGATTTGAACGACCGGAACGTCCTGGGGGCCGCTAAAATCCGGGGATTTCGGGCAAGCAGTGACGCTGAGTTCGAGGGGCTCCGGCAATATTGATCATGAAACAGCAGGTATCCGCCATATTCCGAAAACTGAGCATCTTCGGGAAATTTTCCCTCGGCGTCATTTTCCTGATCATCATCATGACGGTGACGCTGAACCTGCTTATCGTGAACCACCAGAAGGGCGTTCTGAGGGCCGAACTGGAGAATAAGCAGCTTTTCATCGCGAAAAACCTCGCCAACGACGCGGTGGTGCCCCTTATTGTGATGGATCCGCTCAAGCTCGACGAACTGGTGCAGACGTCCGCGCAGCTGTCGGGGCTCAGCTATGCACTCGTTGCCGACAGGGACAAGCGCATCGTGGCCCATACGGCGCGGACCTTTCTCGGCAGGGCAATTTCGCCTGCCTTGCAAAACCAGGCAACGCGCGTTCTTTCGGAACGGGAAACCCATATCGACGACGGCCAGCAGGACGGGATCAAGAAGATCATCGTTCCCGTTCAGATCGGGTATGAGGTCCTCGGCATAGTCATCGCCGGTTTTTCCCGTGACAGCACGGACGGGATCGTAACCAGGAACATGCAGGACCTTGAACGGTACATCTTTCTCATTTCGGGGTTTGTCATCGTCGTCGGCATCGGGAGCGCGACGGTCCTGGCGAGGCAGCTTACCATCCCCATGAAAAAACTGAAGGAGAAAATGGAGGAAGTGCAGGCCGGGAACCTCGATATAACGGTCCCCAATGACCACCTGCTGAACTGCTGGGAAGTCCTGCGCTGCGCCCGGCAGGACTGCCCGGCATACGGAAAAACGCGGTGCTGGACGATCCCGGGCACTAAATGCTTCGGCTGCGAACAGGGCGGTATCGCCGAAAAGATCTGTGATTGCAAGAAGTGCATTATCTACCGGGAGTCGTGCGGCGACGAGGTGGGGGAACTGGTCGAGGTCTTCAACCAGATGGTCGGCGACCTGAAGAACAACCTGCAGGAGCTTGAAGAGGCGAACCGGGAGAAATTCCGGCTCGACAGGCTCTCGGCGCTCGGTCAGATAGCCGCGGGCGTCGCCCATGAGATCAACAATCCGCTGGGCGGGATCAGCCTGTGCTTCAACAACCTGATCGAAACGAAGATGGACGAAGACACCCGGCGGCAGCATATCGAGGTCATCAGGTCCGGCTTCGACAGGATCCAGCGCATCGTAAAACAGCTGCTCGATTATTCCAAGCATTCGGAGCTGCGCATGTCCCGGACATCGATCCATGCTATTTTGAGCAACGTGCTGCGGCTTTCGGAATACACTGTTGCGAAGAAAGGGATCTCGATCAAGGAGCAATTTGCCGCGGACATGCCTGAAGTTACGGCTGACGCAAGCAAACTGGAACAGGTCTTTCTGAATCTGGTCATCAACGCGGTCCAGGCCATGGACGGCGGCGGTATATTGACCGTTCGGACGGCTTGTGAGGGGAATACGTGCCGGGTGTCCCTCTCCGACACGGGCAAGGGGATCCCTCGCGAGGTCCTGCCGCGGATCTTCGACCCGTTCTTCACCACCAAGGACTCGGGCGAAGGGACCGGCCTGGGACTCTCGGTGAGCAAGGCGATCATTGAGCAGCATAAAGGAGAGATCACGGCGGAAACCTCGGAAGCGGGGACGACCTTTACCGTGCATCTGCGGCTATTATGACGAAAAAACGCGTTCTGATCGTGGAAGATGATCCCACCATGCGGCTGGGGATGAGCCATTTCCTCGCTTATCAGGGATACGGGGTCGACGCGCGCGCCGACGGCCGCGAGGGCCTGCATGCCCTGGAAACCGCGGCGTATGATCTGGTCATTACGGACCTGAAGCTTCCGCACGCCGACGGGTTCGCGGTCCTTGAAAAGGCGCGGGCCGGGTCCCCCCCGCCCGGCGTCATCATGATTACCGGCCATGCGGAGATAAAGACCGCGGTCCAGGCCATCAAGAACGGGGCGTTCGATTATCTCGCCAAGCCCTTTTCCAATGAAGAGCTCCTGATCTCCGTGGAACGGTTTTTCAACTACCGGAAGCTCGAAGAAGAAGTAGTCTTCCTGAAAGAGACGCTGCGGGAGAAAACGGAATTCGAGAACTTCATCGGCATCAGCGCCGCGATGAAGGACGTGTTCGGCCGCATTGGGTCCGTCGCGGGAACGGACGTGCCCGTGCTCATTCAGGGCGAGAGCGGCACCGGCAAGGAACTGGCGGCAAACGCTCTTCACCGGCTGAGTCCCCGTGCCGGGAAACCGTTCATCAAGATCAACTGCGCGGCCATCCCGGAAAGCCTCTTCGAGTCCGAACTCTTCGGCTATGAAAAGGGCGCTTTCACGGGCGCCGTGGAGGCACGGAAGGGCAAGTTCGAGTATGCCGGCGGCGGGACGATCTTTTTCGATGAAATCGGAGATATTCCTCTGTCGCTCCAGCCGAAACTGCTGCGGGTGCTGGAGGACGGCATCATAACCCGCCTGGGAAGCAACGTTCCGCTCAAGGCGGATGTGCGCGGCCTGTTCGCCACGAGCAAGAACCTCAAGGAGCGCATCGCGGCAGGAACATTCCGGGAAGATCTCTACTACCGGATCAACGTGGTTCCCATTGTGCTGCCGCCGCTGCAGGACCGGGGGGAGGACATCCCCTGTCTGATCGATCATTTTCTTGCCAATTTCAGGACGAAATACGACAAGGCCGGACTGTCCCTGTCCGTGTCCGCGTACAACGCACTGCTTGCGCACCGGTACTCCGGCAATGTGCGGGAACTGAAACACGCGATCGAGCGGGCGGTTATCCTTGCGAAGAACGGCGTCATCAACATCGAGCATCTTCCCGAGGAAGTCGCGGGAGGGGCCGCGGCCATGCCGTGCGTTTCCGAGGACCTTTCTCTCGACTCCAGCATCAAGTGCTTCGAGAAACAGAAAATCATCGCGGCTTTGAAGGAAACAGGAGGCAAAAAAATGGACGCGGCAAAACGCCTCGGCATTACCAGGAAAGTGCTCTGGAAGAAAATAAAGGAATATCAAATCGAATGATTCGTTGTTCCCTGCCGGGAACACGTCCTGCAAAATAACCCCTCGCTCTGTTCCATTCCGGGAACGCCCATCAGGCAAGTCTCCTGTCAAAACTCCGCTTTATCAATAGATTGGGTTATCGGCAAAACCTTTGCATTAATCTATTCCGGTAATTCACTTACTTCTTAACCAGGGGGGAGAAAACGATGTTCACTATCGCGCGCAAGGAGGAAGCCTTATGAAACGTTCTTGGTTGTCTCTTGCTGTTGCAATGACCGCTGCTTTCGTTATCCTTTGGCAAAACGGCGCCTTTGCCGAAAAGCCGGCGCAGCATGCGCCTGCGCCAAAGGCCGGAGTGCAATCGCCAGCGCAGGGGGCCGGAAAAAGCCAGCCGCCGGCAGCGGCGCCGACAGTGCAGATCGACAAGACCGCCTTAGACAACGGCGGAACGATCGTTGTGACGGGGACCGCGCCGGTGGGCAAGCCGGTTTACCTCGAAGTGTGGGCGGAAAAGACGGTGCGGGCCTCGCGGTTCGATGCCGACGTGGACAAAGATACGGGAAAACGGCCCTATATTCTCTATATGACCCATGACATGCCCGCCTATTACAAGATGTTCGTGCCGAAGGAGCACAAGGAAACGCTCGTCAAGATCAAGCAGGAAGGCGGCAAATGGTCGTTCTCCAAGGCGCTTAAGGACGTGGGCGCGGACGCGGTCTACTCGGCGCCGGCCGCCAAGGCGGTCGATCGGTACCAGGCAACGCTCATGGGCAGCATCATCGGGTCCCGCGGCGCCCCGCTTTCCTCCATGGATGAGAAGGAAAACGCAAAGCGGTCCATGCAGCTCGTGAAAGCCCGCTTCCGGTCGGTGGACAAGGTCATGAGCGCGGACGTGGAAATGCATCCCAACGGGACGTACCGGGCGGAAATAAAAATCCGCGCCGGCCTTGCGCCTGGCAAATACAATATCGTCGCGGCCGTGGACAAGACCGCGAAAAGCCAGCCCGTGACGTTCGAAAACAGGATCGCCTTTCCCCTCGTCTACCTGAGCAACGGGGGAACGAGCGTCAATCTGTTCGGACCGTTCTTCCTGACGCTCGCCATCGCGATTTTCGGCGTGCTGATGGGCGCAGGCGGCGGGTTCATCATGAATCCCCTGCTCGTTTCCATCTGGCCCCTGCCGCATACCGTGGTCGCCGGGACGGTGATGCCCACGGTGCTCTTTTCCCAGGGCAGCGGCATCTATAATTACTCGAAGATCAAGTTCATCAGCTGGAAGCTGGGCGTTGCCATCGGCCTGGCCATGGTGGCCGGCGGATTCATCGGTCCGAAGCTGACCGAGATGATCACCCTGGCGCAGTTCAAGTTCGTCTTCGGCTGGATCCTGCTCGTGCTCGCGGGACTGATGTTCTGGCAAACGACGCCGGGGTACCTCGAAAAGAACAAGAAAGAGCAGGACATCATGAAGCAGTTCAAGAAGCAGGCCGAAGACGCGGCAAAGGCGAAGAAAGGCAATTAACGCAATCCTACAACCGGAAGGCAGGGAGGCATGCCATGATCGTACATTTCTGGGGTCACGAGTTCAAAATCAATATTGTTCTGGGATGCATCGGCGGATTTCTCATCGCCGTGGTTTCTTCCATGTTCGGGTTCGGCGGCGGGCCGTTCATGGTGCCGCTCATGACCGTGGGGCTGGGACTTCCCATGTACGTGGTGGTCGGGAGTTCGCTGCTCGCGATCTTCTTCAACACGCTCATGGGGACGATGCGGCACTACCAGTTCGGAAATTTCGACCTGGTCTTTTTCCTCATCATGTTTCCCGCGGCGATCCTCGGCGGCTACATCGCCCCGCAGATCGCCAAGCGGATAAGCCCGACGACGGTCAAGCGGGTCGCCGTGGCGGGGCTGGTCATTCTCGCCCTGAACCTGCTGGGAGTGTACTGATCCGGAGCGCCCCCCTCCCCCTGCTGCGGCCCGGGGGAGGGGAGCTTCGCAAGAGACCATGCGGGAGGAAACCATGGGAGAAACATCGTCGGTATACAGCATGTGCGGCATGTGCGCGGTCCGCTGCTCCATCCGCGTGGAGACGGAAGACGGCGCGGTGAAATGGATCGAAGGGAACCCCCACGAGCCGGGCCTGGAAGGGAGTCTTTGCGCAAAAGGCTCGGCCGGCCTTGCGTTCGAATACGACGCCGAGCGGCCCCAGTTCCCCATGATCAGGGACGGCGAGCGGGGCTCGGGGAAGTGGAAACGGGCGACCTGGGACGAAGCGCTCGAGTATATCACGGGAAAGCTGAAGGAGGTCGCTGCGAAGCACGGCGGCAGGGCCATCGCGCTTTCCGACCGGAGCGGCCCGTTCACGGACCTGACCACGAGCTTCCTGAAGGCGCTGGGCTCGGCCAACTATTTCAACCATGACGACACCTGCGGCAAGAACGTGGACATGGCGTGCAGGAGCCTCTTCGGGTTCAACAGCCGCGCGGAGCTGGCTTATGACTTCGCCAACGCGGGCCACATCGTCCTGTACGGACGGAACGTCTTCGAATCGCTGCAGGTCAAGGAGGTGAACAATATCCTTGACGGCATGGAGCGCGGCGCGAAGCTGACCTATATCGACACCCGGGCAACGGTCACGGCGTCGAAAGCGGACCGGTTCCTCATGATCCGGCCGGGAACGGATTACGCGCTCAACCTCGCGCTCATCCGGACGGTGCTGCAGGAACGGCTCTACGACCCCGATTTCGTGAATAAATACGTCAGCGGCATCACGGAGCTCGAAAACTTCGTCGCGCCCTATACGCCGGAGTGGGCCGAACAGGAGACCGGTATCCCCGCCCAGGAGATCGTCAGCCTGGCCCGCGACTTCAGCAGCGCAAAGCCGAAGGTGATCTTCCATCCCGGGTGGATGCTGGCCCGGTATGTGGACTCCTTCTACGCCAGCAGGACGCTCTATATCCTGAACGCGCTGATGGGAAACATCGAGACCAAGGGAGGCATGATCATCGCCAAGGGGCCGTCGGACGCAGGCAGGAAACCGCTGCAGTCCCTGGGAGCGAAGATTCCCGAGCCCAAGGACAAGATCGCCGACGCGGCAATGAAGAACAAACCCTTCGGCACGGGACACGTGGTGAACCTGTACAAGGCGATCAAAACCGGCGAACCCTATCCCATCAAGGCCTACTTCGCCTACCGCTACGACCCGATCGCGTCGTTGCCCGATCCCGAGGCGCAGAAGAAGGTCCTGGCCGGCCTCGACCTGCTGGTTTCCATCGACGTCAACTACAGCCAGACCGGGTGGTTCGCAGACGTGATTCTTCCCGAAGCGACCTACCTGGAGCGGTCGAACATCATCGGCACGGCAAAGGGGCAGAAGCCTTCCTTCGTCATGCGGCGGCAGGCCGTTCCGCCGAGGTACGACAGCAAGCCCGCCTGGGAGATCTTCACGAGCATCGTCCACCGGATGGGCGCGGGGGAATACTTCCCTTACAAGAGCATCGAGGACATCTGGAACTACCAGCTGGAAAACACCGGCGTGAAAATCGAGGATTTTTCCGCGAAAGGATCGGTGGGCCTCGCCAAAGCGGCCATTCTGCAGGACCGGAACGCGCTGAAATTCAAGACGCCTTCGGGAAAGATCGAGCTTGTTTCCGAGGACCTGGCGAAGGCCGGGTTCCCGTCCTTCAAGGCATACACGCCGCCCAAAAAGCCGGACAAGGGGTCGTTCCGGCTGCTGTTCGGCAGGAGCGCCGTCCATACCCATGCCCAGTCCCAGAACAACATCTACCTCAACGAGCTGATGCCGGAGAACGCGCTCTGGATCAACGATGCGGAAGCGCAGGCCCTGGGCGTCAAGGACGGCGACACGGTCGAGGTCTCGTCCGGCGGCTATCGCGGGAAGATCAAGGCCAAGGTGACGCCCCACATCCATCCCGAGGCGGTCTTCATGGTGCACGGGTTCGGGAGCGATATCCCGCTGAAGACCCGGTCCTATCAGAAAGGCCTGAGCGACACGAAATTCGAAATCGGCCTGCTCGAGACCGTGGATCCCGTGGGCGGCGGCGTCGCCTACCTCGAATGTTTCGTGAGCGTTGCCAAGGCGTAAGGAGGGAGCGCGATGAGCATCTATTACATCCATCAAGACCAGAAACGGTGCATCGGGTGCTATGCCTGCGAGGTGCACTGCAAAACGAAGAACAACGTGCCCGTGGGCCCGCGGTTCTGCAGGATCATGCCCGTGGGCCCGAAGATGATCAGGGGGATCCCGCGCATGCATTTCGTCTTCATGCCCTGCTTCCACTGCGAGAAGCCCTGGTGCGTTTCCGCCTGCCCCACCGGCGCCATGCAGAAACGGACGAAGGACGGGATCGTGTTCGTGGAGCAGCCGCTCTGCGTGGGGTGCAAGTCCTGCATCACCGCCTGCCCCTGGGGCGTGCCGCAGTGGAACCCCGAGACGGGCAGGGTGATCAAATGCGACTACTGCAAGGACCGCGTCGACAAAGGGCTGAAACCGGCCTGCGTGACCAAATGCACGGCCCACGCGCTGCGCTGGGTGTCCGCGGCCGAGGCATCGGCGCTGAAGCGGGAGCGGTTTGCGCGGGAAATCGCCGAGTTCGGGGCGGCATATTAGGCTGTCGGGGATGTCCGGGAGGATGACTCATGACGGACCTTCTGAAAACGATGCAGGCGGCGAGAAGTTTCGATGATCTTTCGCCTCTCCTGGACGACATTTCCCGGGAAGCGGTCCGGATGTCCGCTGCGGGGTCCTCGAAGGCCGGCCAGGTCCGGGAAATGGACGCTATTTTGTCCGAAGCGCGCCGGCTGCTGGAAGAAATGACCCGCCGCGAGGTGCGCTCCCGCGGTACCAGCAGGCATGCCGCGGCGCAGTTTCTGGAACTCGACGGAAAAATCCGGAAGATCGGCAGCGTGCTGGACCGGGCATCGGGGAAGCAGCCGGCATAGGGCGGAGAAAACCGCGGCAGGGGGAAGAGGAGCGTTCGTATGACGGTAAAGGATCTGCTGGATGAAAAGGGACGGGAGACCATTTTCCTCGATGCGAGCGATACCGTGGACAAGGCCATTGCGACAATGACCGAGCGGAATGTCAGCGCCGTGCTGGTCAGGAAGAATTCCCGGACCGCCGGGATTTTCACCGAGCGGGACGTCCTCCGGGCGTACCGCAGGTGGCCGGAGCAATTCAGCACGGTCCTCCTGGAGCAGGCCATGTCCGCTGACCTGATCGTGGCCGAGCCCGAGGAGGACCTCTGCGCGGTCATGAGCGTCATGATCGAAAAGCGCATTCGCCACATGCCGGTGATGGAGCAGGGAAAGGTCGCGGGCATGCTCTCGATCCGGGACGTGGTAAAGACGCAGGTGGGAAACCTGAAGTCGGAGATTCACCACCTGAAGGACTATTTGTCGGGAATATAAAGGAGCGCCATGGAAATGCAGCCCGTCGACGACGTTCTTTCCCGCTACCCCGAGGTACGGGGAAACCTGATCTCGGTGCTTCATGAGATACAGTCCCGGTATAATTATCTGCCCGAGGACGTCCTGATGTATCTTGCAAAAAAAACCGGCGTCCCGATTACGAGGCTCTACAGCATCGCCACCTTTTACCATCTCTTCAGCCTGACCCCGAAAGGGAAACACCAGATCCAGGTATGCCTCGGAACGGCATGCCATGTGAAAGGGTCCCAGCGCATACTCGACGAACTCAAACGAAAACTGGACGTGGAAGAGGGAGAAACCACAAAGGACATGCGCTATACCCTGGACGCGGTCCGCTGCATCGGGGCCTGCAGCCTCGCGCCGGTGATGGTCGTTGACAAGGATACGCACGGCAACGTCACGACGAAGAAGGCGACGGATATCGTAAAAAAGATCGAGAAGGAAGGGTAACGGTGGGCAGACGAGGCGCACAGGACGGAAACATCACGGTCAAGGTCTGCATGGGCACCGGGGGCATCGCCACGGGCGGAGAAAAGGTCCTCGCCGCCTTTCAAGAAGGATTCGCGCGCCGTCCCGTCTCCGGCACCGTGGAAAAGCGGTGCGGCGCGCATCGTGTGGGCTGCCGGGGGTTCTGCGCCAAGGACGTCCTCGTCGACGTCATCATCAACGGCGTGACGACCACTTATCAGTTCGTGAAGCCTGAAATGGCGGACCGGATCATCGATGAACATATCATCGGCGGCGCGCCTATCGACTCGTGGAAGGCCGGACCCGAGTATGCGTCGTTCCATGGGGGGCAGAATAAAATCGTTCTGGCAAACTGCGGGAACATCGATCCGGAAGACATAAATTCCTACATTGCCGCCGGGGGGTACCGGGCCGCGGAACGGGTGCTCACGGCGCTCATGCCCGACGAGGTCATCAAGGAGATCAAAAGCTCCGGGCTGCGGGGCAGAGGCGGCGCCGGGTTCGCGACCGCCATGAAATGGGAGATCTGCCGGAGGTCGCCGGGCGAACGGAAATACGTCATCTGCAACGGCGACGAGGGCGACCCCGGCGCTTTCATGGACCGGGCGATCATCGAAGGGGACCCCCATGCGGTCATCGAGGGGATGATCATCGGCGCCTACGCCATCGGCTCGGCCGAGGGCTTTGTGTATATCAGGGCGGAATACCCCCTTGCCGTGGAGCGGCTGCGGCACGCCATCAAGCAGGCGCGGGAGCGGGGGTGGCTCGGCAGGAACATCGCGGCGAGCGGCATGGATTTCGACATCCAGGTGAAGCTCGGCGCGGGCGCCTTCGTCTGCGGCGAGGAAACGGCGCTGATCGCCTCGCTGGAGGACCAGATCGGCGAGCCGCGGCCCAAGCCGCCGTTTCCCGTGAACAAGGGGCTCTGGGGAATGCCGACGAACATCAACAACGTGGAAACCTGGGCCACGGTCCCGAAGATCATGACCAACGGGGCGCGCTGGTTCGCGTCCATGGGCACGGAAAAATCCAAGGGCACCAAGATCTTCTCGCTCGTGGGCAAGATCAACAACACCGGCCTCGTGGAAGTGCCCATGGGCATACCGCTCCGCAAGATCATTTACGACATCGGCGGCGGCATTCCGAAGAACAAAAAATACAAGGCCGTCCAGACCGGCGGCCCCTCGGGCGGCTGCATTCCCTGGGAGCATATCGACGTTCCCGTGGACTACGAGAACCTCACGGCGCTCGGCTCGATCATGGGCTCCGGCGGCATGGTGGTCATGGACGAGGACACCTGCATGGTGGATGTGGCGAAGTTCTTCGTGTCCTTCTGCCTGGACGAGTCCTGCGGCCAGTGCACGCCCTGCCGGGAAGGGACGCGGGCGCTGGTGGGCCTCCTGGACGACATCACCGCGGGCAGGGGGACCGAGCAGCACCTCGACACGCTGCAGGAGCTTTGCCAGGTGGTCAAGGAAGCGTCGCTCTGCGGCCTGGGAAAAACGGTGCCCAACCCGGTCCTCTCGACGCTCCGGTATTTCCGGCATGAATACGACGCGCATATCAGGGACAAAAAATGCCCCGCCGGCGTCTGCAGGGCCCTGATCAGGTTCTCCATCGATCCTGCGAAATGCACCGGCTGCACCGCCTGCGCCCTCGCCTGCCCGCAGAAGGCCATCTCGGGGGAGAAGAAGAAGCCCCATGCCATCGATCAGGGGCTGTGCATCAAGTGCGGGATCTGCTTCGATACCTGCAAATTCGGATCCATACAAAAGGCGTGAACCATGGCGACGATCAAAGTGAACGGAAAAACCGTTACGGCGGATGAATCCATGACCGTGCTGGCAGTGGCGCGGCGCGAAGGCATCGACATCCCGACGCTCTGCTTTCATGAGGGACTCGGCCCCTACGGCGCGTGCAGGCTGTGCGTGGTGGAGGCGGAAAGCCCCCAGCTCCGCCGTTCGCTCGTCACCTCGTGCACGCTTGCTGTTTCCGAGGGGCTTTCGGTGGAAACGGAGACGCCCCTGGTGGCGGCGTCGCGCAGGATCATCTTCGAACTCCTGCTCGGCAGGACGCCGGATTCGTCCCGGCTCCGCGAAATGGCGAAGCGCTACGGCGTCGAGACCTCGCGGTTCCGCGCGGCGGAGAGCGACGACTGCGTCCGCTGCGGCCTCTGCGTGCGTGCCTGCAGGGACAAGATCGGCGTTGCGGCGATCAGCTTCGCCGGCAGGGGGCAGAAGCGGCGGGTCACGGCGGAGTTCGGCAAGCTCTCGGAGGCCTGCGTCGGGTGCGGCGCCTGCGCGAACGTCTGCCCCACCGGCGCGGTCCGGCTGGAGGACAAAGGCGGCGAGCGCACCATTTTCCTGAAGAACAACCTGATCGGCAGGTTCCCGCTTGTCCGGTGCGGGAACTGCGGAACCCCCTACGCAACAAAGCAGTTTCTCGACCACGTGGCGTCGCGCAACAGCGAGCAGCCGCGTACGAAACAAGGCGGCCTCTGCCCGGAATGCGAACGCGCCCATTACGCAGAGGCTATTGTGGCAGAATTCAGCGCCTCTTGATCCCCTGTGCGCGCTGAACGCGGGAATGCGGGCCGGGCAGATCGTTGAAAAACTCTCATCGCGGGTCATCCGTGGCCGTCCGCCGGCGCTGATGGCCGGAATCTCCTGCAGATCAATAAAGACGAGACATTCCCCATGACCATGCAATCGACGGCGCCGTCACCTTCGGATTTCGAACAGCTCCTCGCTGAATCCGTCAGGATCCACGGTCATCTCTGCCCCGGTCAGGTGCTCGGCGTCCGGATGTCGATACTCGGCCTCCGGGAAATCGGCATCCGTGAGCCGAAGGGCAGAGACCGGAAGAACATCATAGTCTTTGTAGAGATGGACCGGTGCGCTGCTGATGCGATACAGTCCGTGACCGGATGCAGCCTCGGGCACCGGACCATGAAGTTCCTGGATTACGGGAAGATGGCCGCGACGTTTCTGAACCTGAAAACGCGGAAGGCGGTCAGGGTCCTTGCGCGCGAAGACTCCCGCCGGAAGGCGAAGGAACTCTTTCCGGACAGGGAGAACAAGTACGCCGGACAGACCGAGGCGTACAAGGTCATGGCCGACGAAGAGTTGTTCGCTGTCATGGCAGTGACGGTTGCCCTTGCGCCCGAGGACATGCCGGGCCGGCCCCTGCGCCGGGTGCGGTGCGACTCCTGCGGTGAACACGTCCAGGACGGAAGAGAGGTCTGCCGGAAAGGAAAGGTCCTGTGCGTTCCCTGCGCGTCAGGCGGATACTATAGGCAGGAAAGTTCGCAGTGCAACAGTTCAGCGCTTAATACGTAGCGAAACATAATGCAAAAAGGCACAAAAGGAGGGGGCATGCTCAGAAGTTTCAAAATCGGGCTGAGATTGTATCTGCTGGTTGGGGCGGTTATCGTCACGCTTGTTCTTGTCGGCGTTTTTTTCATGCTCCAGACAAGAACCACGGAGGCGACGGTCGTAAGATTGGCGGGAACGGATTTGCAGCTACTGGTAAGCCTGAATGACATGTATGCCATGGGGCTCCAGACCGGCCAGGCAACCAGAAACGTCCTGATCAATCCGCAGGATCAAAAAGCAAAAGACAACTACAAGGCGGCGCATGAGGATTTTCTTTCGGCGATGAGCAAGGCGCTGGCGAATGCGCCCAAGGAGATGGAAGGCAGGTTGAAAAAGATCGGGGGCCTCTGGGAAGAGGATCATAAGCTCAAGGCGGAAGTCCAGGATCTTGCGGTCCTGGGAAAGCAGAATGAAGCCGTAGCGCTGTTGGTGAGTCAAGAAACTCCCAAGTGGCGGGAAGTGAAAAAAGCGATTCTCGATCTGCTGGACGAGCACCGGGGCTCATTTGAAAAAACCAAGGACAGGGAAATACTCGGGATAAAAAGAAGCAAGGGCGTGATCCTGGGTATCATGGTTTGCGCCAGCCTTCTCTTCGCCGTCGTCTCGCTCATCATATCCCGCAGCATCACCATGCCTATCGAAGAGGGCGTGTCGGCGGCAAACCGTCTGTCGCAGGGCGATCTGACTATGATCCTTGAAGTGACGAACCGGGACGAGACGGGCCAGCTTCTTTCCGCCATAAAGCACATGGTGGAGAAGATGAGGAGCATCGTTTCCGACGTCAAGAACGCCGCCGACAACGTTGCGTCAGGCAGCCGGCAGCTCTCATCCGGCGCGGAGCAGTTGTCGCAGGGCACGTCCGAGCAGGCTGCGTCCACCGAGGAAGCGTCGTCGTCGGTCGAGGAAATGAACGCCACGATCAGGCAGAACGCGGACAACGCCCTGCAGACCGAGAAGATCGCGCAAAAGAGCGCGGCGGACGCTGAAGAGAGCGGCAAGGCCGTGACGGAAACCGTGGAAGCGATGAAGCAGATCGCCCAGAAGATAAATATCATCGAAGAGATCGCCCGCCAGACGAACCTCCTGGCCCTGAACGCGGCGATCGAGGCGGCCCGCGCCGGCGAGCACGGCAAGGGGTTCGCGGTGGTTGCCGCGGAAGTGCGCAAGCTTGCCGAGCGGAGCCAGACCGCGGCGGCCGAGATCGGCGAATTGTCGGTCCGGAGTGTGGACGTGGCCGAGCGGGCGGGCCAGATGCTCGCAAAGCTGGTGCCGGACATCCAGAAAACCGCGGAACTGGTGCAGGAGATCAGCGCGTCGTCCAAGGAGCAGGCGAGCGGCGCGGACCAGATCAACAGCGCGATCCAGCAGATGAATCATGTAGTGCAGCAGAACGCCGGCGCGGCAGAGGAGATATCCTCCACGGCGGAGGAGCTTTCCTCCCAGGCGAGCCGGCTTACGGAGACCATCGCATTCTTCAAGATCGGCGGGGACGGGCGTGGCGCGATGGCGGAAACGAAAGTTCAGAAGATCGCGCATGATGCTGTCCGGCAGATTCGGCGATGAATCGCCGCCGGAAGGCGATGACGGCCGCTCGAAGAAACGCTTCGCCGGATTTTGCAGCCGGCGGCAGCGGCAAAAGAAGCGGAAACGGCGCAGGAGGGAAGCATGTGCAATGGAAACCACGCCGAGGAGGAAAGCCCGCTTTCGGGCACAGCGATCCCGGTAACGGAAGCCGTGGGCACGGTCCTCGCCCACGACATCACGGAGATCCGGCCCGGCGAATTCAAGGGGCGGGCCTATAAGAAAGGCCATGTCGTAGGGGAAGAGGACGTCTGCCGCTTGCAGCGGCTCGGCAAGGAGCATCTCTACGTATTGCAGGTCGCTGACGAAGAGATGCATGAGGATGACGCTGCGAATGTTCTTGCAGCGGCGCTCATGGGCGAGGGGGTGCGGATTCAGGGCGAGCCGAAGGAGGGGAAGATCAACATCGTCGCGGACCGCGATGGTCTGCTCAGGATCGACCGGGAGGCCCTTCTCGGCTTCAATATGCTGGGCGAGGTCATGTGCGCGACGCTCCATGACAACACGGTCGTTCGGAAGGGCCGGGTCATCGCGGGCACGAGGGCGATCCCGCTGGTGATCAGGCGCAGCGTCGTCGAGCAAGCGGTCAACATTGCGGAACGCGGATTGCGGAACGGGGAGTTGAAATCCGAAAGGATGAAAACCGGCGTTATCGAAGTCAAGGAACTTCGCAAGCCCAGGGCCGGCGTGGTCATTACCGGGAACGAAGTGTATCACGGCAGGATCAAGGACGCCTTCGCGCCGGTCATCGCAGAAAAAATCGGGGACATGGGCGGCGAGCTGGCAGGCGTCTATTATGCGCCGGACGACAGATCTTTCATCGCTGACCGGCTGCGTGACTTGCTCAATGCCGGGGCTGATCTGCTGATCGCCACGGGCGGGATGTCCGTCGATCCCGACGACGTGACGCGGCAGGCCATCCGGGATCTGGGCGTTTCGGACATCACCTACGGTTCCGCGGTGCTTCCCGGAGCGATGGTGCTGGTGGGGTACATAGAGACGAGAGACAAGAGACAAGAGACGGGAATGCCTGGGTCTGAACTAATCACTTGTCGCTCGTCGCTTGTCCCGATTCTCGGAATCCCCGCCTGCGGCATGTATCACAAGATCACGATCATCGATCTTATCCTGCCGCGCATCCTCGCGGGCGAACGAATCGGAAGGAAAGAGCTTGCCGCGCTGGGCCACGGCGGGCTCTGCTTGCATTGCGACCTGTGCCGCTATCCCGTCTGTCCTTTCGGGAAGCTCGGATAATGTCCGGGGCACATAAAAAAGCCGGTCCACTTTACAGGAACCGGCTTTTGGCGCACATATCCGGGTCGGACCCACCTAACTGCTTAGTGAACAACTGAAATATCACTAAAATAGTCGACTCATTCGTATTTAAGTTGAAAGCCTCTGGTTAAGAAGCCCGCAATGCGGATGAATCTTGCGGAACCTACAGGTCTCTTTTGTTGCAATTCAGCCATTTCTCTGCTATCCATTCCGCATGTCCCGCCCTCTTCGCATAGAATATGCCGGTGCCGTTTATCACGTGA
>JAOUEV010000053.1 GCA_029858565.1 Nitrospirota bacterium | reverse complement strand
CAGGCGGTGGAGGACCTGGTCAAAAAAGCAAAGGAGTATACCGCGGCGGTGAGGAAAAAGGCCGAAGCAGCGGGTGTTGCCGTCGAGACCTTTGTGGGCGAGGCCGAGGCTGATGAGGCGATCCTGAAGCTCGGTCAGGAGCAGGACGTGAACATGATCATCGTCGGGTCCCACGGCAGGACCGGCCTGCGCAGGCTGCTCATGGGCAGCGTGACGGAAAAAGTGATCGGCGCCGCTACCTGCCCGGTCCTTGTCGTGAAATCGTAGCATACCCCGAACCGCCTTCCGCATGCCGGGTTCACCGCATGTCGGTCTCGAAAGGGATCGCGCCTCCAAGGCAAGATCGTGACACGGAAAACCGTGGCGATTTGCAACAAGTTCTCCTGAACAGAATGAAATCCCGCCGCAGCGGCCCCTCCGGGCATTGCAGGACGCTATCGCACTGTGATACAGTATCCCCATGTCCCTTAAGAAGAAAATAGCCATCAGTTTCTTCATCAGCGCCGGGATCATCGCGCTCCTTGCCGTATTTGAATACGTCAATTTCAACGTCATCAAGAACGAGATCCGCTTCCTTGAGTTGACGGACACGGTCCGGAGCAAGTCGCTCCAGCTCCGGAGACACGAGAAGAACTATTTCCTCTACAGCCCGGCTAAGTCGCGGGAGGAGTCGGAAGCGATCCACCGGTATCTTGACGAGCTGGACTCCATCCTTGCCGCGCCTGCGCCTCTTGGACGGAACGGCGTTCTTCCTGAGCTCCAGTGGCTTGTCCGGGATTACCGCTGGGGATTCGATGCCATCGAGGTGCTGCTCAAGACGCTGAACCGTGAGCTGCGCGGTCTGCGCCAGATGCGGACCGAATATGCCGAGTTCTTTCCCCTGGTCGAGTCCGCGTTCTATGAGCGTCCGCGCCAGGCTGCGCAGTTCCTGCGGGACCTTTTCAAGCTGCCTCCTTCCCACAGCCTTCTGCGCGGTCTCGAAAAACTCGATGAGGAGATCGCCGCTCTTCGAAAGAACGGTGAGGGGATCATCAATGTCTCCAAGGAACTGGACCGCCAGGCCCGGGACAAGGTCGAGCGGGGCATCAGCATCTCCCAGGCGGCGATCATCATTGTTGTTCCGCTCTTCCTGGCCACGGGCGTGGTGATGCTGTTCCTGATCACCCGGAACATCGTGAACCGGCTGAACCTGCTGAGCGACGTTGTGGAGAAGACCGGCAAAGGGAACTTCGCCCATGTCGATGCGCCGGAGATGAAGTGGGGCACCGACGAGGTTGGGACGCTGATCAGGAAGTTCGACCACATGGAAGGTCTGCTGGTCGACCGCCAGGCGGAGCTGGAGAAGAAGAACCAGGAGCTGGTGCAGGTGAAGAAGCTTGCGGCCATCGGCACGCTTGCAGCAGGCGTGGCCCACGAGCTGAACAATCCCCTGAACAACATCTATCTGTCCACGCAGGTGCTGACGCGCGAGCTGGGCAACGCCGCCTCGCCCGCGGTCCGCGAGGTCGCCGATGACATCCTGGGGCAGACCAAGCGCGTGAAAAAGATCGTTGCCGATCTTCTGGAGTTCGCCCGCGGCCGTGAGCCGCGGTCCCGGGAGGTGGAGCTGAACAGCCTGATCACCGCGGCCTACGCACGCAGCAGCGCCGGAGAGCAAAGCGCCGTGCGGTTCCTGGTCGATGCTGATCCCGCGGGTGTCCTGCTGCAGGCGGACCCCGAGCAGATGGAACAGGTGTTCATCAACCTTTTTACGAACGCCCAGGACGCCATGGAGGGAAGCGGGACCATCAGCGTGCAGGTAATCGCGCTTGATGAAGCGGTCACGGTCCGCGTCGCGGACAACGGCCCGGGGATCCCGCGTTCAGGACTGGACAAGGTGTTCGAGCCCTTTTACACGACCAAGGACAAAGGCACCGGCCTGGGCCTCGCCATTGTGTTCAATATCATCAAGAAGCATTACGGCGAGATCACTGTGGAAAGTGAAGAAGGACAAGGAACGGCGTTCACGATACGATTGCCGCGAAAAATATAGATGCAGTAGTAAGCTGTAGAGCGGTAAGCATTAAAGCGGAAAGATTAAAGTTGTCAGAGGCAAGGGAAAAGGGCAGAACATGGGAACAGCAGATCGATCAAGCGGTTGCTAGATCGCTTACGACTTGCTGCTGAGAGCTCTATCGCTGCCCTTATGAGGTATCCATGGCTTACAAAATTCTGATCGCCGATGACGAAGAGATAACGGTCAAACACCTGGTGAACGCCCTGTCCCGGGAAGGGAACAAGGCGGTCGGAACGTCGAACGGTCTCGACGCGCTGCGCAAGATCGAGAATGATGTGTATGACCTCCTGATCGCGGACATCAAGATGCCGGGATTAACGGGCATCGAGCTTCTGGACCGGGTCAAGGAGCTTTCGCCCGAGACCGACGTGGTGATCATCACGGGGTTCGGCAGCATCGGGTCCGCGGTGGACGCGATGAAAAAGGGCGCTGTGGAGTACGTGACCAAACCTTTTGACCTGGACGAGCTGATCCTGAAGGTGAACAAGCTCCGCGAGCGCAGGGGGCTCATGCGCGAGAACCTTGCGCTCAAGACCTATCTCGGCATGGACCGCCAGGTTTCGATCATCGCCAAGAGCAAGCCCATGCGGGAGATCCTCGACACCATCGAGGGCATCAGGGAATCGGAGAGCAACATCTTCTTCACCGGCGAGACCGGCGTGGGCAAGAGCCTGCTTGCCCGGATCGTGCATTTCACGAGCAGACGCAAGGAGCGGCCGTTCCTGGCGATCAACTGCGCGACCCTGACCGAGGAATTGCTGGCCTCGGAGCTCTTCGGCCATGAACGGGGCGCATTCACCGGCGCGGTCAGGACCAAGCAGGGCCTGGTCGAGATCGCGGACACGGGAACGCTCTTCCTTGATGAGATCGCGGAAATGGCGCCGAACCTCCAGGCAAAGCTGCTGAAGGTGATCGAGGAGGGCGAGTTCTTCCGCGTGGGCGGGACCAAGCCGATCATAGTGGACGTGCGGTTCATCGCCGCCACGAACCAGGATGTGCGCAGCGCCATAAGCCGCGGCAAGTTCCGCGAGGATCTCTACTACCGCCTGAACGTCATGGAGATCGCCATCCCTCCCCTGCGCGAGCGCAAGGACGATATCGAGCCTCTTGCAAGATATTTCCTGCAGAAGCACCTGCCCAAGTCGAACAAGAAGATCACCGAGATCCAGCAGGAGGCCATGGACGTGCTGCGGTCCTACAGCTTTCCCGGGAACGTCCGTGAATTGGAGAACATCATCGAGCGGGCGATCATGCTCGAGAAGACCTCTGTCATTACTCCCGCCAGCCTTCCGCAGAGCATGAAGGTCTTCCAGATCGAGACCGTGCAGCCCGGCAAGATCAAGACCATTGAGGAGCTGAACAAGGAATATGCCGAGCGCGTGGTCGAATTCTTCGGGGAGAACCGGTCCAGGGCCGCCGAGGCCCTCGGCATCTCGCGCACAAGTTTATGGAGGATCTTAAAGGAGGAATAGCATTTCTGTCCCAATATGAAACAGAACCTGTCTCACCATCACATTCACCATTTCCGCCATAGGCCGCGTTCACATAATGCATCTTGAGCCTGTTAATAGCGGATAAAAAGACCAACCCCTTTCTTACTGAAGATCCCCGGAAACACAGACCGTTCATGTGCGTTCATATCTGAAACACTCGTCACGTCCCCTCGAATCGATAAACCGCAAGCAATCAACGACTTAACTTCTGGCACCCCTCTTGCTCTTATAAGTCTCAAGAATCAAGGAGGAGCGACCATGAACACAAGACAGCTTTTGTTTGTGACCTACCGCAACGAGCAGATCGATGAAGGGATCTCCTATGCCATCGAGCTTGCCAAGGCAATGGCCGAGGACATTGTCCTGCTGCTGGTGCGGAATGGAAGAAAGGCCAGCGAACTGGTGAACGACCTGATGGCAGGCGTGGCCTTTGCCGAAGCAGGCGAAGAACAGACCGCTCTGCAGCTGGCGGCAGGAGAGGACCGCGAGCAGCCGGGCTCGATCGACAGGAAGATCACCGAGATGATCGTGGCATCGAGCAAGGCAGGCGTCCGGCTCGAGGTCCAGAACATGGAAAGGGACCTCATCAGCGGGATCCGTACATTCCTGAAGGGCAATCAGAGCATCGACAAGGTGGTGCTGAGCCCCGCGGTGACCGAGAGCGAAGCGCTTACGACCAAGGACCTCAATCGCCTGGTAAGGAGCGCGTCGCGGCCGATCGTGACCATGACCAGGCAGTCGGTGCGCGCCGCACGGGAAGCACGGGCGCAGAAAGGCGCGCCCATGCGCTATGTACCGTCAGCGGGATTCTAGAATTCCGACGCGGAGAAACGGGGACGGGGAGACGCGGAGAAACGTCCTGCACCGGTATTCCATCAACAAAGAATGTCCAGTCACCACATGATCAAATTCACTGAAAAGGAGCTTTCACGATGTATCTGTACTTACCCGTAGCACTTACCAGCATCAATATTCTCGTTCCCGTCGGCCTGGGCCTGGCCGTCGGACTGTTGTCCGGCCTCTTCGGTGTGGGCGGCGGCTTTCTGCTGACACCGCTGCTCATCATGTTCGGCATCCCGTCCACAGTCGCGGCTGCAACGGATTCGAACCAGATCGTTGCCGCGTCCACTTCGGGCACTTACGCCCACTGGAAGGTCGGCAATGTGGACTTCAAGATGGGCCTCTATCTGCTCATCGGCGGGTTCCTTGGCGGCATCATCGGCGTGCAGGCGATCAAGCTGCTCCATGCCATGGGCAACGCCGATTTCGTGATCAAGATGACCTACGTGCTGATGCTCGGCATCGTGGGCGTGTACATGTTCATCGAGAGCATACAGAGCCTCCGGAAAAAGAAGGACGCCGCAGCCGTTGATACCAGGGAGCAGAAAGAGTCTCCTGTGGGCCGGTTCCTGGCATCGCTGCCGCTCCAGACCAGGTTCGAGAAGTCCGGCGTCACGCACTCGGCCCTTGTGCCCGTGGTGCTCGGCGGCTTTGTCGGCATCCTGGCGGCGATCATGGGCGTGGGCGGCGGCTTCCTGATGGTCCCGGTGATGGTCTATATGCTGCGCATGCCCATGCATGTGGTGGTCGGCACGAGCCTCTTCCAGATCCTCTTTACGTGCATCGAAGTTACTTTCCTGCAGGCCTATACCAATCACAGCGTGGATTTCCTGCTGGCGGTGCTGCTGCTCCTGGGCTCCACCGTCGGCGCCCAGATCGGAACGGTCTTTGGACGGAAGCTGAAAGGCGAACAACTCAAGGTCTTGCTGGCAAGCATCGTGCTGATCGTGACCGTGAAGATCATCTTCGAGCTGACCATGACACCGGCGCTGCTCGTATCCCAGGCAGGAGGACATTAATCATGAATTGCGGATTGCGGATTGCGGATTGCGGATTGAGAACGGTAATTATCACAGCGTTGATCATCCTGTTCGGGTTTGCCGGCAACGCTTCAGCAATGCTGACGGCGAAGGCGAACCACGACCACATCACCATTGACTTCTTCTACCACGGCAGCACGGTCGGCGTGAAAGGTCTCTCCGATCCGGGCAGGGACCTGGTGATCAAGATCACCTCGCCCGAGGGCCATCAGGTCCTGAAACAGAAGGGCAAGGTCGCGGGACTGCTCTGGATGAACGTCGGCACATTGTCCTTTGAAGACACGCCGAACCTGTACGAGATCTGGGGCACCAAGAAGATCGAAGACATCGTGACCCCGGCTGAACGGGAAAAATATTCCCTGGGATACGCCGCCCTGGAGAAGCACGTTGTCATTGAGCCGGTGAAGACGGCTGAGGACCGGTCCAAGTGGTTTGGCGAGTTCGTGAAGTTCAAGGAGGCACAGCACCTTTACAGCGCCGGGGACAGCAGGATCGAGACGACCGCGCTTGCCGACGGCCATCAGGAGTACTACATCATGACCCAGTGGCCCTACCAGGCCGCGCCGGGCGACTACACCGTCAGTGTTTACGCGGTCAAGGACGGCAAGGTCGTGGAGCAGGCCGAGTCGCACGTGAAGGTCGAGCAGGTCGGCATGGTCAAGACGCTGGCCGCGATGGCAAAGGAAAGCGCGGCGGTATACGGCTTTCTCTCGATCGGCATCGCGCTCAGCGCGGGGTTCGGCGTCGGCCTGATCTTCCGCAAGGGAGGAGGCGCGCACTAATGTACAACACCATCGTAGTAGGATACGACGAGTCGGAGTCGAGCAAGGCGGCGCTCAAGGAAGCCTCGCTCCGGGTCAAGAACAAGAACGGCAAGCTCTTCCTGGTCCACGCGGTCTATTTCGACCAGGAGGAGTTCGCGATCCTGCCGTCGCAGATGGAAAAACGCTTTGAAGCGGGAACCCATGTCTGTTTGCAGGCCAAGAAGGACCTGAACGCGCGGTTCGGGCTGAACGGCAGCGTCGAGTCCTTTGTATGCGAAGGCGAGCCTGCGGCCGTGCTCGCGGACATCGCCCAGGGCAAGAAAGCGGACCTGATCGCGCTCGGCACCTACGGCAGAAAAGGCCTGAACCGTCTGCTCATGGGCAGCGTCACCTCCGAGGTGATCCTCTCGGCGCCCTGCGACGTGCTGGTCGTAAAACGGCCCTGTGCTGAATGCACAGGGAGCTACACATCGCTGCTCGTGCCGTTCGACGGGTCCGAGTTCAGCAAAAAGGCAATGACCCGGGCGCTGGAGATGGCAAAGGCGGAAGGAACGAAGGTCACGGTGCTCTATGTGATCCCGCGGTACGAGGAGATGATGGAATTCTACCGCTCCGAGTCGATCAAGAAGAGCCTCATGTTGGAAGCGGAAAAGGTGGTCCAGCAGGCGAAGGACATGGCCGCAGGAATGGGCATCACGGTGGCGACCGCGATCCGGGAAGGACACGCATCCGATGAGATCGCGGCAACGGCCGCCAAGCTGGAGAACGACCTTATCGCCATGGGCACCTATGGCTGGAAGGGCATGAGCAAGGCGATCATGGGCAGCACCACGAACCGGGTGATCAGCCATGCCAACTGCCCGATCCTGGTGGTGAAGTAAGAGAGAAAGCATTTTCGACACTGAGGACACTGAAACGCCAAGGTCCTTGACAGGTCAGAGGCGGATAACGGCTCCGATCAAGGCGGAAAGGACCGGAAGAAAATCGTAGACGTATTCACAGTATCTTCTGTGTCCTCAGTGTCTAAAGAAATTGATGTCAAGGAATTGGAGCGAAATCATGCGAGGCTATAGAAAAGTACTGGTGGCGGTGAACGGTTCCCTGGACGTGCTGAAGAAGGGCATCGAACTGGCGCAGGATGAGAAGACCTGGGTCACGGTGCTGAAGGTGATCCCGTCCTACGACGGGGACCTGAACCTTACGGGCATCAAGAACATCGGCGATGTGCTCGACAGCGGAGCGGAGCAGGCCCTGTCGGGCATCGCGGCGGCAGCAAAGGCAGAAGGGGCGCTGATCAAGACCCGGCTGGAAGAGGGAGACGTTCCGCGGACCATCGTGGACGTTGCGGCCGAGGAGCGGTGCGACCTGATCATTCTCGGCGCGAAGCAGAAGAAGAGCTGGTATGAACGGCTCCTGGGAGACCATGTCATTGAAAAGGTGATCCAGCAGGCCCCCTGTCCCGTTTTCATCGTGGGAGTTTGACCGCTCCCACGGCCGAACCCGACACCGCACCGCATTCCTGCGACGTCCTGCCTGTTACGGAGTTCGACGAGGGTCTGCTGGTGTCTTCGCAGGTGATGCGCAAGGTCGATGCCGAGCTGTTGAAACAAAAGCTCTGGCTCCCACGCAGGCGCAGGGCCGCTCCCCTTTCTTTCCCAGCCACAGACTCCCGGCTACTGGCTGCAGGCCGCCTGCTCCTTAGGTGCTCGTCCGGAAGAACTCCCCGGCCCGCTCCCGCGCCGCTTCCACGCTTTCACAGGACTGCACCCGCGACGCCAGGTGATGGCCGAATTGGTAGTTCTTGGCGAAATAGTGGGTGAACTCCTTTAGTCTGCCGAGCCGGTATTCCGGGCGGTACAGCCCCACAAGCTTGTCAATGAAGTCATTGTACATCCTTGGCAGATCTGCCTCGGTCCGCGGCAGGTCTTTACCGAAGACCTCGCGGGCGATGTCTGCAAAGAGCCAGGGCCGGATCACTGCTCCGCGGCCGAGCATCAGGCCGTCCGCTTCCGACAGTTCAAGACATTTGCGAGCGTCATCGACGGTGAAGATGCCGCCGTTGGCGATCACCGGAATGGAGAGCCGCTTCTTCACCGCAGCGATGGTCTCCCATCTCGGACTGCGCGCAAAGGACTCGTGCTTCAGCCGGGCGTGGACCGAAAGCAGGTCGATACCCTCGTCCTGAAGCATGCGGCAAAAGTCCACGAGCTTCTGCTCGTCCAGGTCGATGCCGATCCGGATCTTCGCGGTCAGGGGGAGCTGCGTCAGTCTGCGTGCTTTGCTCACCATGACGCGGACATCACCGGGTCGTTCCATCAGCCGGATGCCCGCACCGCTCCTGCCGACCGAGGGCGCGGGACATCCCATGTTCAGATCAATGGCATCGGCCCGCAGCCTGTGCAGGGCGTCGATCGCTCTGTCCATCTCGTCATCAGCGGATATCAATAGCTGGTAGGAAAGCGGTTTCTCGATAGCGGTTCTGATCAGGAAGGGCGAGAATCGCGGACTTTCCGTTGGCAGTTTCCTTGATGAAAGCATTTCCGTGGATAAAAGGCCGACGCCGCCGAAGCTGATCAGGATCTGCCTGAGAGCGCTGTGGGTAACGCCGGCCATGGGGGCCAGCAGAAGAGGCGGATCTATCAGCAGATCGCGGATGTGAATGGATGGTCGCAAAGAATGCCGGTGTTCCCGCAAAGCAAGATCCCCGCGGCACGGAGCCGCAGGCAAGGGGAATCTTAACACTTTTCAGCCTGGCCAGGCGGATAATTTCTCCGACAGGTTCTTTCCTAGTGGATCCGCTTCAGGATCGTTTCTTTTCCCGCCTGGATCGTGCAGGTCCGGCAGGACGACAGGATCGCGGTCTTGACCCGCTGGTTCAGGCAGCTGTTGCAGATGCTGTTGAGCGTGTCCAGCCTGTTGAGCGCAACACAATGCTCTATCTCCCGGTCCATCTCATCCCTTTTGGGCGCGAAGTTAAGGTTCATCATCATATCCTCCTTTTCCGAGATCTCTCCTTCCTTATAAGCAAGGGTAATGCCAGAAGGCAGCGGTTAAAGATGTTGTGCCTCTATGATCCATCCGGGTCATGGTACGAAGAGCGCAGCTCGTAGGTCACCAACCTGCATGCGTTGAATGAACCAGACTTATCAATGACATGCGTTTTTCCGGGTCCTTAATCGGTGCAGGGAGAAAGAAACGCAGGCGGCTCTTGAGGTTGATTGGATGGCTACAGGTTCAGGGAAGATGGTGCCGAGTACCTGTCCTATTTGACACAGGTGAGGTAAAAAGAGCACAGGCTCCTGATCATCTTACAGCAAGATAAACACTGGCCTGCGTGCATGAGAGCACGGAATCTCATGTCTCCGGGCGACATTCGCATATGTAACAGGGATGGCCGGGCGCGGTTGCTACAGACCCAGGACCAGACGGGTCATGGCGATGATATCCCCGGGCATGGCAGGCTTGGGAAGAAAATGCTGCCCCCGGTCAAGCAGCCCGTTCCTCAGCAGCACATCTTCACTGTAGCCGCTGATGAACAGGAAACCCAGGGCCGGACGCTGCGCGCGCAGGGCATGGAACAGTTCCCGGCCGTTCATTCTCGGCATCACGATATCCGAGATGACCAGGCGGACGTCGTTCCTGCGCTGGGTGAACAGCTGGAGCGCTTCCTCGCCGTTCCGGGCTTCGACAACGACAAAACCGTGCCCTTCCAGGACCGAGCGGAAATGGCGCCGGGATTCATCGTCATCATCGGCAAGCAGGACAAGGCCGGACGCCGACTCCAGGGAGCGGGCGCTGCGAAGCGCGCCGTCGACCTGCGTCTCGGCAAGAGGAAGATAGACCGTGAAGAGCGAGCCCTTTCCCGGGCTGCTGGAAACGGTTATATAGCCATGGTGCTCCTTCACGATATCGTAGACAATGGACAGGCCGAAGCCCGTGCCTTTGCCCGCGCTCTTGGTAGTAAAGAAGGGTTCGAAGATCCGCTGCCGTACCGAATCCTCCATGCCCGTCCCGTTGTCGCGTACAGAGAACCAGGCATAGCGCCCCGGTTTTCCGAAGCCGTGTTCCTGCCGGAACCGGTCGTCGAGTTCCTGCTCACCCGCGTCGAGCGTGATCTCGCCGCCGTCGGGCATCGCGTCGCGTGCATTGACGGCAAGGTTCATGATCACGCGCTCGATCTGGCCTCTGTCCGCCATGACCGGCAGCAGGGCCGTCAGTTTCGGGACCGCGATCCTGACCGTACCCGGCAGGGATGAATGTATGAACCCCTCCTGGTTCGCGACAAGGGCGGACAGACTGCACGGCCTGAGCTGCGCGTCCTTGCGTGCGCCGAAGGTGAGGAGCCGCTGGGTCAACGCAGCGGCGCGCTCCGTCGCTTCAAGGATCCGCTCGGCGTGCCTGCCCAGGTCGCTGTCCGGCGGCAGGCTCATCTGGATCAGGTTGCTCTGGCCGACGATGGTGCTCAGGATATTATTGAAGTCATGGGCAACGCCGCCGGACAGTTTTCCGATGGCCTCCATTTTCTGCATGTAGCGCACTTTGCTCTCGAGGTTCTTGCGGTCCGTGGTATCGAGCAACGTCGCGATGACCGCCTGACCGGTCTGATAGGTGACGGGGCTGGCCGAGGCGATGACCCAGCGCGATTCGCCGGTGCTCCTCAGCACGCGGAATTCCGCGGGCGCGGAAGCGCTTTCCGCGAGCGGCTGGACCGGGTCCGGCAGGAGGCCGCGGTCATCAGGGTGTATGAGCTGCAGGAACGGGAACGACACCAGGTCGCCGCGTTCGCGTGCGAAGAGCCGTTCCGCCGCCGGATTGGCGTACTTGATCACGCCCCACTGGTGGATGATAATGGCCCCGGGCGCGGTCTCCGTAAGCGTGCGGAACAGCTCCTCGCTCCGGCGGAGCGACTCCTTGATGCTCATGGTCTCCTCAAAGAGGATGGCGTTCGCGAGCGCTGCCGCGGCATGACCGGCCAGCGTTTCCAGCACAATGATGTCGCTCTGGGTGTAGAGCGCGCCGGTCCGCGGGCCCACGGTCAGCACGCCGATGATCTCGCCCCGGTTCAACAGCGGAAGGACCACTTCCATGCCTGCAGGCTCCATGGCCGCAAGGCTGCGCAGGGCTGACTCATCGGGCGTAAGCTGTTCCTCAACGCGGCGGATGATCGGCATATGATCGCCGACGATGCGTCGGGCCAGGTCGTCCGGGAGCGCCTCGCCGGCAGGGGCCGGGGAGGGGACCGCCCGCTGCAGCAGGAAGGGGCCGCCGGACCGGCGAAGGTAGATCCCGATCCGCTCCACGCCCAGTCCCCTGCGGAGCGAGGATATGAGGGAATCCAGAAGTTCGTCAAGATGCAGGATCAAAGCGAGCGAACGCGCCGATGTGCGGAGCATCTCACGATGGTGGCCGCTGTCCTGCGTGATCAAGGTGTCGACCCAGCGCTCAACGAACCCGCGGAACGGCGTGGCGAAGAGCAGGAGACCGAGCAGCGAAAGGGTCGCGAAAACGGTCAGGACCGGTCCGAGCGAACCCGCCAGCAGGAGGAACAGCCCGGCCTGGATCAGCGACAGCACGATGAGGATCGTCAGCGCCGTGATGGTCCGCGACAGGATCAGGCGGGCATCGAAGAGCTGGTAGCGCGCAATGGCATAGAAGGTCAGGAGGACCCAGGGCAGGCTGAAGTACGAGCTGAGGCCGGGTTCAAAGCCGAAGCCGCCGAACTGCTGGAGCAGCCCCGCGGTCAGGCCGGCGCCGCCGCCGAAGATGAGCACGCCGGCGAAGTAGTACGTAAGCTCCTTCCGGAGCGGGCCCGACGACCTCCTGCGCAGATGGACGATCTTCACGATGAGCCAGGCCGTGAGCAGCGCCCCGAAGAGGCGGAACGGCTGGTCGAGCGGTCCGGGCACGTTCCGGAACGGGGTCAGCGTGTACTGCCTGGTGACGATGAGATCGGAGAAAACGCTCAGCAGGAGCGCGACCGTCCAGACCGGGTACAGGGCCCACCCGATGCGCGGCGCGGCGCGGCCGGACTCGTCCTGAAGATAGTAGAGGAACTGCAGCGCCGGGACGAGCGTGAACCAGCCGATCCAGTTGAGGCGGGCGAACAGGTCATAGGATGCGCCGGTCGACGCCTGAATATACATGACGCCGGTGCAGAGCGAGAAGGCGGAGGAAAAGTACGCCAGGACGGCGACCGTTCCGATGCTCGGCCGCCTGCGCGGGTTCTGCTGCAGCAGGATGAGGCCGAGCAGGAATTCCAGTCCGGCAATAAAGACCAGCGGATACCCGAGAATCGCGTGAATGTTCAGAACCATGGCCTTGCCGACTCCTCAGAGGAGTATAGCATAGTCGCTTGCCGAGGTCACGAAAAGACTGATTCCAGTTGCCAAGCAGGCACCGCGGAGTTACAGTAGGAGCAGTTGCGCGCTGTACGGGAAAGGAATGCAGGGTCCATGCGGATGATCTCACTTCAGTCGGGAAGCAACGGCAACTGCATTTATGTCGAGTCCGGCGACGTTCGGCTGCTCTTTGACGCGGGGATCAGCGGCTCCGCGGCCGAGGAGCGGCTGGCGCACCACGGAAGGGACATCCGCAAGGTCCAGGCCGTCATCGTGTCCCACGACCACGGCGATCATATCCGGTCCGCGGGCATATTCCAGCGCAAGTACGGGATCCCGCTGTTCGTAACGCCGCGCACCCTTTCTGCCGCCCAGGGCAGATGCAATCTCGGCGTGCTGAAGGAGATCCAGCACTTCCGCTCCGGGTCCGCGCTCCGGTTCGGAACTGTCGCGGTCCATACGGTACCGACGCCGCATGACGGCGAAGATGGGGTGATCTTCATTGTCGACAACGGCAGCAGGCGGCTCGGCATCATGACCGACCTGGGGCATGTGTTCAGCGACCTGGGCAGGCTCATTGCTTCCTGCGACGCGGTGCTGCTCGAAAGCAACTACGATCCCCACATGCTGGCCAACGGTCCCTATCCCAAGTACCTCAAGCAGCGGATCAAGGGGCCCCGCGGCCACATTTCGAACCGCGAGGCCGCGGAACTGCTCGGTCCGGCATTCGGCAGCAGGCTTTCCTGGGCGCGGCTCGGCCATCTGTCGGAGCAGAACAACAGTCCGGAAGTGGCGCTCCGGACATTTCAGGAGGTATGCGGCTCTTCACCTGCCGTGGGCGTGGCGAGCAGGTATGCCGTGTCGGACGTGCTGGAGGTGTGATGCTCGCCGATGCGTCAAGAAGACCCCAAGCACCGAAGATCGTGACGACCCCTTGAACCAGCCGGCTCATTCCCGGCCTTGACCCTGATACCTCGCCCGCCTGCTCAACGCCTGTCACGATGTCCCTCTGCCAGACGTTTACAATTCATCTCGATCAAGGAGCACATCATGCTGAAGCACATTGTTCTGTTCAAACTGAAGCCCTCAGCCGAAGGCGCGGACAAGGAAACGAACGCCAGGAAGATCAAGGCCGATCTGGAAGCGCTGAAAAGCAGGATACCCCAGATCAGGCATCTTGAGGTCGGCATCAACTGCATCCCCGGCGAAGCCGCGTACGACGTGGCGATCTATTCCGAGTTCGCGAACGAGGCCGACCTGGGCGCGTACGCGAAGCATCCTGAGCACATGAAGATCGCCGAGTTCGTGGGCAAGGTGCGGGAGAGCCGGGTGGCGGTGGATTACCTGGTGTAAGCGCTTATCGCCGGTGAACCCTGCGATCAATCCCGGGAGAGGACAAAGCACCGGGGACAGCCATGCTTACCGAACTTCTTTTCAGCTGTCTGGCCGAATAGCTTCTTGAGCTTGCTCGGCGAGCCGGTCCGCGCTCTGCAGGTCCTTAAACGAAGCCGCCAGGACCGTAAAATTCCCTTGATCATAGGTTTCCGGCGCCTGGGAGGCATCTTTCCTTCCCGTGATTCAAGGCGCTCTTTTCCGCGAACACTATTCACGAAGAGTTATGAGAGATTGAATATTATGATATACGTCATACAGGGTCGGCTGGTTATCTCTTATCATGCTGCAGATGCAAATGACCGATCACCAAGGAGGGTATGCTGATGTTCGAGACAAGAGGCAGTATCAGGGTATTTGCGCTGCTCTGCGCGGGGCTGTTCCTTTTCGCCCTAAGCGCAGGAGCCGGGCATGATCATGACGCGGAGCACAAACAGGAGAGCAAAGAGCACAAGAGCACACACGGTCACGGAGCGCCGGCGGCGTCAAAGGGCGGCGGCAATCCGCTGATCGAGGAAATGCAGATCCTGGACGGGGTGTTCCGCGATGTGGTCTCGGCGGTTTCATTGGGCGACGGTCAGCGTGTCTATCACGCGCTCCACTCCATGCACGGGACCATGGAAAAGACCCACGAGGGAGTGCACCACGGCACGGTGAAGCTCACGAAGAACGCGGACAAGCTGGAAACATTCGTGAAAATGGACAAGGAATTCCACGGAGAGCTCGAAAATCTCGCCGCGGCCGCGAAGAAGAACGATCAGCAGAAAATGCTGACGATCACCAAGGGGCTGCTAGACGGCTGCGTCAGGTGCCACGGGATGTTTAAGTAGCAGGATTAAGAAGCCAAAGAGGGGCTGAAGGGGTAAGGGCTAGGATACCGGCGAAACGAGACGGCGGTGCGTGAAAAACGCACCGCCGAAATTGTCTTAATCCAGCGACACCGTGAAACTGCCGGGATAGCCGTGGTCAATGAACTTTCTCTCGGCCTCCTCCGCGGCCTTGAGCGACGTGTATTTGCCCGCGTGCACGCGGTAATAGAGGTCGCCGTTCACGGTCGCGGACCGTATCTCTGAATGGCCGAAAAGGTTCTTCAGGTCGTCGGACAGCCGCTTCGCATTGCCGTATTCCCGGAACGATCCCACCTGCACCGAATAGTTCCCGCTGTCATAGCTTTCCGGTTCATTATAGAAATCCTCGCCGGACGAGCTTTTCGCCTTATACCCCAGCGCCTCGATCCGGACCGGCGCAGTGCCGACAGTGTCGTAGCCGAGCTTCCGAGCGGCGGCGTAGGACAGATCGATCACCCGGTTCTTCACAAAAGGCCCCCGGTCGTTCACCCGCACCACGATCTCGCTGCCGTTGTCCTTGTTCTTCACCCTCACGAACACGCCGAGCGGAAGGGTCTTGTGCGCAGCCGTAAGGCCGTGCATGTCGTAGATCTCGCCGTTGCTGGTCTTCTTTCCGTGGAAGTCCTTTCCGTACCAGCTGCCGATGCCGTCCTGGGTGAAGCCCACGTGGCTCTTGAGCGGCTCGTAGGTCTTGCCCATGACCGTGTACGGCCGCTGCGTGGCTTTCTGCTTGCCGCCCGACGGGGCCGGCTGATGAGCAGGCGGTCTTTTCCCGCCGCAGGAGGCGAGCACGAGGAAGATGCAAATGAAGAACGGAATGAACGATCGCATGCGATTTACCCTTGCCGACGATAGAATGGTGTCGGCAATATTAACCAGCCGGACAAGGTGATGTCCAGTGTTTTCATCTATCCCGGCCATGGCACTGCGTACCCTGATTCCGGGTCAAAGATTGCATAATCGTGAAATTTCATTCATCCTGATCTATTCGCATACGCACCATTTCGCACATCCCTGCTGCCTTTCTGCAATTTTGCGCCAGCCTGAACAGCATCTTTCCGATTATTTTCGCATTCTTTTGCCAGACTATTGCGAATAGAATTCCTCTTTGGTACAGTCACATCTATTACCCTTCTGCCCTGAAACAGCAAATCCTGATCATAAGAACAGCGCACCTGCAGACACAGGCAGGATATTTCACAGTCGAGGAGGAAGGCATGAGGTTGATCATTGTTGTTGTCGGGCTTTTGGCATTGCTTGCAACACCGGTACTGGCAGCAGATACGGTGACCCTGAAGGCGAAGATGGGCGACGTGACCTTCAATCACAAGGCGCATGGCGAACGGGAAACCTGCAAAGCCTGCCACGCCACGGAACCGCCGGCGAAGTTCGCGATCGGCGGCAAGGATGCGGCGCACAAGATGTGCGGCGGCTGCCACACGACCAAGAAGGCCGGCCCCCAGGCGAACAAGTGCATGGACTGCCACAAGAAGAAATAACGCAGTCTCCTTCCGGGGCCCCGCAAGGGGCCCTTTTTTCGTCCCCAGCAAGCCAATCTATTTGCAAATAGATCATATTTTATGGTATATAATTCGCTACCTTTTGTAACCCTTCCAAAGGAGTCCTCCTATGGCCTGGAACACAGAAGAAACCCTGTCCCGTCAAGATATGTCCAAGATCCAGAACGAACGCCTTCAGAAGGTCTGCGATCGCGTCTATTCGCGCGTACCTTTCTACACGAAGAAGTTCGATGAGAAGGGCGTGAAGCCCGGAGATATCAAGACGATCCAGGACGTGGTCAGGCTTCCATTTACCAGGAAGTCCGATCTTCGGGAGAACTATCCCTACGGCCTTTTCGCCGAATCCCTTGACGATATCGTACGCATCCACGCATCCTCGGGCACCACGGGCAAGCCCACGGTGGTCGCCTACAACCGGAACGACATCAACCTCTGGGCCGAGGTCATGGCGCGCACGTTCACCTGCGCAGGCGCAACGAACAAGGACGTGGTCCAGAACGCCTATGGCTACGGCCTGTTCACCGGCGGCCTGGGCGCGCACTACGGCGCCGAACGCGTGGGCGCTGCGGTGATCCCCATCTCCGGCGGGAACACGCAGAAGCAGATCATGCTGCTCCAGGACTTCGGCAGTACGGTGCTCACCTGCACGCCCTCCTTCGCGCTCTACATCTACGACGTCATGTGCGAGATGAAGATCAATTTCGACACCATCAAGCTGCGCGTGGGCCTCTTCGGCGCCGAGCCCTGGACCGAGGAGATGCGGCGCGAGATCGAGGAACGGCTCAGGCTCAAGGCCATCGACATCTACGGCCTGTCGGAGATCATCGGCCCGGGCGTTTCCTCGGAATGCGTCGAGGCCCAGGACGGGCTTCATTTCAACGAGGACCATTTCCTTCCTGAGATCATCGATCCCGCCACGGGCGAGCAGCTTCCCTACGGCAAGGAGGGTGAGCTGGTGATCACGAGCATGTCGCGGGAAGCCATGCCGCTCATCCGGTACCGCACCGGCGACATCACGAGCCTCAATCCCGAGAAGTGCAAGTGCGGCAGGACCACGGTGCGCATGAGGCGCATCCGCGGCCGGGCAGACGACATGCTGATCATCCGCGGCGTGAACGTGTTCCCGTCGCAGGTCGAGTCCGTGCTGCTCCGGTCCAAGGAGGTCGCGCCCCACTACATCATCGAAGTGAGCCGCAAGGGCCGCATGGACGAGATGAACGTGAAGGTCGAGGTCACCCAGGACGTGATGGACCAGACGGCCGCCAAGGTGCTGACCACGGACCTCAAGGCATTCGCCCAGGAAGAGGAAGCGCTGATCAGGATCAAGCACGAGATCCAGAAGAACATCAAGGACATCATCGGCGTGACCACGGACATCACCCTGGCGCCGCCGGGCTCGGTGCAGCGGAGCGAAGGAAAAGCGAAGCGCGTCATTGATAATAGGCCGAAATAACTGCTGATACGGGGAGAAAGCGAAGTGAAAAGGCTGTCTCGCGCAGAGACGCAGAGGCGCAGAGAAAACCAGAGAATGATTATTTTATGAAATCCTGACGCATTGGAACCGATTCTTTTAGCCCGGCATTTTGTTTTGCAGCAAGACCAAATATTCATGTCTTTGACTTTCTTGGCGACTTTGCGGCTTTGCGCGAGAAAATGATTTTGTCGTATCTGTTGACTTCTCTGCGAGCTCTGCGCCTCCGCGCGATAAATATTTTGAGGTGGTTGATTTGAAAAAAGCAATCCTTTCCGGCAACGAAGCGATCGCCCGGGGCTTCATCGAAGCGGGCGGCAAGGTGGCGGCCGCCTATCCGGGCACGCCGAGCACCGAGGTGCTCGAGATCCTGTCAAAGGAAAAGGGCATCCACGCCGAGTGGTCCACCAACGAGAAGGTGGCCATGGAGGTCGCCATCGGCGGGTCGCTCGCCGGCGTCCGGTCAATGGCCTGCATGAAGCATGTGGGCGTGAACGTGGCAGCCGACCCGCTCATGACCGTGACCTACACCGGCGTGAACGCGGGGCTCGTGCTGATGGTTGCCGATGATCCGGGCATGTTCAGCTCCCAGAACGAGCAGGACACGCGCCACTACAGCCGCATGGCAAAGATCCCCTGCGTGGAGCCCGCGGATTCGGGCGAGGCAAAGGAGTTCCTGCGCCAGGCATTCGAGCTTTCCGAGGCCTTTGACACGCCGGTGATCCTGCGCACCACCACGCGAGTTTCCCACTGCAAGAGCGTTGTGGAGACCGCGGACCCCGTGATCGTCAAGGACCGGGACCTTGCCCGCGATGTGCCCAAGTACGTCATGCTGCCGGGCAATGCCAAGAAGCGGCATCTTATTGTGGAAGAACGGCTTATCAAGCTGAGGGAATTTGCCGACACAACGCTGCTGAACCAGGAGATCAAGGGGACCGGCGAGCTCGGTTTCATCGCCAATGGCGTGGCCTATCAGTACGTTCGCGAGGCCTTCCCTGACGCGCCGGTGTTGAAGCTCGGCATGACCTATCCCCTGCCGGAGAAGAAGATCCGCGCCTTTGCCGCATCGGTCAGGAAGCTCGCGATCGTGGAGGAGCTGGACGGGTTCATCGAGGAGCAGGTGAAGGCCATGGGGCTGGTTGTGCATTTCGGCAAGGCAGCGTTCCCGCCCTGCGGGGAGCTTACCTCCCGCCTGATCCGCGATGCCGTGACCGGGACCCCGCTCACCTGCAAGGCGCCGGTACCGGGCCTCATCATGCGGCCGCCGACCTTCTGTCCGGGCTGCTCCCACCGCGGACTCTACACCATTCTTGCCAAGCTCAAACCCTACGTTTCCGGGGACATCGGATGCTACACCCTTGGAGCGCTTCCGCCCTTCGGTTCCATGAACACCTGCATCTGCATGGGCGCCAGCATTTCCGCGGCCCACGGCATTTCCCGGGGCCTGGCGATCAAGGGCGGGGAACATCAGAAGCCCGTGGCCGTGATCGGCGACTCCACGTTCATGCATTCCGGCATCACCGGGCTCATTGACATGGTCTACAACGGCGGGGACGCGCTGGTGGTGGTGATGAACAACGACACCACGGGCATGACCGGAGGCCAGGAGCATCCGGGCACGGGCAGGAGAGCCGGCGGCGCTGAAGCGCCGAAGCTCTCCATCGAGAAGCTCTGCAAGGTGATCGGCGCCCGGGCTGTGCGGGAGATCGACGCGTACAACCTGAAGGACCTGGAAAAGATCATCAAAGAGGAGCTGGCAACGCCCGGGCCTTCGGTCCTGGTCTCGAACCAGCCCTGTGTGCTGCGCTACCGCGTGTCGTCAAAACCCTACACCGTGGACCGCGCCACCTGCGTGGGCTGCAAGGCCTGTCTGAAGGCCGGCTGCATCGCGCTGTCCTTTGTGCCCGAGGGCAAGAAGGGGTACGCGGCAGTGGATGCGCTGCTCTGCAACGGCTGCGGCATCTGCGCGCAGCTCTGCGCCACGAAGTCGCTTGTTGTGGCGAAGTAAGACAACTATTAAGAAAACCTTTGCCACGGAAAATGCGGATAAGAATTCTGAAGAAGCAGGATAAGAACACCGTCTTTACATTTTGGCAGATGCATTTTCCGAATCTTCCGTGGCCAATGAACTGATCTTCTTTCCGAGGTATAACGTGAACGTACTCAACATTCTCATCGCAGGCGTCGGCGGGCAGGGCGTGCTGCTGACCAGCAAGATCATTGCCGAGGCCGCGCTCCTGGCCGGGCTCGACGTGAAGCAGAGCGAGGTGCACGGCATGGCCCAGCGCGGGGGCAGCGTGCTGTCCCAGGTGCGGATCGGGCAGAAGGTGTTCTCGCCCATTGTCGCCGAGGGCGAGGCAGACCTGCTGGTCGGGTTCGAGCCGCTCGAGACCGCGCGGTACCTGCATTTTCTGCGGGACACCGGCATGGTGATCTACAACACCCGGACCATCGGCACCATCGGCGTGTCCATCGGCAAAGAGGCATATCCCGCTGACATCAATGAGACGATCAGGAAGCACGCGGCAAAGGTTCATGCTTTCGACGCCACGGAACTGGCCGTGGGTGTGGGCGAGAAGCGGGCAGTGAACCTGGTGCTCGTCGGAGCCATGCTCAAGTCCCTGCCGATCGACGAGAAGATCGTGGACCAGGCGATCGTGAATTCGGTGCCCAAGAAACTGCTCGAGATCAACAAGAAGGCCTTCCTGGCAGGCAAAGCGCAATCCCGGTCGTAGCGATACCAGGTATTCCCCTACCGAAATCTTTCCCTAGAAATCCAGCGGGCTCTTCAGCTCCTTGAGTGTCCTGCTCGGCACGCAGTGCGTGTAGATCATCGTGGTCCTGACGTCGCTATGGCCCAGGAGCGTCTGGATGGTTCGGATGTCGTAGTTCGCCTGGAGCAGGTGTGTGGCGAAGGAATGACGGAAGGTGTGGGAGGTGACGCGTTTGGTGATACCGGCTTTTCGTACCGCCTGATGAAGCGGCTCCTGTACATCGCTGTCGTTCAGGTGGAAACGCCTCTTTTCATTTGCCTCCAGAATGAAGGTCAAGCTCTGCTGCGGGAATAACCACTGCCAGATGATATCTTTCGCCGCATTCCGATATTTTCTGTCCAGCGCATCGTCGAGCACTACACCCGCATAGCCTGACAGCAGGTCCCCCTCATGTATGGCCTTGACCCGCGCGATCTGCTCCAGCAGTTCTTGTTCGATCGATCGAGGGATCGGAACCGTACGTGCCTTCTTTCCCTTTCCATCCATGACCGTCAGTATACCCGCGTCGAAGTTGAAGTTCTGCACCCGCAGTTTGAGACACTCGAACAAGCGCAGTCCGCAGCCGTACAAGAGCTTTACGATAAGAGTGTACGGATGAGCGAGATGCTGCAAAACCGCGTCCACCTCCTGCCTTGTGAGGACAACGGGAATATAGCTGGACCTCTTAGCGCGAGGCACGTCCCTCTGGTCGCCAAAGTCCTTCTTGAGAATGTGTCGGAACAGGAACAAGAGAGAATTAAACGCCTGATTTTGGGTAGATGCAGAGACCTTGCGGTTGACGGCGAGATAGGTGAGGTAGGCTTTAACGTCTTCGGCGGAAAGATCCGCCGGAGGCTTGTGCTTGAGATAGAGCTGAAATTTGCGGGACCAGTCTGCGTATGCCTTCAAGGTTCTTCGGGAGTAATGCCGCGTTTGTATTTCGCCGACGAGCGTGCCGGTGATGATCACATCCCACTCCGCGGAAACCGTTTTCTCCATCGACCACCACTCGTTATATTTTCTTCCGCGACGTCGGGCCGGCGCCTCAGCCTCGGACGTTGAATTCAGTGGTTTGCCGCGGTCCTCGGTCAATACCTGGGAATGTGACGATGCCTCATCGCCGATCCGCATCTGAGTCGGCGCACTTCTGCAGGTTTCCTGGAGCGAGAAGAACAAGGAAAGGGCGTGAGCCGCCTGGTTTAGACTCTTCCCGGACTGACCTTTTGAACGCATCTTCTCAATGAACAAACGCACCTGTTCCGACCGATTGTCGGGCAGGGTGTACTTAGATCGAAAATCAAGATAGTAACGAAGCCACTTCCGGTAGTCATCGCGAGCTTCGAATGGGACAGACTTCTTGTTCAAAAGTGAATCAAAACGCTCAAGAATGCAGCCAGGAATAGGTTCCATGAGGACCTCCTTAAATTGAATATTCCGTTTTGGAATATTATTTTTCTATTCCTGGATATTACAGAAAGTGAATGTTATCCAAATTGCGTGATACCAGTTTATTCAGTGAGATACGTGGTTTTGCTGGCGCATATTATTTGACCATCGAATGAATTTATGCTACTGTCTCCGGGAGAATTAATATCTTGTTAGTCTTCAAAAGGAATAGCACGATGACTTGCACTTACAGAAACAGGCGTAGTATATCTCAAATAATCTTTCTGTTACTTGTACTTACTTCTCTTTTTCAGGCTTCATATGCATTTGCTGAGATTGTAAAGGGACCCGCTAATTTAAGAGAGAAGCCAGAGGGCAAAATACTTTTGACCCTAAACGATGGAGCAGTGATCGACCTGTTGCCACCGTACATAACCGAAAGAACATGGCACCCTCTTGGCCTTGTTGCTTATGTCGAGAAGACAGCATTTATTAATATTGTTAAAAACCCTCAAGTGAAGGCGGACTCTATTCTATATGACATTAACGGTGTTGTCGTAGGCAAGACAATCGATCAATTTAAAGTTGGTTGGGACATAGGAGAAAAGAATAGTCGGATAGGAGTTGTTATAGAGCACGTTTTTATAAATACGGGAAATATTAAACCTGACAGTATTCCTGAGTATGAGCTCATAAAATTTCTTGATCGAGATGGGCCAATTCAAAAGAGCACACTTCAAGGTTTTCTCAATAAGTACAAATTTGAAAAGAACCCCCGATTGAAGGATGGGCAAATCGAGGAATATTTCATATTAGAAAGCTGGATCGAGGATTTATCTCCGATGCCGAGGCTGCTGTTAATCTTTTACAAGAACAATCTCGTAAAAGTAATTCACAGAAACCTAGTGACGAGTAAAAAATATGTATCGCAGGAGCTTTTCCGGAATATGAAGGTAATGGATACCGCGGGAATAGATGCCGACGGTGCAAACAGAATTCAAAAAGCGATAATTGAACCTTTGAGAACTGCAGATTGAAATCTAACCACGCCGTCGAGAGGGTCGTGAAAGCACGCCCCTCACGGCGGCGTTGAAGGTGTAGAAAAAGTCATTTTATGCTATACTGACGCCATCGAAACGCACTTCTGAAGCACCAAAACCCCTCACCCACGGGAGGCGTATGGCGAA
>JAOUEV010000121.1 GCA_029858565.1 Nitrospirota bacterium | reverse complement strand
AGCCCGCTGCGCAACTTCCACGCTCGAACCCGAAAGCTGGGTGATCTCCGCTGCCGCGGTCTGGCTCCGCTCGGCCAGCTTCCGCACTTCCGACGCCACCACGGCAAAGCCCTTGCCGTGCTCGCCTGCCCGGGCAGCCTCGATAGCCGCGTTCAGGGCCAGCAGGTTCGTCTGCCGCGCGATCTCCTCGATGATCCCGATCTTCTCGGCGATCTGCTTCATCGCCGACACGGTCTCGGTCACGGACCTGCCGCTCTCCTGGGCGTCGTTCGCGGCCTTGCGCGCGATCTTCTCGGTCTGGGCCGCGTTGTCCGCGTTCTGCCGGATCGTGGCGTTCATCTCCTCCACCGACGACCCCGCTTCCTCGGTGGACGACGCCTGCTCGGTCGCGCCCTGGGACATCTGTTCCGCTCCCGACGAGAGCTGCTGGGACCCCGACGCCACGTTGTCCGAGGCGGCCTTCACGTCGGTCACCACGGTCCGCAGCTTCTCGATCATCGCGGTGAGCGATTTGCCGAGGGTGTCGTTATCGCCGAGCACCTTGGCGTTCACTTTCAGGTCGCCGGCAGCCACCTGCTCCGCCACGGTCGCATGGCCCCTGAGGCTTGCCACCATCTTTTTCATCGATTCCAGCAGCATGCCGGTCTCGTCCCTGCTTTTCACCTCGATGCTCACGTTCAGGTCTCCCTGGGACATCTTGTCCGAAACCGCCACAGCCTCACCGAGCGGCGCGGTGATGCTCCGTGAGATCACCATGCTCGCCGCAACGCTGATCAGAACCGACACGATGGAGATCACCATCATGATCCAGACGGTCCTGCTCGTAGTGCTCTTGATCAAGGGCTCGGCCTCGTCCATACGCTTATTGGCGATGTCGGCGAATTCCTTCATCTCTTTCTCCAGCTTATGGATGGCGTCCTTGTATTCGTTAATTGCGGCGTTTGCCTGGGCCGGCGTGGTGATCGCGCCGGACTGGATCATAGCGGTAATCTTGCTGAAACCAGCATCATAGGCCGCAAGCTCCGCGCGCATGGTCTTGATCCGCGCAAGGTCTTCTTTTGCCTCATCGGTCCTGGCCGCATATTTTTCCAGGTCATCGAGCCGCTTGATCACGCTCTCGTGCTCTTCTTTCCATTCATTGACGTATGCGGCGACTTTTTCCGGGTTACCGATGTTCAGGAACACGTCCTTTTCATGCCGCCGCAGCCCCACGACGTTCGCCCGGCCCCGCGCGGAATGCTCTGCGATGTTCGAATCCCCGTCGAGCATGTGCATGGTCGTGCCGGATATGGCGCTCACCCCCCAATACCCGAGCCCTGCCAGGCACAGGAGCAGCGCGACCAGCAGTCCGTAGCTCAGCGACAACCTCTTTCCGATCTTCATGTTCTGCAGCATGGCTTGTCCCTCCTCCTCTGGGGCGGGTATATTTTTACCAATTCCTTTCCCGCCTCAGAAGTATCAGCCTATCAGAACCATGACGATGGCGCATCGTGGCAACTACTTAGATTCTCCTGCGTCAATTTACGTACGCAACAGGTCCTCCTTACGTATGATCGGTTGATTGCGCTGCTGTTTTCAGATGTAATTCGCGGCCAGTTGCGGTCTGTCGCAGATTATTCGTCGAATTGCAGTCCAAATTACAAAAGAGCGGCCGGCTTTGTTGTTGCCTGGCCGGCCGCTGATAGTTCATGAAGTCAGCGCAGTCGGATCCATTGCGGTTTTCTTCAGTGTCTTTCCTCTTTTCCGGATACAGCGTCGCAGGGAGCTATCATCCCGCTACCGCAGCCTGATGCGCCAAAGGGCACTCCGCGCCCGCGCCCAGCGATTCCACCAGGGAGACTTCGTCCACCGAGAAGACCTTGTCGACATCAAGGATGATGATGAACCGTTCGTTCTGCTTCCCCATGCCCTTGATGAAGTCGGTGCGAAGTTTCGTGCCGATCTTCGGCGCAGGTTCGATGTACCCGGATTCCAGGTCGACCACCTCCTGCACCGAGTCGGCCAGGGCGCCCAGCACCGTCGTGCTTTTGTCAACGGTCACTTCGGCGATGATCACGCAGGTATTGACGGTCTTCTCCGTGGCCGGCATGCCGAACTTTTTTCGCAGGTCAACCACCGGCACCACGCTTCCGCGAAGATTGATCACGCCGCGCATGTAGCCGGGCATGTTCGGCACTTTTGTCACCTCGGTGAAGTCCAGCACCTCCCGGACCTTGCCGATGTCCAGGGCGAACACCTCGTCGCCGAGCTTGTAGGTCAGGTATTGCGTTGTTTGGGTCATTTCAGCCACGGTCATGATGACCTCCTCGTGAAGAAAGTGACGAGTGACGATCGCTTCGCTTGACGAGAGACGAGTAAGAACTTGTCCCGCCGCTCCTTGTCGCTCGTCACTTGTCACTCGTCTCTGTCTTCCTAGTATTTTTCAAACTCCTCATCTTTCCCGTCGCCCTTGCCGTGGCCGTTGTGGCCGAGATTAAGCGCCACGCCCACAGGCTGGAGCGCCTGCTTCGCCTTTGCCGCTGCCTGCGCCAAATGCGCCATATGGACCTGATGGGTTGCCTTGGCGGCTTTTTCCTTCTTGCCCGCGATCTTCCGCACCGCCTCGCGGTCCGCGCCGTCCACCTTGAAGAACGAGATCGTCTCCTGCAGCTGCTCGGCCTGGGAGCTCAGTTCCTGGGCAGTGGAGGACATTTCCTCGGCAGCCCCTGCGTTCTGCTGCACCACCGTGTTCAGCTGCTGGATCGCGCCGTTGATCTGGTCGGCTCCCGACGACTGTTCCTTGGACGCGGCATTGATCTCCTGCACCAGTTCAGCGGTCTTCTGGATGTCCGGCACCAGCTTGGCAAGCATCTCTCCAGCCCGCTGCGCAACTTCCACGCTCGAACCCGAAAGCTGGGTGATCTCCGCTGCCGCGGTCTGGCTCCGCTCGGCCAGCTTCCGCACTTCCGACGCCACAACCGCAAAGCCCTTGCCGTGCTCGCCTGCCCGGGCAGCCTCGATAGCCGCGTTCAATGCCAGCAGGTTCGTCTGGCGCGCGATCTCCTCGATGATCCCGATCTTCTCGGCGATCTGTTTCATCGCCGACACGGTCTCGGTCACGGACTTGCCGCTCTCCTGGGCGTCGTTCGCGGCCTTGCGCGCGATCTTCTCGGTCTGGGCCGCATTGTCCGCGTTCTGGCGGATCGTGGCGTTCATCTCTTCGATTGACGACGATGCCTCCTCGGTGGACGACGCTTGCTCGGTCGTGCCCTGGGACATCTGCTCCGAGCCCGACGAGAGCTGCTGGGCGCCCGACGCCACGTTGTCCGCGGCGTTCTTCACGTCGCCCACCACGGACCGGAGCTTCTCGACCATGGCCGCGAGCGACTTGCCGAGCAGGTCCTTGTCCGACAGCACCTTCACCTTCACGTTCAGGTCGCCGGCCGCGATCTTCTCGGCCATGGCGCTCTTGTCCTTCATGGAATCGACCATCTCGCGCATGGATTCGAGCAGGGTCCCGGTCTCGTCCTTGCTCGTGGCCTGGATGGACATGGACACGTCGCCCACGGCAAGCCCCTTGGCCACGGAAACGCCTTCGTTCACCGCCCGCTTGATCAGCGCTGAGATGAAAATGCCCAGCCCCACGGCAAGGCCCATGGCAACAGTCACGGTAATTAATAGCGTAACAATAGCGGACTTTGAAGTTGCCTTTGCTTCCTCGTGCGCCTTTGCTGACTCTTTGCGGTTGATCTCGATCACTTCACCCAGCAGCTTCTCGGCAGCGTCGAAGGTCTTGCCGTTCTGCACCAGGGCCTGGTCGGTCATGCGGCGATAGCCTTCGTCCGTGGGATTCAGCCAGTAAGCCTTCGCCAGTTCAACAAAGCGTTCGTGGTCCTTCCACCAGGCGTCCCAGGCAGGCACGAACTTCTTCCAGAGCAGTTCCTCTTCCTTGGTCTGCGGCAGGGGATCGTAGACAGCCCGGGCGTCCTTCACCCGCTTCGCAGCAGCGTCGAACCGGTCATAGGCTTCCTTCCGCATTTCCGCCGTGGTCGCGGTGGAAAGGAGCGCGTTCTCCGCGCTGTCCACCGCGGTCTGCGCCTCGTTGATGATGCCCAGAGCGTCGATGCTCGGCAGCCTGTTCGCCGCGATTTCTTGCATGTCCTTGTTCATTTCACTCATGCCGTCGTACCCGATCACGCCGACAACACCCCCCAGAAGCGCAACCGTGATGAATCCCATCAATAATTTCGTGCCCACTTTCAGATCGTAGAACCATTTCATACCGCACCCCCCTCTTCGGATTTTCTTCCCCGCCGTCTTTCATTCTTTGCCGGATGTGGAAATTCATCTTGATGTATGAGCGAAGACAGCGATAAGTGAAAATATATCAATCCCGCGCCGGTTGCACATCGGATGAACAACGTAGCATTTCTGCGTATCATTACTTATGTGATGAACTCGTAAAAAGACTCCTGTGATTCAGCGAAATTTAATTCAAAAAGCATCATGTTTCCCTTACAGCACAAGGGGTTTCGTAATACATACAGGCATCACTCGTCGTTTTGAGGAGCCGGCATGATCTATACCAAGGATCACAAAACCCGCGACATGTTCGACCAGTTTCCCTTCCCGGGACCCAAGCGCAAGCAGCGCATCGAGGCGTCCTGGGCAAAGATCTTCCGGGAGCACATCCTGCCTACGCTTCCGGTCGAGAAGGTCTTTTCCAGGTATAATCCGATCATGGGAGCGCCGACCAAAGAGCTTTACGCCATGCTCGGCCTCATGGTCATCCAGCAGATGCACGATATGACCGACGAGGAAGCCGTGGATCAGTTTGCCTACAATCTCCAGCGGCATTACGCCATGAACATCACCAGCACGGCCGATGCAGACGCCTATGTCAGCCCCAAGACCCTCTGGACCATGCGGAATGCCCTGACCGAGCGGAACCTGTACCAGGACATCTTCAATGACGTTACCACGAAGCTTGCCGAGGTCTTTTCCGTTGACGTTTCAAAGCAGCGCTTCGACTCGGTCCATATCTTTTCCAACATGCGCCATCTGGGCCGAATCGGCCTGTTCGTCAAGACCATCAAGAAGTTCCTCGTAAACCTCAAGCGGCACCATAAAGATCTCTACGAAGCTCTGTATAAGGTTCTCGCCGACCGGTACACGACCAAGCAGGGAGAAGCTGTCTTCTCGATGGTCAAGCCTTCGGAATCGATGCAGACGCTTGCAAGCCTGGCTGAGGATGTTTTCACCCTGGTGGAACGTTTCAGGGGGAACGAGTCGGTCGTCACCATGACCAGTTATCAGTTCCTTGTCCGGCTGCTCAGGGAACAGTGCATCTTGCAGCGTGTTGATACGCATACAACCCGGGTCGCGGTCAAAGCGAACAAAGACGTGGCGTCCGACTCTTTGCAGAACCCGTCCGATCCCGAGGCAGGGTATGACGGCTATAAGGGCCAAGGCTACCAGGTGCAGGTCGCCGAAAGCTACGGCACGTCCGAGGATACCAATACCCTGAATTTGATCACCGGGGTGATCGTTGAATCCGCACACAAGCGCGACGCCCATGCCCTAATTCCGCTCATCGAAACCACCGAGAAGCTTGGCTTAAAGCCAAAGGAAGCCCTGATCGATACCCTTTACGGCGGTGTTGAAAACTGCCGAAAGGCGGAAG
>JAOUEV010000010.1 GCA_029858565.1 Nitrospirota bacterium | reverse complement strand
ACGAAGCGGTCGAGAAATACGGGTATACTCAGCGTGCGATTGCCAGATACCTGGGCCTGCATTATTCCTACATCAGCCTGATCCTGAGAAAGAATAGAAAAGTGTAACATTCAATACCTGACCCCCAAGGTACCTGACCCCCAAGGTATTGGTCGCATGAAAGTCCGGTAAAAATTGCGCTGATAAAAACTGCAACTTATGTTGTATATAATTTTCTTGACTTAATCGCGGTGATTCAATAGAATCGCTTCACTGATGCGGAACGTGCCGATCACGGCAGGGAGGTCGATAACAAAAAGCAGACACGTGTGCAGTACTACACAAGATTTTGATCAGTTCACGAAGCCGCCGATAAGGGCAAAACCCGAGCAATCGGGTGACGCAGAGCTACTTGTCCAGCGTGGGTGACCATGCGGGAGAGAGGGGCCGCCGAAGTGGCATAGGACAAGAGCCCACCTCGGTTGTCTGCGGTGGGCTCTTGTCGTTTCTCTGATCAGAAGGGCTGTTCACGCGCAGCGTTGGCGATTTCTATCAAGGAGGATATCACATGAAAGGGCTAAGATTGGCAGTGCTGATGGTCGTTGGTTTGCTGTTGTTTCTTCCGATCGTCGTATTCGCAGAGGATGATGAAGGCGTGGGTGAGCACGTGCGCGAAATGGCACAGAACGCATTGAAGCCGAACATGCCACTCGGACACTACGGGATCGTGGCGAAGTACGCCGACCAGTTCCTCAGCACGCCTCCCGGAGGAAGCAGGACGCTGTACGCCGCATCCCTGATGGACGGAATTAACGATTTTGAAAAGGCGGACGAGCTGTCAGATTTCTTCATCCTGGACATACGCTCGGAAGCGGATTTCTGCAAGGGCCATATCGCCGGCGCGGTGAACGTACCGTTCGCGAACGTTGCCAAGCCGGAAAGCCTCGTACTGCTTCCTCTGGACCGGCCGATCCTGGTCGTCTGCTATACCGGCCATACCGCAAGTCAAACGAACGCAATCCTGAACATGCTGGGATACGATGCCTGGACGCTCCGGTTCGGCATGACCTCATGGAACGCGGCAACGTCGACGAAGGTCTGGTCGTCGGGCGTTTCCCAGACGATCTACGGAGGCGGATATCCTGTAGAGAAGTGCCAGTAACCATCGACGCTAATCAACACGCAGGACGCCACTTCGCAGCAGCGTGAACCAGGGCCGCGGTCTCCTATGGGAGGCCGCGGCATTATCCCGCTCTCCTGAAACCGGGAACGCCGCCGGCGTGAGCCTATGCCATGCCAGCGGCACGAACTGTGCAAGAATGCCGGACTCGGGTCCGGAATCCCGGGGCTTTCCAAAGCAATGCAAGGTAGCGCAGGTCGTGCGCGAACAGACGGTATACACGTCTCCTGACACGGGGGAACAATGAAACGTTATCGTGACTGGACAATAACCCGGAAGTTCATTTTGAGCATTGCTCTGATGCTCCTGGTGGTGACTGTGGGACTCGTCCTCCTGCTTGGCTACAAAGGGAAGGCGATTCTTCTGAAGCAGCTTGAGGGCAAAGGTCATACCTCTACGCAATTCCTCGCGGACATTTCCGTTGAGCCCATCATGAATTACAATTACTCCTATCTCGACGGATATGTCAAGGATCTGTCTCGCGACCAGGATGTCGTTTATGCCGTCGTGGAAGACAAGGACGGGGCCTCATTGACCAAGGAAGGGGTTCGGCCGAAGGATACCAGCAGGCTGATCGAGTTCTCCAGACAAGTGGTGTTTGACAAGGAGCGGATCGGCACGGTCCGGATATTCTTCACAAGAAAATATGTCGAAGAGGCGACCGTTCAGGCGCAGATGTTCATTGCGGGGCTTTGCGCCATGTCGGGAGTGATCATTTCCCTTGTCGTTTTTTTGCTTTTCAGAAGACTTATTGTGAAACCCCTTGCTGCGCTCAATGTGTCGATGAGCCGGATCTCTGCGGGAAACCTTGATGTCGTTGCGGAATCCCGAAGTGACGATGAGGTCGGGCTCCTTGGCAAATCGATGAACGATATGGTGAACAAACTCAGGCTTGTGGTGTCCGATGTCATGAACGCTGCGCAGAGTGTCTCCGCGGGCAGCCAGCAGTTGTCATCCGGAGCGTCCGTTCTCTCTGGAGGGTCCACGGAGCAGGCGGCATCCACCGAGGAAGCCTCGTCGTCCATCGAGGAGATGAACGCCACGATCAGGCAGAACGCAGACAACGCCATGCAGACGGAAAAAATCGCTTTAAAATCCGCTGCTGACGCGCAGGTAAGCGGTGAGGCGGTGACGGAATCGGTACTGGCCATGAAGCAGATCGCAGGGAAGATATCAGTCATCGAGGAGATTGCTCGTCAGACCAATCTTCTGGCGTTGAACGCTGCGATCGAAGCTGCCCGGGCGGGGGACGCAGGCAAGGGGTTTGCCGTTGTTGCTGCCGAGGTGCGAAAACTGGCTGAGCGCAGCCAGTCCGCCGCCACCGAGATCGGGCATTTGTCCACCTCAAGCGTAAACATTGCCGAGCGCGCAGGCGCCATGCTGGCCAAGCTGGTACCGGACATCCAGAAGACGGCCGAGCTGGTGCAGGAGATCAGCGCCGCGTCAAACGAGCAGGCTGGCGGGGCTTCCCAGATCAACGGAGCAATCCAGCAGCTGAACCGCATCGTACAGCAGAATGCCGGCGCAGCGCAAGAGATGTCCACGATGTCAGAGGAGCTGTCAGCTCAAGCACAGCAGCTGCAGTCCTCGATCGGGTTCTTCAGCCTGTCGAACGGCAATGAGAAGGGATCCGCCGAAGGCAAGAAGCTCCACCTGCAACCTGGCATGCACCCCAGGCAAATAAGCGCCAGGATCGCTTCGCCCAGACCTCATAATGGGGTAGATTCGCCGGTTCCGGTTGCCGCAGGGGCTTCTGGCAGGGGCAGTGTTCCGGTGAAGCAGGCGGGAGGCAACGGCGACAGTCACAGGGCGGAATATGAGCAGTACTGACACCGGGGCAGTCCGGTCAGTCTTCAGGAGGGTTCCATGCCTGTAAAGGTATTTTCATTCGATGATCTGCTCTCTGTCCAGGAATCACCTGCTGATAGCGTCAGCCAGTAGACGTGGCCGGCAACTGACGGTGCATGTGAAGTGCCGTGCAAAAGGAACATAATCCTGAAAAGGGGAAAAGGAGGCCAAACATGAAGAGTCGTCAGATGAGCCTGTTGGTCGCTATGGTTGCAATGGTTGTTTTCGCGTACAGCGCGGTTGCTGGCGCTGAGGAGGGGTATCCGCTGAGGGCAAAGTTCCCCAAGGTGAAGTACATGACGACGGAGGAGCTCAATCTGGGGTATAAGAAGACGATCATCGTCGACGTGCGGTCTAAGATCGAATATGACGTCATCCATATCAGCAAGGCTGTGCATGTGCCGGTCAGCACGGCTAACTTCACGAAAGACCTGGCAGCCGTAAGGGCTGCTGACGGGCCGGATCCCATCGCGTTCTACTGTAATGGCCACACCTGTGCGAAGTCCTACGAGGCGGTCGAGCAGGCAGTGGCTGCCGGTTTCAAGAATGTCTACGCATACGACGCGGGGATCTACGACTGGGTAAAGGCCTATCCGGACAGAGGCGTCCTGATGGGTTCGTCGCCCGTGTCTCAGAATAAGCTGATTTCAAAAGAGGCGTTTTCGAAGAGGATGATCAAGTATGCCGATTTCAAGGCAAAGGCGGAGGGTTCTGGCGCCATGGTCATCGATATCCGGGAGCCATTCCAGAGGAAGACGGTGCCCCCACTGCCTACGGTAAGAAATATCCCATCGGACAGATTTGCAGAGTTGCTGAAGAAGGGGGAATTCAAGGGCAAGCAATTGCTGGTGTTTGACGCCGTGGGAAAACAGGTTCAGTGGATTCAGTACTATCTCGATATGTATGGCTATGCGGATTACTATTTTCTTGCCGAAGGGGTCGACGGCGCAATGTAAATAATGATGTGAAGTCGACAAGTACCTGCAGGTCGTCCGGCAACGGCCGGCCTGCGTTCCTGCCTGCTGAAGATATTGTATGCGCCTGGAAAAGCCGGAACGGCATCGCCGTTCCGGCTTTGATCGTTGTGCGCCGACCCCGCTCGCTTTAGAACTGGGAAACGATGAATAGACTGCATGAAAAAGGCTATATCAGCGATCCGAGGTCCACGGCGAGATCGGTTTTAATGACAGCAACGGGTGTAAACCGAGCCACGGAATTGTTTAAACACCACTTTGGTGTTCATCCCTGAGAGTCCTGAACCCGGTCCGCGCAAAGATGGTCGAAGCGCCTGAAGCGTATACATGTCGGGCGACTGCAGGCCGGGAATCAGGTTATTCCTGCCTCACCACGAGTTGGGTGCTTGGTCAGTTCAGCGGAAAAAGGACAACGGCCGAGAAGGAATACCGGCAGTTCGTGGGGCAGGGGATCGGGAAGTCTCTTTGGCATGAAGTGCGGGGACAGTCGATCCTGGGTGAAGAATCCCTTGGCGATGCGCTGGTGGATCATTTGCGGAAATATCAGGATGTACCGGAGATTGCTCGAAGCCAACGGTATGCGCATCGGCCGGCGCTGGAAAAGCTTTTTCCAGAAAAAGTGCTGAACGACAAGCAGAAGAGAAACCGGAAGATCGCGGAGGCGATCGAGAAATACGGATACACGCAGCGCGCCGTCGCGGACCATCTGGAGATGCATTTTACCTATGTCAGCCAGATCATGCGAAAGCAATGAATATAAACATTATAGACCCTTAAGTGTGTTGCTCCGTCGCCGAATGGTTATCGTTTCCTGAAAGACTTCTGTCGTAGTGCCGCGGGTGTGAGCCAGGGTTCGAGGTCGAGCGCGAGCGCCGCGGGGATGATCGTGTCGACCTCCCACAGCCGCTGCCGGCCTGCACGGGTGAACATCTCCTTCATCAAACGATCACGCACCGCATAATGGCTGAACAGGGGAAAGTCCCTGTCCGGCAGCTCCCGTTGGTAGTATCCGCATCCGGTAAGCCGGACCGCACGCCGCGGCCCGCGGACCGTGGGTCCGTAGATGCGGCAGATGAGCGGCCGGATCTCGTAGATCAGGCAGGCCCCGCGTTCGTCCAGCGCAGGGCAGCGCATCTTCGCGGAACGGCGGGATAGCGCATCGATCGCGGCCAGCGACGCGAGCAGCGGCTTTGAACGGAAGAAGGCGCCTTTCTGCTCCAGAAGGTCAAGCTGGGCATTCGCGGTCTCGACGACCCGTTCCCTGATATGCGCCGGCACCTTCTTCAGATTGTCCCGGATATGCAGAGCATCCAGCAGGGTGATGTCGAAAAAGCCTTTTGCGCAGCATTCGAAGCAACCGCTCCGGCACGTCACCTGGTGTTTTTCCGAGGCCATCCTGAACGACGTGCTTATGTCCCGCAGAAGTCTGGAATAGTTCGCTGCGATCTTCTTCATATCACGGCTCTCCCGGCTGCAGAGACATCAGCTGGCATGCATGCCCCACAACATACCGTTTCCATGCAGTGGTATGCAAGTTTGAACCGCTAGGGCGCAACCAGAAGCAGGCGCCTCCAGGTGCGGCCGAAGAAAGATACTGACCCGGAAATGTCTGCTCACGGTTTGTTCAATACGGAAACAACGACCGGCGGGTGATAGGGGTTTGGCTCGGAGAAAATAGAAAAGCGCACCAAACTTCGGTGCGCTTTCCAGCAACTTCCTCTAGTATGTCACCTTCATCATTACCCGTCTGCAACGACACCGTTGCCTGCTCTGCCGTGAACCGAGATGGTATCAGTACAACCCTCGGCCCTGGTACGGTTTCCACCGCTTGTGGCTCTTCGCGGCGCCGTTGCATGAGACGGGAACTAATCCGGTGGACTCTCTTCTGTCATATGCTGACCTCCACAGATCTGCTGCTTGCTACCCTGCCTTTTCAGGTGGCGTATCTATCATTAACTCACCCCCTGTCCTGTGCAGCGTTGCTTCTGATGGTTGAAGTATAGCATGAATTTGGAATAAAAATGAGGGAACATCGATCGAGGGATTGCAGCTCCCGCCAGAGGACGGTGAAAAGCTTCTGAAGAAGTTAAAGACAAGATTCGGCACCCGCGGCGCTTTGAAGAATGGCGCGCTCGAGATCCAGGGGGACCATTGCGACGGGATCATGGCGGAGCTGGGGAAGATCGGGTATCAACCGAAACAATCGGGCGGATAGAAAAGAATATGGAGACCTTCGTCCACAGATTGCGCAGAGCGGAGGCTTTTGTTGCCCCATCCCTTGTAAATAACACTCTCTGAACACCAGGGAAACCTCGGGCAAAAGGGGCCGAGTGCTGCTAACGCCCTATCCCGCTCTTCCCCTGGTGTCAGATTTACCCCCTGCTATTTCTTCTTCCGGGCCGCCGGTCCCATGGTCGAGATCATGATCTTGTTCACTTCCTCTTCGTCCAGGCCCAGTTTCTTGTTCATCAGAGCGGTTTCCGCCTGTGCCTCGGCAAGGCCGCAGTGCCAGCCCCAGTCCAATTTATAGAACCCGGACTCATTCTCCACAACAAAGCACATGATATAGGCGCGGCCTTTGCGTTCGTCAGCGCTTACGAAATAGGCCATGCGCCTTTTCTTGAACGCTGATCTGACGAATTCCATGACCTGCTTGTGCAATTCAAGCTTCTGCTTTGCAAGCGAGACCGGCTTTTCCTTTGCCGGGACAGCTGGTTTCTTTTTTGGCGCAGCAAGCGGCTTCTTCTTTGCAACAGCGGCGGTCTTTTTCTTTGATGAGGCAACGGTCTTTGTTCTCATGATCATCCTCCGAAATTATAGGTATGGCCATATTAGAGGTTATTTTTCAGAAGTGCAACAAGACCTTTCATTCTTGCCCTGCTCGGGCCGTTGACATTCCCGTTGGATTCCTCTATCCTTTTTTCATGCTGAACCGGGAGGTTTGAACCATGGGATTCTTTGACCGTTTTAAAGGCGAGTCCGCTGCAGGCAAGAAGCCGCATGCGCCGGACCAACAGGCGCCTCCGCATTCCGCTGCGCCGCGTTTGTCGCTCGCGGATATCGCGAAGGCCTACGGCCTGAAAGAGAAGGAATCCTACGAACCAAGCATCGAGGGAACGTGGTGGGAAGGGGAAACAGGCGTCACGCGGTTCGCGGTCATGGAGAACAGGGGCAGGTTGTTCGTGCACATCGGCACGATCGCCGAGATCGCGGAAATATACCTCGGACGCGCCACAGCGCAGCGGCCCCTTCCGCCTGAGGGTTCACCGGGCCGGATCGCCGGCATTGTCCAGGGCCACGGGGCAGGCAGGCAGTTCTGCCTCCTGGCCTATCCGCAAGGGACCTTTGACCTGCCCCTGCTCAGGCAGCGCGGGGTTGCTGACGCCCTGGTCAGGCTCTCGCCCTTTGTGAACGAAGTGATGATCTACGACAATTACCAGGGCGCCACGCTCCTGCTGGAAGGCGGCTACGCGCGCGCGGACTTCGACCGCGACCTGGCTGCTGGCGTCGAGCTGGTGCAGGCGATCATGGGGCAATAGGAATTTCAGAGGATCGGATAGTGACGGCTTTGACCTGATCTTGGGCGTTGTTTCATGGAAAGGAGCCTGCCATGAAATGCCTTCTCACCATCGTCATTACGCTCGCAGCGGCCGTCGGCATTGCTTATGGCGGCCTGCGGCTCTTCTCGCGCTTGTCCGGGGTCGACGCCTTCGAGGTGGTGTCCTGGCAGGCCAGCCGCAGGCAGCTGCCGATCCTCCTGGTCATGGGCTTCTTCTATCTTTTCTCGATGATCTGTCTCATGGTGCTGATGGAAATGCCGGTCACCCTGGTCGCCATGAACAGCACCCATGAAGGCGCTCTGCGGGGTTACACGGACGCTTCAGGGGTGAAGCTCTACGCTCCCGCTGATAAGGACTACCGCATCTATCCCAGGCGCAACTACGTGCCTGCAGCTGAGCGGTTCTCCGATGCTTTTGATGTGGTCGCTTTTTATCGCTCTCCGCGCTTTGACTGGTGGGAGGACGCGGACGCGCAGGTGCGCAAGCCCTGGATGGGCGCTTTGGTCCTGTTCTTTATCTGCCTGATCTTTGTTGCCTGCTATATGGTCTTGTATACCTACACGGTCGAGTATCTCGGCACCCACGACCCTTCCCGCACGCTGACCTATGGGGAGATCCACGCCCGTTTCCGGCCAATCACGGGCCTGTCCTTTCCCCTGATCGCCGGAATCGCTATCGCCGTCGTGATGACCCCCTGGTTCCTGGGCGGGTATATGGTGCACAAGATCAAGAGCGGCTACCAGGAGCAGTTCGGCCATCTGCAGAAGGAGCTCAGGAGCGAGCTGCTGGCGAACGCAGCGCCGGGACGGGAGATCACCGGCAAAGTGGTCGCCCGGACCATCGGGTACGAGCAGGAGCTGATGACCGAAGCAGAGGCCAGCCGGCGAGGGGGCGGCAACAAATGGAAGACCGTGAGCCTTCTGATCTACACGATCGAGTTCCCTGACCTGATCCGGCATACGCCGATCTACCTTTCCATCACCCGGCCGAACGCGGCGAACGATCCTGTTGTTCAGAAGCTCGAGGCCCTGGCCCCGCAAAAAGAGAAGCCGGGGTCGGAACAAACAGGCGGAGAAGCGCGTCCCTTGGAACAGGGTCAAACCCGGACAGCGAAGTTCCTGGTGAACGATGATACCAGCGTGTCCCTTGCAGACGAGAAGGGCCAATAGGACAGAAGCATCGCCAGGGGTTTGACAAATGGTCCCATTTGGGTTAAAGTAAGACTAAATAGGAACCATTCCTATTTGTGCCCGTTATGAAACGCTCTCCTACACCCCGGGAAATCGAAGCGGTCCTGCGAAAAAGGCTTAGAGAGAAGGGGTATAAGCTTACCTCTCAGAGACTGGCGATCATCAGCCTGCTGTCAAAGGACCTGACGCATCCAGGGGCTGCTGACATATTGAAAAAGATCAGGAAAAGCCTGCCCCACGTCAGCGTATCAACTGTCTATTACACCCTTGATATGCTGAAAAGGGAGGGGTTGATCCAGGAGCTTGAGTTCTACGACCAGGACAACCGGTACGATATCAACGTGTCGAACCATATCAACCTGATCTGCAAGAACTGCGGAAAGATCGAGGACTTCCCAGGCAAGCAGCCCTACACCTATGCCCAGGTGCGGCAAAAGACGGATTTTCAGCCCCTGGGGATGAGATATGAATATTATGGATATTGCAAAAGCTGCCGCAGAAAGCGAGCAGGATGAGATACGGCGGCAGCGCAGCTTCTCTTTGAGAACATCCAGCTCCTTCGCATAGTTGGTTGAAATTGCCTGATTGTCATGGACGAGCAGGGAGCAGCGGCGACCCAATAAAACCTTTTTCGCGCAAAGGCGCAAAGGAAGGGTAAGCCTGAAAGAAAAGGCAGCTTTTCCAAAGCCCCTGTCATTGAATTTCTTTGCGAGCTTCGCGGCTTTGCGCGAGACCGAAGTTTGCTGTTGCTTTCCAAAGTAGTTACGAATGAAACGAACAGATCAGTGATGAGGCGAGGCACCACGATAAGTTCACGATCCGGTGGGATCAATAGCGATCTATTCAACGAAAGGAGCACCTATTATGAGCGAAGACAGCAAGTGCCCGGTAACGGGCAAGACCGGCAGGACCGCTTCCGGCAGAGGCACATCGAGCCGAGACTGGTGGCCGAACCAGCTGAACCTGGGCATCCTGCACCAGCACGCCCCCAGGTCCAATCCAATGGGGCCTGATTTCAACTACGCAAAAGAGTTCAAGAAGCTTGATCTGAAAGCCCTGAAAAAGGACCTGCGGAAGCTCATGACCGATTCGCAGGACTGGTGGCCCGCTGACTACGGACATTACGGCGGCTTGTTCATCCGCATGGCCTGGCACAGCGCCGGCACCTACCGCACCGGCGACGGCCGCGGCGGCGGCGGGACCGGCAACCAGCGGTTCGCGCCGGTGAACAGCTGGCCTGACAACGGCAACCTGGACAAGGCGCGCCGTCTGCTCTGGCCGATCAAACGGAAATACGGCAACAAGATCTCCTGGGCAGACCTGATGATCCTGACGGGCAACGTGGCCTTGGAGTCCATGGGCTTTAAGACCTTCGGGTTCGGCGGCGGCCGGTCGGACATCTGGCAGCCTGAGGAGGACATCTACTGGGGCTCCGAGGAGAAGTGGCTCGGTGACAAGCGCTACACCGGCGACCGCAAACTGGAGAATCCACTGGCTGCCGTGCAGATGGGCCTGATCTATGTGAACCCCGAAGGCCCGAACGGCAATCCCGACCCTGTTGCGTCAGGCCGCGACGTGCGCGAGACCTTCGGCCGCATGGGCATGAACGACGAGGAGACCGTGGCGCTTGTTGTGGGCGGCCATACCTTTGGCAAGGCCCACGGCGCAGGCGACCCGAAACTGGTAGGTCCTGAGCCCGAGGCCGCGCCGCTGGAAGAACAGGGATTCGGCTGGAAGAACAGCTTCGGCACAGGCAAGGGCGTGCATACCACCACCAGCGGCATCGAAGGCGCGTGGAAGCCGAATCCCACGACGTGGGACAACGGCTACCTGGACATGCTGTTCGGGTATGAGTGGGAGCTGTCCAAGAGCCCGGCCGGCGCTCATCAGTGGCATGCCAGGGACGTAAAGCCGGAGCATATGATCCCCGACGCCCATGATCCGTCGAAGAAGCACCGGCCCATGATGACCACGGCTGACCTGTCGATGCGCTTTGACCCGGTTTACGAGAAGATCGCCCGGCAATTCCACAAGGACCCGAAGGCCCTTGCCGATGCATTCAGCCGCGCCTGGTTCAAGCTGACCCATCGCGACATGGGTCCCAAGGCACGCTACCTCGGTCCCGAGGTGCCGGCGGAAGACCTGCTCTGGCAGGATCCGCTTCCCAAGGTCAAGCACAAGCTGATCGACGCCAAGGACATTGCCGGGCTCAAGAAAAAGGTGCTGGCATCGGGGCTCTCGGTGGCTGAGCTGGTCTCGACCGCCTGGGCCTCGGCGTCCACGTTCCGCGGCTCGGACAAGCGCGGGGGCGCCAACGGCGGCCGCATCCGCCTGGCGCCGCAAAAGGACTGGGCAGTGAACCAGCCTGAGCAACTGGCCAGGGTGCTGGGCAAGCTCGAAGCGATCCAGCAGGCCTTCAACAGCTCCCAGAAAGGCAACAAGAAGGTCTCGCTGGCGGACATCATCGTGCTTGCAGGCTGCGCAGCGATCGAAAAGGCGGCCAAGGCCGGCGGCCATGCGGTGAAGGTGCCGTTCACACCGGGCCGCGCGGACGCCTCGCAGGACCAGACCGATGTGAAAGGGTTCGCTGTGCTGAGGCCCGAGGCAGACGGGTTCCGCAATTACCAGGAAAAGGCGTTCACGGTGCGCGTGGAGGAGATGCTGGTGGACAAGGCGCACCTCCTGACCCTGAGCGCGCCTGAGCTGACCGTGCTGGTCGGCGGCCTGCGCGTGCTCGGCGCGAACGCAGGAGGATCGAAGCACGGCGTGTTCACCAAGCGGCCCGGAACGCTGACCAATGACTTCTTCGTGAACCTGCTCGACATGGACACGGCCTGGAAGCCCGTATCCGATGCCCGGGACGCCTTCGAAGGGCATGACCGCGCGACCGGCAAGCTCAGGTGGACCGCCACGCGCGTTGACCTGGTCTTCGGCTCCAACTCGCAGCTGCGCGCCCTGGCCGAGGTGTATGCCCAGGACGATGCCAGGGAGAAGTTCGCGGCCGACTTTGTCGCGGCCTGGGACAAGGTCATGAACCTGGACCGCTTCGACATCGCCTGATCGCGGTAGAGAGGTCCGCATGGGCTCCTTGCCGGGAGTAAAACCGTAAGCTAAGGCATGGACCTTGGCATTCCAACGCGGAGGTACAGAAATGAAACTATCATGGATGGCTGTAGCTGTTGTTGCGGGGCTTCTGGCGGCGATTCCGGTGTACGCTGCCGACGAGGTGGTGAAGATGAATCTGGTGAATGAGCTGGGTATCGGAAAGGCCATCGGCACGATCACGATCTCTGAGGGGCCGAAGGGCCTCGTGTTCACCCCCAAGCTCACCGATCTGTCGCCCGGGACACATGGATTTCATGTCCACCAGAATCCCGGCTGCGGGGTCGGCACGAAGGATGGCAAGCAGGTTCCTGGTCTTGCCGCTGGGGGTCACTATGATCCGGCCGCGACCGGTAAACATGAGGGCCACGAGGGCAAGGGACATCTCGGCGACCTCCCGGTGCTCACGGTCGAAGCTGATGGAACAGCAGCAACCGCTGTCACTGCTCCGCGGCTCAAGATGTCCGACGTGAAGGGCCGCTCGCTCATGATCCATGCGGCCGGCGACAATTATTCGGACCACCCGGCGCCTTTAGGCGGAGGCGGGGCACGGGTGGCGTGCGGTGTTGTTCAGTAAGGATCTTGAGTGCCCCCCTGTGAAGGGCGCCGTCAAGTGCAAACAACTATCTTGAGGCGAGAAACGATCGTTTCTCGCCGAAATTTTTTTAGTCATCCTCATCTTCACCGCTGACGCAGTTTTACTTATACGTTGGGCGTCGGTTTTCACTGTACCAGCACCCCTCTGGATTGAGGCCTCGTAGGTGGTGCGCGGGGAGCACCGTCGGGTCATTTCCTGCGGTCCGACATTAATCACCTCAAGTGTCTCTCTAGTTGACTTCCCGCTTCTCCTCTGATAGTTTCTCCCATGACCGATAGCGGGTATCGCCGAAATCCCCTGCTTGACTTGCCGCGCGGAAGTTGCTATAAACGAGGACAGCTGTTCATCGGTATTTCCATTCGCTGTCCAAGGAGGGAATCATGAAGAAGATCCTGATCGTGCTGTTCGTGATCGCCGCGGTAACGCTGTCCCTGTCCGTCTATGGCCTGGACCTGGGTGTGAACGTGAAGAAGAAGAGCTGTGAGGCTGCCTGCGACAAGTCCTATGACGAGTGCATGAAGAAGGCCAAGGAAGACAACGAGAAGGCAAAGGACGAGGTGAAGAAAAAGGCGGGCGAACTGGGCTGCGCCAAGTCCAAGGACGAATGCTACAAGAAGTGCAAATAGGCTGAAACATCGGTCCCTGATCCGGGCCTTCTCTTCTTTTCGTTGTTCAGCCGCCTGGCAGTAGCGGGCAATCTTAACCAAAGCAGCCTCGATCTGGTCAAATGCCCAACGTTACTGCGCTCATTTCAGCACTTCTGTCATCGCAAATGAACCGCCGTTTTCAGGGCAGGACTCTTTTGCCGCGGCACCTGTTCTTCGTAGGTCACGGCATTTTCCCTGTCTGTGCGCCTGCCGGGAAGGATATGATGCTATAATGAATGATCACACCTATCCTGTACCGGCGCACGAAAAGGAGACGCAATGGGAGACAAGGGCGGCAAGAAGAACAAGGAAAAGAGCGAAAAGCAAAAAGAAGTGAAGCATGTCCACGACGTGCAGATGCAGAAGAACAAACAGCCGCAGAGCGCCTTTGCAGGGAAAAAAGCCTCCTAGCTCCGGACCCGCCGGGGCAGGCCAAAGCATCACGTCCGCGACCGCGCAGGGCCGGAAAAGCCAGGACCGGAGAGAAGAACTCTCCGGTCTTTTTTTCCTGGACCGCTGCAGGCAGGACCCGGAGTTATTCGATGGATTATCCCGCAATATCAGGGGGATCGCGCTGTTTGCAGGGCTTTATCACGACCTGAGCCGTTTCCGGCCTCACCTGACGGTTCGCTCTTTTATCGAGCTATTCCCGTTAATAAGCCTTACAATGTATCATCACATCTAACAAGGGAGGCCAGGTATTCCTATGGAAGAGTTCATGCGGGTGAGGGTTGCGATAGATACGCTGATCGACGGCACAAAAGCTGCGATCCAGAACAAAGCTCAGTCTGAATCCATGGCGCAGCTGGAACAGGCGCGCGGATTGATCGTGGAGCTGAAGCAGATGGCGACGAGCGAACAGGAGTACATGGTTGCCAAACGGGAAACGGCCATTGCTCATCTGATGCTGAACGCCGCCAAGATAAAGAAGCAGCCGATCAAGAAGCGGATGGCAAAAGAGGTCCTGGTGCTTCCCTCGGTCATTTAGGCCCGCTTCCCGGCAAGAGGCTTCACGCTTTGCCCTGCGGGCCGGCCGCATTGGCCCCGGTCCGCTGCTTCCGCCTGAATCCTTCGACGAGCAGTCCCAGTCCAGCGAACAGCAGGAGTTCCGAGCCGGTCACGCGGTACTTGAAGATCCGGATGGTCTTTTTCTCCTGCTGCTCCACCAGGCTCTTCCACACCCAGCCGGTCTCGCCGGCCTTTGTCTTCACCAGGTGCCAGTCATTCCTGAACTCGACCGGCGACACGATCTCCCCCTGGCTTATCTTTGTCACCACGTCCGCCTCGGTCGTGGGCTCGGCGCGGAGCTTCACGATCTTTCCGGTGATCAGGAGGTCGCCGCCGGTCGTTTCGGAGGAGAAGGAGAGCGTGATGATCAGGACGACGGCTGCCGCGACAGCGCCGATGCCGGCCGCGAGCATGGCCGTGCCATCGGGGGAGAATGCAGCTGCCTTGCTCCTGATGCCCGCGAACCAGGGCTGGACCACGCTCCTGACCCTGTCGCGCGCGGTCCATAGGAACTTGCGTCCCTGCCGATACAGGTCCACCTCCGCTTCAGCAAAGGCCGCATAGCTCGGAAAACTGATCGACTCGAACCACGACGGAACGCTTTCCTGCCGCGGAGCTGCTCCGGCGGCCGGCGGTTCATCGGTCTGCCGCCGTCGTTCGCCCTCAGGCCCCTCGTCCGCGGCAACGTCGGGCTGCGATCTGCGCCGGTCCGATGCTTTTACGCGGGCCTGCTCCTCATCAAAGACCCGCGCGCCTTCCATCATCAGGAACTCGGTGCTGACCCCGGCGTCAAGGAAGAACTCGTTCGTATTGAGCTTGCGCTTGACCGCGGTCTCTCCGCGGTCGAAGGTGATGAACCCGTCATCGCAGGTCATCAGGCGGGTCACGATGCGCTCGATCTGTCTGAGCACAACGGTCTCAAGGGTCTTTTGATCGATGGCGCCCATGCTCACGAGGATGGCGCCGAGCGGTTTTTCGGGCGTTCGCACCCGCTGTTCCTTGGCAGCGGCGATCGTCCCTTCGGACGCGAGCCCCTGGGACACCAGGAGAAAGCCGAGGGACTCCTGCGGCGCGTCGCTCGTTGCCTCGATCACCTGGCCGTCCTTGAACACGACCATGGCGGTGCCGTCCTGACAGCGGGCGATCAGCGTGCCGGTCATCCTGTTCTGACTGATGATCTGGAATATGTCCGAAGGCGCGATGCCTTCCAGCCTGCCTGAAAAACCCATAAAGCCTCCATCGTGATACGAACTGCCGGGATCCTGCGCCGGACGCCAGGGAAAACCTCTTGAGGGGATCACTGGTCTGTAAGACAAATTATAGCAGTTCCTGGGCGGGAATTGGGATGAATATGAACTTGTTAATATCCCGGGAGCGCGCGGTCAGGCTGAACCAAAAAGAATGAAATCCCCTGCATGGTGGTTTATAGTGTGTTCATCCGGAGAATCTGCAGTCAGTAGTAAAGACCGCGTGAACAGGGGCCTTGGACGTCACAGGCCGGCCATGCCGCTGGTGCTTGTTCGCGCCGGCCGTCTCCCGGGATTTTCCTCGTTAGCGGGTATGTCAGCGGACGCGGAATGAACCGGATCAGGAGGACCAGATAAAGTGTCTGAGCTGAATGCGATCTGTGCTGTGTGCGACCTTCCCATGCAGGACTGCGTCTGCTGCGAGGCCTGCAGTCATGTATGCCCCCGGGACCAGGGCGAGACCTGGTGCCCTGTGTGCTTTCCGGAACCGCGGCAAGAGGGATAATGATGCTCGCAGGGTTTCGGAGACGGGAGCATCCCTGTATAAGATGAAGGCAAAGGCCGAGGAAGATCGGACGAAAGGCCTGAGAATGCTGGTCCCCGGCTGACGGAGGATCAACCTGCCGGGAACGAGGCGCTTGAGAGGGTCCTGTGCCGTGACCTGCGGGCGAAGCTAATTGAACATCAGCTTCCGCTCGAGGTCCTTTGACCGGGAGATGCGCTTCGCCTCGTCGAGCGTGATATGATCGTCCCTGCAGAGCTGGATGAGATGCTGGTCCATGGTCTGCATGCCGTATTCGTCCCGCCCTTTTTCGATGTGCTGCTCGATCTCGTCGAGCTTGTTGTCCCGGATGCAGGCCTTGATGGTGTTCGTGGCGTACATCACTTCCAGGACCGGCAGCACGGTCTCGCCGGTCTTTCCCCGGATCAGACGTATGGAGATGACGGCGGTGAGGCTTTCGGCCAGGCGCTGGCGGGTGTTCTCCTGCGCGTCAGGAGGGAAGTAGCCCACGATGCGGTTGACCGTCGCGGCGGTGTTCGGCGTGTGGAGCGTGGACAGCACCAGGTGCCCGGTCTCGGCCGCCTTGACGCAGGCGTCCACGGTCTCGAGATCGCGCATCTCCCCGACCATGATGACGTCGGGGTTCATGCGCATGGCGGACCGCAGGGCGATGGTGAAGCTTTCCGTGTCAATGCCCACTTCCCGCTGGATGATGCAGCTCTTGCCCGACGTGAACAGGAACTCGATCGGGTCCTCGATGGTGATGATGTTGTAGGCGAAGCTGTCGTTGATGAACTGCATCATCGACGCGAGGGTCGTTGATTTGCCGTTCCCCGTCGGTCCGGTGACCAGGATCAGGCCGTTCGGCACCTGGGCGATCCTGCCGAGGGCCGGCGGAAGGTTCAGCTGTTCGAAGTTGCCGATCTGGTGGGGGATGACCCGCATGACCACGCCGAGATTGCCGCGCTGCCGGAAGATGCTGACGCGGAACCGGCCCACCTTCGCCAGGGTGTAGGACGTGTCGAACTCCATCAGGTTCTCGGGCAGTTTCCGGTTGTGCTGCGCCATGACCGTCGTTGCCACGAACTCCGTGTCCTGCTTCGTCAGGGGACCCATCTTGGCGCGGATGAGGTGGCCCCGCGCGCGGAACATGGGCGGATTGTCGACCTCGAAGTGGATGTCCGAGACCTTTTTCTCAAAGGCGATGTTCAGGATCTGGTTCAGGATCGTGTTGTCCATGACGCTGGTGTACCTCCGCGGTCTTACGTGTCAGATATGATTAATACAGCAAAAAAATATCGCGCCAAGCCGCAAAGACGCAAAGAACATCTTTAGATCACGAATACCCTCTGCCGCCTGTTCTCTTTGCGCCTTTGCGGCTTGGCGCGAGACAGCATTGTCTTTCCGGGCTCCGGACCGTCCGGATAGGTCCGTTATGCTTTTTGCGCGGCTTTCGCAACGTGCCTGCGGAACAGCGCGTATTCCAGCGAGATGCCGACCTGCTGGCTCAGGATCTCAAGGATGTCGATCTGCACCGGCTGAGCGGCTTTCTTCCCGAAATCGCCGTACACGACCGCAACGACCTTGCGGTCGCTGATCACCGGCAGCAGCACGACCGAGGGGCTCAGGGGCGCGCCGATCTGCTGGAACAGGCCGGTGAGGATCCCGTCCCTGCTCTCGCCGAACAGGACCTGTCCTTTTTCGATCGCCTCGCGGAAGACCGAGGGCTTCGCCAGCGGGATCCTCAGCCGGTCCGCATGGGTCGGCCCCTCGCTCTTGTCCGAGGTCACGCCGATGGCCCGCTCCCCGGCCAGTTCCCCGGGCCGGACGATGAAGGTGATCGCCCGCTCGAACATGTCCGCGACGGTGATCAGCAGCACCAGCGCCGCGTCCGACGGGGTGACGATCTCGCGAAGCGCCTTGATGTCCTTCTTCAGCTCCTTGATGTACCGGTCCGCGGCGTCGGGGCGGTACTGAAAATCCTTGATATACGATTTGAAGGCCGCCAGGAACTGGATCGTACCGCTGACGTAAGACCCGTTCCTGCCCTCGTTCGTCGGTTTCGGAAGAACGGCCCAGACGCCGTCGCTGTACGACCGAAGGATGAAGTCGTTCTGTTGGGGAGCGGCGAACTGGACGAGCGGGACCGCGGGGTGTCTTCCCCGTATCCGGTTCCGCAGAGCGATGATCGTTTCTTCCGGAAAGCCGCCGCCTTCGCCTCCGGGGCTGTCGAAAACCACGATGGGCATCCGCATTGCCGAAAGGCACTGCTCCACGGTCCGCTCGAGGTCGTTCTCTTCCTCGGCGGAGAATACGGGCACGCCGTCCTCCTTGCAGATGGTCATTGCCGAATGCCGGATCAGCTTGTCGCTGCTGAACAGGACGACCGCCTTGCCGGACTGCTTTGCCGCCCCGCCGGGCGCGGCCTTGCGGTCCAGCGACCGCTGGAGGAACGCGACAAAGGCGTCCTGCTCCTCCGGCGAGAAAGCGGCAAGCAGCTCCCTGATCTTCTGGCGATGGATCGCCAGGGGATCGAAGAGCTCCATCTCCGAGACCGGCCGGGGGATCTTCTTCTCGAGCCGTTCGACATCCGCGAGCCCGAGGAGATCGGCGGTGATCGTTGACGGCTGTTCCCTGGGCGCATGGGCCTGGCCGGGAAGGACCTCGGCGTAGAGCGATTCAAAGGACGGAACGTCCTTCCCGTTGGCGCGGTCCCGTTCCCGTTCGTCAAAGACGCGCAGCGCGTCCATCAGGACCATCTGGGCATCGAGCGCCACATCGGTCCCGCTGTCCCCGCCGGCGTAGACCGGCGCGTCGGTGTCAAAGGTAAAAGTGCCTTTGCTCCAGCCCATGAGCTCGACAATGGTGATCTCGACAAGCGTCCGGAGACCCTTCAGCGCGTCTTCCTGCTTCAGCTTGCCGGACTGGATCAATGCGGCAAGAAGCGGCTCGCCGCCCGCGGCGATATCCCGGATCGCGTCCAGTGCCTGCTTGAGATCCTCGACCGAGATGGCGCCCATCTTCACCAGGATGGTGCCGATGCGGACGCTGTCGTTCAGATGGTTCGCTCCGACAATGGCGCCGCTGCTGAAGACGATCGTGCTTTCCCCCCGGTCCCCCTTGACGGAAAAGATTCCCGATTTCCGCGTGGTATGGACCAGCTGGATGACGTCCACGATATGAAGATGTTCAAGTTCGCCGGTAAAAGCCATGGTGGTAAGTATACCTCAGGCGCGCCGAACAGGGGGCTGTTGACGCAGGGTCACGTGTTGGTACCTGGAATTATAAATGCCCTCAGGCAAAGAATCAAGTGCGCTTCCCGGGGCGTCACGATGGCCGCCGGGTGATCCCCTGTTCGGAAGCCGCGGGGAGGCAGAGGATCATTTCGGAGCGTCGCGCCGCGCGGGGTCCTGTTTCGTGCGGAAGGCCGCCATCTCGTGCTTCAGGTCCTCGACCTCGTTCCGGAGCGCGCTGAAGGACCGGGTGATCTCCTCCAGGTCCTTCATGGCCGAAACGCCCGCGCGCTTGATCATTTCCACGGCCCCGGCGATCTCCTCGTTGGCGCCGAGCTGGTCCTGCGCGGCCTGATGGACACGCGTGACCATGTCCCGGCTTTCCTCCAGGTTCCGGGAGATCACCTGGGTGCCTGACGCGTGTTCGCCCGTGCCTTTCCGGACCACTTGGGCGACCTCCTTTACCTCGCGAATGCTGTCGAGCATGCGCGAGGCGTTGCGGCGCTCCTCGTTCGTGTTCTTCATGACCTGCTCCAGCATGAGGCGGACGTTCTCCGCGGCCGACCGGATCTGCTTCAGGCCGCCGGCCTGCTCCACCGTCGCCTTTTCGACCGCCGTGGTCATCTGGGCGGTCTTCTGCGCCGCCTCGAGGGTCTCCCCCATGGCTTCGCCGGACTTGAAGATCAGGTCCTTGCCCTGCTCGACAAGCTTCACCCCGGCGCGGATCGAGGTCACGGCTTCGCGGATCTGGGACTGGATGGCCTTCACGATCCCCGCGATGTCCTTTGCCGATGCAGCGGTGCCCTCGGAGAGCGACCGGATCTCTCCGGCAACGACCGCGAACCCGCGTCCGTGCTCACCGGCCTGCGATGCAAGGATGGAGGCGTTGAGGCTCAGCAGGTTCGTCCGTTCGGTGACCTCGTTGATGACCGAGAGAACGTTCTCGATGTCCTTCGACTGGGTGTCGAGGTGCTCGACGATCGTCTGGAAGCGGCCGACCTCGTCGGCGATCTTTTCCATGGCCTCGACGGCGTCAGCGACCGCAAGGGTGCCCCGCTCGGTCAGGAGCTGCCGCACCCGCGCCGAGAACTCCGCCGACTGCCGCGCGTTCTCCCGCACGGTCGTGAGGGAGGCGCTGATCTCCTCGACCGACGTCGAGGTGCTCTCCATGGCGCGGAACACCTCGCCGGTGCTGTCGGCGATGGCGGCGGAAGCCTGGGACATCGCGGAAATCATCGCGTGGGCGTCGGCCGCGGAACGGAACAGGCGGTCGGTGCTCGACGCGATCTCGTCCGCGGCGGACCGCATCTCGAGCAGCGATGTCACATTGTCATAGGAAACGCGCGAGAGCCGGTCCGTGCTTTCCGTGGACGACCGCTGCTGTTCGTTCGCCTTCAGGATCACGGACATGACGCTGTTGATCGATTCGGCCTGGGCGTGCGTGGAGTCGCGGACCGCCGCGAGGGACGCGGTGAGCCGCTCGAGAGCAGCGGCGACGCCCTTGGATAGGAAATCGACCCGGGCAAGGGTCGAGGAAAGCTTCTCGGCAAGGAAACGGGCGCCCGTGGCGATGCTGCCGATCTCCGTTCCGGCGATAGGGGGCACCTCGGCGACGAGATCGCCCTCGGTGATCCTGCTCAGCGCCGCGTTGATGCTTGCCACGGGGAAGGAGACCCTGCTGCGGAAGAACCTGGCGATGGCGTAGATCACCACCAGGAACGTGATGGTCTGCATCACCGGGGGGATGACCAGGAACCTGCCCATCACTTCATTCACGGTTCGGCCGCTGTAGATCACCTCAACGGCGCCCGCGCCGCCGTCCGTCCGGAGCGGGACGCGCAGGGTGTTCTCGGAAGGAATGGAAAAGAGCCAGCGGGAGGACGAGGTTCCGGAGCCGGCATCGATCTTCGACCGGGGAGCGGTTCTCGCGACCAGTTCCCGGCCGGTCCCGTCGATCACGCGGACCGAGAGAACGCTGCCGGTCCCGAGGACCAGGTCCAGGAACTGCTCAAGAGAGCGCTGGTCGGTGTTCTGCCGCGTGATCGTATCGCCGATCTGCCGGGCGACCGCGGTCATGTCCCGGCGGAGGCTTGTTTCGAGATAGGCCCGTTGGTAGAGCAGCAGCCAGGTGTAGAGACCGCCCTGGCCCACGACAAGGATCAGCAGGATGATGGCGGTGAACTGCGTCACCAGGGTGTTTCTGATCCTGCCGAGCACCATAATGGTCCTCCAAGGCCGTCAGACGTGCGGATACCGGCGCGACAACCGTTGCCATAGACGCATCCCACAAGATCTGTTGACACAGTGTAACAGCATCGGGTACAGAGGTAAAGCCTTTTTCCGGCAGCACTGCGATATGGTGATTCGGTGAAATCAAGTTGATCAGGCTTGTTACTATCACGCAATTCCCTTCGACATATTAACATTTTCCATCCGTTTCTTTTCTGGACATTTAATGCAACTTGGAGTAAAGTTTTCAATCAGTTGCACTGTTTTTCGGCTGTGAAGGAGGGGCATGGCTGATTTAGAGTCCATCCGGAAAAAGATCGTCGCATTCCGGAACGAGCGCGACTGGGCACAATTCCACGATCCCAAGAACCTCGCCGAAGCCCTCTCCATCAAAGCGGGGGAATTGCTCGAAAACTTCCTGTGGAAGACGACCGAGCAGACCCGCAAGCTCTCTCCTGAAGAACTCAAGAACGTAAAAGAAGAACTTGCCGATATCTTCATATTTCTCACATATCTTAGTGAAGAATATAAGATCGACTTGCTCAACGAAGTAGAAAAGACATTAGCAGTGAATGAAGCGAAGTATCCGGTGGAGAAAGCGAAAGGCTCGAGCAAAAAGTATACGGATCTATAGTCCGGCAGAGGAGCGCTATTCGTGAAACAGGTCGTCATTGAAAATCCGATCATTAACTCTCCATTTGACGCTCCCACCCGCCATTTCAAATTCACTGAAGAAGGCATTGCCAACGAGATCATCGAAGGAATCCGCAGGCCGAGCGCATACTTCATTCCCATTGCCCGTCCTCGCAGCCGGGGGAAGCAGTCGCAGCTCAGCCTGGACACGGAATGGACCGAAGACCGGCTCAAGGAAAACGACGAGATCAACCGTATTCGCGGCCGCGTGGACGCGTGGCGCAAGGGCGGTTATGTCGGGGTTACGAAAACCACGGCCCGTCTCCTCGAATACTGGAACAATCCTGCCCGCGAGAAGATACTCTTTTTCTGCCAGCGGGAAGCGCTGGAAACAGCCATCTACATTGCTGAGATCGCCGGCAAGTACGGCGACGCCTGGATCGAAAACTATCTCCGCGAAAAGAATGAGGCGGCGAATCCGCTTCTCTATCGGATCGCTTTTAAGATGGCGACCGGCAGCGGAAAGACCGTGGTCATGGCAATGCTCATTGCCTGGCAAGCGCTGAACAAGCTTGCGGACACGCAGAACTCCAAATTTTCCGACACCTTCCTGCTCGTTGCGCCGGGCATCACCATCCGCGATCGTCTGCGCGTGCTCCTTCCAAGCGATCCGCAGAACTATTACCGCCAGCGGGATATTTTGCCGTCTGAACTCATGGCGGAACTGAACAAGGCCAAGATCCTGATCACCGATTTCCATGCTTTCAAACAGCGAGAGAAGAGCGGAGCAGGAAAGCTCACCAAGAGCATCCTGACCCAGGGCGGCGAAAGCCCGTTCATCGAAACGCCCGATCAGATGGTGAGGCGCGTCTGCCGGGAGCTGGGAAACAAGAAGAACATCGTCATCATCAACGACGAGACCGGTTTATGCCACCCGATCTGATAAGTGCCATATTTCGCACGTTGTCGCTGATACGGCATCATGGGAACAGAAAATGGCAAGCGCTCTCGAAGAGATGGATGAGGTGAAGAGCTATGTCAAAAACACGAACCTCGGCTTTACGATCCCTTATCTCCTGAACGGCGAAGAAAAGAATTACTATCCCGACTTCATTGTCCAGGTAAAGACTCCCTCGCCCCTTGCGGGAGAGGGCGGGGGTGAGGGGAGCGGCAACCTGAATCTGATCATTGAAGTCACCGGCGAGCAGAAGAAAGACAAAGCTACAAAAGTCTCAACGGCGAGAACCCTCTGGATTCCCGCGATCAACAACCACGGTGGCTTCGGCAGGTGGGCGTTCATCGAGATCACGGACCCGTGGAATGCGAAGAATGAGATACGAGAGTTCTTACTGAAGGCTGAATAGTAGACGGAAATACAACGGTTAGATAGCAGCTTCGAAAAAAATAACCCCGTCCGAGGCCTTCCGGCTGATCGAACGGGGAGCAGATGAATGCGACCGCCCTGACTACTATTGCGAGAGAGCCCCATGGGCCCTTGTCATCGGGACGGGACCTTTAATAGAAAGATGTAATAGGACAATGCGGAGCGATGTCCCAACTCCTTACGCGCTTGGCGTATGAGTTGATCTGATTATAGCGGATCAGGATTGCCTGCGCAATAGTAATAATCAGTATGCCGATGGAACCTGGTGCGAGTGAAATGGGAAGAACATGACCAATGATGACCTCATAACGCTTATTGACGATTTGCGGAGCTTGCCGAAAGAGACCGAGTGGGTCGAGTTTAAGTTTAACAACGACACTCCCGATGACATCGGCGAGTATATCTCCGCGCTGGCGAATTCCGCGGGTCTGCATGAACAACCAGCTGGATATCTTGTTTTCGGAATTGAGGACCGGACCCACGCGGTCACGGGCACTTCGTTTCGGCCTCGGGATGCAAAGGTTGGCAATGAAGAGATCGAAAACTGGCTCGCGAGGCTCCTGGAACCTCGTAATGACTTCGCGATACATGAGTGCGACTACAATGGTTCAAAGATCGTTGTTTTCAAAGTCGATCCTGCGCATCATATCCCCGTAAAATTCAAAGGTGAAGGTTTTATACGAGTCGGCACGTACAAGAAGAAGCTGAAGGACCATCCGGAGAAGGAGCGGAAGATTTGGTTGAGAAAAGAAAAGGAAGATTGGTCAGCCAGCATTTGCGAAGGTGCAACGCTCAACGACCTCGACCCGGCGGCTATCGCCAGAGCGCGCGAGAATTATAAGGGGAAATTTGCGGGTAAGGCCGCGGAAGTCGATACCTGGGATGACGCCACGTTCTTAAACAAGGCCAAGCTGACGATTCAGGGGGGCATCACCCGAGCCGCGATAATTCTTCTTGGGAAAGACGAATCAGAGCATTTCCTCAGCTCTGCGATCGCCCGCATATCGTGGGTGTTGAAAGACGACCATAATATTGAAAAAGACTATGAACACTTCGGCCCGCCATTCCTGCTGAACATCGACGCAGTGTACGCAAAGATCCGCAATCTGAAGTATCGCTACCTTCTCGACAACACGCTCTTTCCCACGGAGGTAACGAAGTATGAACCCTACGTGATCCGGGAAGCGCTGAACAACTGCATTGCTCATCAGGATTATGAGCTTCGTGGACGAATCACAGTAGTGGAAAATCCTGATGATATTCTCTTTGCCAATCTCGGCAGCTTCTTGCCGGAATCAGTTGAGAAGGTCATTGAGCAGGACTCCCCGCAGGAATATTACCGCAATGCCTTCCTTGCCCAGGCCATGGTGAACCTTAATCTTATCGATACGCAGGGCGGCGGTATCAAGAAGATGTTTTCTCTTCAGATGAACCGTTATTTCCCGCTGCCTGATTACGACCTCTCCGATTTGCAAAAAGTGAAGGTCCGGATTACGGGAAAAGTCATCGACGAAAAATATACCCGACTCCTTATCAACAAGACAGATCTTGACCTGAAAACCGTTATCTTGCTTGACCGAATACAAAAGCATGAAGCGATATCAAAGGAAGATGCATCACAACTAAAGAAGGCCAAGTTGACGGAAGGCCGTTTTCCAAATCTCTACGTATCTGCGCCGATTGCAGATGTAACCGGAAAACGCGCGGAATACATCCGTAATCGTTCTTTCGATGATGACCACTATAAAAAGTTGATCGTCGCGTATTTAAAAAAATATGCGTCTGCAAGCCGGCAAGATATCGACGGTCTTCTCCTGAATAAACTGTCCGATGCCCTGAGCGATCAGCAGAAGAAGAACAAGATTAGCAATCTATTAGCGCAGATGTCGAGGAAGGATAAAACCATTAAAAACAAGGGATCAGCCAAGAAACCGAAATGGGTGCTGACTTGATTTTATTTGAAGATAATTTGTAATTTATCTAATAAATATTTATAAAAAACCGTAACTAATTGATTTTTCGAAGTGTTCTGGTGCGTCTGTATTTCATCTGTATATCACTTTGATATACCTTTGTCAGTGCTGATCGCAGCAAGCGAAGCAATAACAGTCAGGGAGGCTCCTAAATAATGCCGCCGAAAAAGAAATCGAATAGTACCACCCCCATCGACACGGTCAAACACAAGGATGATAACATTAAAAACCTGGAAGAGAAAAAGGCTTACTTAAAGCAGTGGCTGGATAACATCAGGAGTGCAGGCGAGATTGTTCCAACTGTGGAACATAATCTTGAAGTTACCGAGTGGGAATTAGAAACGCTTGAAAATGTGCCAAGCGTAGGGACCAACCCGGATTTAAAAATGCAGATCGAGTATGACACGCGTGAACTGCAAAAGCAACTGCCAATGATGCCCAAATATAAGGTTCTACCTTTTCGAATGGCGTATACTTCGACGGCGAGTGCAGCAACTGTCTATTCCGAGCTTATTCAAAACATTAATTGGGGATTGATCGGACAACAGGACGCTGCGTTAGAGTCGCTTGAGAAATATGATGCCATTCAAACAGCGCACCAACGAGAAGAAGATGTGTTGGCACTGTTGAAGAAGTTGAATGTTGAATATGTCGTCGGCCTATTTACTAAAACAAAGCAATATGTGTATGAGTCGAAAAATAATCCACAGAAAATTACATCTGCGGCAAATGAGATGAGGAATCTGCTTCTAAAATTTAAGGGTGAGCTATTTGATAAAGCCAGAGCAAATAATCAGGAAAAGAGCATGGATTGGGGAAAGATGTCGTCCCGGCTATCAGATGGAGATGCCGGCATAGAGCAGCAATTGTTAATTCAAGAAAAAGCGTATAGCCGATTGAATGTTGATCTTTCAAATTTATTGAAAGAACGGCATCAAGCAATGCTAATTGAACTTCATAATGCCTGGGTCCTCTTATTGGACCATATATTTGTTACGATTGGTTTAATATATAAAGAGTAGGGGGTAGCTCCTACGCTGCCGGGGAGCTACCAACTCGATCAGATTGCAGCAAATTGAGGTGGCCGAGCAGCGCACATCTTAACTGAACATGTAAGTTATCGGACTTTTAACCTATTGGGTCTGTGGGCACCGCTATTTACCGCCATCTACGTTTTAATCTCTGGAACAAAAGAACGACCATCCAAGATCCTTCTGTATGTAGGTTTGCGTCCAGCTAACATAATGTGGCTATACGGCGCACTTGCATCTGGCATATCGCTAGGCGCGGCAATCGGTGGCTTCATGTTCTGGCAATCAAAGTCCGATTCCTTCTTACTGTTTGGTGGAAGTGCAGCTGTTTTTGTCATGCTTGTTATATATGCAGTATGGTTAAAGTCTATATGTACTGAAGCGTACTTTCGCGGAAAATCGCATAAACCTTTTCTTCTTGTCACTACTGTTATTGTCATTGCCATGGCGGTATATTCCTATGGATACATATTCATTTCAAGCGTGGCCAATCCTTGGCCACATCTAGAGTAATGTGTCGGCTTGGGAACCTCTTAGGGATTTCTCCTCTCAATCTTCCTCCTAAATGTGAATCCTCGCAGGAAAACAACGGATTAACAGTCCTGGCAGAAACCTCTTGACATGATCAGCCAATTCTGATATATCAGATTAATCAGAATTTGGAGGTGCGGGACCATGACCAGGAAAACGAACGGAAGCTGCTGCGCGATCCAGGGTATCGTGACCGTTGACGAGCGGGGGCAGATGGTGCTGCCCAAGGAGCTGCGGGACAAGGCCGGGATCAAGGCAGGCGACAAGCTCGCGGTCACGACCTGGGAAAAGGACGGCGAGGTCTGCTGCATCGCCCTGCTCAAGGCCGGGAGCCTGGAGACGATGGTGAAGGGCGTGCTCGGGCCGGTGATGGGGGACCTGTTCAAGAAGTAAGCGGCGGAAACTACCTTGTTCCTGAAAGGAATGACATGCAATGAGACTCCTATCGCAATGCTGTGCTGGAAATGCTTCCGCAACATTGGATGCGATGGTTCCCCAGCAGGAGATCTGCAAGGTCTATGACAGGATCGCCCCGCTCTATGATATATGGGGCAGGCTGGCAGAGTCCCGGGCGCGGATGCGGGCTATCGAACTTGCCGGGATAGCGAACGGATCGACAGTGCTCGAGGCAGCTGTCGGGACGGGGCTGGCTTTTCTGGAGATCGTTCAGCGGAACCGGGATGGCAGGAACATGGGCATCGATCTTTCATCGGGGATGCTGGAACAATCAAGGCAGCGTCTCCGATCATTGCCAGGGGCAAGCTATGTGCTCGCCATCGGCACGGCTCTGGATCTTGCGCAGGGAACGGGAACGATCGATATCCTGATCAATAACTATATGTTCGATCTTCTCGCTGACGAGGACCTGGACCGTGCACTAAGGGAGTTCAAGCGTGTGCTGAAACCGGGCGGGAAACTCGCGCTGGTCAATATGACCAAAAGCGAAACACTCTCCGGCGGATTCTATGAACTGCTGTATCGGCTGTCTCCGCGTCTCATGGGAGGATGCCGCGGCGTGCGCTTGACCGAGAAACTGAAGCAGCAGGGTTTTTCGGTCGAGGTGCGGGAATATCATCAACAGATGCTGTTCCCTTCCGAGGTTATTCTTGCGCGGGCATGAGGTCGTGTTGCGAAAGGAAAGGTGATCCTATGCAGGAAATAAAATTCATCAAAACAGAAGGAACGCCGAACGGTTCGAGCTCATGCTGCGGTACGAGCGGCCAGGAGTCTGCAGCTTCGTGCTGTTCGACGACGTCTCAGGTCCAGTCCTTTGTCATCGGTTCCGTGACCACGGCGGCAGGGCCGGTGCCGAAGATCGTGACGACCTGGACCTCCTCGGATACCTGGGGTATGGTCCGGAGCAGGAGCGGCGGTTACCGCATGCGGTACACGGTCGAGCCGGGGCTCTATGCTGTCGGCGAGCCAACGCCGGATTCCGACGTGTTCGTGACCGCCAACTACAAGCTGACCTTCGACATCCTGCGCAGATCTCTCGCCGGTATGAACGCCTGGGTCCTGGCGCTCGATACCAAGAGCATCAACGTGTGGTGCGCCGCAGGCAAGGGGACCTTCGGGACCGAAGAGCTGGCCACCCGCATCAGCGCGGCCCGGTTGTCCGAGGTGGTGGCGCACAGAAAACTGATCCTTCCGCAGCTTGGCGCCGTGGGAGTGAATGCCGCTGAGATCAGAAAGCGGACAGGCTTCCGCGTTGCCTTCGGACCGGTCGAAGCGCGGGATATCCCGGCCTATGTGCGGGGAAACTACAAAAAGACGCCGGAGATGCGCACGATCAGGTTTTCCCTGCTCGACCGGATGATCCTGACGCCCATGGAGCTGAATCCTGCCCTGCAGAAATATCCCTGGTTCGCACTTGCCGTGCTGCTGCTGTTCGGATTCCAGCCGAGCGGCATCCTGTTCAGGGACGCGTTCTTCGGCGGCCTGCCGTTCCTGGCGCTCGGGCTTGTCGCGGTGTTCGCCGGAGCGTTCCTGACACCGGTGCTCCTTCCTTTTGTTCCGTTCCGGTCATTCGCGCTCAAGGGGCTGGTCATGGGCGTCGCGGCACTTGCCGCACTTGAAGCAGCGGCTCCCTCGTTCTTCCCTGCAGGTCTTATGCGCCTGGCGGCCTATTTGCTGTTCCCGGCATTGACGTCCTATCTCGCGCTGCAGTTCACCGGCGCGACAACCTATACCGGAATGTCGGGCGTGAAAAAGGAACTGAAGCTGGCGGTCCCTGCCTATTTCGCGGCATCGGGCCTGTCGGTCCTGCTGGTGATCGCGCACAAGTTCCAGACCTGGAGGATGCAATGAAATATCTGGCCAATACGGTTTCGCTTGCCTATGATGAGAACAGGTGCGAAGGCTGCGGACGGTGCGTGGAGGTCTGCCCGCACGGGGTGTTCGAAATGGAGGCCCGCCGCGCCAAGGTCACTGACCGCGACAAGTGCATGGAGTGCGGCGCCTGCGCCCTGAACTGCGAGTTCAAGGCCATCACCGTGAACGCCGGCGTGGGATGCGCGGCCGCCTTGATCAACAGCATGATCATCGGAGGCGAGCCGACCTGCGGGTGCGGCGATTCCGGGCCGGCATGCTGCTGAGGACAGGCATTGCTGCCGCAGGAAGAATTGTGACGACCTCCGTGCCCGGCAGGCGGTGATGGGCCAGTGCTGAATGCCGCGCTTTAGTTGCAACTAAATGCAACCTCGCCGCTTTCGTTCCTTTGCTTGACAAGCACCCTCGAATTGCCTATAGTTGATTTTGTCCGCCAGGTCGATCGGCGCCGGGAATCGTCGCTGCTTCCTGATCGTAGTGGCGGTACAGGGTGGTCACGAGGGTCGTTATGAACGTGTTGCGCATCATTACGCTGTTCCTTGCGCTTGCGGCGGCATCAGCAGGCGGTCCCGGTCCTGCCTCAGCCAAGGATGAGATCGACTGTCTCCTGTGCCACGGCGAGATGATCGAGGGCCTGCAGGTCCACACCGCCGTGTCCATGGGCTGTCCCAGCTGCCATGTGGGGATCGACGCTGCCGATGTTCCCCACCGTATCACGAACTCGGTAAAGCGGGGCCTGCTCGCCGACCAGCCCGAGCTCTGCTTCTCCTGTCATGATTCGAAGATGTTCACGAACAAGTTCAAGCATCCGGCCCTGGACATGGGATGCAGCTCCTGCCATAATCCCCACGGCTCCAAGAACGCACGGCTGCTCACCACTACGGTGCCCGAGCTGTGCTTCGGCTGCCACGACCGCGGCATGTTCACGAGGAAGGTCATGCACGGGCCGGTATCCGCCGGCCTCTGCCTCCAGTGCCACACGCCCCACTCGTCGCGCACTGACTCCCTGCTGCTTGCCGAGCCGGTCCGCATCTGCTGTCTCTGCCACGCACAGATCCTGTCAAAGCCGCATCTGATCAGCGGCACGGCCGGGAAGGGCCATCCCCTGGGCGCGGGCAAGGACCACGGCGAGAAGAGAAAGATCAAGGACCCGGCGCGCAAAGGCAAGCGTTTCACCTGCGCGAGCTGCCATGATCCGCACAGCGGCGATTCCCCCCAGATGATACGATTTCCCATGCAGTCATCCATGGATATCTGCGGGAACTGCCACTCGGCCCGGTAGGCCGGGACGAGCGGACGCGGTTCCGGCAGGAGGCGACCAATGGCGGACCAACAGGCACGGCGGGGTTTTTTCCGCAGGATCACCAGCCGCGACGAAGCCCTTCGGACGATCCGTCACAGCTCGCTCGCCTTTTTCATTGTTGCTCTGCTGCAGGGAGGCATCGGCCTCTATCTGTCCCCGGCCATGCTGACCGACGCCGCGCTGTTCGGTGTTCTCGGTTTCATCCTGTACCGCTGGCAATCCCGCGTAGCCGCGTCGCTCCTTGTAGTTCTGTCGCTCCTTGCCTGCATCGTCACGGTCCTGAACCGCCTCGGGGTCATGGCCGAAGGCGGGACCAACCTTGTCCTCGCGGTCATCATCCTCTGGATCGCGGTCCGCGCGGCCGAAGCGGCGTTCAAGCTGCAGGGAAGGTTTAAAGAATCAGAACAAGGGCTAGAGGAGTAAGAAACGCAAGTAAGGATTAGCGGGCTAGGAGCGGCTTTTCCGGCAGTTCAGCGTCTCTGGATGAACTCGAGGTTCCTCTGCCCTGATCCCGCTGTTCATAGGACAAAAGCGGCGCTATTCTTCTTGATTTTTTCCGATCTCTGTATTAAGGTCCCCTACCATGTTTATCGCCTCGGCAGCCGCATCATCCCCCAAGACCTCGACGGTCATCGAACGCCAGGCAACGCACATCCCGCGGTATAAGGTCCTGCTGCATAATGACGACAAGAACTCCATGGAGCATGTGGTGAAGGCGCTCATGCGCGTGTTCCGGTTCGGCGAGGAAGAGTGCGTGCGCATCATGATCGAGGCCCATAACAATGGAGTGGCGCTCTGCGCGGTCGAGCCGCTCGAACAGGCCGAGCATCACCGCGACCAGCTCATATCCTATTCGCTGATCGCGACGATTGAACCGGAATAGGTTTGGACACTGAGGACACTGAAAAGAACCTTTTGCCACGGAAGAGGCGGATAGAGGCTATGAAGAGGCAGGATAAATCTTCCTGTTCCGGTTTCGTTCAGAACCTACCGGGGCTAAAGTTTTATCCGCCGTTATCATAGCCGTTCTCAGAGTCTTCAGTGTCAAAGAACAGCTTTTGACTTTTCCGGTTTTTCCGTGGCTAAAAGGTTTTAAACGAGATCCGCCGTTATTATGAAAAAATCCAGAATACTCATAACCTGCTCCAAGGGCATCCCGCCGATCCTTTCGCAGGAACTGGCCGGCCTGGGATTTCCGGTTCTTGCTGCAGGGAACGCCGGGGTCGAGACCGAGGGAGATATGCGCGACGCGATGGTGCTGAACCTTCGCATCCGCACAGGACACCGCGTGCTTGTGGAACTCGCGCAGTTCAGGGCGGCGATGGCCGACGAGCTCTACCGGGGAGTGAAAATGATCCCCTGGGAGACCTTCATCCCGGCTGACGGATATCTCTGCGTGACCTCGAGCGTCCAGATGGAGTCGATCCGGGACCAGCGCTTCGCGAGCCTCAAGTGCAAGGACGCTATCGTTGACCGGATCAAGGAGCGCCAGGGACGAAGGCCTGATTCAGGGCCGGAGCGCGATCGTACCGTGGTGCATCTCTACTGGGCCGAGGGAAGGGCCTCGCTCTACCTCGACACCTCGGGCGAGCCCCTGTCCCGCCGCGGGTATCGCAAGATCCCCATGGCCGCGCCCATGCAGGAAACGCTGGCCGCCGGAGTGGTGCTTGCGACAGGCTGGTCAGGCGAGGGGAGCTTTGTGAACCCCATGACCGGGAGCGGAACGCTCGCGATCGAGGCGGCGCTTATCGGTCTGAACCGGGCCCCGGGGCTGCTGCGAACGAACTTCGGATTCATGCACCTGCTCGGCCATGATGAAACGCAATGGAAGCTGCTGCGCGACGAGGCCAGGAAGGCCGCGAAAAAGGAATTGGGCGCCAGGATCATCGCCACGGACATCGACCCCGCGGCCGTGGACGCCGCGAAGAAGAACGCCTTGACCGCGGGTGTTGATCACCTGATCGAGTTCAAGGTCTGCGATTTTGCGGAAACGGACATCCCGGCCGGCGGCGGCGCGGTGGTGATGAATCCCGAATACGGGGAGAGGATGGGAGAGATCCGGCAGCTGGAGGGTGTCTATGAAGCTATCGGCGATTTCCTGAAGCAGAAGTGCCAGGGCTATCGGGGGTATGTGTTCACCGGCAATCCGGGTCTGGCGAAGAAGATCGGGTTGAAGAGCAAACGGAAGATACCGTTCTGGAACAGCGGCATCGAATGTCGTTTGCTGGAGTATGATATCTATCTGGGAACGAAGCGTGAGCTACGGAAACCGGAATAAGGTTTAGACACTGAGGACACTGACGGATCGTTTGCCACGGAAGAGGCGGATAGAGGCTATGAAGAGGCAGGATAAATCTTCCTGCTCCGGTTTTTCAGAATCTTCCGTGACTAAAGTTTTATTCGCCGTTATCATAGCCGTTCTCAGAGTCTTCAGTGTCAAAGAAAAGCTTCTGGATTTAGAGCTCCAGTGTCAAAGAGCAGCTTTTGATTTTTCCGGTTCTTCCGTGGCAAAAGGCCATTGCAAAACTCACGGCGGACACTGTGCGCAGACCGACGTGAACAGGGACGTGCTGAGGTAGCGGTCCCCGCGGTCCGGCAGGATAACGACGATAGTGCCGCGGTCCATGCGTTTCGCGAGCTCGAGCGCGCCGAAGGCGGCGGCGCCGCTGCTCATGCCCACGAACAGGCCTTCCTTGAGCGCCAGTGCCCGCGTGGTGGCGAATGCGTCGACGTCGTTCACGTTGATCTTCTCGTCGGGGAACGAGGGATCGAAGTTCTTCGGCACGATCGATTCCTTCATGTTCTTGAGGCCCTGGATCTTGTGGCCCAGGTTCGGTTCGACGGCAACGACGCGGATCGACCGGTCGTGCTCCTTGAGCCGTCTGCCTGCTCCCATGAGCGTGCCGGTGGTGCCGAGCCCCGCGACAAAGGCGTTGAGCTTGCCCCTGGTCTGCTCGATGATCTCAAGGCCCGTGGTCTGGTAGTGCGCCGCGATATTGGCGGGATTGTCGAACTGGTTGGGCATGAAGTACTTCCCCGGGTTCTCTTCATGCATGCGGCGGCAGACCTTGATCGCGCCGTCGGTGCCTTCGCAGCCCTTGGTGAGGATGAGCTCGGCGCCGAAGGCCTCGAGGATCTTCCTGCGCTCCTGGCTCACGCACTCGGGCATGGTGAGGATGACCTTATAGCCCAGGGCCGCGCCGACCATGGCAAGGCCTATGCCGGTGTTCCCCGAGGTTGCTTCGAGGATCGTATCCCCCGGCTTGAGCGATCCGGAACGCTCCGCGTCGCGGACCATGGCAAGTGCGATGCGGTCCTTGACCGATCCGCCGGGATTGTTCCCTTCCAGCTTGGCAAAAACCTGCACCGATGGATTGGGATTGATCGATTCGAGCTTTACGAGCGGTGTGTTGCCGATGCTGTCAAGTACGCCCATGGCCTATCCCTTCAGGTGAAGTGAACGAAGTGGACTATACCAGAATCAGCGAAAATTGAAAAGAGGTATCGGATCTCATGCCCAGGATGGAATGCCGCATCGGATGCGGGGCCTGCTGCATTGCGCCGTCGCTGTCGTCGTCCATCCCCGGGATGGAGCAGGGAAAGCCCGCGGGCGTTGCCTGCATCCATCTGACGAGCGGATATGTCTGCGCCATTCTATGAACAGCGTACACCTGTGGCGATATATCGACAGCGGCCCGGGTCGGGCATCCGACAACATGGCGGTCGATGAGCAGCTCCTGGCGCAGGCCCTGCTGCCTGGCGCGCTGCCCGTGCTCCGGTTCTATGCCTGGGACCCGCCGGCTGTTTCCATCGGCAGGTTCCAGCGGCTGGAAACAGCGGTGAACGCCGACGCCTGCCGACGCCGGGGCGTGGATGTCGTCCGCAGGATCACCGGCGGACGCGCGGTGCTGCACAATTCCGAGCTGACCTACAGCATCGTGTGCCCCGAGGGGAACGCCTTGTTCCCTCCTGACGTGATCGGCACGTACAAGGTCATTGCCGCCGGGCTGCTGGCCGGGCTCAGGAACCTCGGGATCCCCGCCGAACTGGTGACGCGGACGGGCCGGCACGCCGAACTGGTGAAAAAAAACAGCCGCGATCCCTCGTGCTTTTCCTCTCCCTCGTGGTACGAGATCGTTGTGTCAGGAAGGAAGATCGTGGGAAGCGCCCAGCGCCGCGTGCCCGGAGCGTTCCTGCAGCATGGATCGATCCTTATCAGCCATGATCCCTTGTTCGACGCCGAGGTGATACCCTGCGGCGAACTGCTGGAAAAGGTCACTTCCATCGAGAGGGAACTGCGGCAACAGGTCCCGCTGCATGAGGTCAAGGCGGCTTTTTGTGCGGGATTTTCCAGCGCTCTCGGCATAACCCTGTTGGATGATCAGCAACGCAGCAGCTAGTAGGATCATGAACGAAACTCATTCCAATATGGAAATCTTCCAAATGTCTTTTTTCGAAAACACAATAACATGTTGATTTCATTCGATTTGCTATCTTATTAAGGACACATAATATTCACTTTATTCGGCAACTTTCCCTTGACAATCAGGTATTGCAACTATAAAATAGTGGCCAGACAATTTATATTAGTTGTCTGATCTTGCAGGGAAAGGGTGTGGGGAGCATGGGAGAAAGAAAGAACAGGGAGATCGAAATAGATAAAGCCATGGCGCCGCCTATCGGGACCATGCTGGTGGCAGGGGAGTACATTGTGCCCCAGGACCTGGATTTTGCCCTGGAGCACCAGAAATACAGCAAGGGACTGATCGGCGACATTCTCGTGCGCATGGGCGCAGTGGATCCGACCGAACTGAACCGGGTGCTGAACATTCAGAAGATCATAACCAGGCGGTGACCAGCCGTTTCAGCAGGTGAACCAACGCCATGGCCCTCGACCGGGTCATGGAACCATGAGCGCTTAATGGCGAGGAACCGATCCTCGCCATTTTTTTCGCCCCGCTTTATGATACCCGTCATAGTCCGCTGCCTGCCGCGGGTGCTATACTCCTTGCATGAACGATACAAGAGCCTCCATTCGCTATATGCGCTACGCGGTTCAGGCCGCGTTCCTGCTGATCACGCTCGTCGCCGGCTGGCAGTTCTACCGCTTTGTGCTCCACTTCGAGGACCCGACGCAGCCATTTGTGCAGCGTCCGCCGTCGGTTGACGCCTATCTGCCCATCGGCGGGCTCATGGCCTTCAAGTATTTTGTGATGACCGGGAATATCGAGCCGGTCCATCCTTCGGGCGTCATCATGTTCATCGCTATCTGCGGCGTGTCCCTGGCGCTCAAGAAGGGATTCTGCGGCTGGATCTGCCCTATCGGCACGGCCTCGCAGTATGTCTGGATGGCAGGGGAAAAGATCTTCGGAAAGAACTTCCGGGTCGAGCGGTACACTGACATCGGCCTCCGGAGCATCAAGTACGCACTGTTCACCTTCTTCTTCTACATCATCGTGTTCGCCATGGGCACCACCATGATCGTCATGTTCTTCATGTCCGATTATTACGTGATCGCGGACGTGAAGATGCTCAAGTTCTTCACCGACATGTCGGTGTTGAGCATGTGGGTGATCGGCGGTCTCGCGGTGCTGTCCCTGCTCTACAAGAACTTCTGGTGCCGGTATCTCTGCCCCTACGGAGCGCTCCTGGGACTGCTGTCGCGCTGGAGCCCGGTGAAGGTGCGGCGGAGCGAATCGCAGTGCACCCATTGCGGCGCCTGCACCCGTTCCTGCCCGGCCCTGATCGACGTGGAGAAGACCGAGGTCGTGAGGTCCGCAGAGTGCTTTGGCTGCATGACCTGCGTGAGCTCCTGTCCGTCGCCGGGCGCGCTGGACATGACCGCGAACACGGGTAAGACGATCAAAGTGCTCAAACCCGCGATCTACGTTGCGCTGCTCGTGGGCCTGTTCTACCTGGTGATCGGCATCGGCGTCGTGAGCGGCAAGTGGCACTCCCAGATCCCGGTGGAGCAGTACGAGCGGCTCATTCCCAAGCTGAGGGAGTTGACGCACTAAAGACAGCTCTAAAGCGATAAGCTGTAGAGCTGTAAGCAATCAGTATTTTTTTCTTCGCCTTACTGCTTATCACTTCATTGGTCTTGACACGCACCGGGCGCCGATGGTATATCAATTCGTCCGGCAAGTCTGCCGGACATGCCCATGCGAACAGAAAATCTCGCCATCGTTTTCATCGATATTGCCGGCTTCACCCCCCGGACCTCGAACCAGACGCGCGAAGAGAACCTTCAAATGCTGAGGCGCTTCGACGGGATCGTGCGGCCTCTCGTGCGCTGCTATTCAGGCAGGGTGATCAAGACCATCGGCGATGCTTACCTCCTGACCTTTCGCTCTCCCACGGACGCGCTGCTCTGTTCCATGGCGATCCACGACCGGATCGCCGAGACCGACGCGGCGCTCGATCCCGCGGACCGCTTTACCATCCGCGCGGCGGTCAATGTGGGCGAGGTGCGCATTGACGGCGGGGATGTGTACGGCGAGGCCGTGAACATCGCTTCGCGCATCGAGGGCAAGGCGGGCGCAGGGGAGATCTATTTCTCAGAGTCGGTGTACCTGTCCATGACCCGCACCGAGGTGCCGAGCGAAGAGGTCGGCTACGCGGAACTGAAAGGGATAAGCGGCAAGGTGCGGCTCTACCGCGTGCCGCGCGCTGACGAGGCCGGCGGGTATTCGCTGAAGCAGCGGGGCAATGTTCCCGGCCAGGCGTCGGGCGACGAGGGCGTTCCCGCGGTGGCGAGCCTTCCCTTTGGCGGCCACGGACTGGACCGTGTTCGCGACAGGATGTCTGCCGGCGCCGCGCTTGCGCCGGCGCTGGACCATGTGCAAGGCCTGGTCCAGAAGACGCCCGACGCCATCCGCAAGGCCGGGGATATGGCGAACACCGGTTTCCATTGGTGGCGAAGCGAGGTCCGGCATTCCCGCGCGGTCCAGTACGGCACCATTGCTGTTGTCATCATTCTGATCATCACGCTCGCATGGGGCGTCTGGTTCAAGAAATCCAAGCCCAAGACGCCCTGGCAGAAGTTCCAGAACAGCCTGGGGTTCTAGGAGCCGGTACCCGGCAGCCAGTAGCCGGGCATGATATACCTGTAACAAGGTCAAGTAGCATGTAGCAAGGGAATCCGTGTTTCCAACCCGTTCTTTGGTTCACCAGCCTTTTAATCCTTTAAGTAATCCTTCCTCAGCCTTTCCCTGTCTTTACTATGCTATGTTTGTTCTTGCAGCGCATCTGTGCGTGAAAATCCTCTTCCTGGTCTGGTCCGTTCCCGGGCTTCTGGTAAACGTCCTGAACCGGACGGATATTCTGGGCGGTCCCCATGGCAATACACGACGAATTCGATTTTCTGATCCAATGGCATGTGACGGAACGATGCAACCTGGCCTGCCGGCACTGTTACCAGGACGGCCGTGGTTCGGTCGAGCTGAGCCTGCGGGAGATCGAACAGGTCCTTGATGAGATCGGCGATATGTTCAGCCGCTGGTCCGATGCTTATGCGCTGTCGATAGCGCCGAGCTTCAACATCACCGGAGGCGAACCGCTGCTGCGCGAGGACCTTCCCGAGGTCCTTGCCGGGATCAGAAAGCGCGGCTACGATGTTTTCCTGCTCACCAACGGCGTGCAGGTCGATCGGGAGCGGGCCCGGCAGCTGGCCGGCCCCGGCATCAAGGGTGTGCAGGTCAGCTTCGAGGGATGCGAAGAGGTGCACGACAACGTCCGGGGCGGAGGAAGCTTTTCCCGGGCAACCGACGGGGCGGAGCGTCTGCTGGACGCCGGTCTCCCGGTTACGCTCAATGTGACGCTGTCGCGAATGAACGCGAAGAGCATGAAGAAGGTCATCCTGTTCGCTTCGCACATGGGCGTGCAGCGGGTCGGCTTCTCCCGGATGGTGCCAGCCGGCCGGGGTTGCGAACTGGTCTCGGAGATGCTGTCTCCCGCGGAAGTACGGGCGCTCTATGAACATATCTTTTCCTTCGACATCAGGAACCTGGAGATCGTGACCGGCGACCCGGTGGCTTCCCATATGCGGACAACAGCGAAAGGGAAAAAGCGGATGCGCCGGTCCGACGCGCTCTGCGGCGGGTGCGCAGCCGGCGTATCGGGCATAACCATTTCAGCGGACGGTACGATCGTTCCCTGCCGCCGCATGCCCGTGCCGCTCGGGAACGTGCGCATTGATTCCCTGCGCGAGGTCTGGGCCCTGTCACCGGTGCCGGAAGCGCTGCGCGACAAGGACCGCTATTCCGGACGGTGCGGCTCCTGCGGCCGCTGGGACTCCTGCCGGGGATGCCGCGCGATCGCCTTCTCCTACTCCCGGTCACAGGGGCTTGACGATTACCTTGGCGAGGACCCGCAGTGTTTTCCTGAAGCATGATCTCCGCACCATTGCGCCGGACGCGGGACTGCGGTAGAATGGTCCTGCTCCGGGACGCGCCATGGAACAGAACAGACCAAAGACCTTCTATCCCTATTACTTCTTTGAAGTGGCCGTGGTGGCGCTGTTCACCATCGAGACGGTCCTGCTGCTCGCGGCCCTGTTCCCCCCTTCCCCGGGGCGGGAGATCGATCTTTCGGCGCCCTACGCTCCCCGGCCGGAATGGTACTTCCTGTTCCTTTATCAGCTGACCAAGTATTTCCCCGGCTCCTGGACCTTTGTCGGCGCGGTCATCCTGCCGGCTCTGGCGTTTAGCGTAGTGCTGCTCGCGCCGTTCCTTGATCGTTCCGCTGATCGCTCCCTTGCAGGCCGGAAGATCCCCGCATTCACCGGCCTCGGTCTGCTGCTCCTGGTCATCATCCTCACTGTCCTCGCGATCCTATAAGCGGAATTCACAAGCCTATAACTAAGATAAATATGCGAAACCCTGCTGTTCCCGCACGGGAGTATTGACAGGGCACAACGTTTTTGATAAGGTAATGTACTCTTACGTAGCACCACCCGCATCGGATTCACGATTACGCAACACCTGAACTGCCTCTTCCATGAACGAACAGTCACGGTGACTGCATACCACACGCTGATCATATCTCAAGGAGGGTACACATCATGGCATTGAAAGACGAAGCACCGGCACAGACGCTTGACACGCTCGGACGGGTCTGCCCCTATCCGCTTCTGCTCACGAAGAAGGCTGTTGAGAAGCTCAGCAGCGGTCAGGTCCTGAAGGTGTTGTGCGACGCGCCGGCATCGGCAGAGGACAGCATCCCGCGGTATTGCGAGAAGAGCGGATTCGGATTCGAATCAGTGAAGCTTGCCGACAAATGGGAACTGTTCATCAAGAAGCCGTAAGAACATCCGGATTGAGAGCAACAGGCACTGCGCAAGTCAGTATCCGTAGAAAACCTTAGGGGAAAACCGTCAAGGAGGGGAGAATGGTTTCTACTGCGATGTTCTTGCTTTCTGGTCTTTTGATCGGTCTTGCAATGGGCTGGTCGCTTCAGCGGGGCAGGTTCTGCATCAACTCGGCATATCGGGAGGTCCTGTTCCAGGACTACACGATGATCCGGGCATATTTGCTCGCTGTTGCCGTGGCCATCATCGGCGCCAACCTGTTCGAGGACATGGGCTGGCTCATGTCAAATGACGGGACCGGGGCCATGGTCGCCGGCCCGCTCTATCGTCAGGCCTTTGTGCCCTGGGCGAACATTATCGGCGGATATATCTTCGGCATGGGCATCGTGCTTGCCGGCGGCTGCGGAAGCGGCATCCTGTACCGCGTGGGTGAGGGCAACCTTGCCTATGTTCTCGCGGTCTGCGGCTTCTTCTTCGGCATCGTCATCACCAAGTTCGGATTCCTGAAGCCGGTGTACAACTGGATGATCGCTGAAGAGCGCGTCGTCTGGGTGGGCGAGGACACGGTGCCCACGCTGTACAACGTCATCGGAGTGAACAAGTGGATCGTGATCGCGATCATCTGCGCGGTGCTGCTCTACTTCGTATTCCAGGGCAAGCCCTTCACCAAGGCAAAAAAGGGCTATTCCTGGTCCCTCGCCGGCCTGCTGATCGGCATCGTCGCCGTGCTGGCCTTCTGGGCGTCTGCGTATTACGGCGGCCGGGCGCGCGGCCTTTCCTTCACCGGCCCGGTGCGCGAGTTCTTCCTTGCCGTGTTCTTCGGCGATTCCAAGGCGCCGGCCACGGAGTCCATGTCGCTCCTGGGCATAACGTTCTCCTGGAGCTCGCTGTATGTTCTGGCAGTTCCGTTCGGCGCCTATATCAGCGGAAAGCTTCTTCAGGAAGTGAAGCTGAAGGTTCCTCCGGCGGATGAGCTCCTGAAGGTCCTTCTTGGCGGATTCGTCATGGGAGTCGGCGCGCAGATCGGCGGCGGCTGCAACATCGGTCACAGCCTGACCGGCGTGGCGACCCTGGCTGTGTCGAGCTGGGTGGCGAACATCTTCATCATATTGGGGAACTGGACCATGGTCTATTTCCTGCTGATCAAACCCATGCAGGACATGGACGTTTAGTTTCGGAAACTTCAAGCCGGGCAGGAAACTGCCCGGCTTTTTTTATTCTGATGAGAATAAAACAGATGTTGCGATGCTGACCGGGATGGGCGAATATATTAATGAGGTGAGGCGTCATACCGAGGATACGCGAGCGGCTGCTGCGTCCGGTTCTTTCCTGGAAGGAGGGGATAACCATGGCGGAGAAGATGCTGGGGATCATGATCACAAAATATGAGAACTTTGAGCACATCGCCGGCGTGACCAGGGCGGCCAGCAGGGCCGGACACGGCGTCACTATTTTTATGACCGACGAGGGTGTGCGGTTCACGCGGGACCCCGGTTTCCTGGAGCTGCTCAAGCTGGACGGTGTGGAGATCTCGGTGTGCGAATACAGCTGCGAATGCGCCGGCTTGCACGACAAGGCCGAGGGGATCATCTATGGCAGCCAGAACAACAACGCGGGGATGTTGCATGACAGCGACCGGGTGCTGGTGTTCTGATCCGGAGGCGTTCTAAGGAGCAAGTTATGGGAGATGCAAAACGCATTGCGGTGATCGTACGGGACCGGCAGGGAGAAGCGCTGCGCGTGGCGGGCGGCCTGACGTTGGCGGACGATACGATCGAGGTCTTCGTGCTGGACCGGATGCTTGATAAGAGCGATCCGGAGGTCGCGAAGCCTCTGGAACTGGTGGCGGACCTTGATCTCAAGGTCTATTCGAACAATCCCGAGAACGGATTACCGGTGCTGTCGATCGAGGAGATGGCCGCGAAGCTCCTGGAATTCGATCACGTTGTTCCCTATTGAGCACGAGGAGACATTGATGAAGGTCCTGCATATTCTCAAATCCGCTCCTGATGCGTCAACAAAGAAGATCATCGACCTCCAGAAGCCCGGGAACCAGGTGACGACGATAGATCTTACAAAGGGCGGCATTTCCTATGACAGCCTGGTCGCCGAGGTGTTTGCCCATGACAGGGTGATCTGCTGGTGACGATCGGTCTCTGACTGCCAGGGTCGACCAGCGAGGAGCGGCCGTGCTGACAGCCCGGGCGGAGAGTTTTTTCACGAGATAAGGCTTGCCTTTTCCGAGCGGTCTTCTATATAATAACCGTGCACCAGATGCGGCAGTCAGGATCACGCGGGAAGAACCCTGCACTCGATTCCGAGGAGGCCCATGGGAGCAAGCAAGATCATGACCGGGACCGCGCGATCACGGTCCGGACACGCGGTAACAAGGATATCCGCGTCCTTTGTTGCGAACCATTCCCTTGACGCGATTCCTGCCATACCTCTTTCTGTATTTCTTTTCAGATCTCCTTTCTTATTGATCAAGTACGCAGGCAGTGCAGCCGCTGGAGTGTTTACAAAGTCCCGTAAGAACGCAGAGCATCACTAATCCAGGTTTCAGGGGAGGAACCATGGCCGCGATGAGACTTTTTGCAGATGTGCTTGAGGAATATCACCAGAGCAAGAAGACCGGAGCGATGTTCGTGGAGATCGCCGGTAAGAGCGAGAACCTTGTCAGGTTCTTTTTCAAGGACGGGGAGCTGTGCAACCTGTCCTTCGGGCCTGCCAAGGACCGTGAGTGCATTGACATCCTGGAATGCTATGAGTTTCAGAAAGTCGTGATGTTTGACGGAATGAAGTCGCCGGTGATCTGCGAAAATCTGCCGCCGACCAGGGACATCATCGAAAAGATGCGGGCATGCGGCAAGCAGGTCGAGATCTCCACGCGCTAGAGCCCATGCACTGGTTCACCATGCCATGAAGCGCGTCCGGAAAGCCGGAGCGCTGCTCGCACCCAGTTCCCCTCTGACCTGCGTTCTTCAGAACGGTACTCATGACTTCGAACGGTATGGGTAAGAACGTCGGAACTGCTGTTTCTCATGACCAGACTGTAGCATATGCGACAGTCACCACTAAATCCTACCAGACTTGCTCCTCCTATCTAGCTGATTTATAGTTACTTCCTCTGCTGGCAACAGATTTGCTAAATAAATTACCGTTATCCCGTGTCGAACCAGGGGCATTATGCGCGGACCTGTTGCCTGATCTTGCTGATCCAAAAAGAGCCGGTCAATAATCAACGGATAACCATGGAGGCGGCTATGCATTGCCGGAACTGTTCCCAGGACAATGATAACGACGCTCTATTCTGTGCTTCCTGCGGAAAGACCCTGGCTGTGTCCTCACCGGAAAGCATGAACAAAAGCCGCAAAGCCTACCGCTACGCGCTGTTCCTCCTTCCCGCGGTCCTGCTGGCCGCTGCCGTGGGCTACTACAAGTACATTCTTCCGGAAGGCGTCGCAGCAGTGGTGAACGGAGAGCGGATCATGCTTGCCGAGGTTGACGGGTTCATGAGCGTCAATGCATCAGGAACCGCGATGCCCTCGGAGAAGCGGATCCGCATGCGCTATGCCGCGCTGTCCGATCTGATCAACGAGCGGATCGCCTGGCAGGCTGCGAAGAGGGCGGGGATCTCTGTTTCGGGCGCCGAGATCGAAGCGGCCTATGACCGCGCGAGATCCGCGGTCGGATCGCCGGACGGATTCGATGATCTCATCTCGGCACAATATGGCTCCCGTACCGCATTTCGAAACGCACTGGAGCGCAAGATCGGGATCCGTAAGTTCATCAGCGAGCGGCTTGCCGCAGGAACGGCCGATCCGACGATCCTGGACGGCCGCGTGAACCAGTGGCTGGGTACGGAGATCTCCCGTGCATCTGTGCGCATTGCGCTCGCCGAGCAGGCTCCTGCGTCCGGGTGCGGATGCTGCAACACCGGAGGAAAAGGCGGGGAAGGCGGGATGACCGTCCAGATGCAGGAAGCGCAGAAGGCCGTGCGCGCTTATTGGCAGGCCCGGAACGGCGACGGCCCTGTGGAACTGCGGGCCTCGGACTTCGGCTGCCACATCCAGGTCGATGTCATGCGGGGAGAAAAGATCGCTCAATCATTCAGATACCAGAATGGCACTATTTCAGCATTATAGGGAACAGAGGAGGATGTGGGGATGGAAAACTGTGCGAAGTGCGGTGCAAAAGCGGCTGCAGAGGCGAAATTTTGCAAGGCCTGCGGGGCCGGGATGAACGCTGCTGATAATAACGAGAAAAAAGCGCGGGTGCTGGGATCCGGGTCAGGGTCCCGCAGGACGCCGGCGATCATCGCGGCCGCGGTGATCTTCGCGGTGGCGGCTATCTTTGCCTATTCGTCCTACGGAAAGATGACGAACGGCGGCGCGATGCGCCTGGACGCACAGCGGAGCGCGGCGCCCGAGAGCGCGTTCACGCCGGTGCAGGCAAAGGGCGGCGAGATCAGGATAGCGGAAGACTCGCTCAAGGGGAGCGCGGCGAACTACTACACCTATGCCGGCCCGGGAAAGGCGATCAAGTTCTTCGTGCTCAAAGCCGCTGATGGAACGGTGCGTGTCGCCCTGGATGCCTGCGCCGCCTGCTATCACGCCAAACTGGGCTACAGCCAGAACGGGGACACCATGGTCTGCAACAACTGCGGTATGGGATTCCGTTCGACCGACGTGGGCAAGGTCACCGGGGGCTGCAGCCCGATCCCGGTCCAGAGGAAGGTGGACGGAAAGATGATCGTGGTGAAGGTAGCGGACCTTGAGAGCGGTGAGAAGTATTTTTAAGAAATGCGGAATAGGGTGAAGATATGAAGCTGATCGATATAGCCGTGAACAACCTGCGCAGGAAGAAGGGCAGGACGTTCTTCCTGATCTCGGGGCTGGCGCTCGGGATCGGCGCGGCGGTCGCGCTCACGTCGGTGGGCGATGCCATGAACCGCGAAGTGATGCACGCCCTGGACGAGTTCGGGGCCAACATCCTGGTGCTTCCGGCATCGGAGGACCTGCCGCTTTCCTATGGCGGCATGACGGTCTCGGCGATCAATACGGGAGGACGTCTCCTGACGATCGAGGACGCGAAGAATGTCCGCACCATCAGGAACAAGGAGAACATCAGCACCGTGGCGCCCAAGCTCCTGGTCGTCAGTGAGGTCAGGAAGACCCGGGTGCTTGTTGCCGGAGTGGAGTTTCCCTCGGAGTTCCGGCTCAAGAAATGGTGGCGCGTGGAGTCCGGCATGGGTCCGCAGGACCGGACCGACGCGTTGATCGGCAAAGAGGCCGCGGCAAAGCTCGGCATAGGTCCCGGCGACACCGTAACGCTCGGCAGCGGGAAGTTCACTGTTGCCGGTATCCTGGCGAACACGGGTTCGCAGGACGACAACCTGATCTTCGCCGACCTTGGCCTGGTGCAGCAGCATTTCAGGAAGGGGAACGCGATCAGCCTGATCGAACTTTCGGCGCTCTGCGGCGGCTGTCCGATCGAGGAGATGGTGGCGCAGGTCAACGACGCGCTGCCCGGCGCGCGCACGGTGGCGGTGAAGGAGACCGTTGAGCTCAAGATGCAGGCCATGCACTACTTTCACCGGTTCTCGCTGGGGCTGTCGCTCCTGCTGCTGATCGTGGCGGGAATGATCATCTTCTTCGCCATGACCGCCGCGGTCAAGGAGCGGGTCCAGGAGATCGGCCTGTTCCGGGCCATCGGGTTCCGCACCGGCCATATCATCCAGGTACTGTTGATCGAAGCGTTCCTGGTAAGCGTGCTTGCGGGATTCCTGGGCTACGCCGTGGGCGTGATCAGTCCGCGGTTCATCGCGCCCTATCTCATGAGCGCCTATCATCTGACCTTCACCTTCGATCCCCTGCTCGCGGTCATTGCTGTTGCTGCGTCCGTTGTGGTCGGCGTCGCCGCGAGCGTGTATCCTGCGGTGCGCGCGGGACGGATGGACCCGATCGAAGCGCTGAGAACATTGTGAGATCTGAATCACCGCAGGGGACGCAGGGGGGGGATCCGGGCGAGGAAGTCAAAGGAGTCCTGCCTGGAACAGAAAGACCGGAAACTGATTTTGACGCTGGTGTCCTCCGCGCTCCACGTGGTGAATATGCTGGCATTGAATCGGGAAGCACAGATCAGGAGAAATCATGGCGTTCATAGAGCTCAATAATATTACCAAGACATTCCATGCCGGGGAGGAGAACTATCCCGCGCTGCGCGACGTGTCCCTTGCCATACAGAGCGGCGAGTTCGTGGCGATCATGGGCCCCTCGGGGTCAGGCAAGAGCACGCTCCTGTCCCTTATCGGAGGTTTGAGCCATGCGACCACGGGCACGGTGACCGTGGACGGCATCGACCTGGGGCAGCTGGGGCCGAACAAACTGTCCGATTTCCGGCGCGAGTACCTGGGATTCGTGTTCCAGTCCTTTTATCTGGTGCCTTATCTCACAGCGGTGGAGAACGTGATGCTGCCGCTGGCGATCCAGCCGGGCATGAACGGCAGGGCGCAGGGAGTGGCGCGGGAGGCGCTGCAGAAGGTTGGTCTCGATGCCAAGGCCCATCGTTTGCCGTCCCAGCTTTCGGGCGGCGAGCAGGAGCGCGTGGCCATCGCCCGGGCGATCGTGAACCGGCCGCCGGTGATCCTCGCGGACGAGCCCACGGGCAACCTGGACACGAAGACCGGGGACCGGGTGCTGGATATGCTGCAGGAACTGAACCGCGAGGGCCGCACGATCATCATGGTGACGCACAGCGCCGAGAACGCCCGTCGCGCGGCAAGGACCATCGAGATCCGCGACGGACAGGTAGTTTAAGAAAACAATAAGGCATAAGAGGCAAGGAAGGGCTGGATGACAAAGGATCAACAAGGACAACAAGGGCTAAAGGCCTAACTTCGTATTTCCTTGCCACGTGCTGCGTGGTGCTTGCTACTGTGTGCTTAGAACTCGAACAGGAACCCCGCCAAATAGCTTTTTCCGCCCAGGTCCATGGATGAATTGTCCAGCGCGGCCTTCGTGATCTCCAGCTCCACGAATAAATAAGTGTGATGCACGCCATAATCCTGGAACAGATTGTTCGCCGCGCTTGAATCGATCCCGTCGAGCAGGAACTGCAGGCCCGCCCTGCCGTGGTAACCGTTCACATAACCCCGCGCCGCACCCTGGCTCTCGATCTTCTCGCGGTAGAACATCCTGGTGTATCCGCCGCCCGCGTAAGGCACCAGCCACTGGTCATCGCTGAACATTCCCCGGAACAGTACAAAGACATTTATCGGCGCCAGTTCGTAGGTCACTCTGCCGGACAGTACGGTGACGCCCTGCGCCTGTGAGTTCAGCGGAGCATATCCCTGGCCGCGGTCCTTGATATAACCTGCCTCGATCCCCGCCTCCACCTGCCGCAGGACCTTGTATGCCAATGATCCGGCGTAATGCCATGTGTGGTCGCGGCCGTAGAAATCCTTCCAGTTGTCGATCTCGGGATAGAAATTTCCTCCCTTGACCTCAAGGGACCAGTTGGGCTGGTCGAGCCTGGAGCTTGCCGCATGGCCGGCCGCGGGGAGCAGCAGGACCGCGGCTATGAGCAGGATGATCGCACGCATCACTTGAAAACACCTCGCGAGGGATTGTTTGATCCGCCTTTCCGGGAGAAGAGCGCAAGTGCCGCTCCGCCGGCAGCGAGGAGGATCAGGAACTGCAGGAGCGCCGGCGCGGTGGCAAAAGCGGCAAGCACGACAACAGGAGCAAGCAGCGCCTGTATTGGCGGCCGCAGCACAGGATGGGCGTTGACAAAGGCGGCCAGTCCCGGCGAAACGGCGTAGTACCATTCCACGAACGCCTTGCCCGGCGCTGACGCGAGAAGATAGCGGTCGCGGAAGGACCGGAGGATGCGCACGGGCCATGCTTCGGCGGAGCCGTAGGCTGCTGTGGCGATGAAGCATCCTGAATTGGGCAGGTTGGGATAACCGGTGATGATCTCCGGCAGTCCGATCACTTCGTTGGACAGGCCGCTCTCGTTCTTCGGTCCGACGGTCGCGATGAATTCGGCGGAATAGCCGCTCTCGTGGGCCAGACCGGGAGTTCGCGTCAGGCCGCTCCTGTCATAGGCTGTCACGACAACATAATAGGTCGTCTGGGCAATGGCCGATACCGCGACCTTATAGGCCTGGCCGTTGGTCAGGCCGGTGATGGTGGTGGAGTTCACAACAGGCACGGACTTCACGTTCTCGGCGACCGAGTCAATGCCGTAATGGACGTCGTAGCTTGTCGCGCCGGAAACCGCGGTCCAGGAGACCACGAGGCTGCCATTCAGGGGCTGGGGCGTGCTCACGACCGGCTCCGCGGGGATGGTCGTGGCAGGTGCAAGATCGTTCAGCGAGAGCGTTGTGTCCGTTGCCACATCGACCGGAGATTGGAGCGGAGCGCCTGCCGCGTTCTTTGCATCGGACCCGGTGTAGGTTCCGGGAGCGTTCCCGTAATGGACGCGGTAGCCGCCGACAAGGTAGCTGCTGCTGGCGTTCCAGTTCAGCGTGATGATATAGGGAGCGGACGTGGTCGCGGAGGACGTGATCCCGGTCACCAGCGCCGGGATGGTATCAGCATAAGGCCCGCCGTATGCGCCGATATCGCTCAGGTTCGCTGTTCCCGACGTGATCTGATAGGGGTCCGCTATGGTGGGATCCCCGCTGTCGATGCAGGGCGACGCAGCCTGTAAATGGGCGTCAGGAGCGGCATCATCGACCAGGAGCGGCAGCGTGTCCGGGAACGAGGTGTTCGGCCGGTAATTGGCGCCTTTGGGAGCTGTGGCGGGCTGAAAGAAATTATAGGAGATATTGCTTTCTGTTGCCAGTGTCGATGTCTGGGATATGTCCGCTGTGTTGTTGGAGAACAGGTTGTTGGAGATCAGGACACTGTCCGCGTCCCTGCTGACCGCCGTGCCGTTCTGGATAAAAGTGTTGTTCACCACTGATGACGACGGCGAACCCTGGATGACCACCGCGGACCCGGCGCTTCCCAGGGCAAAGACATTGTTCAAGATGTTGACCGTGGAATTGGCGGCAACGGATATGCCTACCGACGCGTTCTTGAAAGTGAAGTTGCGCACGCTCACGCCGGTGACGCCGGAGGCGGTCATGGCAGTGCCCGATCCTCCGCCGTTCACAATGGTCCGCATGGTCTCGCGGCCCTGGACCGGGATGTTGCTCCTGAGCGTGATTCCGCCGGCATAGGTCCCGGGCTCCACGATGACGATATAGCTGAGTGTCGTGGTCGCGTTGCTGGTCAGGATGCCGTGGGCGTAATCGATGGCGGCCTGGATGGAGGAGTAATGGGTCGGATCAGAGGGGGCTTCCTCCACGATCAAGTCCGCAGCAGATCCTGCCGCCGGCATACCGCACAGGAACGCGTACAGGAGGAGCGTGCAAAGTGTATGGAAATATGCTGTTCTTCTCATGGAGGGGTCCGCGGACAAGCTTCGAAACTGTACCAGAAGGCCCCGGGAAAGTCAAACGGTTGTTGGTTCCGGCAGCGGTACAGCGCTTCACCGGACCGGGGCTTGACCAGAGCAATATGTTCAACATTACCGCTTGACACATACTTGCGATTTTCCTATAATCTCAACCACTTTCCTCGTAGCTGCGTTTCACTGCACATTTTGTTTTCGGCAAAGGAGACAGGACAGGCGGGGCGGAATGCCGCGAGCGAACAGGCATTAAATGCGCAAGTCACGAATTGTGTCTACAGGTGAATTGTTTCTTACGATTCTATATAGGGAATAATTTCATGCCCATTTTGACCGCCACCTGGTTGAGGACCTTGTCCGAGCAGAGAAAATGGCCGTGAGGCAGGCTGTGTGCGACGGCAAGGTGGAGGGCGTCGAGGGTCTTGAGGCCGTATTTGCCGCCGAAATCCCTGATGAGGTCCGCGGCCTTACGGTAATGCCTATCATCCATTGCAACGAGGTTGATCTTGTCGGCGTGCAGGTCGTCCTGAAAGGCGTTCCAAATGAGCGTTTCCTGGCGCTTTGTGAGTTCCCCGGTCCTGATCCGTCTCGAAAGAGCCGAAGCGAGCTCCACAGTGGTGAGCCAGGAGATCACAATATGTTCAGCAGACAGGATCGCCGACTCTATCTTGTCGCTGTCGGATTCGGGAAAGTAATATTTCACCAGCGCGCTCGTATCGATGTACAGCGAGGCCATCCTAATAACGCTCCTCACGTCTCGACGCAATGACCGTCTCCGACAGCGGTTTTCCCTTCGGGGTGATGGCGTTTCTCAGGTCCTTGCGGCTTGCGAGCGCTCTTGCTGTTTTCTTTTTAACCGGAATGATCCGCGCGATGGGTTGATCGCGTTTCGTGATCACGATCTCTTCTCCCTTTTCCACCCGCGAAAGATACTCGGTAAAATGCTGACGAGCTTCCTTTATTCCGGACTTGATCATGGATGCCTCCCGGTATTCCTAGTGACTACTAGTGTACACTTGCAGCGGTAGTCTGTCAACAGAGGTGCTCGTCTTTTTTCTGGACGCTTCCTCGTCAATCTGCTACTCTGCTTCGCATGAACGATTCTCGCTCTTCCCGCAATCCCTGGCTCTTCGTCCCCACCATGTATTTCGGCGAGGGGTTGCCCTATGTGCTGATCAACACGGTCTCGGTGATCCTGTACAAGACGATGGGCGTGGACAACAATGAAGGTTTAAGGCAGCAGAACAGCTACTTTTGGAACGATAGTGCTGGAATGTCAGCAGCTTAGCTTGGGCCGACCCGGCTAAGCTCGACAAGGCCCGGGAACATCCCGGGCCTTTGCTGTTTCTTTTGCGACGCAATATCACGATTTAATGAGAAGCCCCCGCCGCTCTGCGCTTTATCACTGCGGATACACAGCGATAAAAACAGGACCGATGAGCCCGGAGGCAATGGTTGTTGCGCTCCCTCCGGTTTTAGCCACCTTCTTGATGGTACCGCTATTGTCAGCCCAATACACGCTCGTGGAATCCAGGGTTAGGTCCCTGGGGACGCTCAGATCTGAATAGAGCGTTGTCGCGGCTCCTCCGCTTGTGCTGACCTTTTTTATCATTGCGGCATCAGCGGTCCGCTCGGTCCAGTACACGTTCGTTGCATCAACGGCCAGGCCCTTGGGACTGCTCAGGCCGGAAGCAAGGGTTGTCGCTGCGCCTCCGCTTATGGCGACCTTCTTGATCGATGGAGCAGTGGAGGCGGACCCCTTCTCGATCCAGTACACGCTTGTGCCGTCAACGACAACCTGCCCGGGATTGACGGTGCCTGAGGCAAGGAGTGTCGCTGTCCCGCCTGTTTTCGGGGCTTTTTTGACCAGGCCGTTCGATGTGTTGATCTCCGTCCAATAGACGTTCGTAGCGTCCACGGCAACACAGACGGGAATATGCAGCGCCGATGCGAGGATGGTGGGGGCAAGCGGTACGGTGTTGCTGATGCTGGTCTTTTCTATGGTACCGGTGTCATAATAGCCCATGGCCCAATAGATATTGGAGGGATCCAGGGCAATGCACCGGGTCTCGTACAGTCCGTTCGCAAGGAGCGAGGCTTTCCCGCCGGTCAATCCCACCTTCATGATCGGCCCGTTCGTGGACCCCTGGACCCAGTAGATGCCTGTGGAATTCACGGCGATCCCGCCGGGGTCGCCTGCTCCGGCGAAGATATCCGTAACTGTTCCGCCGTTGATGCCGGTCATCCTCACATACCCGAGGAATCCGCCGATCGATAGGGAGGATTCCGTCCAATATACGTTCGATCCGGACGGCAGGACCAGGGGCGTGATCGTGAACGATACCGGCGAGTTGACGGTCTTGCCTCCCGTGGAAATGGTCACTCCGCAGGTTGCCAGGTCCGTGGCCGGGACAGTGATGTCGATCCAGGTATGGGTCACGCTGTCCCAGTTCACGATCGGGACCGGTTGTCCGCACATAGAGAGCTGAATGAGCGCCGGGTCAGCGGTGAAATCATCCACCACAATCCGGATGATCGTGCCGGCGGGCCCGCTCGTGGGCGTGATCGTGGAAATAACGGGCGTCACCGTCGTTCCTCCGCCTCCGCCACCGCCTCCCCCGGCGTACGTGCAGGTGAAAGTCGCGCTGACATTGCCGCTCTGTCCGCTGATCGTAAACGGCTGGGTCAAGGAAAACTGACCGGTCATGGGAAGGGGGATGCAGGTCGAGCATAGCGTGTCCGTGCCGGTGAAATTCCCGTTCGCGCTGACCGTGCCGGTAAAGGCGCCGGACGCATCGCTGCAGTTCCCATTTGAACAGGAAAAGGATCCCGTGCCCTGGCTGGTCCCAGCGGGCGTTGTTGAGGTGCCGGTGCAGTTATAGGTTCCGTCGTAGCCGGCCCCTCCAGCGCCCGAACTCGTGCCGCCACCGCTTGAACAGCTTCCCAGATTGAGACTGACTGCGAAGAGAAGAAGAACGAACAGGATGACTAATTTCCGGTGAGTCCCCATCGCGGCCTCCTTCACATGCAAATGCTCAGCGCATGTCCCGCGCCGAACATTTCAATGTGCCTATGTGCCTGAAAAAAGCATAACATAGAAGCGAGAATAAATAAAGGGGTCTACGACAGGTGTGTCTACGACAGGTGCCCGTCTTTTTTCTGGACGCTCTCCCTCCAATCTGCTACTCTGCTTCGCATGAATGATCCGCGCGTTTCCCGCAATCCCTGGCTGTTCGTCCCATCGCTCTATTTTGCCGAAGGCCTGCCTTATGTTCTGATCAATACGGTCTCGGTGATCCTGTACAAGAAGATGGGCGTGGACAACGCGGCAATCGCTTTCTGGACGAGCTGGCTCTACCTTCCCTGGGTGATCAAGATGTTCTGGGGTCCGCTGGTGGACCTTCGTTCGACCAAGCGGACCTGGATATTGTCCACCCAGCTTACCATGGCCCTGGCGCTCTTCTTTGTCGCTTTTTCTCTTTCCACTGCAGGCTTCTTTTACCTGTCGCTCATCGCCTTCGTGCTCGCGGCATTTGTTTCAGCCACCTATGACATTGCAACTGACGGGTTCTACATGCTGGCGCTTACCGAGCAGGACCAGGCTTTCTTTGTGGGCCTCAGATCGGGCTTTTACCGGCTCGCGATGATATTCGGTTCCGGCTTGCTGGTGTACGTCGCCGGAATGATCGAGGTCAGGACCGGGAACATCCCGCAGAGCTGGACCATGGTGCTGACCACGGGCGGCGGGATCTTTCTGCTTCTTGCGGCCTATCACTTCTTTGTGTTGCCCTATCCCGATAGTGACAAGAGACGAGAGACAAGAGGCGAGACTGCTTCTTTCAAGGAAGTTTTCACTGCCTATTTCAAGCAGGAGAAGATCGGCGTGCTCGTGGCGTTCATCCTGCTCTACCGGCTTGGCGAGGCAATGCTGCTGAAGCTGGTGTCGCCGTTCCTGCTCGATGGCCGGACCGCGGGCGGGATGGGACTTACGACATCGGAAGTGGGATTGGTCTACGGCACCGTGGGCATTATTGCCCTGGTGTTCGGCGGGATACTGGGAGGGTGGCTTATTTCGCGATATGGTCTGGCGCGCTGCACCTGGCCGCTCGTGATCGCCATGCATCTGCCTGACCTGTTCTTCGTGTACATGGCCTGGGCCCAGCCGCAGGTCTGGATGACCTATCCGCTGGTGGCCCTGGAACAGTTCGGCTACGGCATGGGCTTCACGGTCTTCACGGTCTACCTTATGTACTCCGCCGAGGGCAAATACAAGACCTCGCACTATGCCATCTCGACCGGCATCATGGCCTTGGGAATGATGCTTCCCGGTCTCCTCGCGGGCTGGCTCCAGCAGAAGATCGGGTATACCGCCTTCTTCCTTGCTGTGAGCGCACTTACGATCCCCGGCATGCTGACCATCCCGTTCCTGCCTGTGAAGAGCAAAAAAAGGGATTAAGCATCAAGGAAGGGCTAGTGAGGCAGAACAAGGGCTAGAGGAGTAAGGGTTTGCTTCTCTATTCCGTCTGCTTGATGACCGAGAGGGCGTAGCCCACGACGGTCCCGAAGATCGCCATGGTCCCTTCGCCTCCCACGGCATGTTCGAGCGACAGGATAAGGATCGCCGGCAGTACGCAGGTAATGGCCGCGAACTGGATGGTCCTGCCGCTGAACGCGATATTCCCCTTCAGAACACCGTAAAGTATGCCGCCGACGCCTCCGGCCATGACCAATACTGCAATGAGTTCGATGAATGTTCTCAACCAGGGCACGATGCACCTCCGAAAAACAGGTTAGTGTGATCACTATCTGTAAACCGGGAAATTATATCGCGTCGGCTCCGTGAAGTCAAAGACAGAGTTTTTGCGCTTTCCCGTGCCTTCATCTGCTGGTATAATGGGTCCAGAGGAAGGAGTTCGTCATTACCAAGGTCCTGTTGTCATTCGCGTTAATCGTCGCCGCGGGGTATCTGTGGCGGTTCTTCGAACCCGGGGGGCTTGACCGGCTGCGGTTGCGCCACGCGCTCAGCTCGGCGGTGCTGCACGTGTTCCTTCCGGCGCTGGCCTTCGGCTTGATCGCCACGGCCCGGGTGGACCGGAGCTTTGTTGCCGTGCCGCTGGTCGCGGGCATCACCACGCTGGCGGGGCTGGCCGCGGGCATGGCGCTCTACCGGTTCCTGCCGGTCTTCAACCGCAGCTCCCGTCCCGCGATCGGCGTGCTGCTGCTCTCGAGCGCTTTCGGGAACGTGACGTACCTCGGTCTGCCGGTGATCAACGAGACCCTTGGCCAGGAATACGGATATATCGCGATCCTCTACGACCTTCTGGCCACAACCCCGATCCTGCTCACGGTCGGCATGATGACCGCGGCGCGGTTCGGCACCGGAGCAGCCGTATCCGTGCGGGCTTCGTTCCGCCGGGTGCTGAAACTTCCTCCTCTCTGGGGAGTGGCTGTCGGGGTCGCGGTCCAGCTGGCGGCTGTCCAGGTTCCCCGGCCGGTGCTTGACGCGGCACAGCTCATGGGAAGGGCGGTCATCCCGGTGATGATCTTCACGGTGGGACTGGCGCTGGATTTCAGGGACCTCCGGCGGATCGGGATCGCTGTCCCGGCGCTGGGGCTCAAACTTATCGCGGCGCCTGCGCTCGCATGGCTGCTGGGAACGTCCCTCGGCATCAGCGGACAGGAGCTTCGCGCGGTGGTGATCGAAGGCGCCATGCCGGTGATGGTCCTGTCGCTCGTGATCGCCGATGAGTTCGATCTTGACGTGCCGCTCGCGGCGACCTGCATCGCGGTATCCACGGTGGCGTCGTTCTTCACGCTGCCGGTGATGATGAAGATGTTGTTTTGAATTTGATTCCACAGCTGAAATCGAAAGGGCCATCTCGCGCAAAGACGCCAAGTCGCCAAGAAAGGCCAAATCATTTTATGGGCCATGTCGTTGATATCCTTTGCGACTTTGCGGCTTAGCGCGAGAATATCATTTGATTTTATCTCGTTGAGATTTAAAGAGGTGATTTGAGAGGTGCCAACATGGCAGGACACAAGCACGACGAACACTGCGGCCACGGACATCACGACCACGGCCATGACCACGGGGAGCACGAGCACGGGCTGGTCGAGGTGACCATCGAGCTTGAGGACGAGCACATCCCTGCCCTTGACGAGGTCGCGGCCGAGCTGACAAAGGAACTGAAACAGAACTGGGACCGCGGCGCGGTGGTGCGGCTGGCGCTGTCCGAGTTCTTCTCGCGAAGAGGGAAGATCACCTAAGAGCAGGATCAAGAGGCAACAAAGGATTAGAGGGGCAAGTGATGCAGGATTACCTTGCAATGAAGGGCCAGCGGAGTAAGGGCTAAAGATCAGGCGTTTTCCTTGCTACTTGCTACATGACCCTTGCTGCCTGGCGTCAAGAAAACCATGGCTTACTCGGCAAAAGAAGAACAGCAGGTGATCGACATCCACGTGCACGGCGCGGGGAAGTTCGATACGCTCACGAAGCGTCAGGACGACGTGGTCCATCTCGCGGCGATCCATGGCGAGCACGGCACCGACGCGATCCTGCCCACGGTCTATCCCGGGGACATCGAGGACATGCGCCAGAACATGAGCGCGATCCGCCGCGCAATGGCCGCCGCGTCGGCCGGAGCGAATATCCTCGGGATCCATGTCGAAGGCCCTTTTCTGAATCCCTCCTATGCAGGCGCTCTTGACCGGAAGAGCTTTCTCGATCCGTCGAAAAAGGACCTTGACCGGCTCGTGGACGGATTCGAGGACGTCATCAGAATCATCACCATCGCTCCCGAATTGCCGGGCGCGCTCGGCGTTATCGAGCGGTGCAGGGAAAAAGGATTCCTGGTCCAGATGGGCCACAGCGAGGCATCGTACGAACAGGCAGAGGAGGGCAAGCAGGCCGGCGCAACAGGCATCACCCACATCTTCAATGCCATGCGCTCCTTCCACCACCGGGAGCCGGGGCTCGCCGGCTTCGGGCTGATGGACGAGGATATCTATGTGGAAGTGATCTCCGACCTGGTCCACCTCCATCCCCAGACCCTCAAGATGATCCTGGATATGAAGCAGACGGACCGCATCATCCTGGTATCGGATTCGGTCAAGGGACCGGGGTGGGGCAAGGGCGCGATCCGGGGGCCCGGCGGCGTGCTGGAAGGCAGTGGGGTGACGCTGATGCAGTGCGTCAGGAACCTGGTCTCCCTGGGTGTGCAGCAGGAATGGGCCATCCAGTTCGCTACGGAGAATCCGAGACGGTATCTGGAAAATAGATAAATGAAAACCATCCGCCTCTTCATCTTCGACCTCGACGGCACGCTCGTTGATTCGCTCGAGGACATCACCGCGTCGGTCAACTACACGCTCCAGAAGCTCGGCAGACCTGCGGTGCCGATCAACAAGGTGCGCGAGTTCGTGGGCGACGGCGTCACCATGCTGCTGTCCCGCGCCCTGGGCGACCGGCAGGAGTTCCTGGACGATGCTGCGGGTATCTATACGGTCCACCAGAGCCGGAACCTGGTGGTCCGCACACGGCTCTATCCCGGCGTGCGAGAGACGCTCGAAAAGTTCCGCGCCTTCCCGATGGCCGTGGTCACGAACAAGCCGCTGGCGCTGGCCGAGCCCATACTGGAACACCTGGGCGTCCGGGATTTTTTTCGCGTCATCATCGGTGCGGATTCAGGCCTGCCGCTCAAGCCCGAGCCGGACGCGTTCAGGAAGATCATGGCTGACCTGAACGTCAGTCCCCGGGAAACCGTGGTGGTCGGCGACGGCGTCACGGATATGCGGGCGGGCAGGGAGTGCGGGACCGTGACCTGCGCGGTGACCTACGGGTTCCGCTCGGAAGCGCAGCTGCGGAACGAAGGTCCGGATTTTGTGATCCATTCCTTTCCGGAACTTGCGGGGCTTTTTGCTCCTGTGGAAGGAGGAGCGCGATGACAGAGGGAAGCGATCCGGCCTGCGCCGCGCCGGACTATATCAGGCCGGAGCGGCTCTCGATCCTGCTCAAGATCGGCCTGCGGCTCACGGCGGAGCGCGACCTCGACCGCCTGCTCAGGATGATCATCGAGGAGACCACGTCGGTCATGGACGCGGACCGCAGCTCGCTCTTCCTGATCGACCGGGAGCGGGACGAGATGTGGGCGAAGATCGCCGAGGGCGCCGGGACCACGGAGATCCGTTTCCCTGTGGGCACGGGCATTGCCGGGACCGTGGGCAGGACCGGCGAGATCATCAACATTCCCGACGCCTATCAGGACAGCCGGTTCAATCCCGAGTTCGACAAGCGGACGGGCTTCCGAACGGCCAGCATCCTCTGCGCGCCGCTCAGGAACATGCAGGGCGCGATCATCGGCGCGGTGCAGGTGCTGAACAAGCGCGAGGGGACCTTTACCGCGGACGACGAGGCGCTGCTCGCGGCGCTGGCGTCCCAGGCCGCCATCGCCCTGGAGAACGCGGACCTGTACACGAAGCTCAGGGACCTGAACCAGCGGCTCGAGGAAAAGGTGGAGGAGCGGACCGCGGACCTGGTCGCGGCGAATGAGCGGCTCTCGGTGCTGAACCAGGAGCTGGAACAGATCTCGATCACCGACAGCCTGACCCACGCCTTCAACCGCAGGTTCTTCATGGAGCGCATCCGCCAGGAAGTGAAACGCGCGAACCGGTACGGCAATGCGGTGTCGCTGCTCATGATCGATATCGACCATTTCAAGCAGGTTAATGACACCCACGGCCACCAGATCGGGGACCGGGTGCTGGCGGGCGTGGCGGGGCTGATCGCGAGCCACTTGCGCGACACCGACGTGCTGGCCCGGTACGGCGGCGAGGAGTTCGCCCTGATCGCGACCCCCATGGACCTGGAGGGTGCGCGGACGCTCGCCGAGCGCATACGGAAGCTCGTGGAGTCGAACACCTTCGCCGGCGAGGTGCCGATCCGGGTCACCGTGAGCATCGGCGTGAGCGCCTGGAAGTCCTTTCTGCAGGAGAACTTCGAAGTGCTGATCCGCGAGGCCGACAAGGCGCTCTATCGCGCCAAGGATGCGGGAAGAAATCGGGTGCAGACGGCCTGAAATGGGTCTTTACTAATCGCGGCTGATTGTTTAATATGATTACAAAAAGGAGTTTCCATGTCCCACCCCCATGCAACCAAATCGCCCCATGGCCAGCAGGCCGGCGGAAGCGGTGAACCGAAAAAATATCTTCCCCGGCTGATCGCCTGGGAGACCACGCGGAGCTGTGTGCTGAACTGCGTCCACTGCCGCGCCGCGGCCAAGTACGGCCCCTATCCGGGCGAGCTCTCGACCGAGGATGCCTTCGCGTTCCTCGATGACGTGAAGTCTTTCAGCGATCCCATCATCATCCTGACCGGCGGCGAGCCCATGATGCGGCAGGACATCTACGACATCGCGAAGCACGGCACCAAGCTGGGGCTGCGCATGGTCATGGCGCCCTGCGGACTGCTCGTGACCGAGGAACTGGCGCAGAAGATGAAGGACTCCGGGATCATGCGCGTGTCGCTTTCCATCGACGGCCTGACCGCGGAGCAGCACAACAACTTCCGCCGCGTGGAAGGCGCTTTCGAGAGCGTCATGAAGGCCATCGAGAACTTCAAGAAGGTCGGGATGGAGTTCCAGGTGAACACCACGATCACCAAGCATAATGTGAAGGACCTGCCGAAGCTGCTCGATATGGTGATCAAGCTCGGCGCGGTCGCCTATCATCCCTTCCTGCTGGTGCCCACGGGCCGAGGCAAGGAATTGATCGACCAGGAGATCCCGCCGGCGGAGTACGAGAGCACGCTCAAGTGGTTCTACGAAATGCGGGATAAATCGCCGATCCAGTTCAAGCCCACCTGCGCTCCCCACTACTACCGTATCTTCCGGCAGGGCGAGAAGGAGAAGGGCAAGACGGTCACTCCCGAGTCGCACGGCTTCGACGCCATGACCAAGGGCTGCATGGGAGGACAGAGCTTCGCCTTCGTGTCCCATGTGGGCAAGGTCCAGATCTGCGGGTTCCTCGAGGAAGAGGCAGGCGATATCAAGAAGGAGCCCTTCTCCAAGATCTGGAACGAGTCGGTGCTCTTCAAGGAGATGCGCGACCTGGACCACTACCACGGAAAATGCGGCATCTGCGAATACCGCAGGGTCTGCGGCGGCTGCCGGGCCCGGGCGTTCGCCATCTCAGGCGACTATCTCGCCGCCGAGCCCTTCTGCACCTATGAGCCGGTGATGGCAAGAAAGAAATAGATATGTCCGTCAGGTTCCGAAAGGGCTGATGAATCCGTCAGCCCTTTTTTTATTGCACCTGATCTTTGTAACAAGCATAAAAATAACTGCAAAGGCGATGCGATCTCGCGCAAAGACGCAAAGGCGCAACGTAAGAACGCATCTGAAGAAAACGGCACAGCTTAGAGTAAATAGGTTCCTTTTGTGGCGGTTTACCGAGAAATACTGCGGTGTTATTATTTGATCCTCGACGGTATTCTTGGCGTCTTTGCGGCTTTGCGCGAGACAGATGTTCGCAGTTGCCTTTGATTCTAATTGAACTCGTAGCGATAATCAGTCTCATCAATATTGTTGTGTAAGGATCATTCATGCCGCTTATCAGTCTCCAGAACATCACCGTCGGTTTCGGCGGACCGCTTTTGCTCGAAGGAGTGGATCTCCAGATCGAGCCCGGCGAGCGGGTCTGCCTGGTCGGCAGGAACGGCACCGGCAAGTCCACGATCATGCGGGTCATCACCGGCGAGATCAAGCCCGACAGCGGCATGGTCGTGTTCCAGCAGGGTCTGCGCACGACGCTCCTGACCCAGGAAGTGCCGCAGAACATCACGGGCAGCGTGTTCGACGTTGTCGCCGGGGCGTTCGGCGAGCAAGGCAAGCTCCTTGCGGACTATCATCACGTGAGCGCGAAGCTGGCCCATGATCACAGCGACAAGCTCATGGCCGAGCTCGAGGATGTGCAGCATCGCTTTGAAGCTGCAGGCGGCTGGCAGATGCAGCAGAAGGTGGACGAGATCCTGACGCGCTTGCAGCTGCCCGAGGATGCCGAGTTCTCCGAACTTTCCGGCGGGCTCAAGCGACGCGTTCTGCTTGCCAGGGCGTTGGCCGGGGGACCGGACCTGCTGCTGCTCGACGAGCCCACGAACCACCTGGACATTGTTTCGATCGCCTGGCTTGAGGAGTTCCTGCTCTCTTACGGCGGGACATTGCTGTTCGTGACCCATGACCGGGCGCTGCTCCAGAAGCTGGCCACGCGGATCATCGATCTCGACCGGGGCAGGCTCACAAGCTGGCCCGGGAGCTACCGCGCCTATCTCGAGCTGAAGCAGGCTGCCCTGGAAGCTGAAGCAACTGAGAACGCCAAGTTCGACAAGAAGCTGGCCGCCGAGGAGGTCTGGATCCGGCAGGGCGTCAAGGCGCGCAGGACCCGGAACGAAGGCCGCGTGCGCGCTCTCCAGGAGCTGCGCCGGATCAGGAACGAGCGGCGCGAACGGATCGGCGGCGCCAACATCCAGGTGCAGGAGGCCGAGCGCACGGGCAAGCTGGTGCTCGAAGCAGAGGATGTGAGCTATGGCTATGACAACAAGACCGTGATCAGCGGCTTGTCCACGACCATCATCCGGGGGGACAAGATCGGCATCATCGGTCCGAACGGATCGGGAAAGACGACGCTGTTAAAGCTGCTGCTCGGGAATTTGAAGCCGCAGCAGGGAAAGATCAAGCGCGGCACGAACATCGAGGTCGCCTACCTGGACCAGCACCGGGCCCAGTTGGACGACGAGAAGACCGTGCAGCAGAACGTGGCCTACGGCAGCGATTACGTGACGATCAACGGTAACAACCGCCATGTGATCGGCTATCTGCAGGATTTCCTGTTCGCCCCTGCGCGCGCCAGGAGTCCGGTGAAGGTGCTTTCCGGCGGAGAGCGGAACCGGCTGCTCCTGGCAAAGCTGTTCACCCAGCCATCGAACGTGCTGGTGCTGGATGAGCCCACGAACGATTTGGACATCGAGACCCTGGACCTTCTCGAAGAGCTCCTGATGGAGTACCAGGGCACGGTGTTGCTCGTGAGCCACGACCGCGCCTTTATCAACAATGTGGTCACGAGCACGCTGGTGCTCGAAGGCGAAGGCACGGTGAACGAATATGTTGGCGGGTACGACGACTGGCTGCGCCAGAGCAGGAAGCTGAAGGAAGCGCAGCCGGCCCCGGCCAAGGTTGAGGAGAAGAAGGAACAGCCCCGTCCTTCAGCAGGAAAGCAGCGCAAGCTGTCCTTCAAGGAGCAGAAGGAGCTCGACGAACTTCCGAAGCGGCTGGAAGAGATGGAAGCGGAAGTGGAGAAGCTGCACGCGACCATGGCTGATCCCAATTTCTACCGCGAGAGCGGGAACAAGGTAGCATCGACCACAACGCGTCTGGAAAATGTCGAGAAGGAACTGGCAGCCGCGTACAAGCGCTGGGAGGAGCTGGAAGCGCTGAAGGGGTAGGCAGTTTCCTTCCCTACCAGCTTCCCGAAGAACCGCCCCCGCCCGAGGACCCGCCCCCACCGGAGAATCCGCCGCCGCTTGAGAACCCCCCGCCCGAGCTCCATCCGCCGCCGCCCCCGCCGCCGGACAGGAACGTGAACCCGCCGATGCTGGCGCGGCCCTTGGTGCGCAGGTCACTGCCCGCCTTTTTGTACCACTCGGAACTCCTGAGGCTGAGCTTGATGAGGGGGAACAGGACCAGGTAGGTGATCAGCATGATGAGCGCGCCTTTGCTGCCGACCACGACGATGGGGAACATGGCCCAGAAAGGGATCAGGAAGAAGTAAAGGAACCAGCCGGTGCCGGGCGTCAGGATGCCGATGACCGTGAACAGGCCGATGATCCCGAAGATGAATGCGCCGATCAGGATGCGCTCGGTGATCGGCATGTCGGGCGCGTTAATGCTGAAGCCCGAGGCCTCTTTATCCGCTGCCCCGTCTTCCGATCCTTCCAGCGCGGCGCCGCCCTCCAGGACCGCGATCACCGCGTCAACACCCGCTTCGATCCCGCCGCTATAGTCACCCGCCTTGAAGCGGGGAGTCATGCTGTTGCGGATGATCCTTCCCGCGATAAGGTCCGTGAGCGTCCCTTCGAGACCAAAGCCCACCTCGATACGCATGCGGCGGTCCTGCGGCGCGACAATGATGAGCACGCCGTTGTCCTTGCCCTTCTGTCCGAGCTTCCAGGATTCGAAGACCGCGACAGCGTAGTCCTCAATGCTCTCGCCCCCGAGCGATGGCACGGTGAGCACGGCGACCTGGTTGTTGGTCTTGTCTTCATGGGCCTTGAGCTTTTCGGTCACGGACTGCCGGACCGCCTCGGACAGGATCTCGGCATTGTCGGTGACGCGGCCGGCGAGATAGGGAACATCCGCGGCACTTGCCGCGGTCACGAGCACGGTCAGCGCCACGAGCGCGGTACGGATGACGGCTTTCATACTCCCTCCTCTTCAACAACGCTGTCCGGCAGTTCGTTCTTTCCTGCTGCTCCCGCGGGACCCGCGCCCATGACCTCTTCCAGGCCGATGAGGCCCTGTTCAAGGGCGGCGGCAATATTGCCGTCCGCAATGCGTGCGGTAAGGCGCGCCAGGACATTCTTCTGCGCATCAGGGGAAAGCCGTTCCTTCAGGCCGGAATCGGGAAGCAGCACAGCCTTGTGCTCGAAAAGGCTGACGAGCAGCAGGACCCCCCTGCGTTGTTCCGTTGCGAACACCTGACGGGACAGGAAGAGCGACTCGGCGTACTGCCGCACTTCGGTTTCCGCGCGAAAGCCGTCAAGAAAGATACGGGCGAAACCGGGGACCGTCGTGCAGAGGAGCGAACAGGCTGCTCCGGACGCCAGGATCGCCGTGGTGGTGAGCAGGATCGTGTGGGAAGAGGACCACGCGGGACGCAGCAGGTCGAGCAGCGTGGTCGCCAGTCCCGCAAGGCCGGCTCCCAGGGCGAAAGCCTTCCAGGGCAGCTCCGCGTACACGTCGCTCCTGCTGACAAAGGCCAGGACGATCTGCGTGCCTGTGCGTGCTTCCACTTCGGCAACGCGTTTGTCCAGGCGCTGACGTTCCTGTTCCGAGAGTATTGGTTTCATGATCGTGCCTTTCTCCGGGTATTAACCGCAGTGCCTTGATATCGCAGGATAAACAGGCGCCTCCGGGCGCGAGCCGCATCAATACCGGTTGCCGCATGGTAACGACAGCATCTCGAATTTATCAGAATTTCCCGGCTATTGCAAGCCGGGACCGGATTCGATCACTACTTGTCCTTCAGAAGGTCTTTAAGGCGGGCAAAGGGCTGATGCGTAGCGGGTGTTGTCGGCGTGCTGTCCGGGGCCGCGGTACCTTCGAGCAGGTATTTCTGGTGTTCGTTGTCGTGGCAGTAGAGGCAGAGCAGTTCCCAGTTGCTGCCGTCGGGGGGGTTGTTGTCGTGGTCATGGTCCTTGTGGTGGACCGTGAGCTCCTTGAGCTTTTTCCCTTCGAATTCGCGGCTGCATCTTCCGCAGACCGGAGGAAAGAGCTTCAACGCCTGTTCGCGGTAGCCCTGCTCGCGCAGTTCCCTGGCGCGGCGGGCATTGGCAATAAGGTCGCTTTCAGATTTATTGTCTTCCCTGTTCGGTGACATGGTATGAGGTCCGCCTCTAGGTATCCAGGGTCTTACGCACACGCGCGAGCAGCTCCGCCGGAGACAAGGGCTTCTGCATAAGATCGAAGCCCTGGTTCAGCAGTCCCTGCCTGCTGATGATGTCCGCGGTATAGCCGCTCATGAAGAGCGACTTGATGTCCGGTTTGATCCGCCGGATTGCCTCATAGGCTTCCTTGCCGTTCATTTTCGGCATGATGGTGTCCAGGATGACCAGTCTGATCCTGTCCTGGTCCGCGGTAAAGTTCTGCACCGCCTCCTCGCCGTCCGTCGATTCGATCACGGTGTAGCCGCTTTCCCGGAGAACGGAGCGCATCAGCTCGCGGACCGCCTGGTCGTCCTCGGCGATCAGGATGACCTCGGTGCCGCCCCTGGACAAGGCTTCCTTGTCAACGGGCTCCTCTGCTGACGCGGCCTTGTTCAGCAGGGGCAGGTAGATCTTGAAGGTCGATCCTTTTCCCTGCTCACTGTACACGGTGATGATCCCGCTGTGCTGCTTGATGATGCCGTAGGCAATGGCCAGGCCGAGGCCGGTGCCCTTGCCGACCTCCTTGGTCGTGAAGAAAGGCTCGAAGATCTTGGTCCGGGTCTCCTCATCCATGCCTGTGCCGGTATCGGACACGGAGAGGACCGCGTAGGCACCCGGAGCCGGAACGCCGTGCAAGTGGGCCTGCTCATCATCGAGCAGTGTCTGCTCCGACCGGACAGTAAAGCATCCGCCGCCGGGCATGGCGTCGCGCGCGTTGGCCGCGAGGTTCATGAGCACCTGCTCGATCTGGCCGGCGTCGGCCTTGACGACCAGGTCGGCCTCGGACAGGTCCGTCCGGAGCTCCACATCCTCGCCGATCAGCGGCACCAGCAGCTTCTCGACCCGCCGCACCACCGAGTTCAGGTCGACCGGCAGCGGAGCCATCACCTGCTTCCTGCCGAAGGTCAAAAGGCTCTTGGTCAGCCGCGCTGCGCGCTGCGCCGAGTCGAGGATATTATGGACGTTCTTCTTTAGGGGATCCTCGTCGCCCATCTTGCGCTGAAGAATGCTCCCGTAACCGATGATCGCGGTCAGGATGTTGTTGAAGTCATGGGCAACGCCGCCTGCCAGCGTTCCGATGGCCTCCATCTTCTGGGACTGGACAAGCTGGGTCTCAAGCCGTTTCCGGGCGGATATGTCGATGAAGGTAACGACCGCGCCGATCACGGCGCCTTTTTCAAAGAGGGGGTAGGACCAGTATTCCACGGGAACGCGGGAACCGTCGGACCGCCAGAAGACCTCGTTCTCCACATGGCACGGCTGGGTGGTCCTGAACGCCTGGTAGATCTTGCAGTCCTGCTCGGGATAAGGTGTGCCGTCCGGCCGTTTGTGATGGATCAGGGTATGCATGTTCCTGCCGATGACGTCGGCCTCGCGCTCGTACGCGAGCATCCGCAGGCCGGAAGGATTGCAGAAGGTGCAGCCGCCGTTAGTGTCGATGCCGTAGATGCCCTCGGCCGTGGAGTTCAGCAGCAGATGCACCCGTTCTTCTTTGCGCACCAGCTCGGCCTCCACGCGTTTTCGCTCCTCAAGCTCGCGCTCCAGGTCCGCGGTCCGCTCGCGGACCTTTGTTTCCAGCGCATCGTGAGCCTCCTGAAGGCGCTTTTCCGCCTGTTGCCGGAGCGCGATCTCCTGCTCCAGCGGGATAAGCGCCATTCTGCGCTGGGAATACCACAGGACCGTTCCCAGCACCGCGGTGAAGAGGACCGCGCCGGCAAAGAGGCGTGTCCGGAGCTTGGCCACGACAGCCTCGGCCTCGCGGTGGTCGCCGACCAGCTCGAGGGTCAAGAGCGGCATGCCCTCATGGCGTAGCGTCCTGGTCAGAGAATAGGTGCGGGCGTTCCCGGACGGCGGCCTTCTGAACTCGCCGACCACAAAGCCGTTCGGCGAAAGCGCGCGGATCAGGACCAATTCGTCGTGCGATTCTCCCCAACGCTGGATGAAGGTGCGAATGGTGATGTAATCGGCTTTGAGCAGGGATTCGTAGAAGGCATCGGACATGAGATCGAGCTCAGATTCGATCGTGTCGCGGGTCATGTCGGTCAGCAGGCGGCCCTGCTGCACGGCGACGAGCGACGCTTCGATAAGCAGGAAGCAGAACAGGACAACGATGAACGCGATGAGCGCCCCCCGGTACCGGCGGCGGGTCATAGGTCTACGCCCGCCTTTTCCAGGTCGCTTACGATGGCGCGGAGATTGTCGAAGTCCCGGTCATCGCCGGGGACAAGGGAGACGACGTCGCTGCGTATGTCGAACAGGATCTTCTTCCCCTCTGCCGTGTCGGTAATATGGATGAGTGCCTTGCCGAGCGCCTGCACAAGGTCCTTTGGCAGTCCTGTCCGGGCGATGAAGATGTGGTCCATGATCGGCTGCGTCCGGGCTAGTGACCGCAGGCCCTGGGATTGGTAATTCAGGAATACCTCCTCCTTGACCGCTCCCGCGTCAAAGGTGCCGGCGAGAATGCCGAGCGCGATGTTATCGTGGTTCGCGACGAAGCTGACCGAGCCAAGCTGCTTGACATCAACGCCGTTCTTGAGCAGCAGATGGCGCGGTACCACATGGCTCATGGTGGAATCCCGGTCGCCGAACACGAAACGCTTTCCCTTGAGCTGGCCCAGGGTGGTGATCGGGCTGTCCTTGCGCACCATGATGTGGCCGTGGAATACCTTGCCTTCCTTGGTCCGGAACGCGGCCAGGATCGGGCGTTTGCCGTATTGGCTGGTAAGGATGACATAGGATCCCGGCCCCATGAACGCAATATCAAGCGCGCCCTGGCCGATCTTCTGGATATGGTTGCCATAGGTGCTTGACACTTCTACCGAAACTGGATGCTTGATCTCCCGGGCGAGATACTCGGCCAGCGGCGTGTAGCGCTTGACCACTTCCGACGCTGAAAGGTAGGGATGGACACCGAGCTTGAGCGGCTCCTGCGCGATCGCGGCAAGCGCGATACCCAGCGCCAGGCAGGTCAGGATCAGTACGCGGATAACACGATCAGCGGTCCTATGGATCATGCGGGCATCCTCCTGTGCAGGTCATGGATGATCTATGTAAAAATTGTACCTGCCTTGCCGATGAAAAGCCAGTCCAAACACCGGTTCAGACAACAGGCTCGGGCCGGTGGACCGCCTGGGCCTCGAAAAAGGTAGTGATCTCGCTGATGACAGCGTCCAAAGCCTCCAGGTGGTTGACCCGTTCGCGGAACTCCGCGCCGCCGGTCAGGCCCTTGGTATACCAGCACAGGTGCTTGCGCATCTCCCTGACGCCGACGTTCTCGCTGAGCAGGGAAATAACGTCGTTGAGATGGCGCAGCATCACTGTTCGTCGCTCCTCGATCGACGGCGGCGGGGACGGGGCGCCGGTCCGGAGAAACGCGGCGGCTTCGCGGAAGATCCAGGGATTGCCCTGGATGGCCCGGCCGATCATGACACCGTCGCATCCGGTCTCGTCGAGCATCCGCCGCGCGTCAGCGCCGGAGCGGACATCGCCGTTCCCGATCACCGGGATGGCGACCGAGCGCTTCACCTTTCCGATCATGCTCCAGTCGGCTGAGCCGGAGAAGCCCTGCACCCGGGTGCGGCCATGGACCGTGATCGCAGCGATGCCGGCTTGCTCGGCCGACCGGGCAAGTTCCTCGGCCACGATGTTCTTTGCGTCCCATCCGAGGCGGATCTTGACCGTCACGGGTTTCGCGGACGCCGTAACCACGGCTTCCATGATCTCCCGTGCGAGCCCGGGTGCCCTGAGCAGGGCCGATCCGGAGCCGCTCTTGAGCACCTTGGGCACCGGACAGCCCATGTTGATGTCGATGATGTCGATATCCCGTTCAGAAAGGATCCGGGCCGCCTCGGCCATGGACGCGGGACGGGAACCGAAGATCTGGAAGGCCACAGGCCGTTCCCGCGGCTCCGTGGCCAGCAGGGTCAGGGTTCGCTTCTGGTCGCGGATGAGCGCCTCGGCGCTCACCATTTCCGAGTACACGATGCCCGCGCCCATCTCGCGGCAGATGACGCGGAAAGGCAGGTCCGTGATACCCGCCATGGGTGCAAGGACCAGTGGATTGGACTGGAGATATGCCCGGATGTTCACGAAAGCATTATAAAGGGTTCTGGGGGAATAGGAAAGAGGAAGGAGACGGTATTGAAAAAGACATTAACCACGGAGGCACGGAGCCACGGAGATTAGCAGATGAGATCATGGACAGTTGCCGGGCATGCCCGCTGGCTGATATTGTCAGTGAGGGCTTCCCATCAGACCGGTCTCGATTTGTGGTTCGATCAATACGATCTGGTTGTACTGCTTGCGCAAGGATCCTCTGAAGCATTCTCTGGTCTGTCCCAAGACCCACTCCGTGGTCTCTGTGACTCCGTGGTAAAACACAAAGAATTTCTTTTTCCTCTGTCCTTTTGTTATAATGGTCCATGTGCATTCGCAAGATCGTTCTTTCGCTTCTTTGCATCTCGTTCCCCGCAGTTCCCGCCTTTGCGGAGAATACCCCCCTCATCATCGAGCACGGTCCCCGGGACGTGAAGAAGGTCGCGCTGACCTTTGACGCCTGCCCGACCAGCCATCATGATGAATACGACCAACAGGTGGTCGAGGTGCTGACGCGGGAAAAGGTCCATGCCACGCTCTTCATGAGCGGCAGGTGGGTGGAAAAGAACGAGGAGCGGGCGCGGGAACTGGCGGCGCAGCCCCTGTTCGAGATCGGCAATCACGCCTACTGGCATCCGCATATGACCGCGAAGGACGACGAACGGGTGCTGCGGGAGCTCAGGGGCACACAGGCCATCATCAGGAAACTCACGGGAAAAAGGCCGAAATATTTCCGGCCGCCCTTTGGCGAGGTGGATGAGCGGGTGGCGAAGCTTGCTGCGCGGGCTGGATTGACGGTGATCCAGTACGATGTCGCTTCAGGGGACCCCGACCCCGGGCTCACGCCGAAGAAGATCGCCCGCGCCGTGGTGGAGGACGCCAAAGGCGGCAGCATCGTGGTGTTCCACATGAACCGGAACGGCGTGCATACCGCCGAGGTGCTGCCCGGTGTCATAAGCGGTCTGCGGAAGCGGGGATTCGAACTGGTGACCGTGGGGGAACTCCTGAAGTCAGGGGTAAGTGATAAAGTGGTAAGGGGTAAGCGATCGCAGGATCAAGCGCGAACGGCGAAGTGAGAAAGCCGACGACGGCACGGGGTAACCGATGTTTGGCTTGCTGACAGCTCTAGTGCTTATCGCTTTAGCAAAAAAGCCCGGATCGCTCCGGGCTTTTCGGTTTTCATGGCGCCAGCAGAGAGGGACACTATGCTGTCTTGAAAGCGGCCAGCCACATGATGTGGCTCTTTTCCTCGTTGATCACCTCATCGACGATCTCTTTTTCCTTCACCACCCCGCGGAGGGCCAGGAAGTAGAGGAGGGTTTCCTTTTCAAAGCCCATGGCGAACTTGACCGCGTCCTTCACGGTCTTGATATGGTCCATGGACGGCAGGGACTTGCCCTTGCCAAGGAAGAATTCCGATTCAACAAAGGCCCGCATGTAGTTCGACACCTCGTCCCACTCCACCGGTTCCGATCCCGACTTGGCCACCATGTTCTTGAGGTCCGTGAAGGTCTTCTCGTGATTCTGCTCTTTTGACGCGAGCTGGCTGAAGAGCTTGGTCAGTTCAGCGTCCTTCTCGAACTTCTTTGCCATGGAGGTGTAGAACTGGTACCCGATCCTCTCGGTCTGCACGGCCATTTCCAGGACTTCGTTGACATTGTACTTGTTCATGGAACTCTCCCTTTGCCAGGAAAATTATGTTATCATGCTGTTCACGAACCCGAGGTAGATATTAGCGTGTTCAAGGAAAGGTGTCAACCCCGAAAGCGCTGTTCGGGGAGAGCGGAGCAGGTCTATGGCACGATTGCCCAGGTTCTTCATTGCGCCATCGCAGGTGAACGGGGCCGTCATCACGGTCACTGACGAGGATGTGCGCCATATCGCCGCGGTGCTGCGCATGAAGACCGGCGACGAGCTGCTGCTGTGCGACGGCAGGGGCACGGAATACCGCTCCCGGATCGCGGAGTTGGGGAAGACCGAGATCAAGGCCGAGGTCCTGTCCAGC
>JAOUEV010000052.1 GCA_029858565.1 Nitrospirota bacterium | reverse complement strand
CTTCACGCGTGGACCCGGTCGCAACGCAACCCGGCAAGTCCGGCGAATATGCCGAAAAGTTATCACCGGCTTTTTCTATTACGATGAGAAATCGCCTCATGGCTACGTGACCTCCTTCAGTTTCGCCTGCTTGAGAACGCTGTTCAATGTCCCCGGCGCCATTTCGTCACCCGGATGACCGGCTATCGTTACTCGTCCGGGTTTTATCGAATGTTTGTATTGACGGTGACTTCCCTTTGTAACGACCAGATACCAACCGTCCTCTTCGATTAATTTTATGACATCTCGTATCTTCATGGCCGCTTTGTTAATCGAACCTGATTTTCACCTTGATGACGAATAATTTTAAATCAATTTACAGGTTCCTGCAAGCTCTGATATCGGAAGCCGAGGCTATTCTTAATGCGTTTTTTTGCCTGCTCCCAGTCAGACAGGGAAGAGCGGTTTTCTTCATAGGGTTTCCTTTCCGGAAGACCAGGCTTCAAACTTTGTGTTTGCGAACTGCCCGAGTATATCAGGCACGGAAGGGAATTGTAAACAGGATTTTTCGAAGGGATCGCCGTACGGAATTATAGCTTTTCGGGACCATGAGGTGCAGCGCGAACATTCGGGCGGCATACTCTGTCCGCCCTGCGATGTTGCTTACCCCTTACACCTTATCCCTTACCGCTTCTTTCTGCCTTACCACGGATAGGGCCCCCAATACGGCGGACAGTGATAAGGCCTGCCCCAGGCGTCATAGCACCAGGGATTCCAGGTCGGGTATGATAAGGGATAGGGATAGTAGTAATAGTAAGGCATGCGGTAGTCCTTGAGCTCCTCCCAGAGATAGACCTGCCTGATCTCGAACACCGGGAACTGGTAGTCCATCTGGTCGATCTTGCCCGTTCGCGCCTCAATGAAATCCCCTGCTATCGTGATCTCCCTGCCTTTTTTGTAGATCAGCGGATCCAGAATACCGCGCGACTTGGGATAAAGCGCTAGGAACCTGCCCTGGTAACGGCTGGCGTCCTTCAGGTAGCCGTAGCGGTCTACCGGCACGAACAATGCCTCGATCTGGGATCCCTGCTCTGCCAGCTTGGTCTCGACGATCACGCCGCCCAGTATGAAGAGCTTGTCCTTGAACACCTCCGGCGTTTCAATGAGGTGGGAAGGATTGAACTCCCGGGCGCCGCTGTCCATATACTCCCTGTTCAGCACCGGGCTGCATGCGGTAAGACCGGCCAGGAGCACTGCTACTATGGTCAATGATCTCTTCATGGCTTTTCCTCCTCTGGCCCGGCGCTGTCGTGACCTTCGGGCTTGTAATACTGCGGATAGAGCTTGACCGCGCACTGGGGGCAGATGGAATGGCTGAACTCGGCATCGGAGTGTTTGTGGACATAGGCTTCGATCTGGCTCCAATATCCCTTGTCATCACGGATCCGTTTACAGGAGGAACAGATCGGGATGAGTCCGCGCAGGGTCTTGACGTTCTCGAGAGCGTCCTTCAGCTCCTCAATCAGCCGTTCTCGCTCCTCCTCGACCAACTGACGCATGGTGATGTCCTGGAAGGCGATCACGGCGCCTACGACCCGTTTTCCCTCCCGTATCGGCGCGGTCACGTACGACACCGGAAGGAATGATCCATCCTTGCACAAGAACATGTCCCGCTCCACGACCTGACGGATCCCTGAAACGAGCACCATCGTGCTCGGGCACCGGTCCTTCTCATTGAGCGACCCGTCTCCATGGTGCGCATGCAGATAGTCATGGGCGTCCTTGCCGAACAACTCGTCAGCCTTCCATCCCAGCAGGTTTTCCGCCTCAGGGTTCATATAGGTGAGCATCCCCCGGGAATCCATGACCAGCACTCCTTCACCAAGGCTCGCAGCGATATCCCGCAGCTTCTTCTCGCTCACCTGAAGCGCTTCGGTCGACTCCCGCTGTTTCGCAAGCATATCGCAGAACGATGCCGCAAGCACCCCGACCTCGTCCGCTCCCCGCACATCGACGGCCACATCCAGGTTCCCCGCAGCGACCTCCCGGATCGCCCGGACCAGGGCATGCACCGGCCTGGTAACCGCCCGCGCCACGACCATTGCGATACCGGTGCCGATGATCATCACCAGCGCAATGATCAGCAGGAGCTTCATGACGATCCCGGTCACTTCTCGCCTCAGCGACGCCTCAAAGACGCCGACATGCACCGTGCCGAGCGAACCTTCCATGATCGGAGCGGCAAAGTCCAGGATCGGCCCGGTCTCGGTCTCCAGATGTTCCATTCGCAACGGACCGCCCTTTACGATCACGCCCAACGTTCGGAGATCAGAGGGAAAGGCCTTGCCAAAGGTATGGATGATAACCTTGCCAAGCGGGTCCTGAATAAAGACATAGGCGATATCCTTGTCCATTTCCTGAATGTCCCGGAGCAGCATGTCCACTGCCACGTGCCGGTCCGTCAGGAGGGGATCAGTGCTTTCACTGGCGACCTCCTGTGCGATGTACGAACCACGCCTGTGCAGTGATGCATGGAGCCGCTCCTGCACCACGGTCTCCACAAAGACAATGAGCACGACGCCCATGAGCAGTATGAGCCCGCTCATACCAGCAAGGACCTTCGCATAGAGACTGCCAAGACGTGTCAGCATCTATCGCGCCTTCTTCCCTTTTTTCTGCTGTCCTATCCAGGATTTCATCTCACGGACCGAATCATAGGCGCTGTCATTGATCTCCACGAACCGGTCGATCATCATGTTCTCAAGCAGTTCCCTGCCTTCCGGATCGACATGAGCGTTCAGGAATGCCCGCTTCAGTTCGCGCTTCAGCGCGGGATCAAGGCCCGGACGCACGACCACGGGCGGTATCCCGTAGGGCGGGGACTTCCAGATGATCCTTGTTTGCGAAGTGTACTGGGGGCTCTTCCGGTTCGCATACTCCCAGATCAGGCTGTCCACCGCGGCGCCATCCACCACCTTCTGCGCGACCGCTTTGAGCGACTGATCATGCTTGTAGGTATACACGTATTTCAGGAAGAACGAGTCCGAGGTCTCATGCATCTTTGCAAGCCGGTACTCGGGAACGAGCTTCCCGGTGTTCGAGTCAGGATCAGTGAACGCGAACACCTTGCCCCGCAGGTCCTCGAACCGGGTGATCCGGCTATCCTTGTGAACGATGGTATAGGAATAGTAGATCGGTTTTCCATAGGCTTGCGGCGCTACGAGCAATTGCAGACCGAACTTCTCCCTCCCGTCTATATAGGGCCCGCTGCATACAAAAGCAACATCAACGCCCCCGGTCGCGAGCAGGCGGTTGATCTCTTCATATTTCTCGCGGTCGACGTATTTCACATGCCGGCCCGTCTTTTTTCCGATATAGTCCAGGAACTGGCGGTAATAGGCGAATCCTTCACGGGGGGTGATCATTCCGCCCACGGCGAAACGCAGGGTATTTGCCTTATGCGGTTCGGCGCTTTCCATTACCGCATCGCGCTTCTCCAGGCTGACCTTGCGGGCGGGCTGCTGTTCGCTGCATCCTGCTGCACAGACCAGCAGTACTGCGGCTATAGCGATCCATTGTCTGTTTTGCATCTTACCGGGCCTCCGGGAAAATATCGTCGCATAACAAGCGCCTGTGATTAATTATACTTCAAATCGCCGCTCCCATGTTGGAAACAGTTCTCGCCGGACCTCGCGGCAAAAGCATTTGCATGGAGAAATGGGGCATGTTATAGTGATTTCCTGGAGGTTGTTCGATGGGAAAACCAAAGATCAGGCTGTTCACTCTCAGCACTTGTTCCCACTGCAACAAAACGAAAAAGTTCTTCCAGGACAACGGGATCGACGTCGAGTTCACCGATGTGGATCTCTTGTCCGGACCGGAGCGGGAGAAGATCGTCGAAGAGGTCCGCAAGCTGAATCCGGACGTGAGTTTTCCGACCATATGCATCGGAGACACGATCGTTGTAGGATTCAACGAAGAACGCATCCGGAAGGCCCTTGAGGCGTGCGCATGACACCGGAACAGCTCTATGACATCCTTGCCGCGTATGCCCGTTCCCAGGGGATCCGTCTGAACAAGGACAAGGAGCTGGTGATGGATATCATGCGCGGACTGCTCACGAACGAGCAACGGTATGGCTACCGCTCCTGTCCCTGCCGCCTCTCCTGGGGTGATCGGGAAAAGGACAAGGATATTTCCTGCCCCTGCGTCTATCGCGATCCGGATATCAAGGAGTACGGCAGCTGCTACTGCGAGCTCTACGTCTCCCCGGAATGGAACGAGGAAAAGATCGAACATCGGCAAGTGCCCGAACGAAGACCGAAAGAGAAGCGCAGGATGATATGAATCGCTCCGTTGTGGCCCGCATTTGCGGTCCCTCTCGGGGGCGGTAGGAGTTGTACTTTCAGCTGAAAGGTGCGGATCTATGAAGAAAAAGAAAGACAAGAAAAAAGAGGACATGCCGGAGTTTGCATTCAAGGAATTCTCCCCTGAGGAGGATCGGATCTATGTCGAGGCGGTGGACAGCTACCGCGCTTCCCTTGCAGCAGGCAAGAAGCTGAAGGAAGCCTATGCAGGTTACACGATCACCGACGACGAGCTGCGCAATATCGTTCAGGCGGACTTTCTCAAGATCCTGATAGCCGAACGTCATTTTACCAAGCAGGAATCCCTTGAGACCATGGCATCGGCCTTGGACGTACCTCTTGACCTGCTAAAAGACACCATGAAGCGCATGCTCCAGGAAGTCGGCATCACTGCGGCTAACCAGTTCGGGCAGCAGATGCGCGGCGTGCACCCCGACGAGATCAAGACGGACGATTGATCCTGATCAGGAATCTCCGGGCATTGCAGCACAGCACAAGAAGGGCAGCCACATCGGCTGCCCTTCTTTTTTTTCTCCAAATAGAATACGAAACACAGCAAATAGCATCTTGAACCTTGCCTTAAACAACTCTTTCGCCGAGGAACGCGACCAGGCTAGTGCATGACACTAGCTCGCTTTCCTGATCGCCTAGCCCAGATGCTTATCGACCTATTTGAAGATTGCCCCTGGATTTGAACCACGATGACACGTTTTCGCAGCTATGTTAATATATGCGACAATCGATTGAACGAAGTCTTACCTTCCTCGGGAGGCAGGTCGTTGAATATTCTGACAGGTCTTCTTGCCGGCATGTTCGGCGGTCTCGTGGGTTTAGGCGGCGGTGTCATCATGATCCCGCTCATGGTCAGCGTGCTCAAGCTCACCCAGCACGAGGCTCACGGCACCAGCCTGGTAGCCCTCGTGTTCACGGGTATCGCCGGTGCGATCGTCTACGGTCTGAAAGATGCTGTCGACATCTCGGCAGCGGTCCTGTTGACCTCCACGGCGGTCATCACGGCCCGCGCCGGAGCGCATTTCGCGCACTCTTTGCCCGAGTGGACGCTGAAGCGGTCATTTGGCTTCTTCCTGGTATTTGTTTCCCTGCTCATGCTCGTGAAACCCTATCTGCCCCCTATGAGCGGTATGGATTCCGGATGGATGAGGTCCGTCGTTCTTCTCTTGGCAGGCGTATTCACCGGATTTCTCTCAGGCATGATGGGTGTGGGAGGAGGAACGATCATGGTGCCGGCCATGGTGCTGCTCGCCGGTTTTGGTCAGCACCTTGCACAGGGAACCTCGCTGCTGGCCATGGTGCCCGCAGGCGGCGTCGGAGCCTACACGCATGGTAAGCTGGGAAATGTCAGGACGTCACTGCTTCCCGGCCTGGTACCGGGCATCCTGATCGGGACCTATCTTGGAGGATCGCTCGCACATGTTCTGTCCGACCTGGTGCTGCGCATCGTTTTTGCCATGGTGCTGATCTGGACCGGAACACGTTATCTAAGAACGAAAAGGCCCGCTCGATACTGAGCAGGCCTTTCTTGTTCCGTTAAGCTTGAAAAAAACACTGTATTGCCTGATCGATGAGAAGCCCCGTCATCGCACGCGTCACGCCTACTCCCATTCGATCGTGCTCGGCGGTTTGGATGAAATGTCAAAAACCACGCGGTTCACTCCCTTTACCTCGTTGATGATCCGGTTGGACATAATGCCGAGCAGGTCATAAGGCAGTTTCACCCAATCTGCGGTCATCCCGTCCTGACTGTTCACTGCGCGGATGGCAACCACGTTCTCATAGGTCCGCTCGTCGCCCATGACGCCCACGGTCTTGATCGGCAGCAGCACGGCAAAGGACTGCCAGATCTCCTTGTACAGGCCCGCCTTCTTGATCTCCTCGAGGACAATGAAGTCCGCTTCGCGCAGGATGTGAAGTCGGGGCTCGCTCACTTCCCCAAGGATGCGGATGGCCAGGCCGGGCCCCGGGAAAGGCTGACGGTCGATGATCTCATCAGGCATCTTGAGCTCCCTGCCGATGGCGCGGACTTCGTCCTTGAACAGCTCGCGGAGCGGCTCCACGAGCTTGAGCTTCATTTTTTCCGGCAAACCGCCCACATTATGGTGCGACTTGATGACCGCCGACGGCCCCTTGAACGAGACGCTTTCGATAACATCAGGATAGAGCGTGCCCTGGACCAGGAACTCGGCGCCCTCGCTGTGTGCCGCCTGCTCGAAGATCTCGATGAAGGTTGTGCCGATGATCTTCCGTTTCTTTTCCGGGTCTTCGACGCCCTTGAACTTGTCCAGGAACTGCTTCGACGCATCCACGTACTTCAGGTTCAGGCCCATGTCCTTGAACATCTGCTGGACCCGCTCGGCCTCGTTCTTCCGGAGCACGCCGTTGTTCACGAAGATCGAGGTGAGCTGTTTGCCAACCGCCTTATTCACCAGCACCGCCGCCACAGAGGAGTCAACGCCGCCGGAGAGCGCGCAGATCACCTTTTTGTCACCGACCGCCTTCCGGATCTCACCCACGGCGAAGTCCACGAAGGAGGCCATGGTCCAGGACGCCGTGCATTTACAGATGTCATACACGAAGTTCCTGAGGATCTTCGTTCCCTCGGGCGTGTGGACCACCTCCGGATGGAACTGGACGCCGTAGAACTTGCGGCCATCGTCAGCCATTGCAGCTGTCGGTGAATTATCCGTGTGCGCGCTTGCGTGAAACCCTTCAGGCATCTTTTCGATGCGGTCCCCGTGGCTCATCCAGACAGTAGCCTTGCCGGCCTGGCCTATCCCGCTGAAGAGCCCTTCGCCCTTGTGCAGGTTCAGTTCAGCCCTGCCAAACTCGCGTTTTGCTGACTTTGCCACCTGGCCGCCGAGAATGTGGGTCAGGAGCTGCATGCCGTAGCAGATACCGAGCACCGGAATGCCGAGCTCCAGATGCGCTTTATCGATGATCGGCGCGCCGCTGTCATAAACACTGGAAGGACCTCCGGAAAGTATCAGTCCTTTTGGCCGGAACGCCTTGACCTTTTCCAGCCCAGCGTTATAGGGAAAGATCTCGCAGTACACTTTGGCTTCGCGCACCCTGCGGGCGATCAACTGGGTATATTGAGAGCCGAAGTCGAGGATAAGAATTCGTTCGCTATGGATATCGGACACAGGATGCTCCTTTCGGTATCACGTCAGGTTGAAATAGTACCGTATGCGAACAGACAAGTCAATCTCTAGATGCTGAGGGTTGACAACCGGCCCGATTTGCTATTACTATAAAGACAATATGCATGCCCTGTACAAAAGACTCCAGGACCTGTCGCGGGATGTGGCCCGAAACCTCGCTCAACCCGATTTTTATCGCAGATTCACCCGCGAGATCGCCTGGTCCGAACAGGCCCTGGCTGGCGACGGGCCGATCCGCGAATGCCGCGGCCGTCTCGACGAATCACTTCTGGAATGCGCCCATGGCCTGTGCCATTGCGAGGCCGTTGCCCGGGACGCAGGCGCGCTGGTGATGATCGAGGGGAGGGGCCGGCGACTGGAAGAGCGGGAGCTTTCCCTGCTCGCGCAGGCGGCGATCATTGCCGGACTGCTGCATGATATCAAGCGGAGGGAACAGGACCATGCTGTGCGGGGAAGCCTGGAAGCAGAGAAGATCCTGAACCTGCTCGCTTTTGATCGACGGCTGACGGGGTATATCACCTATGCGATCAGGAACCACGAGGCCTTCAAGAAAACCTGCGACCTGGGAGACGAGGCAGGATGCCTGATCAGCGATGCGCTCTATGACGCGGACAAGTTCCGTTGGGGGCCTGAGAACTTCACCACGACCCTCTGGCTGATGGTGAATGACCGGAGCACTCCGCCCGAGCAGCTGCACGGGGTCTTTCAGGAAAAGATGAAAGGGATCGCATCGATCAAAGAGACCTTCCGGACAGCAACAGGGAGACGTTACGGCCCGGAGATCATCGAGCAAGGCATTTCTATTGGTAATGCGATCTACAAGGAAATGACCGTGTTGTTGCAGCAACAAAGGTAAAGGAATTACCTGCTTCTCGCCTATCAGTCAATCTCACCGACCGAACCCTTTTCCCTGTCTCCATACACCTTCTGCATCGTTGCATCGGCCTGGGCCTTCCGCTTTTCCAGCACGCCTTCCTTGAATTTCAGCGTCTCCTCGGCAAAGATCGCCTGCCGGAGCCATTCATAGGAGAGTTTCAGCAGCTCCGTGTCATCGTTCCTGACCTTTTCGATCCGTTCCGCAGGAATATCATAGATCTCCAGGAAGGTGCTGCCGAACACGAACGCGCGAAAGTAGTCGGAGTCGAAGCTCATCTTGAAGAACATTTCGTTCTTGATATCAGGAAAAGGCTTCCCCTGACCGTGTGACTTCTTCTTGATCAGGATCTCCATCCAGCCGCGGTTCATCTCGTCGTAGAGGTCCGCGCCCTGGTCCTGGCGCCATTCGCCGATGGTCCATAACTTTTCCTCTTCAAAACCCTTGCAGTGGTCCTCCCGGGTCATGAAATAGAACTCGTCCTTGCCGCCCTCGGCATCGAGCTTCCGGAGCGTCGCCATGCCCACGGGATAATATCTGCAGATGTTCGGCCGGTCCTCGTAGACCGTACAGCCTTCGGGAGTCACAAAGGGACAGCTTTTCTTCTCATCGTCACGCATTCTGAGCGTTACCACGGGAAAGAGCGTCTTGTCCAGGACCTGTATATCGCCGTACTGCTTGATGAACTCGTCAGCCGCCAGTCCAAGGCGTTTCCGAAGACGCAGCAGGTCGTAGGGAGGAAGTGCGATGTTCACGTTGCTGCAGCAGGCGGTAAAGCACCGGACCTTCGGATGGCAGCGGAAATGGAACCGGCTGTCCTTGGTCAGTTTCACCGGAACGACCTTGTCGCTCTTCTTGGCTTTTGAAAGGACCTCGATCTCTTCCGGCTGTTCTTTCTTTTTCTTGCTCATGGCGCTACTCCTTATCATTAATTACCGGACACCTGTAAAACTAACGCATCCAGCTTTGGACCTCATCGTGCTGTCTGCGGAACAGCTCGATGCCCTCATGGTCATGCCCGAGGATCTCCGTGAACCGTCGGAGGGCCGCTTCAAAGCTCATGGGTGTGCTCCCCTTGGTGAGATTGTCAGCGTAGGAGACGATCTTCTCCTCCACCGTGATCGGAAGATAATCCCTGCGCGGAAGACCGAGCCGCTCTGCCTCTCCCGCAGTTATGCCTGCGCCGATGTGGCGTTCGATGATGTTCAGGAGTGCCGGAGAGAATCCGAGCCCGCGTCCTATTTCCACGCCTGCAAGCGCATGACCGATTCCCTGCGTCCGCGACCGGCCGATGTCATGCAACAGACCGCCCTGACGAACCAGATCGACATCAACCGGCGCCGCCAGTACCCTTGCAGCCAGCGCTTCCGCCGCCAGAGAGACCGCCCGGCAGTGCGCAACCACATCGGGTGAGCACCCGGTATCGATCAAAACCTGTTCGCTCCACATCGGATGGCCATAATACCACTTCATCGGAGAAATATAAACATTTTGCCGCGACATTCGCCGAATCCGCCAATAGAGCGATAAGCGGTTTTCTCCGCACTACGGGCCCCTTGCCGCCCTTAGTGCCGGCCAAGTGCTTGAATAAAAAAAGGGCTGGCCTTTCGGCCAGCCCCCTGGTAATGCGAGAGATCCGTACTAGATGAGCGGTACAATAAGCAGGGCCACGATGTTGATGACCTTGATCATCGGGTTGATGGCCGGACCGGCGGTGTCCTTGTAAGGATCGCCGACCGTGTCGCCGGTCACCGAGGCCTTGTGACCATCGGACTTCTTCTTGTGGACCACACCCTTCTCGTCCGTCACGCCGTCCTCAAAGGACTTCTTGGCGTTGTCCCATGCTCCGCCGCCGGAGGTCATGGCGATTGCCTGGAACAGACCGGTCAGGATCGAGCCGATCAGGAGTCCGCCCAGGGCCTTGGGGCCGAGGACAAAGCCGACAACGATCGGGGCGACCACGGGCAGGAGCGCCGGGATCATCATTTCCTTGATCGCTGACTGTGTCACGATGTCCACGCACTTGCCGTACTGAGGCTTGCCCGTGCCTTCCATGATGCCCGGGATTTCGCGGAACTGACGCCGCACTTCATCCACCACACCGCCTGCAGCCTTACCCACAGCCAGCATCAGACGTGCACCGTAGTAGTAGGGGATCAGGCCGCCAAGGAACAGGCCGGCGATGACAAGGGGATCGGAAAGATCGAAAGCGACCGCGCCGGCTGCCTTGTGGGCCAATTCGCGGGAATACTCAGCAAAGAGCACCAGGGCGGCCAGACCTGCAGAACCGATGGCATAGCCCTTGGTAACGGCCTTGGTCGTGTTGCCGACCGCATCAAGCGGGTCCGTCACGTCGCGAACCGACTGCGGAAGTCCGGACATTTCAGCAATACCACCCGCGTTGTCCGTGATCGGGCCGTAGGAGTCGATTGCCACCACGATGCCCGTCATGGACAGCATGGACACGGCAGACAGCGCAATTGCGAAGAGACCATAGGCGGCCTGACCGGGAACGAATCCGTTTCCAAGCCAGTATGCGCCCATGATGGAGCCGACAATGACCAGCACCGGAAGCGCGGTGGCTTCCATGCTCATGGCCAGACCTGCGATCACGTTCGTGCCGTGGCCGGTGAGGCTGGCCTTGGCAATGGTCTTAACAGGCCGGAACTCCTTGGCTGTGTAGTACTCGGTGATCCAGACGATGAGGCCGGTAAGGGCCAAACCGATCAGGGCCGTGCCGAATATGCTCATGGCAGTGAAACCGCCCGTGGCCGCCGGATCGGTGCCGAGCGAGGTCACAAACCACTTGGACACGAAGAAGAACGCGATGGCCGCCAGGACGCCGGAAACCGCCAGGCCCTTGTACAGAGCGCCCATGATGTAGTTGTTGGCGCCGAGCTTCACGAAATAGGTGCCGATGATCGAAGCGATGATCGAAACACCGCCGAGGAGCAGCGGGAACGCGACCCAGGGGCTGTCCGGTCCGAACACGGACTTGGCGAGCAGCATGGCGGCCACGAGGGTCACCGTATAGGTCTCGTAGAGGTCCGCGGCCATACCGGCGCAGTCACCTACGTTGTCGCCCACGTTATCGGCGATAACTGCCGGGTTGCGCGGATCGTCCTCGGGGATGTCCTTCTCCACCTTACCCACGAGGTCGGCGCCCACGTCAGCAGCCTTGGTGTAGATACCGCCCGCGATACGGGCGAACACGCTCATGAGCGAGCAGCCGAAGCCCAGGCCGACAAGAGCGCCGAAAGCCTCATCAGCACTAGCCATGCTCCGGGCAATGGAATAGTAGCCGGCCAGACCGATGATTCCGAGTCCCACCACCATGATACCGGTCACCGAACCGCCCTTAAAGGACAGCGTGAGCGCCTGCTGGAGGCCCTTGGAGGCCGCCTGCGTGGTACGCACGTTCGCGCGCACCGTGACCCACATACCGACGAATCCGGCCAGAGCGGAACCGACCGTGCCGATCAGGAATCCGACGGCTGACCAGATACCGAGCTTCGGCACCACGGCCAGAACGATGAACAGGACAGCGGCGACAACTGCCACGGTCTTGTACTCGCGTGCGAGGAATGCATATGCGCCTTCCTTCACCGCATCAGAGATCTGCTTCATCTTTTCATTTCCTGCATCCTGCTTGTTGACCCACGCGGCAATGAACAAGGCGTATACAACGCCGAGTACGCCGCATGCGATCGCGAACGTCATAACCAAATTGCTTGAAAACTCCATTTTCTCTCTCCTCCTTTGACAGATTTGTAAAGCTAGTACTTATGATATCGGTGTTCTTGCTGCAAACTTGTTAAAGATGGCCCTGTCCGGCATCCCCCCTCGTCATTCCTAACTTCGATGCCTTTTCTTTCCGTCTTTTCTTTTATGCGTCGAAACCGCCGATGAAATCCTTCAGGTACTGGTTCTCCGCCTTCAGGTTTTTTACCAGAACGCGCACGACATCGCGCATGGAAAGCATGCCAACCAGTCCGCTCTCCTCCACGACCGGCAGATGCCGGATGTTGTTCTGGATCATGACAGCCATGACATAATCGAGATCATCGCCAGATTTGGAGACCAGCAGGTTCGTGGTCATCACATCCTTGATGTTGACGGTGCGGCAGTCCTTTTCATTGGCAAGGACCTTCACCACGTCGCGCTCAGTGATGATGCCCGCCAGGTGTCCTTTTTCCATCACCAGCAACGCGCCGATCTTGCACTCCGCCATCTGTTTTGCAGCATCCAGAAGCGTTTGATCGCTCATGATGCTGAAGCATTCAATGCCTTTTATACTGAGCAGTTCTTTGACTTTCATAGCTTGTCCCGAAAATTCCTGCAAAGACGTGCTTACAGCCCGTCCTTACCCTTATTTCTTGTCCCTTCCCGTGTACTTTGCGAACACCATTGCCGTCGTACGATAGAACAAGTGCGCAAACTTGGAGTAGGGCGCATATGCGAACAGCGACCATACGAACACGAGGTGGAAATAATATACCCAGTATCCCATGGTCACGTCCGCGAGCCGGAGACCCCAGGACAGCATTCCCGTGGCACCCACGCCGATCACGATCAGCAGGAAAATCCAGTCGAAGTAGGAACCCATGCCCGCCTTCCCGGCGTTGCCGAGACGGTTCAGCAGGATGATCGTAAAGCCGATCGCGAACGCAACCGAGCTTGCGAGCGCCAGCATCTTCATGGGGTCGGTCATCGGATAGGGCGCTTCGCCGAAATTAAAGGGCCCGAAGGCCTTGATGCCGAGGAATTCGTGTCCATAGAGATACACGATCGCCCAGGTGGTCACGATCGCCAGGCCTGCGAATGCGTAGAACAGCAGCAAGTGGCCCCACTGGCGAAGGCGGCTAACGTTGCAGTCAGCGAACTTCTTGTGGGCCAGGATCGTGGTCACGGCCGGAAGGATATGACCGAACGGACTTCCCGATCCCTGCGCGGTTCCTGCATTTGCCTGCATGCCTGCCCAGAGCCGTTTGATCCCCACGAATGCCGACGTGGCGGCAAATGCCGCGGTAAGGATGAAGATGACATCGATCGCCGGCACCGGCATGAAGTTGTGATATGCCATGTGGCTGCTCTTGGCGCGGACGACATCGATATTGGTGTTTCCGAGGACCGTCAGAACAATGTAGAACAGTGCCATCGGGATCGCAAAAAGGAGCCAGATGAGCTTCGGGTCAGTGGCGATCTTCGCGAAAAGCGGGATCATGGCAACTTCCTTGATGCTCTGTTTCCGGATGGCGTTCAGCACCTCGCCCGGCTTGGCGCCGCGCGGGCAGTAGGCGGTGCAATCGCTGCACTGGTGGCAGAGCCATACATCGGGACTCGTGATCAGCTTGTCCTTTTGGCCCCACTGCGCGAGCACCATCTCCTTCCGCGGGAAGGGATTGCCCTCGGGCGTCACGTTGCACACCACAGAGCAGGTGGCGCACTGATAGCACTTCTTCAGGGACTCGCCGCCGCCCTTGATGATCTCACTTACGAACTGCAGGTCTGGTTTAATGACCGTTGCGTCTGACATATTTACATCCTCCACATGCTTTGTTAGGAGTGATCTTTGTTATTAATTCCGCACTCCGCATTCCGCGCTCCGCATTTCTGATTACATGCTCTTGAACGGATTCGGACCAAACTCCTTCACCTTCTCCACGAAGTCGTTGATCATTTCCGGCAGCTTGTCGTACTCGTTGATTGCGATCTGCATCAGGCCAACGCGCTCGGATTCGAGCTGGAGCCGGTTCAGGGTCTCGGACACCTTGCTGAAGCGGGTGTTCGCCAGCTCGCTGCCCTTCACAAAGTGACACTGATAGTTCTCGCCGTACTTGCAGCCCAGAAGCAGCATGCCGTCGATGCCCTTGGAAAGCGCGTCGGCAACCCACACCAGGTTCATACCGCCCAGGCAGCGCATCGAAACAAAGCGGACGCCCGGATGAAGCTGCTTCCGGTTGATGGCCGCCGTGTCGAGCGCGGGATAGGAATCGTTCTCGCAGACCAGGCAGACCACGCGGGTCTCGTCCTCGTCATCAGGCACGTCAATAGCCTTAAGCATGGACCCGACGATGTCGACGCTGTAGTCCTTGAAAGACACGATGCGTTCCGGGCAAGCTCCCATGCAGGTTCCGCAACGACGGCAGCGGTTGATGTTGTACTTGGGGATGCCCTTCTCGTCTTCGTCGATGGCGCCGAAGGGACACTCTTCCGTGCAGCGCTTACAGGCCGTGCACTTGATCAGGAGCGGATCAGGATAGGTCATATCCCACGCGCGCGGATGTACAGCAACACCCCGTGCCACATGGTCCATGGCCTGGATAGCCTTGAAGGCCGCGCCCTGGCCGTCCTCGATCGCCTCGGCCATGTTCATGGGCTGGTGCACCGAGCCGGCGGCATAGATGCCCGTGCGGCGGGTCTCGTACTGGAAGCAGATGAAGTTCGAATCAGCAAAACCGGCTGCGCCCTCGAGAGAGGGGATCTCCGGACCCTGGCGATAGCCGAGGTTCAGGATGTAGTCAGGCTTCGGCGTCTGCTCAAGATAAGCCTTCTTGGAATCATCGCCGCCGCCAGCTGCCTTGGTCAGGCCGTCCAGATATTCCTGCGGCCCGCGCGTGGTCGGGACCATGCCCGTGGCGAGCACTACCAGGTCGGCCTCGACCTTCACTTTTTCTCCGGTTTTCGTGCCGAACAGGGTGTTCTCCATCTCCACGTACAGATTGCCGTTCCCGGCATCTGACACGCCGGTCACATCTGCCTTTGAGAGCATCACGCCCGGGTCGTTCTGGGCTTCTTTGTAGTACAACTCGGTACGGCCGGGCGTCCGGATGTCCTTGTAGAACACCATTGCCACGGCATCCTTGTTCGCCCGCACGTACTTGGCCTGCTTGAGCGACGAGGCGCAGCACATGCCCGAGCAGTAGGGCAGGTGGTTCGGGTCCCGCTGGCCGGCGCACTGCACAAAGGCGACCTTGGTCGCTTCCTTGCCGTCCGAGGGACGAACGATCTTGCCGTTGTTCTTCTTGGCGATCTCCTCAAGCTCGATGTTCGTCACCACGTTCTTCGACAGACCGTAGCCCAGGTGTCCCAGCTTGGTCGCGTCATAGGGCTTCCAGCCTGTTGCCATAACGATCGCGCCGATCTTGAGCTGCTCGCCGTTCGAGAGCGTGACGTCATAGAGACCAGGCTGGCCGTCGGTCTTTGCCACGGTCGTGGACTTGTAGACCTTGATGTTGCCGTTCCCTTCCACGTCCTTCACCGTCTTCTCGATCTCCGTATCAACGATGAGCGGCTCCTGGAACACGGACGCCGTCGGGATCTTCTTGTAGAGCTTGTTCACGAATCCGCCGAGCTGAGCATCCTTCTCAACGAGCACGACCTTCTGGCCGGCGTTCGCCCCAGCCAGGGCGGCGTTCATACCGGCGATGCCGCCGCCGATCACGAGGATCGTGCTGTTCAGGTCCGCGAGAACATTGGGCTGAGGCACATCTGCCTTCTGGGCCTTCACGATGCCCATGTTGATGTAGTCCTCGGCGGCTGATTGGGCCTGGGCTGACTTGGCCTCGAGCGTCCAGGCCACGAACTCGCGTATATTGGCGCGCTCAACGAGCGAACCGGGGAAATCGAACTCGGCGAACTTCACACGCGGCGAACAGGCCGCGATCACCATGGTATTCACACCTTCCGATGTCATGTCACCTTTGATCATCTGCAGACCTTCAGCGCTGCAGAGCACATCGTGGGTCTTGCACACCGGCATTTTCTTGACGTTCTTGACGAGCTTGTCGACATCCACCGCGTCGGCGATGCCGCATCCTTTGCATATATACAGGCCGATCTTCTTCTCCATTCCCTAGTTCCTCCTCAAGCTCTGGATGCTCTTCATGACCGCTGCGGTCGCATCCTGCGCCGTCCGTGCAACATCGACCGGAGCCTTCACCGTTCCCGCCGCATAAACGCCCTTGGGAAGCGCTGCCTGGTCCACGAAACCGTCCCAGGTGGCCTTGATGCCCGCGCCGGAAAGCGACTTCGCCGTGGGCTCCATGCCCGTGGCCAAAACGACCATGTCGAAGCTCTCGGTGACCTTGCCACCGCCGTGAATGTCCTCGGCAGTGACCTTCACATCGCCGTTCTCGCCCTGCTCGATCTTCGCCACCTTACCCTTCAGGAAGGAGACGTTCGCGTCCTGCTGGAGCTTGGCGTAGAACCGGTTCTCGTAAAGGCCGGGAGTGCGGATATCGATATAGAACACTTTCACTTTGGAATCACCATACTGTTCGCGCACATACGTTGCCTGTTTGAGCGATGCCAGACAGCAGATGTACGAACAGAAGGGCAGATGGTTCTCATCGCGCGAGCCAGCGCACTGTACAAAGGCGATATTCTTGACTTCCTTGCCGTCCGAAGGACGGACGATCTTGCCCTGCGTTGGTCCGTTCGGCGCGGCAAGACGCTCCATCATCATGTTGGTGACCACGTTCTGGACCCTGCCGAAACCCAGGTTGTCCATCTTCGTAGCGTCGTAGGGATTCCAGCCGGTCGCGGTCACGACCGCACCGACCTTCACGGTAATGGTCTCGGCCTTCATGCCGAGATCAATGGCGCCGTAAGGGCAGGCCTTTACACATGCGCCGCAGGAAGAACCCTTGCAGACCTTGCCGTCGATCACATACTGCGCGGGGAACGCCTGACTGTGGGCAAGATAGGCGGCCTTGGTCTTGGACATGCCGAAGTCGAAATCGTTGGAACGCTCGACCGGACAGACCTCGGCGCACTTGTTGCAGGCCGTGCACTTGTCGTTCACGAAGCGCGGCGTGGTCTTGATCGTCACCTCGAAGTTGCCCTCGGAACCCGAGATCTTCTCCACCTGGGCCAGCGTGTAGATCGTGACCTTCCCGTTGTTCTTGATCCGCTTGTACTGGATCTCCAGCCCGCAGTTCGGGGGGCACATCTTCCAGAAATACTTGTTAAGCTGGGTCACCCGTCCGCCGAGATAGGGGTTCTTCTCGACGAGGATCACCTCGGCGCCCGTTTCGGCCGCCTCCACTGCCGCCGTGAGACCGCTGAAGCCTCCGCCGACAACCAACACCTTATTTTCCGCCATGGTATCTTCTTCCTCCTTACAGGCAGTGAAACAAATTCAAAGTGCAAAATACAAAGTGCAAAGTGAACATCACATCAGGCAGGTCAAAAAACAAGCGAGCGAAGGCCCGCTTTCGTCACATTTGCATTTTGCAATTTACATTTTGCAATGAAACTCCGGGGAGGAGAACCCTCCCCGGAGGTGTGTGAATGATGTTCCTTACGGAACCAGCTGTACGAACGGCACCTTCTTGACTTCCCACTTGTTGTTCTCGGCATCGTACTTCGAGTTCACGAAGCACTTCCAGTTATCGTCGTCGATCTTGTCAAAGTCGCCGCGATAGTAGTAGCCGGGATACCGGGACTCTTCACGGAACAGGATGTGGCGGGCATGGGCCTCCACGGACAGGATGCGGTGGTAGTTCTCCCAGCAGCGCATCAGTTCGTGCAGGTTCTCGGCGCCCATCTTGTTCGTGTCCTCTTTGAGCATCTCGAGCTGCTTGAGGCCTTCGTCGAGCATGGTCTTGGAGGTCATGTACCACGTGGAGATGCCGCCGAAGTACTCGTCGGCGATCTTCTGGAGACGCGCCTGGAGCATGCTCGGACGGATGTAGTTCGGGTTGGTGTTCTTATCCGTGGTGTAGGTCTTGTACTTCTCGAACACCTCGAAGGGCAGGTAGAGCTCGCCCGCGATCTGCTCCACCGTCTCCTTGATGGTCGGGGTGTAGCTCGCGTTGTCGGCGAGGAACGCCAGGGCTGCCTTCGCGGCGATGCGGCCCTCAGCGTGCGAACCGGACGAGAACTTGTGGCCCGATGCGCCGCAGATATCGCCGCACATGAACAGGCCCTTCACGGTCGACTGGCGGTTGTAGCTGCCCGCCGGCCACTTCTTGTTCCACTCTTCCGGCGCGCCGAGGTCCTCGGGACCGCAGCACCAGAAGCCCGCGCAACCGGCATGCGAACCGAGGAGGTACGGCTCGGTCGGCATGATCTCGGAGGGGGACTTGTCCGGCTCGATGTTCTTCGAGGCCCAGAGACCGGCCTGTCCGATGCACATATCGAGGAAGTCTTCCCATGCCTCGGCGACCAGGTGCTTCACCTTCTTGGCGCCTTCCTTCTCGCCCAGCTTCTCGATGAAGGTCTTGTTGATGGCGTCCATGGCCGTGTGCGTGTTCATGAGGATCGGGCCCTTGCCCTGCTTCATGTCGCGCATCATCAGGTGGTTGCGGATGGCAGTGCCGAGCGCATCGACGTACTTGCCGTACTTTGCCTTGGCTTCCGCCAGGGCTTCGGGATTGGCGCAATAGTCCTCGCCCAGGGAGTTGGTCGCCTTGGCCTTGAAGAACAGGAACCAGGCGCCCACCGGACCGTAGCCGTCCTTGAAACGGGCGGGCACGAAGCGGTTCTCCATCATGGTCAGCTCAGCACCAGCCTGCATGCCGAGAGCGTAGCCGGAGCCGGAATTCCAGACCGGGTACCAGGCGCGGCCCTGACCTTCCTTCGTGGACCGGGGACGGAACACGTTCACGGCGCCGCCTGCTGCCAGCACCATGACCTTGGCCTTGAAGAGATAGATCTTGTTCTCACGGACGCTGAAGCCCGCGGCTGCTGCAACGCGGTTCGGCTCCTTGGCATCCTTGTAGAGCTTCACGATGAAGACGCGCTCGTAGTGGTTCGTCTTGTCGCCGGTGGCGGCGCGGTTCGTCTCCAGGGCCTTTTTCGCGGCCTCGGCCACGATGACCTTGTAGGACTCGCCGTTGATCATGATCTGCCACTTACCGGAGCGGACCGGCTTGCCGCCGTCCTTCAGCATGGCCTTGCCGGCTTCCTTTGCCTGGAAACCGTCGAGGGAGAAGCCGTCGTCGCCGACCTTCCAGATCGGCAGGCCCCACTCTTCGAACAGCTGCACGGAATCATCAACGTGGCGGCCCAGGTCATAGACCAGGTCTTCACGGGTGATGCCCATGAGGTCGTTGCGAACGTACTTCACATAATCCGCCGGATCGTTCTCACCGCAATAGGTGTTGATGGCGGAAAGACCCATGGCAACGGCGCCGGAACGGTCCGTGGCCGCCTTGTCCACCATGGTGATCTTGATCTTCTTGGGATTTGCCCAGCGGGCGCCTTCGAATGCCGCGCCGCAGCAGGCCATACCGCCGCCGATCAGGAGCAGGTCGGTCTCGACCGTCTCGATCTCAGGCTTCTTACAGAACGAAAACGTACAGGTCTCTTTCTCCATTGTGCTCCTCCTTATTTCTTGATGACCGGCATGGCCTTGGTCGTGGTGAAATAGCCGGGCTGTTTGATCTTGCTCTGATCCGCTTCAGGCTTGCCCTTGTAGGGATCGACCGAGCCTTCGGCAGTGGTACGGATGGGGAACTTGAAGCGGTTCAGCTTCCCGTTCCGGAACTTCACGGTCCACATGATGGAATCCGTTCCGCGCATGGGGATGATGTTGCCGCCCATGGGGTTGAAATCCTGGTAGCCCCTGATCTCGATCGCCTGCTGAGGGCAGATCTTGACACAGTTGTAGCACTCCCAGCACTGATCCGGCTCCTGGTTGTAGGCCTTCATGAGGTCCCTGTTCAGGGTCATGAGGTCATTCGGGCAGATGTACTGGCATGCTGTCTTGTCCTGCGCCTTGCAGCCGTCGCACTTCTCGGTAATAACGTAACTCGGCATATTGCAAACCTCCTCTTCGTGATATAAAACTGCGAAAGCAGTTTTGGTTTATTTTACTTGTGCGTATGCGTGCCTTCCGCGTGGCTGTGGAGCTTGATCTCCACCTTCTCGGTGAGGCCGGCATAGTACTTCTTGAGGATCTCGAGCACTTCGGGACGGCTGAAGTGGTCGGGCACGTTCTCGCCCTCGGAAAGCATCTTCCGGAGCTTGGTGCCGGACAGCATGAGCCGGTCTTCCTTCTGATGGGGGCAGGTCCTCATGGAGGCCATGCCGTCGCACTTGAAGCAGTAGAAGGTGTGATCGATCTTGAGGGGCTTGGTCTCGAGCGCATTCGCCGGGATCTCGTCGAAGATCTTCTGGGCATCGAACGGGCCGTAGTAGTCGCCCACGCCCGCGTGGTCGCGGCCGACGATCAGGTGGCTGCAGCCGAAGTTCTGCCGGAAGAGCGCATGGAGCAGGGCCTCGCGGGGACCGGCATAGCGCATCTCCATCGGGTAGCCGCACTGGATCGCGGAATCCTTCACAAAGTACTTCTCCATCAGGGTGTCGATGGCATTGGCGCGGACATCGGCCGGGATATCGCCCTCTTTGAGCTTGCCCAGGATCTGGTGGATCAGAACGCCGTCCATGGTCTCGATGGCGATCTTGGCAAGATACTCGTGCGAGCGGTGCATGGGGTTGCGGGTCTGGAATGCCGCGATCGTGCTCCAGCCTTTTGCCTCGAACATCTTGCGGGTCTCGACGGGCTTCATATAGATACCCTTGAAGGTCTGGGGGAAGTGGGCTTCCGACAGGACCTTCACCGGACCGGCAAGGTTGACTTCCGGCTGGTTCATGACCTTCTGCACGCCCGGGTGGCCGGCGATGTCATTGGTGCGGAAGATCTGCTTGCACTCATGTTCCTTGTCGGCCTTGGACATGTTGTACTTCTCGGTCACCTTCATGGTGGCCATGATCTCGCCGGACTCCTCGTCCACGAGCGTGATCTCTTCGTTCTTCTTGAGGGAACCTGCGAACTCCGGCGTGCAGGACAGCGTGACCGGGACCGGCCAGAACGTGCCGTCGGCCAGTTTGTACTTGTCGCAAACGCCCTTCCAGTCCTTCTTGGTCATGAATCCGGTCAGCGGCGTGAACGCGCCGATGCCCATCATCACGAGGTCCGCGGTCTCGCGCGAGGATATCTTGAGCTGCTTCAGGGTCTTGGCCTTCTTCATTTCCTTGTTCAGGGCCGCGCCCTCGAGAAGAAGCGGCATGAGCTTCTTCTTTTTACCGTGAGGCTTTACCAGTGCCATTTCTTAGTTCCTCCTTAGAACGAATTGTAAAAATAGTCGATTGCGGCCTTTGCCGCAACGCTTATCCGAGAATTGCAACGACCTTCTTGAAGATATCGTCGATCGAGCCAACACCCATGACGGTCTTCATGATGCCTTTTTTATTGTAATAGCTGATGAGCGGAGCGGTCTGATTGTCGTACACATCAAGCCGCTTCTTGATCGTCTCTTCCTTGTCATCATCGCGCTGGAACAGTGCACCGCTGCACTTGTCGCAGACGCCTTCTTTTTTTGAGGGGGAGAAATAGATATTGTACATCTGCTGGCAGGATTTGCAGGTTCGGCGGCCCGTGAGCCGCTTCATGAGCTCGCCCTTTTCCACGTCAACGGTCAGGGCGATGGTCAGCGGCATGTTCATACCGGCAAGAAGTTTGTCCAGAGCCTCGGCCTGGGCCGTGTTGCGCGGGAAACCGTCGAGGATGAAGCCGTTCTGGCAGTCGGCCTGCTTGACCCGCTCTTCGACCAGTCCGAGCACGATCTTGTCTGACACGAGGCCGCCCTGGTCCATGATGACCTTGGCTTCCTTGCCGAGCGGCGTGCCGTCGGCAACCGCCTTGCGGAGAATGTCGCCGGTCGAGATCTGGGGGATCTTGTACTTATCGATCAACATCTTCGCCTGGGTGCCTTTACCGGCGCCCGGCGCACCGAGCAGAACGACACGAATAGCCATGGATCGGAAACCTCCGTACAGGTTTTGTAGATCGAAGGTACAGGGACAGACCTCGGGAGTGCACAAGACACCCCCCGCGCGCAGGCGTACTTCGGCGCAGGCAGTAATATCGTTGAAAACCGCCTGTTTTGCAAGTTAAAAATTATAATTTGAATATTAGTTTTCCTAATGTAGGCAAAAAGGGAGGCAAATTAAGCCTTAAATTTCAAACAGTTATACATGTCAATTTCGAGCGATCTGATTATTAGCGCTCATTTTCACGATAGAATGATCAGTACACAGAACGATGGTTTTTATGACAGTTAGAAGCATAATCGCCCAGTTTCAATCTCATCCATATATGAGGAACATGATGAATTTCAGGGAATACGATTTCGCCGGACGAAATGAACCAATTCTCATTGTCCCGGGACCTGCGAATGCGATGTATTCGAAAATCGAACAGGTGGATCTGAAAATCCTATACCGGGCATTATAACCAGGTACACCCCCCTTCCAGGGAAACCCCGCAGTGCTCTGTTTTTCTTACTTCTTTTTTGGACGCCTTCCAACGGTCAGTTCTGGCACGGTCACTGCAATACCTCCAGTCAGATCGTGCATATAACTCCGGAACAGGAGCGCGCATGCTGAACGAACTCATGAACATCATCAGACGGATCTTCGGAATGGACCATTCCTGGGAAATGCTGACTTTCCCCCGCGTGCAGATCGACCCTGCTTCCGCGCGGTCTCTCACGCAGGTGCTGCAGCCGGCCCACACGATCCGTTTGCGTCCGGACCCCATGGAGAGCGGACCGCTCGCTGCAACGCCGAGACTGACCTGGCACGGCATTACCGACACCGGCATGGTGCGGCCGCACAACGAGGATGATCTCGCGCACCTGAAGGTCAACGGAAACTCCCTGTTCGTCGTTGCCGACGGCATGGGCGGACACGATGCCGGCGAGGTGGCGAGCAGTGTGGCGGTCAGGACCGTAAGCTCCGAGATCAGGAGGATCGCTGTCCTTTCGCGGGACCCGCTGGGAGCGGTCGAGCGGGCGATCCAGGCAGCAAATGCCGTCGTGCATCAGGAAGCGGTCCGCAAGGGTTCGAACATGGGCACCACGCTCGCCGTCGCCCTGGTCATTGACGGCGTCGCCCATATCGGCAATGTGGGAGACAGCAGGATCTACTGGATCGAGAACGGCTCCATCACCCAGCTCACGGAAGACCACTCGCTGGTCGCAAAGCTGGTCTCGGCCGGGAAGCTGACAAAAGAAGAGGCCCGGACCGACCCGCGATCCAACCTGCTTTACCGTACGATCGGCATTGACGGCGCGGTCAGGACCGCCACGACGCGGTGGGAACTCAAAACAGGCGGCACCCTGCTGCTCTGTACCGACGGTCTCTGGAACGAGGTGAGCGATGAGGAGATATACCGGATCTGCGCTGAGGAGAAACAGACCGAACTCATCTGTGCGCGGCTCGTGCAGCTGGCCAATGCGAACGGCGGCAGGGACAACATCACGGCCATCGCGGTAAAAGTACTTTAATTGCGGATCGCGGAATAAAGGACTTATCGGAAAGTACGAAAGGAGGAATATATGAAGAACGAACTGAACATCAAGTGCATCTTGAGCAAGGATGCGCTGCCTGCGGGCAGTGCTGAACAGGCGGTCTACGCGCTCGTGAACATCAAGCCGGCAGGAGAGG
>JAOUEV010000120.1 GCA_029858565.1 Nitrospirota bacterium | reverse complement strand
AACGCGAACATCACCACGTACAAGCGCGTGGACATCAGCTCTCCCCGCGAGCTGAAAGGCGAGATCGATCAGGAGGCCGTGCTCAAGGCCACCTATGATTTCTGGTCCAAGGTCACCGGCCAGACCGCCATGGCGATCCAGGGCTATGTGGGCGCCGACGACGGCAACACGACCGGCACGGGCACGCTGAACACCCTGACCGACCTGACCAAGAACTGGATCGCGAACCAGTTCTCCGCGGACTGGAGCCTGCTGGATTCCGCGGGTACATCCTTTGCGATATCCGCGAACACGGGGACCGCGCTCACTGTCTCCGGCACCCCGGAGACCGGGCCGTACCTGATCTACCAGCCGGGAAAGCTTGTCCGGGTGAAGATTCCCAAGGCCGTGTTCTCCGGCATCAGCGATACGGGAAAGGACGGCAACTGGCACCATGGCCTCCCGTTCATGGCCGCGCTCACGACCGGAGACGACGAGGGCGAGTTCTTCGTCATATAAAACAACGTAAGGGCGGGTTTCAAACCCGCCCCTACCTAATATTAAGGAGGCTATATGTCAGACAAACCAGCAGCACCGCAGGCAGTAATTACCTGGAAAACCGGTCCCCAGCCGCTTCATTTGCCGTCGGGATCGATCTTCTACGTCCGGAACCGCACGGTCCAGACCCTCATGTTCGCGGGCATCCTGCCCATGGAGCTCACCAAAATTGTTCAAAATATGGACCTCAAGCAGGTCAAGGCCGAGGGCGTGGACAAGGCCACTGCCGAGGCGATCAAGGAGTATTACACGATCCTCTTCAGGGAGATCGTGGTGTCCCCCAAGGTCACGCTGGAATCGGAACCCAAGGAAGGCGAGATCTCTGTCGCCGACATTCCGGAACCGGACCTTGCGAAGATCATCAAATATTTCCAGGGCGACCGTTCAAAGGAGGACGCGGAAAAGCTCGAGTCCTTTCGTCCGGAGTCCGATGGCGCTGGTCCTGGACTCCCTGTGCAAGAGGTATCACCAGCTCCCGTCGCGGAGGCTGGGGCTGCACCCGAGGGACCCGCTGTCCTTTGATCTTGATGTGGCAATCATGCTCAGGGGCATGCAGACCGAGAGCAGGAAAGCCGAGGAAGCCCGGCAGGAGCATGAGAACAAACGCCCCAAGCCGCTGTACGAGATGATCGGTCACATGAAGCAGAAGACCGTTACCGTGGAAGAGGTCGGGTTCGGGGATATGTTCACGAAGAACTGATTTCTTATGAACAACGACATCATCATAAAACTGGTCGGTCACTCCGGAAACCTCAAGGACAGCATCCAGGACGCCACCGGCTCCCTGGAGGGCATGATCAAGGCTGTCACCGGATCGACCGGGTCCTGGACCGGGCTTGCCGTCGGCGCCGGAGCTGCCGGAGCGGCCTTGTACGGTCTGGCGCAGATGACGGCGAATTATGGGGATCATCTCCTGGAGCTGTCCGACAAGACCGGCATGACCGTGGAAGATCTGTCCCTGCTCAAGTTCGCGGCCGAGCAGAGCAATACCAGCATTGAGGCGATCTCCGAAAGCTCCAAGTTCCTGAACAAGAACCTCACCGACGCCGCCTCCGGCAACGAGAAAGCCGCAACCGCTTTCAAAGCCCTGGGTCTCAACGTCGGAGAACTGATGAAGATGCCGATCAAGGACCGGTTCCTTGCCATGGCCGATGCCGTCAGTTCGGTACAGGACCCGGGCCTTCGCGCTTCCCTGGCGATCGATACCATGGGCAGGAGCGCGGCTGAAATGCTGCCCATGATGAAGGAAGGGGCTTCCGGGATCCGCGAACTCATGGGGGAGGCCGATTCCCTTGGCCTCAAAATGAGCGGGGAAACGGCAAAGCAGGCCGACGAATTCAACGACAGCCTGGCCAGGCTCTGGACCGTTGTCAAGCAGGTAGGATATGACGTCGGCGGACTGCTCCTTCCTCCCTTGCAGTTCCTGTTCGATCTCCTGGTGAATCTGGCCGGATTCATCAAGAACACCTTCTATGCCGTGGCGCACGGGATGAACACCATGATCCTCGGCCTGGCCGGGGCCGTGGTATTCCTGCTGGACGGCCTAGCCCGGGCCACCGACGCCCTGCACCTGACAACGGACGCCGCCAAAAAGACCAGCGAATGGAACGCCACGCTCGCGGCCATGACCAAGGAGGCGCTCAAGTCCACGCTCGAGTACGGGACCAAGGCCGTCGACTCTCTCACCGGTACTGCCGAAGCCCAGGAGGAAGTGAACGACGGGGCAAGGGAGAACATCAACCTGACAGACGAGCAGCGCCTCGCGGTCCTGAACAAGAGCAAGACCGAGAAAGAGGCCGCGGAAGCGGAGAAGGCAAGGCTCAAGGAAGTCAATCAGAGCATCAAGGAATACCAGGACGAACTGGACCATATCCTGGACTACAAGAAATCCATCAAGAAGTTCGATGACGAGTATTTCACCGCTTACGCCAACAAGCTCCGGATGACCGGACAGAACGAAGAGCGGATCGCGGAAATGGTGACCGCTGAAAAGAAACGGCTCAAGGCCGACGAACTCCAGACCGTGATCACCGTGGAAAACCTGAAAGAGCAGGCGGCAAAGGGCGTGGCCACGGCAATCAAGCTGCTCTGGTCCGACAACACGGTCTCGTTCAAGGACGCCTGGACCGGCGCTCTGAACACCTTTGTGGACGTGGTGGTACAGATGGCGATCCAGGGGAAAATGGCCGCCACGTCGATCCAGCTCGACATGGCCGCGGCCACAGCCGGGATCTCCCTGCTGATCGGTTTGATCGCCTCGGTCCTGACCAACCGCGGAGGATCCCAGAGCGCTTTGCAAAAGGCCACGGAAGAGTTCCTGCGCGACCTGCGCACATCTCTGCGGGCTTTTGAAGACGAGATCATGTCCAGCATGGAAAAGCTGGCCAGGAATGTCAAGGACGGGATGACGGCCCTTGCCGATACCTACGAATTAATAGGCCGGATCATGAAAGCCGCCGAGGACGTTGCGAACACGACCGGTCAGGTAAAGGCCCTGAATGCCTCCTACCTGGCCGACCTGAGAACCGAGCTGGTGGGGAAGCTGCCCGAGATAAAGGACGCCATCATAGAGCGGTATAACCTGGAAAAGAGCCTGATCAACGAGGTGTTCGCGCTCCTGAACCGGCAAAAGAACTTTGTCAGGGACATAGATAAGACCATCCAGGACGTCACCCGGTCAACGTTCACGAAAGACGAGCTTTTTGCCGCGCAAAAGGGAGATGTCCAGACCCTGCTTGCAGCTATCGGCGGCACCTCTGGCGAGGACCGGGTGAGCATGGCCAATGACTTGAAGCAGGCCTACCTGGCTTACTTCGAGACCGCCAAGGACCTTTTCTCCGGATCCGCTCTTGCCGCCATCCAGCAGGAGGTCCTGGCCGGCCTCCAGAACGTCAAGGGGTACGGAGTAAGCGGGTTTGACCAGCTCATAGACATCAACCTCCAGATGCTCGGCGTGCAGCGCACAGGCGCGGACCTCCAGGCGCAGATGGTAAATCATCTCGACTACCTGGAAAAGCAGGTTGAGCGCAGCTTCTGGGCATTGGAAAAGATTGCTACCGCCGACAGCGCAGGCCTTCCTATGCTGTTCGCGATCCTGTCTGATGCAATGTCCCGACTCGGATTCGAGATACCGGCCATGGCCTCAGGCGGAGTGGTGACCAAGGCCACCATTGCGATGATCGGCGAAGGCGGGGAAACGGAGATCGTGTCCCCGGTAAGCAAAATGCGGGAGATCATCCGGCAGGAGATGGGCGGCGGCATGGGTGGCGGGATAGGCACCCTCCAGGTGATCCTTCCGAACGTCAAGGACGCGCGGGACCTGACCGAGCGCGACTGGATGGAAGTGCTGAAAAAGTTCCGCTTCGCCACAAAGCGTATGGGCGAAAACGGATATAGCCTTGGGATGGCATAGTGATAACAGCAACTACCGACTTCAAAAACGCCTGTGACGATCCGAACCGGATCCCGGAGAAGAAGATCGTCATCAACGGCACGGACCGGTCCTCCCTGGTGGATTCGATCGACGCGATCGATCTGCGCCAGTACGAAGGCGACGACGTGACCGCCATTCCTCTGGCGATCACCCTGCGAAACAACGACAAGACCTTCAACGCCATCCGGACAAACAAGCCCGGGAACTTCGGCACCGTGGGCGTCGTCAGCCTGGGCCACGGCGCGGACTTCGTGGATGTGTTCAGCGGCAAGCTTGACGACGTTGAATACCACATCACCGACCAGCATCGGGCGACCCTGACATTCGCGCATAAGCTCAAGGCCTGCGTGGAACGCACCCTCGGGTCCGAGGCTTATCCGATCACCTACACGGATATGAATCCGGCTGACCTTTCCTGGGAGCTACTGGTGACCCGGGGCGGCCTGGACGCCACCGCGGGCGCGGGAAACCCGGATATCGATTATGCCTATTGGCTGGATTATAAGACCATCTGCACTGAGCTGGGTTTCGTCCTCTCCGCCGAGTTCAAGGGCCAGAGCATTGCCGAGGCCCTGCGCCTGATCGGCTACCTCACCGACGCCCTGATATTTCCGGATCCGACCGGCAAGGCCATGCACCGGAAGCTCCTGCCGCGCGAGGACACAACCTATTACACCTTCACCGATGCCAACGCCCATTTGCAAGGCACCACGCTCCGCTGCAACCGCTCCCGGGTGATCAACAAAATGAAAGCCTGGTACGGGTACAACCCCGCGACCCAGACCTGGGCCGGCAGCGTTACCAAGGAAAACGCAACCAGCCAGGCGAACTACGGACTCCTCGGCCGGGAAGCCGACAGCACTGCCGTGTATCATGCGAACCTGCTGTCCGCAACCGCCTGGGCTGAACGGATGGTGGGAAGGTATACCGATCCTGCTGACACGCTGGAGTTCCGGACCAAGCGAGGCACCCAGGCCCCGCTCTTCCAGATCGGCGATATCCCGCAGATCACCTGCGACGCCCACGACCTGAGCGCCCAGAAGATGCAGGTCTACGGCATCAATCACCAGCCCTGGGATGCCGAGGGAGAGGTGACGCTGCTGGTGGAGGATCTGGGACAGTTGAATCAATTGTTTTTCATTGCAGATAGTTTGACAAACGGTATCGCAGACCTCTGCGTTGCCTATTGACAGGAGGATTTGAAATGGCCGTGATCATGAAGCCGAGGGAAGTGAAGTGCGATCAGACTGGATGCATCAATTCTAAAACGGAAAACGCTTATGGCGACGGTTTCCCCGGATGGGGAACGATCGGCGGAAAGATGAAAAACGGTGAATCGCCCATACTGTGCCCGGCGTGCATGGACATGTACTCGCAGCTCATGGATGTGGACTTCACGGAACCGAACGCGATCGACCGGATCAAGAGCATCATTGAGAACAGGACGAAGTCCGACGCGGTCAAACCGTCGGAAGCGCCTGTTGAATAAGGGAGGCTGAGAATGCCGGCAGTCTGGACCGACGTAAACATAGCATTCCTGAGTGTGGTGACAAGCGCAAAGCTGAACCAGATACAGGCGAACCTCCCCGCCCTGGCAGAAGGCGCCGCCGGTGCCCCGCGCATCGTGGACGCCGCCATAAGCGCCACAGCTGATATAGCGAAAAGCAAAATTAGTGTTACGGGGGTATGGGCCAAATCTGAACAGCACGCGCAGACGGCATATTTAGACGTAGCACAGTCGTTTACCGCGGACTATCAACAGATAGAAGCAAATATCACCGCAGCCGCGAACAGAGGGCTGCGCATAAAGGACACCGGCGCGGCGGCGGGAGACAAGATCCTTGTTTTCGGGCATACTGCTCAAGCCCCGTTCATTGCGAAACTAAACGACGACGGGACGTATGACGCTGGCATCGTCGGATGGGACAGCACTGGCAAGCAAACCGCAGGCACC
>JAOUEV010000051.1 GCA_029858565.1 Nitrospirota bacterium | reverse complement strand
TTAAACTATCCCTTCCCCATTGTCCAGAAGGAAAAGAGAACAAAAAAAGGCCTGTCCTTGAAAGGACAGGCCTGAGAGAAGTGTTCGCTAGGACTGGATCAGTGTTCGATCTCCACGCCCGCCGTCTGTTCCCTGACAGAGATGGCGATCTTATACAGGAAGGTAAGGACGATGAATCCGATTGCCCAAACCCCGATCGTGATCATGGTCTCGGGATAGGTGGGCCAGTAGGGATTCACCTCCTCGAAAGGATTCGGCACAAAACCACCGATGATCAGGCCGAAACCCTTGTCGATCCAGAGGGACGAAAACAGCATGATGCACGCAAGCGCCAGCAGTCCTTCGTTCCTCCGGATCTTGGGGACCCAGAGCATGATGAGCGACACTGCCGCAAAGATCGATGACGTCCACATGAGCGTTACCAGTTCAGAATGACCGTCAAGGCCTTTGTACAGATACACAAAGGGATGCTGATGACCCGGGATGCCGCTGTAAAACGCGGTAAAGAACTCCAGCCCGAGCAGGAAAACGTTGGCAAACATGGCATAGGCCACGATCCTGCTGATCGCCTGGATCACATCCTTGCCCGCATCGAACTTGCTGACCTTTCGCACGATCAGTGCCAATATGATCAGCAGCGCCGGGCCGCCGGCGAATGCCGACGCCAGGAACCGGGCAGCCATGACCGCCGTGAGCCAGAAATGACGGCCGGGAACGCCGGAATACAGGAACGCCGTCACGGTGTGAATACTGATGGCCCAGGGGATCGAAAGATAAATGAACGGTTTGATCCACTTCGGCGGAGGCACACCCTTCTTGTCAGCGCCCAGGGTCACCCAGCCGACCAGTGCGTTGATGAAGAGATAGCCGGACAGCACGACCGAGTCCCAGAACATGACCGAACCCGGTGTCGGATGCAGCATCACGTTCATGATGCGCATTGGCTGTCCCATGTCCACGAAGATGAACAGGATGCACATGGTCACAGCCGAGATCGCCAGGAACTCGCCGAGGATCACGATCTTCCCGAACTTCTTGAAGTCATGGAGATAGTACGGGATCACAAGCATGACGGCCGACGCTGCAACACCGACCAGGAACGTGAATTGGCCGATATACAATCCCCACGACACGTCACGGTGCATGCCGGTCAAACCAAGGCCTTCATTGAACTGCCGTATGTACCAATAGGTCCCGCTCAAGGCAAAGATGCCGAGAAAGAACACCCATGCCCAGTATTTCTTGCTTCCTTCCAGTGCTTTCTCAAGCATGGTCGCCACCTCCGATCAGATAGTAGATCGCCGGACCCGTTCCCAGCTCAGGCTTTCTGCGGATCGTAAGCTTGTTTGTCACGATCTTCCTGACCTCCGAGTTTGGATCTTCCAGATCGCCGAAGAGCAAGGCTCCCGCTGGAGCTGTCTCGACACAGGCAGGCCTCTTCCCGACAGCAAGCCGTTCAGTACAGAACGTGCATTTTTCCACCACGCCTTTGGTGCGGGTAGGATATTCAGGGTTCACTTTGCCGCCTTTGGCCGGATCGAGATTCGCAGCCCGGCGCGGATCGACCCAGTTGAAGCTTCTGGCACCGTAAGGACAGGCTGCCATGCAGAAGCGGCATCCGATACAACGATGCATATCCTGCATCGTGATGCCGTCAGGCAGTTTATAGGTCGCCTTCGTGGGGCAGACCCGTACGCATGCCGGATTCGTGCAGTGATTGCACAGCAGCATGAAGGGCATATCCTTCACATGCTCGCTCTGATACTGGCTTTCCATGCCCGGGAACGCCTTTTCATAGGTGCTCTTCCATATCCACTTGACCTCGAACTTCCGGTCGGGAGCGCCATCAGGTTTCCGGAAATCAGGGACGTTATGGATGCTGTGGCAGGCCGTGATCGTCTTCTGGAAATCCTCGTCGGTCTTGAACTTGCTCATGTCCACGACCATTGCCCACCGCTTAGCAGTGAGAGTCTCCTTGTTCTTATCCACCTGAGGGGGGAGAAGCTGCTTTCCCGTTATCAGATTGGTCGCGTCCGCTACCGTGGCGCCGAACCCCAGGATGGAGGCGATGCCGGAGAATTTCAGAAACTGTCTCCTATCCATGCTCATGATTTTACCTCCTCCTTCTCCTCGGGCTGGATATGGCAATCCCAGCAATAGGGCTTGACGGACAGATAGTTGTGGCACTCGTCACAGAATTTCTTCTTGTTTGAATGACACTTCATGCAGCCGCTCTGCAGGCTCATGTTAAACGGAGCAGCATTAGGATGCGAGTTGCTCTTGTAAGTGCGATTGTAATCGCGAACCACCGAATCACGCCACTGGTTCAGGATCTGCATGTGCTCCCCGCGCATCCATTCCTTTGACTCGATGCATTCTTTCTTGCCGTTGGCCTTCTCGTACTCCTGGATCGCCGGAGTGTCCACCTTCGGCTCCGGTTTTGCGTTCACCTTTCCGAAATTGTTGTAGAACGGAAAGAGCGCAATCGCCAGGAATACCAGGATGCCGAGGAATATCGGTCCACCGTTATAGATCTTCATCAGGCTTTTTCCTCCTTCGCAGCAACGCTCGGAAGGGGCTCGCCGCGCAGGTCGGTCGTCCTCTCCTTTTCACCCGTCATGATCATGGCATTGGCAACCAGTTCATGGAGTCCGCATACGCCCACGCCTGGCACCCAGTACTCCATGAGGGCTTTCAGGGACGCGCGGTCGATTGCGCAGACATTGCCCAGCATATTGACGCCGTGGTGCTCGTGGACATACTTGACCGCATTCGCGCGGGGGAAGCCGCCCTTCATGCGAAGCTCCATGTTCTCCGAAGCGTTCAAACCGGTGCCGCTGCCGCAGCAGAAGGTCTTTTCGCGAATGGTGTCTTCAGGCATTTCCACGAAGTTGTTGACCACGCTCTTCAGCACGTACCGCGGTTCCTCAAGCATGCCCATGCCGCGGGCAACGTTACAGGAATCGTGCCACGTGACCTTGAGATGGTCATTGCGGCTCGGATCCAGCTTGAGCTTGTTGTTCTTGATCAGGTCCGCGGTAAATTCGGCGACATGGACCATTTTCATGGATTTGGCGTTCTCGAACACCGTGCCGGTGATCGGCGATTTTGGCACTTCGAGGAAGTCGGCAGGGCCGTTCCAGGTGTCCATATACTGCGAGAGCACGCGCCACATATGTCCGCATTCCCCGCCGAGGATCCATTTCACGCCGAGTCGCTTGGCTTCTGCGTAGATCTTGGAATTGAGCCGTTTGCCCATCTCGTTCGAGGTGAAGAACCCGAAGTTTCCGCCTTCAGATGCGTAGGTGCTCCAGGTATAATCCAGGCCGAGCTCCTCGAACAGCATGAGGTACCCCATGGCAGTGTACGTGCCTGGATCAGCGAACAGATCTCCCGAAGGCGTCACGAACAGGATCTCCGCGCCCTTCCGGTTAAATGTCGGCTTGATGCGCTTGCCGGTGACCGTTTCGATGTCATCGAGCATATACTCGAGGTTGCCGACGATCGTGTGGGGTTCAAGGCCCAGGTGGTTGCCTTTCATGTAGCAGTTCGAGACCGGGCCCGCGATCCACTCGATGTTCAGACCAAGCAGGTTGAGCAGCTCGCGTCCGATGATGGTGATCTCCGCCTGATCGATGCCGTAGGGGCAGAAGACCGAGCAGCGACGGCATTCCGTGCACTGATAGAAGTAGTACCACCATTCTTTCAGCACATCGAGAGTGAGTTCCCGGCCGCCGGCCATCTTGCCGAGGATCTTTCCGGCAGTCGTGAATTCCTTGCGGTACACAGACCGGATCAGCTCGGCGCGAAGTACCGGCATATTCCTCGGATCGCCGGTGCCGATGAAGAAATGGCACTTGTCCGCGCAGGCGCCGCAGCGCACGCAGATGTCCATGAACAGCCGGAAGGACCGGTACTTCTTAAGGCGATCGGCGATCCCCTCAATGATGATCTCTTTCCAGTTTTCAGGAAGCTTCCAGTCAGCGTCCGCAGGCCGCCATTCGCGGGGATTGGGAAACCCCACCAGTTCCAGGCTCTTGGGCTTAGACCCGTGGCAGAACATCCCCGGCTTGAACTCAACAGGAGTATCCATCCAGCCGGTCTTGGGAAGCTGATATGAGACTTTCGCTAATTCAGCAGGTTTCGGAAGTTTGGACATGATTACTCCTTTTCTACCGGCAGGCCGGCCTCTTTCATCTTATCCCTGAAGTCATTCTCATACTCCTCATACGTATGAACGTGCACAGGATAGTTCCAGGGGTTGACGTGGCGCACCGCCCGGCTGTTGTTCGGCAGGTTCCGCGTGGGGCTCAGGAATACGCCGCCCATGTGCACCAGCTTGCTCAGTGGGAAATAAGCGAACAGAACTGAAAGCAGGAAAAGGTGAACGAAGAACATTGCGCCGATGGTGTCAGGCACGACCGGTTTGAAGCTGATCAGTCCCATGGCCAGCATCTTCACACTAATGATATCGGTCTTCGTGAAATACCGCATCAACACACCTGTCGCGCCGATCCCGAAGATCAGGAACAAAGGGAAATAGTCAGCCGCAAGCGATATGTAGCGCACCTGCGGGATGGCCACGCGGCGGATGAACAAATAGGTGACCGCTCCCAGGAGGACGACATCGGTAGCGTACAGGAGCGGAGCGCCGATCTGAAGAAAGCTATCCAGCATATCAGTCATCTGAACGGCAACAGGGACCTTTTCGATGAAGAAACGAAGATGGCGGAACAGGATGATCGCAAAAGAGTAATGGAAAGCCAGGCCGGCCATCCAAAGCCATTTTGCTTCGCCGTAGGCCACACGTCCGCCTTCATGCAGTTGTGTCTTCAGATTGCGGAAAAGGGACCGGAACGCCAGTATCTCCAGCGCCATGCGGATGACCACGCCAAATGCGCTGTAGGGACTTTCTATCTTGCTGTGCTTGATCCAGGGCAGGGTCTTCTGCTGGCCTGTCGTCGTAACGATGTTGAACGGCACCGGAGAGCTCGCCCATTTCATGATGCGTGCGATCAAACCGCCGACGAAGAAGATGAATGCCGCATAGGGAATTACCACGCCGAAAAGGAAACGGACCGATGGACCCGCACTTCCTCCGACATAGCCGATCGCCACCAGCAGGAGAACTGCGATGAACGAAATTATGGCTGTCATATCAGTACCTCGTTTCGTTTAAAGTAACTACGAATGGAGCTATGATAGCCGCAGTGACCGCTCTATTCCTGATGCTCGGCGATCAACTGCGCCTTTTGGAGAAGGCGAAACGTCATGTCTCGAGCCTCCTGCGCCTTTAGTGCGTAGATCTTTTCCCGACACTCCATGTGCAGATCGAATGCGAAGAGAGCCAGGTCATCAATGACCCCGTCAAGCCGAACCAGTTCATCCGCTGTTTCCGGATCACCCGATAGTTCGGCGCCAGCAGCAGCGCGCAGGATTTTTTTTAGTTCAAAGATAAATGACAGGGATTGGGACGGGGAAAAATCCTGAACCGCGCGGAGACGGACGATGGCGTCGAGAAAACCGGTTACCGTGTCAGGCAGCATCCCTTGCAGAACGGCGTCAAAGAGACCCTCAAGACCTTCGCGGAAGTTGAAGCCGACGGGATTCGTGAATTGCGCCTGTGTACGGCGCATTGGGCCCCGTGCATCCTCATGATAGGAGCTTAATATAGCCTCGAACCACCGATCGACGATATCTTCGCGCTTTTGTCGCAGTATTTCTTTCAGGTCCATCGTGCTCCGCCCCTCCCCGCCGCCCCGCGGCTTACACCGCGGGGCTCCCCCGGGAACAATCGTGCTAGAAGAACAAAAGATGCGGACAGGCTTCAATTTCTTTCTGGATCTCGGCGAAGGATACGAACTTTGTCTTCAGATCCGCGCCCATGTCCTCAGCGTCAGCGATCATCTGATCTTCCTTGAGACCAAGGCGCTCCATGTCTTCCTTGCAGACCCAGATAGGCATGTCGATCAGGAGACCGTTCTTGATGTGGCTCTCCGTGCTCGTCACGCCGTAAAGCTTCATTGCCTGTTGGTTCTTCGTGGCATTCAGGACGCCGTCTCCCACGAAAATGAGCGTGGGGACGACCGTTTCACCGTCTTCCAGGTGGATCTCCGCCGTCTGGCTGGAAATAGAATGGGTCAGGGCCAGCCGGGGATTCTCGCTCTTATACGGCGGTCTCTGCACAACAAAGCATAATTTCAACGCACCCATTACTCACCTCCTATATGAAGGACCCTGTCTGATTTAAAGGTCTTCGCGAGGTACCAGTCCATGCTTGCGCGCTTCATCCCCTCGGGTGTATCCTCTTTGTGGTAGCCCCGTGCTTCGGCGCAAGCTTCACACACTGTGATCGCCATGCCCTTGCCAACGAGCTCCATCATCTTTTTTTCGAGATGGGAATAATCTTTGAACGCACGCTGTCCCTTCTTCGCCATCATCACTGCATTCCCGGAAAGCCACATATTCACCGTGTGCCCCTTGGCCAGCGCCGCTTCGGCGAGCTTAAAGGAAAAATCAAGGGTACCGGAGCCGACCAGGGAAGGGAAAACACCCATTGTGAAAACGCCCATGTGCTCCTCCTTATCAATATGGAAATATTTACTGCTGTATCCCCTGAGATATACTACGAGTTACAGCCACGCGGTCTTTTCATAGTCATTCATGATCAGGTCGACGATGTCGCCGTAGCTCACTACCTTCACCTTGGAATTTACCTGCGCCGCGGTGAATCCGCGGGTCTCCAGGTCATCGGAAAGAACATAGAAGTTCGCACCGGCCTTGCTCAGGATGGGAGAATCCTTCCCGCCTTCCTTTAACACTGCATGATAAACGCCGTTCTCGACCAGAATGACACCCAGCTTATCGGCTTTCAGCCGATCGTAGGTATCTTCGGTCCTTCGCAAGTCGCTTAAGAACACAGCCAGCTTCATTCAGATCACCTCCCTGCAGTATTAAGCTCATACAACTAAAAAAAGAGGGGATAATTTTTCAACTATCCCCTTGCTTCTTTGTAATGTACACTTGACTACATCTCTTGCACCGTGATCGCCTGCTGCGGGCAATTCTCCACACAGGTGAGGCAATTGATGCATTCCGACATATTGACAGGATCAGCTTTCCCGTTCTCTATCTTGAAAACCGCCTGCGGGCAGACGTTTGAACAGGTCGCGCATCCGTCACATTTGTTCTGATCCACCGTAACCATGATCATGGTGAATTTCCCTCCTCGAACTGAACATCCTCTATGATGGTGTTCGGCGCAGCCCGCACGTCAGCGCCATGCGGCACCGCATGGTGTTCTCCATAATCGAAGGATCACGGCAGAACGAAATCATGCTCTGACTGCAACCGGTTGCCGCAGTATCTGCGGCATGGAGCTACACGCAGCCGGTCGGTTTGGGGAGACCAGCGATCTTGCAAGCCTGCTTCGCCGGGCCGCCCGGATAGAGCTCATACAGATACTTGGTGTTGCCCTTGTCCGGTCCGAGCTTCTTACCGATCTCTTTCACGAGGATCTTGATCATCGGCGCGATCTGATACTGCTTGTAGTAATCGCGCAGGAAATTGACGACTTCCCAGTGCTGGTCGGTCATCGCAATTCCTTCGACCTCCGCAAAATAATTGGCCACATCCATGTTCCAGTCGTCGAGGTTGGCCAGGAAGCCGTCCTCATCCACTTCAATGTTCTTGCCCTTAACCGAGATAGTTCCCATGTTCCTTGTTCCCCTTTCTTAAATGTTCGGACGCATTCTAGGGCGTCTCTTTCGTTCGTGCATGAATCTGCGTGGAATACTCTTCACAATTCAATATCGAACGCACCGCTTCAGGTCAGGTACCGGTACCGCAACGCGGTGCATGATACACACTCTAACTCTGCATTGCAAGCATGGAGCTCATTTACTCCGCTTTTATAACCTTCACTATGTACAATCGCCCGGTTCGATCCATGTAACCGGCATTCACCCCTGTGGACCGGTGATTACGCCAGTCATAGCTCAGGATCTCTTCCTGGTAATCTGTGTCAGGGACCAACTGCCCAATATCCTTGGACAGCGATTCAGCAGCCATGACCAGCGCCTGCGACATAATGGTGCCAACATTCTTTCCCGTGGTGTCCACCAGATATATCGCACCGCATTGGCAGGACCCGCCCAGCACCTGCTCTCCGTCGGAAACTGTCTTCTCCGTCGGCCGCTTCAACTCTGCGCCGCAAAATGGACATTCAGGCGGCGTCCCTCTTCCGTGCTCTCTCCTCACGCGCTCCCCTGTTTTCTTCCCTGACGATAGGACCGGGCGCTTTTTATCATTCCCGCTGCCCACTGCGGAGTGCCCGTTGCGTGCAGGTGCGTGTACGTCGCCAACACGTTCTTGTGAACGATACCGTCGCGGCCGCCTTCAATACCCTTGCCTCTTCGCATGGCAAAGACCATTTCAGACAACTCGGCGGGATTCTTGATGTAGGAATAATGGAACTCGTGTCCCCGTATCAAACTACCCTTTTCAAAGAACGGATTATTGCCATCCACTTCAACGACCGTATACCCGTGTGCACGGGGCCGTTTTTCAAGCTCAAAATCCGCCGGCAATACCCCCGCCATGTGAAAGACATCATCCTTAATACGAAGCGTACGCCCCAGATATATCAGCCCGCCGCACTCTGCATAAACCGGAAGCCCGGAATCCACTGCGTTCCGAAGGGACTGCGTAAAGGACCGGTTCTCCGCAAGGGCTGCCGCTTGTGTTTCCGGGAACCCTCCGCCGATGTACAGTGCGTCGATCTCCGGCAACTCACCATCTTCCAGGGCATCAATGAACCGTATCGTTGCACCCTGCTGCTCCAGCGCCTCCAGGTTTTCCGGATAGTAAAACTGAAACGCCCGGTCCCTGATAACGCCTATCGTCGCGATACGGTCCGGCTGTACCCTTGAATAGGCTTCCGACGTTGGTGCAGCGCGATGTCGGTCTTCTTCACGATCGCCCTTAGCAATGCGCCAAAGCGCCTCTAGATCAAGGTATCGCTCAGCGACATCCCGTGCTGCTTCTATAGCTCCCCGTACATTGGGGTGTTCCTGATACGGCGTAAGCCCCATATGCCGTTCGGGAAATTCACCGTGACGGAGCCTCGGTACTGCGCCCACGACAGCGATGCCACAATGCTGCTCGACCGCTTTTCGTATGACGCTTTCGTGGCGAGGTGATGCCACGTTGTTGAGAATGATCGCCCCCAAGCGAAGCGCTGGGTCGAAAAGTTTGCACCCCAGAACGACCGCAGCCGCGGTGCTCGAGGTTTTCGTGCAATCAACAACAAGTGCCACCGGAGCATCCAGCATACGGGCAAGACGGGCCGTACTGTACGTGCCGACCTCGTCCATCCCATCGAAGAGGCCCCGGTTGCCCTCTATCATCGCCGCATCCATTCCTGCGCTGTACTGCTGGAAGGAACGGTTAATGTCTTCTTCCTGCATCAGGAAGAGATCCAGATTATGGCAATTGCCACCGGCTGCGGCGCCCAACCACCCGGCATCAATGAAATCCGGCCCCTTTTTGAATGGGGCAACTCGAAAACCATTTTTTCGCCAGGCCGCGATGACACCGAGAGAGATGGTTGTCTTGCCAAGCCCTCCCCGGACAGCCGAAACGACCAGCCGGGGAACAGCGGGTATGGAAACATTACTGCTGGGGATTGGCGGAACCCTCTACGTGCGGCACCTCGATGAAACTGCCGCCGAAGTAAGAATACACGAGCTTGCCGCCGTCCACGAGTTCACGAATCGCGGCCTTGACCTCGTCACGGCTTGCACCCTCGGCCTCCATGGCTTTGGTGATATCGCCGGCCTTCATTTTCTTTTTCCCCATGTTCTTTTCCACGAGCTCATATACTTTTTTCTGCAGTTCTGCAGCGTCCATGATAGTGTCCCCCTTGATTCGGATAGTGTGGAGCAAAAACCGGCCTCCCGCATCATACTCGGGAGGCCGGTCTCCTAAATAGCTACTCCTACTCCCACTTGAAGGTGGGGGTCATGCGGAACGTGTCACGGGCAAAAGTGAAGTCGTCGATATGCTGATAGGTGAACGGAATGCCGGTGAGCTTGAAGAAACGCTCCCAGCCGATCCGCTCGATCCACTCGCCCATGCGCTCATGCTTCTTTGCGTTCGCGGCATAGACTTCGACGAGGTGCTTCACAGCCTTCACGGTCTCGGGCCAGCGCGGCGGGTTGTTCGGCAGGAACGGGATGACCAGCTTGGACATCCGCGCCGGGCCGCGGGCATTGGAAACCTTGCCGCCCACATAGATCGAGATGCCGTCGCCGGAGCCGTCTGCGATCGGGAGGGACGGGCACATGGTGTAGCAGTTGCCGCAGTACATGCAGCGCTCGGCCTTGATCTTCACCGACTTCGTGGCCGGGTTCGGGCTGATGGCGCCCGTGGGGCACGACGCGATGGTCGTCGGGATCTCGCACTGGTTCGCAAGCGTCGCCTCGTTCACCTTGGGAGGCAGGCGATGAATGCCGAGGATGGCGATGTCGGAGCAATGCACGGCGCCGCACATATTCAGGCAGCAGGCAAGCGCGATGCGCACGCGTGCCGGCAAGCTCTTCGTCGTGAAGTACTCATGCAGTTCGTCCATGACCGCCTTCACCACGCCCGAGGCGTCAGTGGCAGGCGTGTGGCAGTGGATCCAGCCCTGGGTATGCACCACGTTGCTGATGCCGTAACCGATGCCGCCGACCAGGTGACCGCGCTTCTTGAGGTCTGCCGTGAGGGCGTCAACCTGGTCCTTCGCCGGAAAGAACTCCACGTTGTGGCGGGTCGTCCAGCGGAGGAAACCGCCGCAGAACTTCTCGGCGATATCGCACATCTCACGGATGTAGTCCGTGCTTACCAGTCGGGGCGTGGCAATACGCACGGTGTACAGTTCGTCGCCGGTCTCGGAAACGTGCTTCATCACGCCCTTGCCAAGCTGTTCATGATATTTCCACTTCCCGTAGTTCTTCGCGATCGCGGGAGGCAGGAATTTTTTATAGTCAGGTGAACCAAGGTCAGTTATTCTCTTTGGTTTGTCGGCCATTCTAGGTATTCCTCCTTGAAATTTTTCTCTCTTGTGAGATCATTACTTCACTTCGCCCGGTGCCCAGAAGACATAGGGGTTGGTCCTCGGCGCCTTCACCATCTGCGGCACCGGCGGGAGGCCGGTCGACTCGAGCATGGAGCGCATGCCCATACGGTCAACGAGTTCGCCGATACGCTCGCGGTTCTTTCCGTGCTCATCCCACCATTCCCAGAGCTTGCGGATAAGGTCTTCAAGGTTGTCATAGGGGGCTTCAAGTTTCATGAAGGGAACGATGACCCAGCTCATCAGGGCGCCGGTCACGATCGGGGCCTTGCCGCCGAGCATGATCGTGGCACCCCTCTCTTTTCCGGGGCGGAGCGCCTTCGGCATCTGGTTGATGCAATGCATGCAGCGGTTGCAATCCTTGTCATTGATCTTCAGAGCGCCACCGTCAAAGCTCATGCACTTGGTCGGGCACATACCGACGATCTCCTCCTGGATGTTCATCTTGGAGGAATAGTTCTTCACTTCGGCCTGGTCGATGCGGATGCTGTCGCGCCAGGTTCCGATGATGGACATGTCGGCGCGGGCCACGGCCGCTGTGCAGTCATTGGCGCAGCCCGAGACCTTGATCTTGAACTTGTAAGGGAACGCGGGACGATGGAGCTCGTCCTGGAACTTGTGGGTCAGGGTGTGGCAGATGTCCATTGTGTCGATATTGGCGAACTCGCAGCGTGCCATACCGACGCAGGAGCTCGGGGTACGGAGGCAGGAACCGGAACCGCCGAGGTCCCATCCCTTGGCCGTGATCTCAGCGAAGATCGGTTCAAGCTTGTCGGTCTGGGTGCCGAGCCAGATCATGTCTCCCGTGGAGCCATGCATATTGGTCATGCCGCTGCCGTACTTGTCCCAAATATCGCACAGTTCTTTGAGCGCCTTGGACGTGTAGAAGAATCCTGACGGCGGATTGACGCGGACGGTGTGGAAGTGGGCCACGCCGGGGAATTCTTCGGGAAGATCGCAGTAACGGCCGATAACGCCGCCGCCATACCCGAGAACGCCCACGATACCGCCGTGCTTCCAGTGAGTGACTTTGTCCCTATAGGACCGCTCGAGAATTCCAAGAAGATCCTTCGCCGTGTTGCTCTTCTTCGCGGCGACCTTGATCTCCTTCACGAAACTCGGCCATGCTCCTTTTTCCAGATCATCAAGCATCGGTGTCTTTCCGTCATTACCCATGTGGAACCCTCCTTATGGAATTGTTCTTAAACGTGTGTAAAGCTAATGATCAACGACAAAATCCGGAAACGACCAACGTCGGCTGCTCAACTTCGTCAAGGTACCTGCGTTTTTGGAAGGAATTATCTGGAGATCTACCGCATATCCTTCCCAGGGTTGATGATGTGGTGATCTGTCCCCCTTTCATGACAATGGATCTTTACTGTTGAAAACCTGGCCAAGAACAAATCACCAGGACAACTCTTGTTTGCGGTAATTCGGAAAACACTGAACTTAATTGCGACTATATCAGGACAGATGTGAAGCAGATACCGGGTATTGCCGTACTGCAAGGAAGAACGAGAGTCCGTTTCTGAGACTGGTGCGAGGTAGTAGAATATTCAGCAAATAGCCCTTTTTGTCAAATAAGAAAAATTTATCAACCCATAAACATGATAGCTGAAATGTATTCGTAACTATTCGTAATAGTTACAACTTAATTAATCGAAACATACTATAATTCTTGTGCAAATAGGTTGCCAATTTAATACTAAATTGCAGAACAATAATTCAGTTAATAATCATAATGTTAAATAAAACATAAACCATGAGATTTAGCTATTATATTGGTAATTTTACCAACGTATCTGCCTCATAATTATTCAACGCACTGTTTATAATTGCTTTTATTTACAAAACAACGATAACGCATGTTTTGGCCAATATGCCAAAGTTTATAAATGCTCGCATCATGAAAAACTATTGATAAGTGATTGTTCAAGTATGTTAATATGATCGGCGTGTATCGCAATAGTCCATCACAGGGAGGTTGTATTTATGGTCCATGCAACTGTTCACTTAGTCAAGAATATGCAGTTCAGCGGATCGGCGGACTCAGGTCACAGGTTGGAAATGGATGCAGACGATGCGTCCGGCGGTGGGAACGCCGGTTTTCGTCCCATGGAGCTTCTGCTCGTTGGATTTGGCGGCTGCACAGGAATGGATGTTATTTCCATCCTGCGAAAGAAACGTCAGGACATTAGCGGGCTCGAAATGAACATCCGCGGAGAGAAGTCCGATGATTATCCAAAGATCTATCGGGAAATACATATTGAATACGTGGTAAAAGGCAAATCGGTCCAACCTGATGCCGTAAAGCGTGCCATTGAACTGTCCTTGGGAAAGTATTGCTCCGTGGGAGCAACGCTAGCAAAAGCAGGACAGATTTTCCACAGCTACAGGATAGTTCAGGAGTAGAAGAACAAGACACGTTCATCCCTTTGTCGCGTGCCATCCCGCCGGGATGGCCTTTAGGGACGTCAGGTAGTACAGGCTATACCGGGGACCCATTTGGCTTCTGCAAAGATGTCCTTGGACGGTTTCCGATAGTACGGACAGAGCTCTTCCCTGCATCCATGCGGATGCCGTTCCGCGTGATCGCAGACTGGCTTGGCGCGCCCCAAAGGAAGAGCGATTCCCAGGGTCTCCGCAAAGACCTCTGATGCAACTGCGATCGAAGTACGCACGTAAGCCTTGCAGCAGCTCGGTCCGGTGAGCTCGGTGATCGCCCGCATGGTCCTGGTTGCCGCATCCATCACGATCCGCTGCTCCCGGTCGCTTCCGCATCGGGCACCGAGGAAGACCGAGAAGACAGCGCCAATGGCGGGAACAATGCCGCAGACGCCGGTAAGAGCACAATACCCTCCCCTGGCCTGTTCCTCGATGCGGTCAAAGACCTCCTTCCTGTCCTTTTCCGTCATTTTCCCACAGGGAGAGTTCTGGAGGGCCGTCAGAAGCGCGCCCGCAGCGATGAACGCGTGATCGCAGGAGAGCATCGGGACTGCCGGATGGGCCATCATTCGCTCCGCCGCCTCGAGCGGGTCCCTTGCCTGGTCTGTACTGACCAGTTCCCAGATCATTTTTCGGGCCTCTTTACCATGACAGGCGTCGCACAGTACGTGGTTCTCGGGGCAGGTAATATGAGACCGGAAGATCTTGCCACAGGATGTGCATCTAGCGTCCACAGCAGCCGTGAGATACTGCAGTTGAGTTCCGCACTGGGCGCAATGTTCCCTTTTTTGTTCGGTCATGATGAATAGTATAACCAAGACGCCTGTTTTTTTCCAGAAGAAAGGCCGTTGTTTGCGAGGTTCTGTTGACTGCGAAAGCCCTGATACTGTAGTATGACCATGGTGGTTGATCTTGTCGACCAGGAAGCCACCACAGAACAGAGGCTGGAGAACCGCTATGGATATCTATCAGCTCAAAGTTTTCCTTTCAGTCTATCGCAACCGGAGTTTTTCCATTGCCTCCCGGGAACTGCACCTCACCCAACCGTCTGTCAGCATGCACGTAAAGAAGCTGGAAGAGGAACTGAGCATACAGCTCTTTGATCGCGTTGGTCGAAAGACGATCCCCACGAAGGAAGGCACATTGCTCTTCAACCGCGCAGAGGACCTGATGGAACGGCTCAAGGACATCAAGAACGATCTCCTTTCTTCGGAAAAGGCCGTGCGGGGTCTCATTACCGTCGGCGCCGCGGCCGTTCCCGGCTCCTACGTCATCCCTCCCCTTGCCGCTGAATTCAGCAGGCAATATCCCGAGGTCTTTTTCCAGGTCACCATTGCTGACTCCCGCAAGATCATCGAACAGGTGACCTCCGGAGATCTTCAGCTGGGTATCGTCGACGACCCGCGGAGCGCCGGTGACATAGAACGGATTCATACCTTCAAGGATGAACTGATCCTTGTTGCAAAACCGGGATTTGTCGGCAAAAGGTCGATATCACCGCTCAAGCTTTTCTCGATCCCACTTCTGATGCGCGAAGAGGGATCGGATTCCCGCGCCAGCATGGAAAAACAGCATCTTCTGCACAAGATCAGCATGAAAGCGCTGAACATCAAGGCGATCCTCGGATCGCCCGACTCGCTCCGCGAGGCAGTCAAGGCGGGACTCGGCGCAACGATCCTCTCGCGATTCGTGGTGAAGGACGATCTCAAGGCGGGCCTGGTCGAAGAAATAAAGATCACCGGCGTACGCATGAAGCGGAATTTCCACATTATTTGCAGAAAGAACCGACCTATTCCGGGACACTATCGCGTCTTTGTCCAGTTCCTCTCTGAACGACTGCCCTCTGCATAAGATCGACAATATCAGAATTGAACTCGGCCACAGAGAACACGGAAAGCACTGAGATGTTATCTTTCTGACCAGGTCATTTCTCTAGCGTCCTCTGCGACCTCTGTGGCAAAAGAGTCTTTTCTTGAATCTATCGAACCGGACCTATAAATTTTTCCCGCACCTTCCCCTCCATCCTATAAAGAATCACGATTAGACTTCCCTTTCCACCTGTCTGATAATAGTGATCATTCAGCATTCCACAGGGGAGGATCATGAACCAGCTCAAATTCACGCCAAAGTCACCATCCAAAGAGGCATTTCCAACCGGACAGGTCTGTCCCCTGCCCGGCAAAGGCAGTATCGGCTCAGCCAAGGGTGCCATGGGCTCGGCCGTCGTAACGATCATCCTCTGAAACATGAACATCATCCTGGCCGGTCTTGGCCTGGGAAGCGTCGCCTTCGGGGCTTGGTTCGTGAAGTATCGCTATTTCCTGTACGCGTTCACCTTCACCCTGCTGGCCACATCGTTCTACCGAATCTATTTCAAGCACAAGGGCGATGTAGGCATAAAAACGAAGGTAACACTCTGGATCGTGGCTGGCATGAGCCTCATGCTGACCACGTTCTCGATCATCAAGAATCTCAGGGCCGCGCCCTAGGCGGCTATCCATACACCCTGCTCCAAGGAGGTCTCCCATGCTGTATCGTTTCGAGGTCACCATGCGCATTATCCGAATCGCTCTGTTCACAGGGTTTCTCACAACGCTCGCGGTATCAGCATTACTGTTGATCAGCGCCTAGCGACCGCACTGGCTGCTCGATCTCAATTCATCATGAAAGGACCGACATGAAGAGACTGGATATCACGTTGAAGGATGTGAATGCCGTCTACTCAGGTCCGGAAGGCCGGCTCTGGGAAATGATCATGGGCGAACAGATCCATGTGGGCGGGTTCGCCTCGTCCATGGCCCTGGCCCAGAAAGCGGGCATCAAAAAGGACCAGAAGGTCCTTGACCTCTGCAGCGCGCTCGGCGCGGGTCTCCGGTTCCTGGTGAAGAACTTCCAGGTGAAGGGTTATGGCCTCGACGGCACAGCGCATATGGTCGAGGAAGCGAAGAAACGGGCAGAGCGTGGCGGCTTTAACGGCTCCATAGAGTTCAAGCTCGGCGACGTTACGACCATTCCCTGGGACAGCAATACCTTTGACGTGGTCTGGGGCGAGGATGCATGGTGCTATGTTGCGGACAAGGATAAACAGATCAGCGAGGCATCACGGGTTTTAAAAAAGGGAGGCACCATCGCTTTCACCGACTGGGTCGAAGGGCCGAAAGGCCTTGCCGACAAGGATGCCGAACGCATCAATCGCTTCATGAAGTTCCCCTACATGGAAAGCCAGAAAGGCTACGAGTCCCTGCTCAATAAGCACGGCTTCGAGGTCACGGTGTCCGAAGACATGACCCCGGAGTTCGCGGACTATATCCAGTTCTACATCGACATGCTGACCAAACAGCTCACCTTCGACGCCCTGCGCATCATCGGGTGGGATATGAACCTGATGCAGGCCATGGGCGGCGAGATGGGATTTATGCTCCAGAAGGCAAAAGAAGGCGCCTTCGGCAGGACCAGGATTGTTGGCGTGAAAAAATGATGCCCAACGTGCACCATATCGATCACCGCGAGATCCTGCACAGGATGCATGAGAAACGCCGAGATCATGCATTCCTTCGCGTACACGATGACCTCGGCGGCAGCTTCATAACATGACAGGGTCCACAATAATCCGCACTGCCTGCGATTCACGCCTCACTGCTGAGATGGATTCAATTCAGAGCGACAGGACCGCTGGCATCAAGATCGTTGGCCATACCTGTCACGCGTTCCCAGCCGCGGTCATCGCTGGTTTGGGAATGCGTCCCATCCGTGTGATCTGCGGAGCATCCTCAGACGCGGAAAGCGACGGAGAGCGGATCGTACGACCCGATATCTGTCCCCTCGTCAAGACACTGCTGGGCAATGTGAGCAAGAAGCGCGGACCCCATGGGAAAATAGATATCTGGATCGGGCTTTTTACCTGCGATGCCATGCGAAGGGGCATGGACACGCTCGCGGGAACACTTGGTCAGAATGTCCACCCGGTCCAGCTCCCGGCGACCAGGACGAGGTCGTCGGCTGATTACTATGCTGACCAGATACAGCGGATCGCAGCGGAACTCGAGATCCGCCACGCCGTTCGGTTCGATCCTGCGCGTGCGGCAACCTGGCAGCGGGACAGTGATGCCGCGGCCGGTGTTCTTGCCCGTGCCGCACGATCCGGCCGAGTATCGCCGCTGGATCTCCACAGCATGTTCCACCTTTTCTTCGTCGCCCGTCCGCAGGGACTGGCCGGCTTTTTCGAAGATTTGCTGGCAAAATCTCCGGTCTTTGAGAGCAGGAAGACCATTCTTCTGACCGGCAGTCCGCTTGCATACGAAGATACCGTGCTGCTCGAAGACCTGGAAGCTCGGGGCTATGCGGTCCTGCCGCTTAACTGCACTGGTCTAAGCGCTGTCGAGAATGGAACCCCTCACGAGACACAGGATGACCTCGTGAAAAATCTGACTCTTCGGTCATTCCATCAACCACCCTGCGCACGCTCACGGCCAAACCGCGCGGTCTACGACCGCATCGCGGAAACAATCAAGGATAGTAAGCCCGCGGGCCTTGTGGTCAAATGCCTCAAGTTCTGCGATCACTGGTACGCAGAACGGGAGCGCATGCGCAAGAACTTTGACCTGCCAGTGCTGGTGTTCGATTCGGATTATGCAGAGGGTGGACGGGAACGGCTTTTGAGCCGGATCGACGCATTCGTGGAAATGATGGAATAGCTAATTTGACACTGTTCTGACTTATGTTCAACGACGTAAAAAAGATCTCCGTCATGGAATGGGAAGAGCGGATGCCGCAGGTGCCCGAGGCGTACCGGGCCAGCTGCATGTTCCTGCGCAGCCTCGTGCCTGGAGGCGTTCGTTATCTCTTCAGTCCCTACGAGTACTCCTGCCGCGGCGACACTCTGCTGCGACGGCTCAAGTTCGACAGTTCGCTCGCAGCCCTGCGTCTCTGGGCCTTTATCTTCAGCGAAAAGGACCGCCTGTTCCTTGCCAAGGAAAAGGGCTGGAAGATATTTGCTGCCATGAAGGACCTGGGACCAGTGCCGGTGCTGAGCTATGCGGTGCCTGATTCGCTCACTTTTTACGCTGACGAGCTCTGGTGGGCGCCCTGCTTTGCAGAGGAATCACACCTGCTCGATGAAGCTGCAAAGCTCGGCGCGGGCGAGGAGCTCTGTTTTGTCCGGGCAGCTCTCGGCGCCATGAAGACCCTTGACTACTTCCCCCGGCCCGACCTCTGTATCGCAGGCGTAGGCGCCTGCTGCGATGATTTTTCCGCGGTCATGCAGTTGATCGAGGCTGAAGGCTTCCCCACGCACTGGTGGGAGATGGCGGTCCGGTTCGAGCCGACATCGCCGATAATCAAGGAGGCCTTCCTGCATTCGCCCGGGGGTTCTCCTTACCAGCGGTCCGGTCGAGACTTCGTGGCAGGCCAGTTGAAGGGTGTGGTAAAGCGGCTGGAGGAAGTAAGCGGCATTCCGGTCACGGACGCAATGCTCGAACAGAGCCGCGACAAATTCAACATCATCCGGAGCAAGGTGTCGGAGCTGCGAGATCTCGTGTACGGCGCAAAGCAGCCGCCCCTCCCCGGACTTGAGATGCTCCTGGCCGAGTTCATCGCCCCCCATGCATGCTCCGACCCGGACGAAGCCGTCTGCGTGCTCGATGACCTGCTTGCAACGGTGAAGCATCGCCTGAGCTTGAACGCCTCACCCCTGACCCCTGACCCCTTACGGATCTTTTGGGCAACTCCGCCGACAGATGCCGCGCTCATCACTCTGCTCGAGGACCTGGGCGGGTGCATTGCCGGCACCGAATACATGATCAGCCACGCCTTTTTCCCGATCGCTACTGACAGACATCCTTTCGATGCCGTTGCCGAGAACTGCATGGACGATCCCATGACAGGTTCCGCCGGGTTCCGGGCGCGCAGGATCGTCGAAGGCGCGAAGAAGTACGGTGCCGAAGGCGTGATCATCTCGGGCATCTCCGGCGCCAGTCATTGCGCATTCGATGAAAAAGCCATCACCGAAATAGTGTCAAAGGAATTGAACATTCCGGTCCTGTCCTTTGATGTGCCCTACTCTCCGGGCCGTTTGAGCGCACAGGTCGTGAACAGAATGGAGGGTTTCATGGACATGCTGAAGCAGCGCAGGAAACCCGGCTGAACGCCGGTTTCCTCGCCGGTCGGCGAACTGCCCCGCGTAACATGCAATTCACCTGCGGACCACTTCCGCAATTCCATGAACCATGAGGTGGACCTGGTGCGCGACGCCAGGCGCCGGGGTAAAGGCGTTGTGGGCATCTACTGTGAGTTCACTCCTCGCGAGCTGATCCTGGCCGCGAACGCGGTGCCGGTCTGTCTCTGCGGAGCGAGCAACCGGACGATCCCGCCGGCCGAGACCGTGCTGCCTTCGAACCTCTGTCCCCTGATCAAGTCCTCCTTCGGGTACATTGTCACGAACCGCTGTCCCTTCCTGATGGTCGCGGACCTCGTGGTGGCGGAGACCACCTGCGACGGCAAGAAAAAGATGTACGAGCTCCTCGCTGAAAAGCAACCGGTCCATATTCTGGAATTGACCCAGAAGTTCGAGGAACAAGAGGCTTTTTCCCACTGGGTTTCCGAGGTCGGAAAGCTCCGGAAGAAGCTGGAAAAGACTTTCAACCGCACCATAACCGACGACGACCTCCGGAAAGCGATCAAAGACATGAACCACGAACGGAGCCTTTTGCGCTCGGCCTTCGAGCTCGGCAAGGAGGACCCGGCGATAGTAACCGGAATGGAGCTTGCTGAGCTTCGCTACCGCGTTGCCGGGGACCCGGTCCATCTGCGCATGCTCGAAGCATTCATGGCAGAGGCGCGGGACCGGAAGAAGCACGGCAAGTTCGCTGCGAAGAAAGGCGCTCCCCGCATCATGATCACCGGCTGCCCAACAGCCCAGGGCACGACCAAGCTGATCGAAGTGATCGAGGAATGCGGAGCCGTTGTCGTGGTGCAGGAGACCTGCTCGGGCATGAAACCCCTTGATATCCAGGTCGATGAGACCGGCGATCCTGTCGAGGCCATCGCACGAAAGTACTTCCAGCTCCCCTGCTCCTGCATGACGCCGAACAAGGGGCGCGAAGCGCTGATCGGAAAGCTCGCGAAGGAGTTCAAGGTGCAGGCGGTCATCGACCTGGTATGGCAGGCATGCCATACCTATAATGTGGAATCGTTCCTGATCGACCGGTTCGTGCGCGAGAAGCTCGGAATGCCGTACATGAAGGTCGAGACGGATTATTCGGACTCGGACCGCGAACGGATCAAGGTGCGAGTGCAGACGCTGATAGAGATGCTTTAGAATCGGGATTAAAGGATTACAGGAGTAAGGATTCGGGTTGGTGCTACCTTTAATCCTATAATTCTCTGATCCTGCAATCCTTGTTTAGGAGTTTTATGCTGACGGCCGGCGTTGATATCGGTTCCCGTTCCATCGAGGTCGTGCTGTACGACGGCGGCCAGATCGTAGAGGCGATCACCGCAATAAGCGGCGCCGCGCCTGCGGAGAATGCGAAAAAAGCGTTCTTCGACGCTATGCTTGCGGCCGGCGCCAGGCGGTCCGATGTGGTAAAAGTGATCGCAACGGGTTATGGCAGGAACTACTTCCGAGAAGCTGACGCCGTGTCGTCGGAGATCCTCTGCCACGCTCGCGGGGTCGCCTACGTGTTCCCGCAGGCCCGCACGGTCATCGACATCGGCGGCCAGGACTCGAAGATGATCAGCGTTGACGGGAACGGCAAGGTCATGAACTTCGTGATGAACGACCGCTGCGCCGCAGGCACGGGCAAGTTCATCGAGATGGTGGGCTTGATGCTCGACGTTCCGCTCGATAACATGGGACAGCTCACGGAAAACTCCTCGGAAGCGCGGGAGATCTCCTCCATGTGCGCCGTGTTCGCTGAATCTGAGATCATCGGCCTGACCCAGAGCGGGACGCCGGTAGATGTGGTATTGCGCGGCGTGTTCCGCTCGGTCGCGAAACGAACACTCGCCATGACCGGAAAGGTGGGTCTCCAGAAGGATGTGGTCTTTACCGGAGGTGTAGCGAAGAATGCGGGCGTGGCAAGGGCGATCGAACAGGAGACCGGTGTCAGGCTCCAGATCCCGTCTGATCCCCAGGTCACCGGCGCGCTGGGTGCGGCCCTGATCGCCTATGACAAAATGAAGTGACTATTATTCCCGGTCTCAGAAAGGTCCAGCGGTTTCACACTGTCTTCACAACGTTGTCTTCATCTTGCTTTTCCTCCTTCCTTACGGTATCCTGCCGTCAGCGATTATCTTTTTCCCTCACCTATGGACAGACGCTCCCGATACAACGGCATCCTGATCATCTGGCTCGCGGTCTATTTCCTGATCGGCTGGTGCGTCTGGAGCTTTCAGGCCGGCGAACTGCTACTGATCGGATATCTTGCCGTAAGCACCATCCTTTACGCTGTCGCCGCATTCCTCTTTCGCTGCCCCGCCTGCCGCATGCCGGTACTGCTCCGTCCGCGGAGATTCCTGGGCTTCGAGATTTTCTCCTGGTCCTGTTGCGTGCCGTCAACGTGCCGGCACTGCGGGGAGCGTCTCTCGCCATGAGCAAGAACGCCCCTGCCATCGCCCAGGAGCTGAAACGGCTGCTGATAGAGTGCTCGCCGCTCATCGAAGAGTATACCAGCCGCGTCTGTCCGGACTGTGCCGAGGTCTGCTGCAAGCAGCGCCACGGCGCGTTCACGGAAGCGGACCGGGCCTATCTTGCCGTGCTGGGAGAGGAAGTGCCAAGCCACGATCCTTCCTGGCCGTTGGACAACGCATGCCAGTTCCTCGGGCGAACAGGATGCACAAAACCGCGCTGGCAGCGCGCCTGGAGGTGCACCTGGTTCTTTTGCGGTCCGTTGCTGCTTGAGCTGTCCACAGGACCGCAAAAACAAGCGCGCGCCCTTACCGCTGCGCTTGAGCAAATCATGGCCTGCTACGATCAACTGAAGGGAGCGAAGCAATGAAAAGAGCAAAACACGATGCCGCTGCGGCTTTTGCACAGCTTTGGGGAGGATTCCGCGCATCTCGTGTTCTCCTGACCGCGAACAATCTGCGGATATTCGAGCAGGTCGGAGCAGGAACATCCGCTTCCGGCCTTGCTTCGGTGCTCAGGACCGACCTCCGGGCCACGGAGATACTGCTCGACGCTCTGGCAGCACTGGGCTTGCTGAAAAAACAAAAAGTGACCTACAGCCTTACCCCGCTTGCAAAACAATTCCTCCTTCCCGGGAGTCCGGCCTATCAAGGCGACATGCTGCGACACGCGGACACCCTCTGGAAGAGCTGGTCCGGGCTCGATGAGGTGGTACGTTCCGGGATGCCGAACAGGACCGGCGAGCGGGATCACGATGTCTTCATCAGGGCCATGCATAATAACGCTCTGCCCCGGGTCCGGCAGGTCATCTCTGCGCTCGATCTGCGCGGAGTGCGACAGGCGCTGGACCTTGGGGGAGGTCCGGGCACGTACAGCATCGCCCTGGCAAAGAAAGGCATCGCGGTCACGCTCTTCGACCTTCCCAATACTATTGACGTGGCCCGCGAGATCGTGCGGACCGCAGGAGCGAAAAAGATCTCGTTCCGCGGAGGAGACTTCCATTTCGACGATATCGGCGGCCCCTATGACCTGGTCCTGCTCAGCCAGATACTCCATTCCCATGGCCCCCTGGAGAATCGTGCGCTTCTCGCTAAAACGTTCGAGGCACTCGCGCCGGGCGGGACGATCGCGGTCCATGAATTTTCCCTTGATGACGATCGCGCAGGCCCACTCCCGGGCGCGCTTTTTTCGGTGAACATGGTGGTGAACACCAGCGAAGGACGCTCTTACACAGCCCGGGAGATCGGTTCATGGCTCAGGGAAGCCGGTTGCTCAGGCATCAAGACCAAACGACTTGGGGATACTGTTCTGGTCCTGGGAAAAAAGAAGTGACCTCTCCCGCGGACATGTTACGATAACCATTCTCCTGAGCTGTCTTAGCTCTCGACTCTTTTTCCGCTTATTTGTATAATAGATACAGTGCCGGCTGAAACCGGCGCCTATTATGGCGAACATCCTTATCATTGAAGACAACGAGCAGCTTGCCGATCTGATCGGCCAGTATCTGCAAAAGAAGGGAATGACCGCCCACATTGCACCTGACGGCGTGAACGCCCTTCGTTATTTTGCCTCGGGGAACTACGATCTCCTGCTCGTCGACCTTCGGCTCCCGCTGATGAACGGGGATGAGGTCTGCAGGAAGGTCCGGGAGAGCGCCAAGGGAAAAAACGTTCCCATCATCATGATGAGCGGGTATGTGAACGATCCCGAGGAGATCGACCGGCTCAAGAAGGAGTTTACCCTCACCAATTTCCTGGTCAAACCCTTTTCCTCGGAAATGCTCTACAGCTTGATCAGCGCGTCACTGCAGGCGCGACCCGCGGAGCCCGCGCGCCAGGTCTCGCAGCAGCCTGCCCCTATCAAAGGGGATTTGGAACGAAGCCCTTTTGAACAGGTCCTGCTCTATCTCTTCCTTAAGCACGGAACGGGCATCTTGACAGCGGAACGGGACGGTTCGAGCAGGAGGTTCTTCTTCCTAGATGGAGCTGCCACGGATGTAGAGGTGATGGAGGAAAAAGACGACTTTGGGAACTATTTGGCCCGAAAGAACATCGCCAATGCCACGGAACTGCAGGAGTACGAGAACCGAAGGAAGCCGGGCATGGAGGATCCCCGCGATATTTTCATCAAGATGGGCTGCCTGACACCCCGCCGTTTCCAGGAAGAGAACCTGACTTATCTCCATGACCGATTGCTGGATTGTTTTTCCTGGAAAAGCGGAACGGTCCTGTTCGAATGGGGGCAGTCGATCATGAGATCAGC
>JAOUEV010000009.1 GCA_029858565.1 Nitrospirota bacterium | reverse complement strand
ATCGGCATCACGCTTTACAACATCCTTTTCATGTACGGCCTGCACTATTCATCGGCATCCCACTCGGCCCTGTTCATCTCCCTGTCGCCCCTCTTCGCCGCGCTTATCATGGCCGCGACAGGAAAGGAGAGGATCAGCAACAGGATGCTGAGCGGCCTTGCCCTGGCAACGTTCGGCGCCCTGGTGATCATCGGAAGCGGCGGCCGGGGATTCTCGTTCACCTCGTCCGCCTTCCTGGGCGACCTCATAACACTGGGCGCCTCGGTCCTCTGGGCGCTTTACACCATCAATGCACGGCCCTTGCTCGCCAAGTATCCGCCGTCGCTGGTAACCGCCTGGGCCATGATCGCCGGCAGCATTATGCTGCTCCCGGTGAGCCTGCGGGAATTGGGAAACCAGAACTGGAGCGCCATCTCCGCAGGATCATGGACCGCGTTCCTCTTCGCCGCAGTGGTTGCAGGAGGGATCGCCCACACGCTCTGGTATGACGGCGTAAAACGGATCGGCGTCACCCGCACCGTGGTATATCACTACCTCATGCCCTTCGCTGCAGTCGCCTTTGCCGCGGTCTTCCTGCGGGAACGCATTACTCTTTCCCAGATCGCCGGCGGCATATCCATTCTCGTCGGCGTTGCCCTTGTCCAGCAAAAGCGAAGCTAGAAAGCTATCATCTCCTATTGATCAAGCAAGTCCAATGCCACATCGGCCAAAACACATCGAATCTAACATCCTGACAGCATTAGGTATTGTTGCATGATCAAAATAAACGCCCTCCATGCCGGTGCAAGCCGGCCCTGACTTTGAGCAGGTGACCATTTTCTGTTCACCATTTTCTATTCAGCTTGCATTCCCTGAGAATGGGAGGTACACTCCTCCAGAAGCCTTAAAGAAGGCTGCCTTCTCCCATGAGAAAATTCCCCGTCATTTTTCTTGTTATCTCACTGGCCGGCTGTGCCACGCTCGGGAGCCGATCTTCAGACGATCCCGCGCTCATGCTGCGCCAGGCCGCAGAACTTTACAGCAGTGAAAGCGATCCGGTACATGCTGAACAGCTTATCCGTGATGCCATGACCATTGCGGTCACGAGAAAGGACCTTGCCGGCCTCGCCGAATCCTACCGGCAATACGGCCTCTTCTTCCGATCAACGGCCGTGGGCAGGTTCGAGGCCCATTACCGGGATGATGGTTTCCTGGACCGGGATGCCGCCTTTGACGCGCGGTACGAGAACTCCATCCGCTATCTCAGGGCCGCCGAGGTCCTGTTCGCGAAACTGCGGCGCTTTGACGCCCTGTCCGAGGTGTACGCAGGCATGGCAAAGACGTTCCTGCTGATGAATAATATGCCCGAAGCCTGCGAAGCCTTTGACCTGAGCATCTCCAACCATTCGGAACACCAGAAAGCCCTCGCGGCCGCGTCAGAGACTCCCGTGAAAGACCCTGATCCCGAGAACGAGTATCTTAAAGCAATGAAGCAGCAGGCGGGATGCCAGTGAATCAGTGCGGAGTGCGGAATGCGAAGTTCGGAGTGCGGAATTTACATACAAATGCCAAACCCGTTACCACCCCTCACCCAACCTCTCACCTTGACAGGAGAGGAATTTTGGTCTTTCGATCTTGTTGTTCGGTCTCGCTCCGCACTTCGCATTCCGCACTCCGCACTAATTAGTGCGTATACCCCGCTTCCCCATGCTGCGTCAGGTCCAGCCCCTCGGTCTCCTCGTCCTTCGTCACCCTGATGCCCATAGTCATATCGATGATCTTGAACAGCGCCAGGCTCACAATAAATGAATAGGCTGCCACCAGGAAGACCGCCTGTACCTGCACGGAAAGCAAATGACTGTTGCCGAAGAAGAGCCCGTTCGCTCCTGCTGGGTTGATGGCAACAGAGGCGAACATTCCGGCCATCACCGTGCCGATCGTGCCTCCAACGCCGTGAACGCCGAATGCGTCAAGTGAATCGTCATAACGGAACTTTGTTTTCGCGTTCAGCGCCGTGTAGCACAGGATCCCGGCCGCTCCGCCGATGGCCAGCGCGGGCATGGGGCCGACGAAACCTGCCGCCGGCGTGATGGTGGCCAGTCCGGCGATGGCGCCGGTCGCGGCGCCGAACATTGTCGGTTTGCCGCGATGGACCCATTCAGCGACCGTCCAGGTGAGCGTGCCGGCGACAGCGGCCGTATGGGTCGTTACAAAGGCCATGACAGCCAGTTCGCCGGAGGCGAGCGCGCTTCCAGCATTGAATCCGAACCAGCCGAACCAGAGAAGACCGGCGCCAAGAACGGTCATGGGCAGATCATGGGGCGGCATTGCCTCCTGCAGGAACCCTTTCCGCTTTCCTATAAAGAGCGCGGCCGCCAAAGCCGAGAATCCCGAGGTCGCGTGGACCACGATGCCGCCTGCGAAATCGAGGGCGCCCATCTGGCGCATCCAGCCTCCGACTCCCCAGACCCAGTGAGCCACCGGATCGTAGACCAGCGTGGTCCAGAGAAGAGCGAAGACCAGGTAGGCCGAGAATTTCATCCGTTCGGCAAAAGCACCGCTGATCAGCGCTGGCGTGATCACCGCGAACATCATCTGGTAGGCCATGAACGCGAGATGAGGCACCGTGGCGGCATAATCCGGGTTCGGTGCGAGTCCCACACCGGAGAGTCCGGCCCAGTCCAGGCTGCCGATGATCCCTTTCACATCCGGTCCAAAAGCCAGGGAATAACCGATCAGGATCCACTGGACGCTCACCAGAGCTATCGCGATAAAGCTGTGCATCAGCGTCCCAAGCACGTTCTTCCTTCGCACCATGCCGGCGTAGAACAGCGCCAGACCCGGCGTCATGAGCATGACCAGCGCCGTGGATATGAGCATCCAGGCGGTATCGCCGGAGTCGATCTTCTGAGCACCTGGAGCCCCTTCTGCCCATGCCATGGCCGGGAACAACATCAGCGCCCCAAGGATCATCAACGACCGGTTCATTCTCGATCGGAACATCTTCCTCATCCCTCCTGCAAGTGAGCGTAAAATCATCACAACGCTATTTTCTAAGCAAAGCACATGCCACAAAAGACTAATTATTCATCAGCAGTGAACACATTGATTTATCGCTGTTCTTGCCCGGGACAAAGCTCGCTGACCTGCTCATTTGGCGGTCATCCATGGCGTTCTTTTAGGCATATGCGTAAAATACGGGCAGGATACCGCAGCATGCCATGATACAAGGCACTGGTCATGTTATACTGGAGGGCAGGAGCGGTCATACTCAGGAAGAATCCGTGAACAGACGGCATTTTCTGATAACCCTTGCAGCCGGAGCTGCTTTTGTTGCCGCAGGGCCAGGAGCACCGAAAGAACAGGAGAGCGCTATGGCATCGAAGAAGGAAAAGAGCGGACAAAAAGCGGTCATTTCTCTGGTCAAGACCGAAGACCGCACGACAGGCATTGCATCTGCCATTGACCTTCTCAAGATCAACCCGGTCAAGGGGAAAAAAGTCCTTCTCAAACCGAACTTCAATACCGCCGACACCTATCCCGGTTCAACACACAACGACACCCTGGCCCATCTGATCAACCACCTGAAACGCATGGGCGCCGAACATATCACCATCGGCGAACGGAGCGGTCCTCCGGACACGGCGGAAGTGATGGCGGACAAGGGGGTCTACGATCTGTGCAGGAAGCTCGGCGTGGACATCATCAACTTCGAGGACCTGGCGGACCATGACTGGGTGCGCGTCAAACCGGAGCAGAGCAGCTGGCTGAACGGATTCGACGTTGCGCGGCCGGTCATGGAGTCCCCGTGCATCGTGACCACCTGCTGCCTCAAGACCCATGCCTACGGCGGCGTATTCACCATGTCCCTGAAGCTCTCCGTGGGCGTTACCAGAAAACGGAACATGGCCGAGCTGCATTCCTCCTTCCTCAGCATGCGCAACATGATCGCCGAGATCAACCAGGCCTACACCCCGGCTCTCGTTGTCCTCGATGCCATCGAAGCCTTTGTCGACGGCGGACCGGGCCGGGGCGCGCGCAAGCGGGCAGATGCGATCATTGCGGGATCGGACCGCGTTGCCATTGACGCGGTCGGCGTTGCCATGCTCAAGGACCTGGGCAGCACCAGGGAGATCATGACCAGAAAGATCTTTGAACAGGAGCAGATCGCCCGGGCGGCGGAGATAGGTCTTGGCGTCACGCGGCCTGAGGACATCGAGATCAGGACCGGCGACAGCGCGAGCACGGCATATGCCGACCGGCTGCGCGAGATCCTCATCCGCGGCTGATGTTCCCGGCCGGCCGCGCCGGCACTTGACTACACCCCGCCTTTTTCCCCGTTGCAAATCCTGTCAGAACGTGTTATCTTCCGACGCAAAAGCGGTACAGATCAATCCACTTCACAGGTCCAAGGGGGAGAGAAGGAATGCTTAAACGGCTCATCAGTGCGGTCATCATCGTTTGCCTGGCAGGTCTGTTCTCCAGCGTTTCCGCGGGACAGTTCGACAATATCATTTCAGCTGCTGACGTGGAAAAAGCAACCGGCCTCACAGGCGTGAAAAAGGTTCCCCGCGACAAGGCCGCTCCGGGATATACCGAGAACAAACTCCTGACCGGGGACATCAACTTCGTCCGAAGCGACGGCCAGCCGATCCTGATGATCCAGTTCCGCCCCGCCTTTGTCTACGACCAGTTCAAGGCTGACACGGAATACAACAAAGGCGCCGTTCCCGGCATCGGCAGCGACGCATTCAGCAGCCCGGTCTATCCGCCCCAGTACACCATCAATTTCGTGAAGGGAAACTACTACGCCGCGGTGACGACCCATCTGGACCCGAAGAACGAGAGCAAAACGCTCATTCCCTTTGATCAGCTTACAGCCATCTCCAAGCTCGTTGCATCCAGGATGTAGGAACTCTTTTCCTATGGTCCTTGATACCCTGAGCAACTCCGATCGTTACACTTCCCAGGCCGGTTTCAGGAAAGCCTTCGCTTTCCTGGCCCGGCCTGATCTTGCTGACCTCCCTGCAGGAAGGCACGAAATCGACGGCGACAGGATCTATGCCATCTGCTCCAAAGGTCCCGGCAGAAAACGGTCCGAAGGCAAGTTAGAAACCCACCAGCGGTACATTGACATTCAGTATGTGATTTCCGGCAAGGATGAAATGGGCTGGAGACCCGCAGCAACCTGCACAAGACCCGCAGGACCCTATGATGCTGACAAGGACATCCGGTTCTTTGATGATGAGCCCGACTCCTGGATCACGGTCAATCCCGGCGCCTTCACGGTATTTTACCCCTCCGATGCCCACCTTCCGCTGATCTCCGACCGCGAGATCCACAAGATCATCATCAAGATCGAAGTGTGAGACCGAATCCTCCCGCCTGTAAGTTTCAAGAAAACCAACAGCCATATAATGCACAGAAAGAATCTCAGGAGTATACTCGTGCATCCTGCGGCAAATCCGTCTATTTTATGATGCAAAAAAGCAACGCCCGGAAGGATAATCCTCCCGGGCGCTTTTTCTTCGCACTTATTGTATGCTCCTGCGACTCAGATCGCCGTCTTACCCCGCTCGCCGGTCCTGATGCGGATAATATCCTCCAGGCTGGTGATAAAGATCTTTCCATCGCCGATCTTGCCGGTCTTGGCCTTTTCCATGATGGTACTAACGACCTTTTCCACCACCTCCTCGGCAACCACCACTTCGATCTTCACCTTGGGGATGAACGAGATGTCATACTCCGCGCCCCGGTACAGCTCCACATGCCCTTTTTGCCTGCCGAAGCCCTTCACCTCGGTCACGGTCATACCCGCCACGCCCATGGCATTCAGCGCGTCCTTCACATCGTCGAGCTTGAATGGTTTGATGATCGCTTCTATCTTTTTCATAATTCCTCCTTTATAAGAACCGGTGAGGAGTAAACAGTGAAGGGTGAAGTGTTACCCCTTACCCCTTACCCCTTACGACTTCTTTAGATGTTGTACGCCCTCTCCCCATGCTCGCTCTCATCAAGGCCCATGGTCTCCTCTTCAGCATCCACCCGGAGGCCGACCGTGTACTTGAGCACCAGGAAGATGATGAGCGTAACCGCTCCGCTGTAGGCGATCGTGACCAGTGACGCGACGATCTGTGTCCAGAGCTGGCCGGCATTGCCGTACAAGAGACCCTTACCGGCTTCATTGATGGCCGGGTCCGCGAAAACTCCGGTCAGCACCGCGCCGAGTATCCCGCCAACCCCGTGGATGCCGAAAGCGTCCAGCGTGTCGTCATACTTGAACTTGGGCTTCATCCAGGCGACCGAGAAGAACGGAACAACGCCGGCCAGGATCCCCATGATGATGGCGCCGGAAATGTTCACGAATCCGGCAGCCGGGGTGATGGTCACGAGACCGGCAACCGCGCCTGAAGCAAGACCAAGGACCGTAGGTTTACCCGAGTGCATCCACTCCACGAACATCCAGGAAAGCGCCGCTACCGCGGCAGCGGTATTCGTGTTGATGAAGGCCACGCCTGCAAGGCCATTGGCAGCCAATGCGCTTCCCGCGTTGAACCCGAACCATCCGAACCACAGAAGTCCGGTGCCGGTCACCACAAGGGTCAAATTACCCGGGATGAGCGCCTTGTCCTTGCGCCTGCCGAGCATCAGGGCGCCAACGAGAGCCGCGATACCGGCATTGATATGCACCACTGTTCCCCCGGCATAGTCAAGAGCGCCCATCTTCATCAGGAAACCGCCGCCCCAGACCCAGTGTGCCACGGGAACGTAGGCCAGGGTAAACCAAAGGATGGAAAAGAGCACCCAGGCAGAGAACTTCATGCGCTCGATGTAAGCTCCCGAAGCCAGGGCAACGGTGATCGCGGCAAAGGTAAGCTGGAACACGATGAAGATGAACTCCGGGATCGTACCGGACAAGCTCGCTGTTCCGACTCCCTTGAGAAATGCCTTCTCCAGTCCGCCGATCACCCCGCCGATATCCGTGCCAAAGGTCATGCTGTAGCCGTAGATCACCCAGAGCAGGCTCGCGAGACAGAAGGTCACGAAGGTCATGGCCATGGTGTTCAATGAGTCCTTGCGCTTGGACAGGCCGCCGTAAAAGAGCGCCAGTCCCGGGATGGACATGAGCATCACCAGGGCCGTTGCAACGATCATCCATGCAGTGTCGCCGGTGTCGAGCTTCGGCGGAGCCGGTGCCGGTGTTGCCGCGGAAGCCGCGGCAGCCGGTACCGCTGCTTCCTCGGCGCCTGCGATGAACGGAGTCATGACGACCATGAACAGCATGACCGCCATTGCCGCAAACAGAATTCCTTGAATAGACTTTTTCATAACAAGATCCTCCTTGCTCAGGTTCCCCTGTCGCTATTACGAGTGTATTTGCAACACACGTGCCATAGGAACTAAACGTGCAATGCATTGATTCTCATCTGTTTGTTCAGCCAACAACTACCAACGCTTTCCGCCGAACAACGTGCCCGTGACCAGCTCCTGTTCATGTGCCTTCTATTTAGGCATAATTTCCGATCCGAGTCAGATGCCCGGGATTTCATCATGCTAGGGGGATGCACCGGCCTTGCGATGCATCCCCCATTTATTACAGATCGAGGTCGATATCAACCTGCACGGTGTAGGTCGACTTGAAATTGTCGTTGTTGTACTTGTCCATTCCCAGGATCACGCCCACGTTCGGCGCGAACTTCCAGGCAGCGCCGTAGGACAGCGCGCCGTAGCCGTTCTCACCTCCCATGTAATCGACGGCCACCCAAAGCTTGTCCGAGATCTCCGAGAGGGTCCGGTCCCAGGAAGCGAGCACCCCGGTGCTGTCCTTCTGGCCGGTCTTGTCGAGCAGGAGTTTGTCGCTGCCCTGGTAGTACCCCACCGAGAACCTGCCTGCCTTGCCGAGCGTCTTTGCCAGGAGGCCGTAGGTGATGTTATAGTCCGTGCCGAAGCCCGTGTTCGCATCGAACTTCTTGGTGCCGTAATCATAGCCGCCAACGGCAACCGCAGGCGAGTTGGAGAACATCGCGTCCTCGGGAACGCCGATCTTGGCATTGAAATAGTACGGTGCTGAATCGGCCGGCTCCACGCCATAGGCCCGCTGATCGATACCAACCTCCATCTGCACTTTTTCAAAGGGCAGCACCCCTACCGTAATACCGTTGTTGATCACGTTCGCTTCGCGGGTGGCGCCGTCGATCTTCCGCGTCTTGATGTACTGATCAAAACCGAAATGCACCTTCTTGAACGGCTGGATGTCCGTGGACGGGATCCAGATCTGCGTTGATGGCGTTGCGAACGCCGCGGTGCCGCAGAGCAGCACAAAACCCATTACCAATGCTATCTTCTTCATGTTCATCCTCCTCATGTCCCCTCGGGATTTATTTTCGGCCGCTCACGCGTCCAGTACCGCATAAATTGAAAGACCTCCGGAGTCTTTCTGCATGTTGCCTGGAACAACTTCCTTGCCTAGACATATAGCAATGCCTATGCCAATTAGCGCGCCGCGATGGTTCCCCCGCAGTTTCAATGCGTTCTGTCCGAGGGAGTTCATTTCATCGACTTCAGCCTGCACAAAGGCCGCCCGTTTCAGCATCATTCTTGGTCATGTGATGAAATAACGTGCAGAAGCGATAACTCGCGTATATCGCGCTTCACATTGGTTCTACATTATTGATCTTTTCATTCATGAGATCTGACCTGGAGAAGGGAGGAGAGCACGACTGCATGACAGAATGGGGATCAGGGGATATCATGCCATGCAGCGTGCTCCCGATGAAGCCGTCGGAACAGGAAGACAGGATCGGATCAGAGATCGGCATCAACGATCAGTATCTGATCGACACCCAGGGAACGAGCCCTGGATTCGATCCGATCGATTTCGTGGTCGTTGATGCCGGGCACGCGTACACCATATACAGTCACCGCTATGCCGGCTTCGACGGCGTTCGCAAGTCCGCTCCATTGCTGCCGCAAGATGAGATGCGATGCGTCCCTGCCTGCGTAACGTCTCGCGCGGTAGATGACCGATTCGTACAGGCGGTCTGCCGTATCCTGGCTCACGGCATTCATGGTCAGCACAATGCTTCTTAATCCCGACCTTACCAATTCCTTGAGACGGTCGGGAAGCAGAACGCCGTTCGTCCATAGTGAGACCGGAAGGTCGGGATAGGCCGTGTTCAATTGCCTCATCAACATATACGTGCCGGCATGGAGAAGCGGTTCGCCGGGGCCTGCGATTTCCACTACGGCCGGACGATCCTTGCCCTCCATGCGGGACCGGACGAGATCGAAAGCGCCGGCCTCGGTCATAAGCGTCATACCTGCGCGGTCGAGCGAGCGCCTGACGGCCTGCTCGGTAGCTGTCGCGCAGCGGGCACACTGCAGGTTACATCCCGAGGAAAGCCGCAGGCGCAGAGCATCACTCCGCAGCCCTTTGTTCGAGAAACAGGGATAATTTTTCGCTGTGCTGTTTGCATGTACCATATTGCCTCCCGGGATCCTTTCCCTGAGAAAAGCAATAAGGCTGCCAATCCGGTGGCCAGCTAAATCAACAGCTTATTCCAGCTGAAAGGGTTCCGCCGGACCATTTCCTAGGCACCTGCACAGCAGATAGGCAGTATACTTGCCGCTCGTTCCTGGTTATCGTCATGCTTATCCCTGTGCTGAAAAAGCTCAGGTGAGATGAGCCTGCGCACGGATCCCGATGCCGGTTGTTTGACGACTTCGCGAGGCGTAGCGCACTGTTCCACTCTGCCGTCGACATAGAGGATCAGCATGTCGGCAAGCTCAAGCGCTTCCGTCAGATCATGGGTCACGAGCACGACCGGGATGCGCAGCTCCCGCTGCACCTCCCGGAGCAGCCCCCGCATCTCACGCCGAAGAGGGGCATCAAGTGCGGAAAAGGGTTCATCAAGAAGAAGCGCCGCCGGTCGCCGAATGAGCGTCCGTGCGAGCGCTACCCGCTGCCGTTGCCCTCCGGAAAGGTCCACGGGACGACGATGTTCAAGACCGGTTAACCGAAAACGCCGCACCATGTCCCTGCACCGCTCCTGCCGCTCCCGGCTGCTGACTCCGTGACCGCCGTAAAGGATGTTTTCCTCCACTGTCATATGAGGGAACAGAGCGAGGTCCTGGAACACAAACCCGATGGATCGCAGTTGCGTGGGTACGACACGTCCGTCATCTCCGCTGAACAGGATCTGACCGTTCAGCTCGATCGTCCCCCTGTCAGGTATCAGGAGTCCGGCTACGGCACGGAGCGTCAGCGACTTGCCCGATCCCGAATAGCCGAACAGGACCGCGAGTTCGTCATCAACGGCCCACTCCGCGTCAAGGGAGAATGTTCCCAGCTTCTTGCTGATCGAGACCGACAGGCCCACTATGCGGTCCTCCTTCCCAGCCGGTTCGCCGCGTACAGACATGCTCCCGAGATGGCCGTGAACAACAGCACCATGACATTGGCGCCGGACCGATCCCCTGAGGCCGCTGCCGCATACATGGCGATCGGCATGGTATCGGTCCTACCCGGGATATTGCCCGCGAGCATGAGCGTTGCGCCGAACTCGCCAAGCGCCCGGGCAAAAGCAAGCACCAGACCCGCCACAATGCCCCGTTGCGCGAGCGGCAGCGTTACCCGGACAACGGTCCAGAGTTCCGAATGGCCGAGCGTCGCGGATGCGTCGATAAGGTTCCGATCCACGGTCTCGATGGCGGCGCGGGCTGTTTTGACCATGAGCGGCAGCGCCACCACGAAAGAGGCGATCACCGCGGCCTGCCAGGTGAACATGATCGACCAGCCTGTCCAGCGGTACAGCGTCCCGCCGATGATGCCGTTCCTGCCCAGGAGCACGATCAGCAGATAGCCCGTTACCGTGGGAGGAAGCACAAGCGGCAGGGTGATCAGCACATCCACAACCTCGCGGCCGCGAAAGACCCCACGGGCCAGCAGATAGGCAATCGGCACGCCTGCGGCGAAGATGAGAATCGTGGCCACCGCCGCGACCTGCAGGGAGAGTCTGAGCGAAAACAGGGTTGACGATTCCATAGTGTCTCCTTCATTGAGCAGCCTGGAATCCCCTGCGCTTCAGCACCGCCTGCCCCTCCGAGGAAAGCAGCAGATCGATAAAGTTTCGTGCGGCAGCCCCGCGTTTAGCGTCCTTCAAGGCCGCAGCGTGATAGACCGCCGGGCTGTGGCTTCCCGCAGGGGCTGTCGCAGCTACCACGACCCCGCGAACGGCAGCGGCATCGGTCGCGAAGAGGATCCCGGCATCCACCTCGTTGCGGACGGTGTAATCCAGCACCTGCCGCACGTTTTCGCAAAGGACCAGTCTGCCGGATAACCTGTCACGCATACCACTCAGCCGCAGAACCTCATCTGCATATTTTCCCGCGGGCACGGTGGCGGGATTACCCATGGCGAGCCGCTTCACCGCAATATCCGCAAGGTCCGCGAAGGAATGAATCCTGGTCGTTACGCCGGCAGGAACGATCAGAACGATCCGGTTTCGGGCAAAGCTCCTTCTCGAACCATCGGCAAGCAGTTTTTTACGCTCCAGTTCGTCCAGTTCGCGGGATGCTGCCGAAGCAAAAACATCCACCGGCACTCCAGCCTCGATCTGTCGCTGCAGCACACCGGATGCGGCGAAGTTGAACCTTATGCGCTCTCCGGGGTATTTCTCCTCGTACAGGACAGCGATCTCCTCGAATGCGCTCTTCAGGCTGAGCGCTGCCGCCACGGTCAACTCCTGTCCCGGCTGCGACCATGCGGCCCCGGCGGTACAGCAAAGGATCGTTGCGATAACGATGATCAATTTCTCGAATGCGCGCATAGAACCTCCTCGCGAACGGTGTGCAACAGCACCGCCTTCGCCGACCGCTACGAGAACCGCATGAGATACATGCCGAAAAGCATCTCATCCCAGGATACCAGGAGAACCGAAGCGGAGACCTCGCTTTGATCGGCGCTCTTGGTCCGTTTGCCCATCGCCAAGGACAGGACAAAGGCCACGATCCCGAAAGATGCTACGCCAAGCAGGATAACCATCGCGAACCACCTAGACGACCGACTCCGTATATTCCTCGCCGATCCGCGCCATGAGCAGCTCGGTATCCATGTCCTTGTCCTCGCCCAGGGTACCGCAGGCATCAGCCCGGCATTGGCGGCAGTGGGACATCTGGCTGATAAAAGGCCGAAGCTCGTCACGCTTCGCATGGAGCATTTCATAACCTGGCCGCTTGAACTCTTTGAACGATGCCTGGGGAATGAGCGGCAGAACGTTCATGATATCCGCGCCGAAGCTCCCGGCAAGCCGCGCTATCCTGACAAGTTCATCGCCGTTCACGCCGGGGATGTACACTGAATTGACCTTCACCAGCAGCCCCGCTTCGATCGCATTGATCAGTCCCTGCCACTGATTGCGCACCAGCGTTTCGGCTGCCTGAACACCTGATAATTTCCGTCCCCGGTACGATACCCAGGCATATACTTTTTCAGCCACGGCCGGTGATACCGCGTTGATCGTGACCGTTATGCTCCTGACGCCGGCACTAACCAGGTCCGAGAGACGTTCGGAGAGCAGCAGGCCGTTCGTGGAAACGCAGAGCGTAAGCTCGGGGAATTTCCCGTGGATCGCCCGCAGGGTCTCGAAGGTCGCGTCGTTCGCAAGCGGATCGCCCGGACCCGCGATGCCGACCACGCTCACCCTGCTGTTCCGTTCCAGGAACGTTCCGACCCGCTCCACCGCTTCCCCGGGATCGAGGACCCTGCTCGTGACACCGGGCCGCGATTCATTGGCACAATCGTACTTGCGTTCGCAATAGCGGCATTGGATATTGCACGCCGGAGCTACGGCAAGGTGGATCCTGCCGAAGGATCCATGAGCGTTCACATTGAAACAGGGATGGGTGCTCAGTATGTCCTGATTGCTCTTTGCCATGGTCGTCACCTCGATTCACTTATCTTGATGAGCTACATAGCAATTACGCTGCCAGATCATTGATGCGGATTTACAAGCGGATAGCGATCCAGCTGCGGGGATGTTTATGCATGGGTTGAAGCACCTGCTCAAGGATTAAGCAGATCATGGAGAGATTCAGGCTCATCGTTCTCTTAGGCAACTCATGGTCAGGTCAGGCGTTCGTCTTGAATATCCGGCTCACGGTCAGAGCATCATTCTCAGGCAGATCAAATTTGTACCGACCCACCCGTTCTTATGGTAAAAATCGAGCGCCCTGCGGTTATCGTGATCTGCAAGCAGCTGAAGTCGCCGAAGCCCTTTTTGTTTGCTCCAGTCAACGAGTTCCCTGAGCAACAGCGCTCCGATGCCTCGCCGCCGGTACTTGAGTTCCACAACAACATCCTCCACGATGCCGACCCTGCCGCCCTCGGCCGTCGAAATGAGCATCTGCACCGATGCCATGCCCACAACCGTACAGGCGTGTTCAGCGACAAACACCCGCGTCCTGCCGATAGGGTCTGCAAGCAGATAGCTCAAGCCGTCGATCTGCTGTTCCCGTTGGGGCGTGAAATCCGACTCCAGGGCAAAGAGGTCCGCAAGCAGTTCCGCCATTCGGGGAATATCCCCCGGCCGCGCCGGTCTGACCGTGATTTCCCCCCTGCTCAGTCCCGGAACCGCTGATGGAGCGCCATGGAGCCGGTTCTTTGCGTCCGATCCAGGCATTGGCAGCTCACAATTCAACGTGTACGTGACATTTCTTCGTACAGGTCCTGGCGCAGGCTTCACAGCCGATGCAGTTCTCCGGCCGCGCCACGGACATGACCTTGTTGCCCATGTCATCGCCGTATTCGTCTTCACCTTCAAAAGGCTTTTCGATCAACTCGAGCACATCGAAACCGCAGACCTTGTAGCAGCGTCCGCAGCCGATGCACTTTTCCATTACAATGGCATCGATAAACCGGGGTTTCCAGGACTTCCCGCCCCGGGTGGTTCCGATTATTTGAGACATAACAACCTCCCAAAATGGGACCAGGGTCCGGTAGCCGGGAGCCGGGAATTCGCACTTCCAGGCTACGGGCCACCGGCCACGTTCTTTACGCTATTGCTTCCCCGTTCTTTTCCCCGGTCCGGACCCGCAGTGCACCCTCCACGGGCGCCACGAAGATCTTGCCGTCGCCTGCTTTACCTGTCTGGTTCACCTTCACGATCGACTTGACCACGGTCGTGACCACGTCGTCGGGGACCACGATGGTCAGGAGCCGCTTGGGCACATAGAGCGCCACCTTGGGGAGCGTATGCTCCAGCGCATAAGCGGACGGTGTGGGTTTAAGCTTTGCCGTGGTACAGAAGCTTTCCGGCAGTTCCGAATCCATCTCCCCGCACATGGCGCCCCTTTGCTTGCCCCGGCCCTCAACGCTCTGGATCGTGAGCGATGGATAGCCGAGGTCGTCCAGGGCTTTCTTGGTCTCGGGAAGCTTGTCCCGTCGAATGATGGCAGTTATTTCCTTCATATTGAAACCTCCAAATTAAATATATTGCCGCAGAAGAGCGGTGATGGATTCGCTTCTTACCCCGCACTTCGCATTCCACACTTCTTACAGCACTGCTTCGCCGGTTCTGACCGTAAAAGCGGTCTCCACCGGGCTGACAAAGATCTTGCCGTCGCCGATGAAACCGGTCTTTGCCTTGTCCTGGATCACTTTAATGACCTTGTCGGTGTCCTTGTCCTCGACAACGGTCATAATAAGCGTCTTGGGCAACTCGTCGTAATGGACCGGCCCGACGGTGAGCCCCTTTTGCTTTCCCCTTCCGAACACCGGCATCTTGGTGAGCGAGGGGAAGCCCGCACCATCCAGCGCCAACACCACTTCCTGCTCTTTTTCCGGCCTGATAAAAGCTCGAATCATCTTCATTGCATGCCTCCTTCGTTCCTCAGATATTAAGTAGGGGCAACCCTATGTGGTTGCCCTCCCCGGGCGGCCACGCAGGACCGCCCCTAAATTCGCGATATTCCCTTAATTGTTTATCGACTTTTTCAACCACGGCGGCGGCGATGTCCTTATGAGTGTCGAGAGACGGTCAAGCTCTATCTCAATGGGCCCGGATTCCTTGACCTTCATCGGCATGATGCCCTTACGGACCAGACGCGCGGCTGACGGTCCGCCGATCTCCGTCAGATAGATCAGCCTGCAGTCGGCGAGTTTTTCCACCTTTGCCTGCACAGCGTCTTCATGCGCCTGCCCCTTGTCCTTTGTGGATGTGACTGCCAGGTCCAGTCCTTCGGCAAAGGTCCTCGTTTCCAGATACAGGAAACCGCTTGCGTTCATCTCATAGACCGCAAACTTCCCTGCTCTGCCGAAATGTTCATCAACATTTTTCCCGTCGGATGTAGCGAATGCGACCTTCATGACGTTCCTCCTTCCCCCTTACCCCTTCCGGTCTCTTAATGCCCCCGCATTAACAAACTCCCGATCTCATTCACCATGGCAAGTGCTCCTCGATACCCGACCATCGCCTTTTGCGCATATCCCAGCGATTTAAAGACTGGAAACCCCGCTTCATAGAGCGGGATCCTCATTTGCTCCGCGCTTTCCTGAGCATGAGAATTCGCGATGATCAGATCGTATTTTCCCTGGATCGAGAAGAGGTCTCCGATCTCCACATGCTCCGCTTCGATGTGATCCGCTGCGTTGCTCAGTGTTGGAATGATGCTCAATGCCGTTGTCGCCCCTGTCTCCCTGAGCCACCGGGACATCTGCAAGGAGTGATCCGGTTCCAGCGCCAGGCAGACCCTCTTTGATCCGAAATAGAACTGTCCGTCCCGCACTCCGTCCACAAGCATCCTGCGCTGCCGCTGGTAACGTTCCGGTATCCGACGGCCGCTGACAAGGCTCAGTTCATGCAGCAACCTGTCGGTATCTTCCAGTCCGGCTACAGAATCAAGAAGAACAGCGGCGACACCGTAGCGGTCCCGGAGAATTCCGGCCGCCCGCTCCATGCTTCTGCCGATCGCGAACGTCCGGAGTGAAGAACCCATGGACCGGATGTCCGTTAACTGTGTTCCTCCCTTGGAAAGACCCGAGAAGCCTTGCCTGCTGCCGTCGAGCGACGACAGATCAGGAAGAATGATCGGCCGCAGTCCGAAGGACTCGACAATGTCACGCAGCTCGTTGATATCTCCGGGCGTCAGGTGTGAACCCGCTAGAACGTTGATTTGATCCGACTCCGCGCTCCGCACTTCGCGCACCGCAATTTCCAGAGCTGCCTCTACTGCCTTTGCGTAGCCCGATTCAAGTCCTCCGTCATAGTCCGGTGTCGATACATGAATGATCGACGTATTCCTTCCGTTACTTCCTGCTTCTGCTTCCTGCTTCCTGACAACTGCTTGAACATCGTCCCCTTTCACTTCCGAAAGCCCCGAGGTAAGCACGGCGATCAGGTCAGGCGAACTCTTTTCCATGAAATCCTTCACGGTATTGATCAACCGCTCCTCGCTGCCCATCACCACGTCTTCGACAAAAAGCTTGGATGTGGCAAGCGCGACAGGCTCCCGAAAGTGTTTCGTCAACAATACCTTGCCGAGAAATCCGCAACCCTGCGCTCCATGGATAATCGGCAGCGCGTTGTGGATGCCCTGGATCGCCATGGCAGCACCAATGGCGGGAGAATGCTTCAGGGGATTGATTCTGAGTGCGGAATTTAGTTCTTTGGCCGTGGTCGTCTTTGCTCCGTAATCCACACTCCGCACTTCGCACTTCGCACTGCCTTTGTAGAACCGCATGCCATTGCTGATCTGCTCCGCCAGATTGACCAGTCCATCATATCCCGCGTAGGCAGTATGGCGCTCCTGGTTCACATCAACAAAAGGATACCCTTCCTTGACAGCCAGATACTGATTCCTTCCTCCCGCGATCAGCATATCGGCTTTGTGTTCCTTCAAGAGCCGCAGCAGGTTCTTCGGGGTAACGTCCTCAATGAGAGGCGCCTGCGGCCCGAGAAGTTCTTTCATTTTCTCCTCGTCCTCGAACGTGCTCTTCTTCGTTCCCACGGCAACGACCTCGATACCCAGGTCCCGGAGCGCCGATATGAACGACCAGCTTTTTACTCCGCCCGTGTAAAGCACAGCCTTCGTGCCGCGCAAGTGTCTGTAAGGCTTTAGTTCTTCCTGGAGCTTCTTTTCAGCGACCTTAATATGCGTTTCTACGACATCGAGGAGGCCCGCGCATCCCGACTCCTGCAGTTTGTTGCCGATAGCCCGTAGTGCCTTGGCAATTTCGGTGCTGCCGAAGAACGACACTTCCACAAAAGGAATGCCATATCTCCGTTCCATCTCCCGGGCAACGTTGATCAGCGCTCTGCCGCAGACCACCACATTAAGCTTTGCCCGGTGCGCCCAGGTGATCTCTTCAAAGGTCGCGTCTCCGGTGATCCTTGACAGGACATGAATACCCGCGGCTGTCAGTAGCGGCTCGACCAGCCAAAGGTCGCCGGCGATATTGTATTCGCCGATAAGGTTGATGTCGAAGTGCGTTTGCACAGGAGGCTCGTCAGTACCGATGACATGGTCCAGGAGCACCTCCCCGGCGATCCGGTTGCCCAGGTTCTTGGGACCGGTGAAACCCGGAGCATTGACCGGGATCACCGGGATGCCGAGTTCAAGCTGCGCCCTTTTGCAGACAGCGTTTATGTCTTCGCCGATCAGACCGCTCACACAGGTTGCGTGGACAAACAGGGCCTTTGGCTTCACCCGGGCCGCGGTCTTCAGTATCCCCCGGTAGAGCTTTTCTTCAGCTCCGTAAACAATGTCAATCTCCGTCATGTCGGTCGTGAAGCCCATGCGGACCAGGGGGAACTCGGCCGCATTCACGGAACGCGACAGTGTGCCCCTGCCCTCCCATGAATTGCCGCAGCAGGCGATAGGACCGTGGACCACGTGTGCAGCGTCCTTTATCGGCTGGAGCACGATCATCGCACCGTCGAAAGCGCAGGATTCTCCGCCCCGGGAACGACAGACCTTGTGCTTGTCGTCGGTGGCGCATCCGTCTGCCGTGTATTTGTCGATTGCCGTGGTCATAAGATTCTCTCCGTAGGGGCAACCCCATGTGGTTGCCCTGCATAGGGCGGCCACGCGGGGCCGCCCCTACGAATTATCTGATCACATCAAAGCTCGCCGACCCTTCGGTCTTCTTGTCCAGCTCCTCCAATGCCGTATTCACCAGCATGGTCACAAGATTGATCACGCCCTGATACCCGATCACCGGCTGACGGTGCAGATGGTGCCGGTCGAAGATCGGGAAACCGAACCGCACCAGGGGCGTTCCCGTATCCTGCTTCAGGAACTTTGCATAGGAGTTCCCGACCAGAAGGTCCACCGGGTCCGTGAACAGGAGCGACCGGAGGTGCCACATGTCCTTGCCCGCGTATACCGTGGCATTGGCGCCAAAGGGACTCGATGCGAGCAGTTCCTTTGCTTCGGCCTCGAATTTCTTGTCCCCGTTCGTGCAGACCACATGCACGGGCTCGCCGCCCATTTCCATGATCAGGCTGATCATGCCGAGCAGCATGTCCGGATCGCCAACCAGGGCAAAGCGTTTGCCGTGAACATAGGGGTGCGAATCCACCATAGCATCAACAGCCCTGCCCCGTTCTGCCTCGATTGCAGCCGGCATTGCCTTGCCGGTAAGCTTGCTCAGTTCTTCAAAGAACTTATCGGTATTTCTTACGCCGATAGGGGTTATGGACAGCCTTTTTTGATGGCCCCATTCCTTCTCAATGAAATCCATGGTCTTTGCCGTGGAATAGCTCTGAAGCGCGATCGATCCGACGGCGTTCACCGCGTCCATTGCGGCATCGAGCGGCGTGCCTCCGGGGTAAAGCTTGTATTCACCGGTGTTGGGAGAATCAAAGGTGTCGCTCACATCGGCAAGCACCGTGGCCTCTACTCCCATCAAGCCCATCAGACGCTTGATCTCGTGATAATCGCCCGTGTAGGTGTCGAATCCGGGGATAATGTTCACTTTCCCGTTTGATTCGCCTTTCTTTCCCGCCGAAAGTGTCTTTAGTATGCCCTTCATCATGTTATCGTAGCCCACGATGTGGGAGCCCACAAAGCTCGGGGTATGCGCGAAAGGCACCGGAAGGTCCTGCGGTATGACGCCTTTCTCCTTCGCGGTCTTGATGTAGGCGTTCAGATCATCGCCGATCACCTCGGCCATGCAGGTCGTGGAGACCGCTATCATCTTCGGTTTATACAACGTATGGGCGTTCTCCAGGCCCTCCAGCATGTTGTTCAGGCCGCCGAAGACCGCCGCGTCCTCGGTCATGGACGTGGAAATGGCGGCAAAAGGCTCCTTGAAGTGGCGGGAAAGATGGCTGCGGAAATAGGCAACACATCCCTGCGCTCCCTGCACAAAAGGCATGGCGCCGGCGAATCCTGATGCGCAGAACACCGCTCCCAGGGGCTGGCAGGCCTTCGCGGGATTGATCTTGATATTCTCCCGCTTGAAGTTCAGCTCCTGGTACTCCTTGGTCTTGGTCCACTCGGAGACCTCCTTCACCTTCTCCGCGGGCCAGCCGTTCTCGAATTCCTTCTTGCGTTGGAATTGCTCCTGGTAATCCTGCTGTTTGAACAACTCGCTATGGTCTCTGATCTTCATAGAATCCTCCAGACTTTTTTCACCGCAGAGACGCCGAGGCGCCGAGGAAAACCGAATTAGTTTCTTTCAAACTTCTATATAATCGCCGTTCTCTGCGTCTCCGCGGCTCAGCGGTAGATGCTTTGTCTTTTGTTTTCGAGCTTCTTTTCTTAATTCTTCGTTCCTACTTCTTCCTTCGGATTAATCCCCACGTCGGGCTGTTCACGGTCATATCCATGTCCCGCGCGAAGACCGGGAACCCGTCGAATCCGTGATAAGGCCCCGAATAATCCCAGGAATGCATCTGCCTGAACGGCACCCCGAGCTTGTGGTAGGAATACTTTTCCTTGATGCCCGAACCCACCATGTCGGGCTTGAGCCTTCGGGTGAACTCCTCAAGCTCGTACAGCGTCGCGTCATCCATGATCACCGCGCCTTCCTTCATCTCAGGATAGGTTCGCTTGTAATCGTCGCCATGGCCGAACTCATAACCTGAGGCCACGACTTCCATACCAAGATCCTCATAGGCGCCGATGGTATGGCGCGGCCGCAGACCGCCGACATAGAGCATCACTTTCTTGCCTTCCAACTTCGGCCGATACTGCTCAACCACCTTGTCCATAAGCGGCTGATATTTCGCGATCACCGCCTCGGCGTTCTTCTGGATCTTCTCGTCGAACTTGGCCGCGATCTTCCTGATGCTGTCTATCGTCTTCGTGGGTCCGAAGAAGTTGAACTCCATCCACGGTATACCGTAGGTCTCTTCCATGTGACGGCAGATGTAGTTCATGGACCGGTAGCAGTGGATCAGGTTCAGCTTCGCCTTGGTCGCTATCCCGATCTCGTTGATCGTCGAGTCGCCGGTGTACTGGGCGATCACGCGCAAGCCCATCTCTTCGAGGATCTTGCGCGACGCCCAGGCATCTCCGCCGATATTGTAGTCGCCGATCAGGTTCACGTCGTAGGGAGTGGTCTTTTCAAGCGTACCCTTGCCAAGCACGTAGTCGCGGATCGTGTCGTTCGCGATATGGTGGCCCAGGGACTGGGAAACACCGCGGAACCCTTCGCACCGCACCGGAACGATCGGGATATTGATCTCCTTTGCCACACGCTTCGAGACCGCCTCGATATCGTCGCCGATAAGGCCTACAGGGCATTCGGACAGGATGCCGATACCCCGGCCGAGCGGAAACAGGCCATGCAGCTCCTTGATTGCCGCATCCAGCCCCTTGTCTCCGCCATAAACGATGTTCTTCTCCTGAAAGTCGGTGGTGATATGCATCGTGCCGAAGGCGTCTATGCCGGTCTGGCCGTTATAGTAATTCCTGCGTGACCACCAGGAATACTGGCCGCAGCCCACAGGACCGTGACTGATCGTGATCTGGTCCTTCACCGGTCCCCAGACCACGCCCTTTGCGCCCGCGTACGCGCAGCCGCGCACGGTCATGACCCCGGGCCGGGACTTGATGTTCGACTTCACCTGGCAGGCGCTGCACTGCCCTGTGGGATCGTTCGCAGCAAGGTGCTTGGCCCGGTCCTTTTTCGACTTCTCGGGGTAGGCTTCCAGGACTTCTTCGATCATTCTTTGCGTGTCTTTGATATTTGCGCTCATGATTTTCTCCTAACCCGGACGAACCGGAAGCGATTGACAATCCGATGCTATCTCGCGCGGAGCACGCAGAGAGCGCCGGGTTGATTCATTTTCCTTAACGGCAAAGCTGTCAGGCTATCATTTCTCCGCGTCTCCTACCTCTGCGCGAATTTGTTTTTCATTACCATTCCGCACTCCGGATTCCGCATTCCGCATTCCTTGCTTATGCGACGGCTTCCTTCTCCATGATGCCGTAATCCATCAGCAATTTTTCCAGCTCATCCATGGTGATCGGCGTGGGAATGACGAAGTTCTTATTGTCCGCGATCTTCTTTGCAAGCTGGCGGTACTCGTCCGCCTGAGCATGATCGGGGGCATAATCGATCACCGTCTTTCGTCGGAGCTCTGCGCGCTGCACCTCGTTGTCCCGGGGAACGAAATGGATCATCTGGGTACCAAGTTTGCTCGCCAGTTCGGATATAAGTTCGAACTCCTTGTCGGTCTTGCGCGAATTGCAGATGAGCCCGCCGAGCCGCACGCCGCCGCTCTGAGCGTACTTCAGGATGCCTCGAGAGATGTTATTCGCTGCGTACATTGCCATCATTTCGCCGGAGGTCACGATGTAGATCTCCTTTGCCTTACCCTCGCGGATAGGCATGGCAAATCCGCCGCAGACCACGTCGCCGAGCACATCGTAGAACACGAAGTCCGTATCGTCGCCATACGCGCCATTTTCTTCAAGAAAGTTTATCGCCGTGATCACGCCGCGGCCCGCGCAACCCACGCCCGGCTCAGGACCCCCGGATTCCGCGCATTTGATGCTCTTGAACCCTGTAAGCAGCACTTCCTCCAGGTCCAGGTCCTCAACCGTGCCTTTTTCCCGCGCCATGTCCATAACGGTATTCTGCATTTTGCGGTTAAGGATAAGCCGCGTGGAGTCCGCCTTGGGATCGCACCCGATGATCATACATTTGTGCCCTGCTTCCGCCAGTGCCGCAACGAGATTCTGTGTTGTTGTGGACTTTCCGATTCCGCCCTTCCCGTAGATCGCTATCTGTCTCATGAGGACATCCTCCTTGTTTTGATTTACATTACCTATAGCAACAGCCATGCCATAGCTACCCAAGGAGAAGTATCCTTGCAGTATCAACGGGTTGTCCTGAGTTCGCGCGTTGCGAACGCGATGTTCTACTCGCCGGTTCGTGATCACGCCGACACATTATTAATCAACTGATGAAATGATAAACAGAAATTACCTGAGAGGAGACGCAGATCAGACACGCAGCTTGATGGTCGCCGGAACAGCGGATCTTTTTCCGAATGCGGTTGTACAGCGGACTAGGCGGATACTTTTCCGGTGTCGAGCATATTCCGTATCGTCGCGAGAAGATGGGAGCCGTTGAAGGGTTTCTGGAGGAACGGAGTTGAGCGAATATCGTCCGCACGGTCGCCGAAATCGCGGTAGGCCGATATGGTGAGCACCTTGACATCCGGCTTGACCGCCCGGACCTGCCGCATGAGCTCGCCGCCGTCGATGAGCGGCATGATCACATCGGTGATCACCAGGTCGATCTCCTCGTGCATCTTGGTGAACAGATCGATTGCATTCATGGGACTGCTGGTGGCCAGAACCCGGTAGCCGTTGGACTCGAGCGTGTCCTTGACAAAGGTCAGCACGTTCTCGTCATCGTCCACGACCAGTACAGTCTCGCTCCCCGCAAGCTTCGCCGGGACCGGGTGACCGCTCTCCACCGCCGCTGTCGGCAGTTCTTCTCCGCATACGGGGAAGTAGATGGTGAATGTCGTTCCTTTGTTTACCTTGCTTCTGACCGTGATATACCCTTGGTGGTCGGTCACGGAGCCGTACACCATGGAAAGTCCGAGTCCGGTCCCTTTTCCCCGGTCCTTGGTCGTGAAAAAGGGTTCGAAGATCTTGTCCTTGATGTTCTCGGGGATGCCGCGACCCGTGTCGGATACGGTCAGCTCGACATACTCGCCGTCGGGAATATACGGAGGGATGTGCGGAGTGCCGGCGCCCGCCCGGACCGCTTCCGCCTTGATCGTCACAATCCCGCCTCCGGACATGGCGTCGCGCGCATTCATGACGAGGTTCATCAATACCTGCTCCAGTTGAGCGATATCCCCCTTGATGATCGGCAGATTTCGGTCGATCTGCAGGTCGAGTCTTACCGTTTTTTCCATAAACCCTTCGAGGAGCTTTGAGGTGTCCAGAATGATGTCCCGGAGGTTCAGGGGAACGAACTTCATCTCGCTCTTCCGCGCGAAACCCAGGAGCTGTGATACCATCCGCGAGGCATTCTGAGCGGTCCGCTCCATGACCCGCAGACGTTTCAGTATCTTCTCGCTCTGGATGTTCTCTTTCATGATCGATCCGATAAAGCCGAGGATGGCGGTCAGAACGTTGTTGAAGTCGTGGGCAATGCCTCCGGCCAGTATGCCGATGGATTCCATCTTCTGGGACTGGACCAGATGGTCCTGGATCTTTTTCTTTTCCGTAACATCGCGCTGGAATGACTGGATGTAGGTCTCGTTTCCCAGTTTGATCGCCTTCGCGCTGATCTCGACCGCAATGCGCTTCCCGTCCCGGCGGTAGTGCTCAGCCTCGTAGTACATGGTCTCGCCGTCAAGTATTTTGTGAAGGCGATTTGCCACTTGGTCCTTTTCTTCGGCAGCCAGCAGCGCAACTTGCGTTCCTATCATGGCTTCCTGCGGGAAACCGTAGATTGCGCATGCTTTTGCATTGACGTTCACAATGATGCCGCTTTTGTCGAGGACCATAATCCCGTCAGTCGCATTCTCGAACAGCGAGCGGTGCCAAAGCTCCGACTGATACAGGTCCTGAGTTCTCTGCTGAACCTCGCGTTCGAGTTTATCTCGATCCTCCGTGAGCTCGTACTGCAAACTCATTTCATTCAGCATAATTCGCTGAAAGATATAGCGCCACGTTGATGTAATGACAATGGTGGACAACAAGAATACGTTGTTTTCCACAAATAATGCGCTGTTCGTGATCGGATCCAGCACGAGGATCGGCACCAGGTATATTGCGTAGATGATTACCGCCATCAGAACAGCCACATATATGTCATAGGGAATCAGCCCTATCACTCCGATCACCAGCAAACTCATCCCTGCATAATATGAGGATTGGTGGCCACCCAGGGAAAGTATCATTGCTTCTATGGTAACCGCCGATGCGATGGTGCCAATGATAATAAGCGAATACTGATATTGAAGACTTCTTTTGATCTTGTTCAGATAGTAGGTAAGTATCAATATCAGCGTTACGGCGGCTCTGTACCCCGCGAACGTGGCGAACTCGCTTTTCGTCCGGAAATAGTCGGCAATTGATATGAGCGGAAACAAGATGATCCCCATAATCATCACATTGCCGGTCCAATACTGTAATTTAATTTCCATTTGCTCCCGCATGTATTGACCACGGGGAGTTCTGGAAGCGGCTTTATTGAGTTGTTGCATCATCAATGTTCTTTCGTTTGAAATTTATGGTTTTGTCGCGAGAATAAAGTAGATAGCCGGCAAATTCATTTTTTCATAGGCAACATTCGTTGCTGGAATATTCGTTGACGCATATATCTGACGCACGTGCTCTTTTGAGCGCTGGTAGAAGCTTGTCCAATCAGTGAGCCAGTGATAATCGAACAACTTGTAATGTTCCTTGTCTTTGTAGGATGTTATTAGGACGCCGCCAGGCTCAAGGCAATCATATAAAGCGCTCAACAGGCGCACCAACATGTCATCGCTCAGATAGTCAAAAAGCCCTATGCTGTAAATGATATCCTGCTTCCCGAATTCCTTGATGTTTCGATCGGAGCTGATCATTTTTAGCGCATTGTATTTTCTGAATTGCACCTGGTCAGTCCCGAGGTTGGCGTATGATAAACGCATGGAAGCGGCTTCAAGGGCTTGAGAACTGATGTCCACACATATGAGATGGGTGTTGGATGTTTTTATATCTTGCGCTATTTCCACAAGTTCGCGACAGGAACCGCTTGCCACATTGAGCATTTTGGGTTCGTTTCTTTTTTTTATTTCCCGCTTGAGTAATTGCTTTATGACTTCCTTTCTCTCTTTTACGGCCATTGCAAGCGTTGATTTCAGGAAAAGCTGATCCAGAATACGTCCGATTCCAGACGATAGTGGTGCATTTCTATATATTGACTCAATTGTTTCGTGATCTCCTGCATTCCCTGCCGGCCACGTGCGGGCTCGCAGCAAAAAATAGCTTTTCAGGAAAATGATGTCTGTATCGGCTCTGAACCGAGCCTGGGCGCTCTTAATTATGTCTTTATCATATGCTACAGCCCTTTCAAACTCATCACACTGTTTTTCCATAATACCGGCCGCTTCAACGATCTGAGCAGTCATCTCGGACTCATCAGCTTTTTGATTGATGCTTTGCTCAATCTGCAGCAGTTTTTTAACAAACGCTCCAGTGTGCTTACTCAACTCAGCCAACGCATTTTCCTGGGAACCGGTATTATTATCGTTCATAACCAATATCCTCTGTACAGAATTTACTAGCTACGAGTATATGCCACTGAGTGGCCTGCTGTAAAGGTGTAATTCCGTAATATACGCATTGGCCAATTCTCTTTTATTTTCACCTAAATGGAACCATATTGACATTTTTGCCACACTTTTTTCTATTAGAATTGCCGTAATTCAAAACACTTGGCCTTGATATCCTTTTTTTGCATAATACTGCAGAGCGATGCAATGCTATTCTTGCGGCGTGGATTCCGGGTTATCTTCCCTGTCCCGGCTTTTCAGGGACTCGATAACAGCAAGTATCCGCTCGAGCCGGCCGCGGACATCACTGTGCTTCTTCTTTGCGACCTGCAGGCCCTGAAGTTCCGCCTGCGCACGGCCCAGTTCCTGCTCAAGTTCCTGTACGCGGGAACGCAGCTGCCGATTGTCCAGGACAATGTTCTTGACCCGCTGCTCCACTTCCGCGAGCCTCGCTCGCAGATCGCCTCCGCCTGCCCCTCCCCGTCCCTGCCGGACGCCGATCATGGGCAGCCCCCCGCCTTGCACAACCGAGCATTCTCGTGCAGCGCGGACGGAACGCCGGCCTTGCCCTGATAACCGGCAGGAGAGAGCATGGCCTGGCCGGCAGTACCGTAGAGTCTGCGGTATTCAGCGTAGTTCCTGAGGACCTTTTTTACGTACCCCCGCGTCTCTGCATAGGGGATCATTTCCACGAACACCGCGGGATCAGCAGTTCCCCCCGGTCTTGCTGACCACGCCATCACCGGCTCCGGTCCTGCATTATAGGACGCACTCACGAGGGTCAGGCTCCCGTTGAACTTCTTCATGAGATGTGCGAGATACCAGGCACCGAGACTGATGTTCGTCTCGGCCTCGAACAGCCGGGAGCGCTCGAACCCGGAGATACCCGTATTCCGTGCGATCCATTCTCCGGTCGACGGCATGACCTGCATGACACCGCGGGCGCCTGCCGGAGAGACCGCGTCAGGCCTGAATTGGCTCTCCTCACGGATGATGGCAGCGACAAAATAGGGGTCCAGTCCGTATTTCTTCGCACTTGACGTAATGTTCGGCCAGAAACCCTGGGGATAAGCAAGCCGCCAGAGGTCCTCGGGCAACCGCTCCGAAGGCCTCTCCAGAAGCCGCTCAAAGTTCCGCAGGACGATGATGATGGAACTGTGATAGTCGCCCAGTTCGAAAAAGGCCTTGGAAAGTCCCAGGACCGCGCCCGACCTGCCGGGCATCAGGTCCAGGAGCGACCAGAGTTCAGCAGCAGCCTCTTTCTTCATGCCGAGATACATCAGTTCGAGGGTCCGGCGGTACGAGGGATTGCTCGACAGCGCTTCAATGGCGTCCTCGGTCCATGCAGGAGGACTTCCTTGGGGCAGAAGCCCGTCATCGTCAACTTCCCCATCCTCCGTCTGATCCGAATCCTGCTCCTCCGCCCCATCGTGCAGGTCGAGAGAAGCGGGCATCAGGGAAAACGACCGTTCAAGACGCTGCGCGGCAAGCGTTCCGTAATAGGTATACGGCCCGTGGCTGAGAACGCGGCGATAGTGGGCAGCAGCGGCCGCCTGGTCACCCGAGGCGTCCGCGGACCGTCCCATCCAGTACAGCGCCTGGTTCACGAGAAAGGACCGTGGATAGCGGCGTACGATCTCGCGCAGAACGCTGATGGACTTTGAGTATTCACCGGCACTGTAGGCGTTCCAGCCTTCCCACCAGAGGGCGCTGTCGGCAAAAGAACTTTCCGGATATTCCGCAGTCAATCTCCGGTAGTAGACCAGCGCCTTATTCATGTCCCCTGCGTCGCGGTACACGTTCCCGGCAAGATAGAGCGCATCATCGGCCCAGTCGCTGTCCGGATGGTCCCGCGTGAGCCGGAGAAAGGTGCGCACGGCCTCTTCGCGCATACCAAGCCTGCTATAGGATTTGCCGAGCCAGTGCAGTGCTTCGGCGCATCTGCAGTCCGGCAGTTTCGCCTTCAGCAGCCGCTCCAGCACTGCGGCAGAGTCCACGCGCCTCCCGATATTGTAAAGGGCAATGCCGCTCCGGAGCAGTATCTCAGCCTTTTGGGAATGCGCCGGATCGCGGTCCAGGACAGCCAGGTAGGAGATCTGCGCGCGATCGAACTGACTTGAACGATAGAGGTTCCGCGCACGCTCGAGAAGTTCTTCTGCGGTCATCCGCGGCGCCTCGATCCCGTAATCCGCCAGTCGGGCGATCGCGCGGTCCGCTGTCTGGTCCCGCTCCGGAGAAGGATACTTGATCTTCACCAGTTGGAACGCCTGTGCGGCTCCGGCCAGGTCCGCGGCGCCGACGCGCGCGGTCCCGAGCCCGAACGCGGCATCGGCCGCGGCGTCCGACCGGGGGTATTCGCGCAGGACCTGCTCAAAGGCCGATACTGCTTCCTTGTGCAGGCCCGCTTCCATCAACGCCTGCGCCCGCAGCGTGAGCGCCCGGGGAACGAGCAGGCTCGACGGATAATGGGTGGCCAGCCGATGCCAGATCGCCGCCGCATCCGCAGGCCGCTGCCGGGTCCGCAGATGCTCTGCCAGCAGGAACAAGGCGTAGTCTGCAAAATCAGGATATTCCGCCGCCACGCGCTGCAGGGCCTCTTCCGCATCAGCGGTCATGTTCCGGGCAAGGAATGTCCGCCCCAGCAGGAAGTGCGAGCGGCGCTTCCAGGGGCTTTCCGGATAGCGTTCCATCATACCGCGGCACAAAAGCGCGGCCCGTTCGTGGTCGCCTGCGGCAAAGGCATCCATGGCAGCGCGAAAACCTGTTCCGGGATCGGCGATCTCGGGCATGGATATTGGGGACTGCGTGGAGGCAGCGGTCGCTGCTGTATGGGACGCCATATGATGATATATGGCGGTGGCAGGGGGCGGAGTGTTAACAGCCGTGGTCGCGCATCCTGTTCCGAGCACAAGCGCCGTTGAACAGACCAGGCAGGCGGTAATCGCAGCCGGAAACGTTCGGCGGTAAGCGCTCAATAGGATATACTGTCCCCACATAGGTCTATATTATAGAGGCATGGAAGGCCTGTCAAGAGACCTTCTTGCTCAAGAGGACCGTAAAAATTGGGGAAGCTTGCGTCTCGCGGTGTCCATGCGAAGAAGGAACCGATCTTCCGGAGATTCGGGTGATTGCGCAGAATCGGAAGATGGGGGCGTATCCGGACTGTATACGAGCATATGGAACGCGACCGAGGTCACCGGCTTATCCGGAAAGGATTGCTGCTCCATCTCAGTGACGAACTCGATCCACCGGTCGGCCATGGTGATCTGCGTTTTCGTGTCCTGCTCGTCAAGATATTGGGCCAGAGTACGACTGGGCGCCTGCGCCAGCCCTTTGCATAGGTTCCGGTCCGGCGTGACGAAGAAGGACCGGCCATGGTCAAAAACCCTGCCCAGGGGAAAGAGCCTGCAGGCAAGGGGTCGGGCAGCATAGATGCTGCACCCCTGCTCTGTCCAGAAATGACAGGCCGGATCGCGTGGCAGCATCACGAGCGGAAATCCGTTCACACGGTCCGTTTCCACCACATCGAGCAGATCTTCGTAGGAGAGGCCGCTCGCCGAGCAGATAAGCGCAATCTCATAGGGATTCAGGATGATGTGCGGCCCGTTCTTGCAACAGTTCGCGTCGCAGCCCGCGACGCCGCAGGTGAGACCGACAGGGTCGTTCATTTCCATGGCAACAGAATCACTGCCGGCAATGCGTATGGTCTTTCTCTTCATAGTATTTCTCGTACGGTGCTATCCTGCTTCACCCGCTCTTCCCTGGCGCCAAAAAGGAATCCCCTCCCGTAACGGGAGGGGACCGGATATATTCCTTGGTTCTCTGTTGGCGCCCGTGGGACTATTTTTTCCTGATCAATTGACCGCCGGCCTTCGCGTGCCACACGGCCAGGATCGGGCTTGCAACGAACACCGAGGAGTACGTTCCGACCATTACGCCGAGCAGCAATGCCAGCGAAAAGTCGTGAAGGACCTCCCCGCCGAACATGACGAGCGGCACCAGCACGAGCACCACGGTGAGCGAGGTGATGATCGTCCGGGACAGGACCTCGTTGATGCTGTCATTCACGAGCTGCGGCAACGGCTCCCTTCTCGCTTTCTTGAGGTTCTCCCGGATGCGATCAAAGACCACGACCGTGTCGGTCAGGGAGTAACCTGCCAGGGTCAGGAGAGCCGTTACGATCAGGAGGTTGATCTCCTTGTTCATGATCCAGAAGACTGCGAGCACCGCGCAGACATCATGGATCGTGGCGATGGCCGCTGCCACGCCGAACTTGAACTCGAACCGGATAGCTATATAGATGATGATCGCGATCACCGAAAAGACCACGGCAAGCAGCGCGTCCTTTTGAAGATCCGCTCCGATCGTCGGCCCGATCTCGGTCGTACTGTCCACCTCGAACGGCCTGGCGGGAAATGCGGTCTTGATGGTTCCCACGACCTTCTCGGCGACGCCCTCATGCTCCCTCAGCCGGATCAGGATCTTGTTGCCGTCGCTGAACTCCTGGAGAGTGAACCCCTGGTACCCGGCCTTGTCGAGCGCGGTCCGCGCCTCGTCGATCGGGAGGCGGTCCTTGAAGCTCAACTGCACCGTGGTGCCGCCGACGAAGTCAATGCCCATGTTCGCCTTGCCGCGGCTGATCTGGACCAGCGCGAGAAGCCCGAGCGAGATCATGACCGCCGCGATCGAGAAGGACAGGTTCTTCCATCCCATGAAATTGATGTTGGTCTTATGCAGTATTTGCAGCATTGTTGCCTCCGAAACCGTTTTTGTCATTTTGATGTAGGGGCAACCCTGTGTGGTTGCCCTGACCCGGGCGGCCACGCAGGGCCGCCCCTACCGTCTTTAAATGCTCAGTTTCTCCAGCTTCCACTTGGCGTTGATGATATCGAAGATCACCTTGGTGCCGACGAGCGCCGAGTAGAGATTGATCATGATCCCCAGGCTCAAACTGACCGCAAAGCCCTTGATAGGGCCGGTGCCGAACATGAACAGCATGGCGGCAGTGATCAGCGTGGTCACATGGGAGTCCAGGATGGTCAGGAACGCCTTGTCGTAACCCGAGTCGATGGCAGGCCGCGGAGGTTTGCCCGCCCGGATCTCCTCGCGGATGCGCTCGAACATCAGCACGTTCGAGTCCACGCCCATGCCGACGGTCAGGATGATGCCGGCGATGCCCGGCAGGGTCAGCGTCGCGTTCAGGAAGGCCATGGCGCCCAGAAGCAGCACCAGGTTCAGAACGATGGCGTAGTCCGCGATGATGCCGGACATGCCGTAGTACACGACCATGAACACCACCACGACCAGCCCGCCGATGAGCGCCGCCCGGACCCCCTTGTTGATCGAATCCTGGCCAAGCGACGGTCCTACCGTGACGTTCTGCACGACCTTCATGGGTGCCGGAAGCGACTCGCGCAGCACGATAGCCAGCTTCGCTGCCTCGTCATGGGTGAAACTGCCGGTGATCTGGGCGCTGCCGCCGGAGATGCGGTCCTTGATACGCGGAGCGGAATGCACGATGCCGTCAAGCACGATGGCCAGCTGCCTGCCCACGTTCTCCCCGGTGATGCGCTCGAACACCCGGGCCCCATCGCCGTCGAAGGTGATGCTCACCGACGGTTTGCCGTATTCATCTATGCCGACCTTGGCCTCTTTCAGCCGGTCGCCGGTCAGGAGCGTCTGTTTGTGCAGAATATAGGGCTGGCGGGATATCTTGCCCGACTCGCCCACTCCCTCGCTGTACAGAATCTCCCGGCCGTCAGGCACTTTTCCGGACAGGGCCTTCTGCAGGTCCGACTCGGTGTCCACAAGCTTGAACTCGAGCCTGCCGGCGGTCTTCATGAAGGAGATCGCCTCCTGGGGGTTCTTGATGCCCGGCAGCTGGATCACCAGCTGGTCCCTGCCCTGTTTGTACACATTGGGCTCGGCAACGCCGAACTTGTTGATCCTGCGCTCGGTCCGCTCCTTGGCCTGCCGGACCGCATCATCCTTCATTTCGGTCGCGCGGACCGGATCGAGCGCGAACATCAGCTCGCCGCGGCCCCGGGACGTTTCCTTCAGCACGGCATAGGTCTTTGTCACGAAATCCCGGACCTTTTCCTCCAGGGATTCCTCGAACTTCGCGGTGATGTCCTGGCCGCTGCGCGTAAAGACCACCTTCACCTGCTGCGACGCCGCAGTGGTCTGCAGGTCCGCGATGATGTTGTCCACCGCCGCTTCCACGGCCTTGTCCGTCTCCACCTGCATGACAAGGTGGCTGCCGCCCCGGAGGTCGAGCCCCAGAGCGATCTTCGACACGTTCTGTTTCCACACATCAGGCAGCTTCGCCCCAATGGGCGTGGACGGCAGGAACAGGAACAGCGCCACGATCACCGACAGCAGGATCAGGCCGAGCCGCCACTGAATGCTTTTTTTCATGGAATTCCTCCTCAGATCAAGTGCAAAACAAAAAGTTCGAAATGCGAAATACCGGACGAGCGTTTCGCGCTCGCCGTCATTTTACATTTTTCATTCTGGATTTTGCATTATTCCTTGCTGGCTTCTTCGTTCGTCAGCACATGGGCGACCGACCCGCGCGAGAGCTTCACCCGCACGCCGTCGGCGATCTCCACGGTCACCGTGTTCTCCGACGTGGCCTTGACCACGCCGTAGATGCCGCCGCCGGTGATGATCTTGTCGTCCTTCTTGAGTTCGTCGACCATCTTCTTGTGCTCTTTCATCTTCTTCTGCTGGGGACGGATCAGGATGAAGTAGAATATGCCGAAGATAACGGCCATCATGATGAGACCCGAGAACCCTCCTCCGCCCTGCTGTCCTGCGGCGCCGCCCGGCGCGCCCATTGCGTGTGCTATTGAAACGAACATGGATGTTCCTCCTTGGAATTTATTCAAACATTTAAACTAGAATCAAAAATCTATGTATCGCACGAAGCCACGGAGCCCGCAAAGGAGAAACGTCGAATCTGCGTCTGTTCTTTAGCATTCCTTCGTGTCTTCGTGCCTTCGTGAGAGAATGCTTTTGCTTCTGAATCAGGGGGAACTTCACTAACCTTCCACGGTCTCTCTTTTTGAAAGAAATTCTTTCTTGAATTCCCTGAACCTGCCTTCGTCCAGGCTCTTCCGCACATCCTTCATCAACCCGAGATAGAACGCCAGGTTATGGATCGTGCCGAGCCGCAAGGCAAGCACCTCGCCGGCATTGAACAAATGCCGGAGATAGGCACGCGAGAAGGTCCGGCAGGTATAGCAGCCGCACTCCGGGTCCAGCGGTCCCTTGTCACGCTCGTATCTGCTGTTTCTGATCGAGACCTTGCCAAAGGAGGTAAAGAACGTGCCGTTCCGTGCGTTCCGTGTGGGCATCACGCAATCGAACATGTCGATTCCCCGGTCAACACCTTCCACCAGGTCTTCGGGCGTTCCCACTCCCATCAGGTACCGCGGCTTGTCCGCGGGAAGCGACGGCACCGTCGCATCCATCATCTCGTACATCAGCGGTTTGGTCTCACCGACCGAAAGTCCGCCGATGGCGTAGCCTTCGAATCCGATATCCACCAGGGTCTCGGCAGACTGCTTCCGCAGGTCAGGATACATCCCGCCCTGCACAATGCCGAAGAGCGCCTGGCCGTTGTCTTTTTTCGCTGCTCTGCACCGCTTTGCCCACCGGTGCGTCCGGTCCATTGCCTCCTGCGCGTAGTCCTTGGTGGCCGGAAAAGGAATGCACTCGTCAAAGGCCATGATGATGTCCGCGCCGAGCGCCTCCTGGACCTCCATCGCGAACTCGGGCGTGAAGAGGTGCTTTGCACCGCCGTCAACGGGCGACTGGAAGATGACGCCATCGTCCGTCACTTTCCGGAGTTCCGCAAGGCTGAAGACCTGGAACCCGCCGCTGTCCGTCAGGATCGGACGGTCCCAATTCATGAACCCGTGGAGCCCGCCGAAATCGCGGATCAGCTCGTGCCCCGGCCTGAGGAACAAATGGTACGTGTTCGACAGGATGATCTCGGCGTTCAGTTCACGAAGATCCGCCGGCGACAAAGTCTTGACCGTTGCCTGCGTGCCCACGGGCATGAATATCGGCGTATTGATCACCCCGTGGGAGGTCTCGATCCTGCCGAGACGGCCGGAGGTCGAGGGGACTTTTTTTGTCAAAGAAAAAGTAAACAAATTACGGAAAGAGACCAGTGACAAGTGACGAGGGACGAGTAAAATGCTCGACTCTGCTCTCGTCTCTTGTCTCTCGTCGCTCGTCCCCCTTTACATCTTTTCAGGAGCTGCAACACCGAGTATTTTCAAAGCGCTCTGGATGACGATCCTGATCTGTTTCATCAGGAAGAGCCGCGCGCCGGTCTTTGCCGGGTTCTCAGCGTCAATAACGCGATGTTTGTAGTAATAATTATGCAGCGTGCCGGCCAGGTCCTGGAGATAGAACGTCAAACGGTGCGGTTCATATGCCAGGGCCGCTTCCTCGATCATCTCAGGGAACCGGGCCAGGGCCTTGATCAGGTTCTGTTCTTCTTCAAGGTCAAGGAGATCTATCTGCACGGTCTCCCGCGCAGGGATCTTTATGCCCCGGGACTCGGTCTCGCGGAAGATGCTCGAGATGCGCGCATGAGCGTACTGCACATAGTAGACCGGGTTCTCCCGGGACTGTTCTTTCGCAATATCGAGATCGAAGTCCAGGTGGCTGTCGGTCTTCCGCGTCAGGAAAATGTACCGTGCCGCGTCAGCGCCTACGTCAGCCACCACGTCACGCAAGGTCACAAAGGTGCCCGCGCGCTTGGACATGGGTACCGGCTGGCCGTGGCGCAGAATGGCCACCAGCTGGATCAGAATGACATGAAGCGAATCCTTGGGATGGCCAAAAGCCTGTATCACGGCCTGTACGCGAGGGATATATCCGTGATGGTCCGCGCCCCAGATGTTCACGAGTTGGCTGAACCCCCGGGCCAGCTTGTTGCGGTGGTAGGCGATGTCCGTGGCAAGGTAGGTGTACTCGCCGTCCTTCTTGATGATCACCCGGTCCTTGTCATCGCCAAAGGCCGTGGACTTGAGCCAGAGCGCGCCGTCCTGTTCGTAGGCAAAACCGCGCTCCTTCAGTTCCTCGATCGACTTTTTAACTGAACCGTCCGCAAGCAGGCTTTTCTCGCTGAACCAGACATCGAAGCGGACACCGAAATCTTCCAGGTCCTTCTTGATGTCCGCAAGCATCTGGTCCTTGCTGTATTCAGCAAAGGCCCGCTCGCTTTCTTCAAAGGATCTATCGATATACTCAAGTCCGACTGATGCCGATGTTGATGCGGATGCCGAAATTTCATTTATATACGTGCCGTGATAGCCGTCCTCTGGAAAAGGTTCATCCTTGCCGTGCATCTGCCGATATCGGCTGTACACCGATCGAGCAAGGAGCTTGACCTGCCGCCCGGCATCATTGATATAGAACTCCCGCTGCACATCGTAACCGACCGCGGCCAGCAGGTTCGCCAGAGCGTCGCCAACAGCGGCACCCCGACCATGCCCTACGTGGAGCGGTCCCGTCGGGTTGGCGCTCACGAACTCGACCTGGACCTTTTCGCCCTTGCCGATGTCCTTGAACCCGAACTCGTGGCCCTGATCGTCGATGTCAAAGAGCGTCTTACGCCATCTATCCTGCTTCAGGAAAAAGTTGATGAACCCCGGCCCCGCGATCTCGGTCTTCGCGATGATGCCTTCCTCATCCTGAATGTTCGCCAGGATGGTCTCGGCGACCTTCCGGGGAGGCTTGCCTTCTGCCTTGGCCATAGCCAGGGCCATGGTCGTGGCGAGGTCGCCGTGGTTCTTGTCCTTCGGGGTGTCCAGCGTGATGGTCGGCTGGGTTTCGAGCTTCAGTTCGCCTTTATCTTTTGCCCGGCGCAGGGCCTGAAGGAGGATCTCCGTTAGTGTCTGTTTCATTGATTTCCGTATATTCTCCGCACGTTACAAGCGTGTCAGTATATCGTATACATGGAAAAAGTCAATAAAATAATCCCATTTTCCCATTTCCCCTGCATGCCTGCCATGGTATACTCCTGCCCATGGATCGCACGTCCCCTCATACTCCGCTCAGCAGCAAAGAGAATAAAGCATATAAGTTCCTCGCTTCCTTATCCGATGCCAAGGTCCGGAAAAAGGAGCAGGCTTTCCTGATCGAAGGCGTCAAGATGGTCGAGGAAGCGCTACGTGATAAGACCGGGGTGCGACAGGTCATTGCCGCGACCTCGCTGACCCAACATCATGGCAAGGGAGTGATCAATCTGGCGGAAAAGAGCGGTGTTCCTCTGCTCTGGATCTCGGACCGCCTGATGGACCAGCTGAGCGACAGCAAAACACCCCAGCCGGTAATGGCCCTTGTGGAGATGCCGGCTCATACGGAAGAACAGCTCATTGCCCATAGCTCAAAGCTCATTGTCCTGTGCCACCAGCTTCAGGATCCCGGGAACCTCGGCACGATCTTAAGAACAGCGGAAGCAGCCGGTGCATCGGGCGTAGCAATTGCCGGAAATACTGTTGATGCATATAACCCAAAGACCTTACGCGCATCCATGGGCAGTATTCTTCGACTACCAGTGGTAAAAGTGGGAGATGTAGAGCTTTTTGTCAAGAAATGCGCCGATAATGGACTCCAAACAGCTGCAATGACCCTTGGTGGTGGGATAACGCATTATGAATTAGATATGAGAAAGCCGCTGGTGGTGATCGTTGGACAGGAAGGGGCTGGATTGCCGGAAAAAATCACCTCTCAAGCCGATCACCGGGTCCGCATCCCCATGGCAGAGACCATCGAGTCCTTGAATGCGGCGACGTCGGTAGCTGTATTTCTCTACGAAGCGCTGCGCCAGCGCTCTTCAGGATCATGATCCGGCTGAGCACTTCTGCTTGTTCCCGAACTTCCGCTTCAACTTCTCAACCACGGTCTTCGGCACGAGGCTCGAAACATCGCCGCCATAGCTCGCCGCCTCCTTCACGATCGTCGAGGTAATAAAGGAATACTCCTCGCTCGGCATCAGGAACACGGTCTCCACAGAGCTGTCAAGTCTCCGGTTCATCAGGGCCATCTGAAGTTCATACTCGAAATCGGACACGGCACGGAGACCCCTGATCAGGCCAACCGCCCTCTTCCGCTTCATATAATCAACAAGAAGACAATCGAATCCCTCGATCTCCACATTATGTTTCTTGCCAATGGCACGCCGGAACATGTCTATACGCTCTTCCAGGGTGAACAGCGGCGCCTTCTTGGGATTGGCCGCGATCGCAATGATCACCTTATCGAACATGCGAAGGCTCCGCTCGGTCAGGTCAACATGACCATAGGTTACCGGATCAAAGGTTCCGGGATAAACGGCTATGCGTTTCATTGCTGGCCCTCCAAAGGCTTAGATAGTCTGAACAGCGTGAAGTTCGCGAGGACGGCGCGGTTTTGCTCCTCACTCCTCACCCCTCACCCTTTACCCCTTACCGCCTGTTTCTTTTTTATAGAATGCCAGCACCGTATCGCCATACACAGCTTCGCGATATCGGGTGAGCATTCCCGCCTGCGCTGGCGACGACTGCTTCTTGAAATGCTCTGCGACCACGACAGCATCAGGCTCCAGCAGGTCCGAATCAGCGATCTGCTCCAGCAGAGGCCTGATCTCAAGGCTGTACGGCGGGTCCAGGAAAATAACAGCGAACCGTTCCTCCGATTTCCTGATAAAGGATTCGGCCTTGGCCGCAATGACCTCGGCCCGATCCCCGAACCCCGAATCCTCGACGTTCAGCCGGATCACTTTGAGCGATTTCCGGTCGTCGTCCACGAACACCACGCGGCTGGCTCCCCGGCTCAACGCCTCAATACCCACTCCGCCGGCGCCCGCAAAAAGATCGAGGAACGCCGTTCCCGTGACCCGGTCCCCCAGGATATTGAACAGGGCCTGCTTGACCTTGTCAGATGTGGGACGGACGCGGTCTCCCGCCGGGACCCTCAGCCGCTTTCCTCTTCCTGTTCCTCCGGTAACTCGCATAATGATCCGTGGAACGATGCTACAGAAAAAGACCGTTCAAGTCAAGCATTGTTCCCCGTGGGTACCTTTCTTGACAGCGCGGCGTCTAACCGTTATAATTTTGTCGTAGAGTCGCACGGTTGTCATCCCCGCCCACCCCTAGGAGACCCTATTTCCCATGCGAACATTTGGCCGCTGGATAGCTCTTTCACTTTTCCTGCTCCTGGCATTGACCGGCACGGCAGGAATGCTCCTGTCCGCTCCGGAACAGGAAGACAGCAAACCGACCACGACCGTTCAATCAGAAACGCCGAAACCTTTTGTTCTCCTGATCAGGATCGACGATCCCATTACTCCGGTGATCGCTGAATACATTATAAAATCCATTGATAGAGCTACGGAAATGAAAGCCGAAGCCCTGATCATCCAGATGGACACCCCGGGCGGCCTGGTAGAATCAACACGGGAGATCGTAAAGAAGATGCTGGCCGCTGAGGTTCCTACGGTGGTCTATGTGGCCCCCGACGGTTCACGTGCCGCCTCCGCAGGGGTCTTCATCACCCTGACCGCGAACATCGCGGCCATGGCGCCGAACACGCGGATCGGCTCCGCGTCACCGGTCCAGATGGAAGGGAAGATGGACGAGACCATGGCAAAGAAGATCACCAATGATCTTGCCGCCATGGTTCGGGGCATCGCGGAAAAACGTCACAGGAACGCCGCATGGGCCGAGGAAGCGGTGCGCAAGGCCGTTTCCGCGACCGAGACCGAGGCGCTCAAGCTCAAAGTGGTAGATCTTATTGCGCCGGACATCCAGACACTCCTCGCCAAGATAGACGGGAAGACCGTAGACACGGTCATGGGGAAGAAAACCCTGCATACGTCCTCTGCAACTGTAAAAACATACGATATGAGTTTCCGCCACAGGATCCTGGGCATCATCAGCAATCCGAATATCGCCTATATCCTGATGATCCTCGGCTTTTACGGCCTCTATTTCGAGCTCTCCAATCCCGGCGCCATCTTCCCGGGCGTGGTAGGAGCGATCCTGCTGATCCTGGCTTTTTACGCGCTCCAGACCCTGCCGATCAACTATGCCGGACTCATGCTCATCATACTGGGTATCGTCCTGTTCATTGCCGAAGCCTTTATCACCAGCCATGGCGTGCTCGGCGTGGGAGGAGCCATTGCCATGGCATTCGGTTCCATGATGCTGATCGACTCGCCTGAACCGGCGCTCCAGATATCCTGGACCGTCATCGCCCCCGTTGTTGCGGCATCAGCGCTCCTGTTCATTGTGACGCTGACCGTGGCCATCCGCGCGCAGCGGTCCAAGGTTGACACGGGCAAGGAGGGTCTTGTCGGCCTGATCGGCGAGGCGAGAACGAACATCAGCGAAAACGACAGGGGACAGATATTCGTGCGCGGCGAGTACTGGAACGCCTGGAGCGACGAATCGATCATGAAGGGCGAGAAGGTCTCGGTCGTCGCAGTGGATGGTCTTCGGCTGAAGGTAACACGATCTCAGAAGTAACCCACGGAACCGGGGCGACCGTCAGGCATCGGTTTCCTTGAGATTCGCGGTATCACGACACCAGGGAGGTTGGTTATGGGCGCACAGGCATTTGGTCTTGGTTTCATGATCTTTGTTTTCATCGTTGCATGGTTCCTGTTCAACACGCTCAAGATCCTGAAACAGTACGAGCGCGGGGTCATCTTCACCCTCGGGCGTGTTCCCGATGTGGGAGGCGTCAAAGGCCCCGGGCTCATAATCCTGCTTCCAGGCATCCAGAAAATGGTGCGCGTCGGCCTCCGGACCGTGACCATGGACGTGCCGTCGCAAGACGTGGTGACCAAGGACAACGTGACGGTCAAGGTGAACGCGGTCATTTACTTCCGTGTCATTGATCCGCGCAAGGCGATCATCGAGGTGGAGGATTATTTCTACGCCACATCCCAGATCTCCCAGACCACGCTCCGGAGCATCCTGGGCCAGAACTCCCTGGACGACCTGCTCTAGAACCGCGAGGCGATCAACGCCGAGCTCCAGAAGGTGATCGACGATCAGACGGAACCCTGGGGTGTGAAGGTCACGGCAGTGGAAGTGAAGAACGTGGACCTGCCCGTGGAGATGCAGCGGGCCATGGCCATCCAGGCCCAGGCCGAGCGGGAACGTCGGGCCAAGATCATCCACGCCGAAGGAGAACTCCAGGCATCCACCAAGCTGGGCGAGGCCGCGGCGATCATCAGCAAGGACCCGACCGCGCTCCAGCTTCGGTACCTGCAGACCCTGACCGAGATCGGGACCGAGAAGAACACCACCATCGTTTTCCCGCTGCCGATCGACCTGCTGCGGGCCTTCTCCATGCCCCAGGACAAGCCAAAGTAGATTTGTGCAACCCATGAAAAAAGAAAAGGGACCGGTTCATTGAACCGGTCCCTTTTTAGTTTGCCGTTCTCGGATGATTACATCTCGGTGACGGTAATGCAGCTCTGCGGGCAGTTCTCCACGCAGGTCTGGCAGTTGATGCACTCGGCCATATTGACCGCTTCAGCCTTGCCGTTATTGACCTTGAAGACCGCCTGCGGGCAAAGGTTCGCGCAGGTGCCGTCCCCATCACATTTGGCAAGGTCGATGTTCACCATGATCATGCTGCTAGTCCTCCTTCAACAAAATGGGTGTTGCATAAAACTGGCATATATTAACCGCGGTCCAGGGGAAAATCAACAGCTAATTCCCCCCCTGAAACAGCAATACCCGACATTGTGCGTGCCGGGTATTGATTTTATTGGATTTGTCCGTTCCCTGCTACTTTTTTCGCACGAACACGCGGTACTCCTCGCCCTGCTGCTCAAGGCCGAGGAACTCATGGCCTGTCTTGTTGCACCATGCGGGCATGTCCTTCTTGATGCCGTCGTCGTCCGACTGCACCTCCAGGACCTGGCCCGGCTGCATTTCCTTGATCCGGTTCGCGGTCTTGAAGATCGGCATAGGGCAGGCCAGCCCCACGCAGTCCAGCACTTCATCCGGTTTAATGTCCTTCACGTCCATGGGGATTTCTCCGATTATCCGAATTATCTTTGCAGGATCTCTCGACGTTCAATCCGAAATCCGCAATCTGAAATCCGCAATCGAACTACTCCATCTCATGCTCATGGCCGCTCTCGGCCGGCATCTTCACCGGCGACGGAATGCCTTTTTTCTTGTAGTAATCGTCCAACGCGGACTTGAGCGCTTCCTCGGCCAGGACCGAGCAGTGCATCTTTACCTTGGGAAGCCCGCCCAAGGCCTCGGCGACCGCGGCATTCGATATCTGGAGCGCCTCATCGATCGTTTTGCCTTTCACCAGGTCCGTGACCATGCTGCTCGTCGCAATGGCCGCGCCGCATCCAAAGGTCTTGAACTTGGCGTCCGTGATCGTGTTATTGTCCACTTTGATATACAGGCGCATCACATCGCCGCATACGGGATTTCCCACGGTCCCCACCCCGTCGGCATTCTCGATCTCGCCCACGTTGTGCGGTTGAGCGAAATGTTCCATCACTTTCGAACTATACTGTTCCATATTCCCCTCCTCAGGAAGTTTTCCGTTTTTTCACCACATCTTCATAGAGCGGCGACATCTCGCGCAGACGCTGCACAATGGGCGGCAGCTTTTCCAGGACATAATCAATGTCCTCACCCGAGGTCCCGGTGCCCAGGGTCATGAGCAGTGTGCCGTTCGCCGCGGCTGCGTCCGTGCCGATGCATGACAGCACATGAGAAGACTTGAGCGACCGGGAGGTGCACGCCGATCCGCTCGATACGTAAATTCCGTCCATGTTCAAAAAAAGCAGCATGGACTCCCCTTCCACGTAAAGGAAGGATACGTTGACATTATTCGGAAGCCTTCGTGTCGGGTGGCCGTTAACGATCATATCGGGAATTCGCTCACCCATCCCCGTTAACAGTTTGTCCCGAAGTGAGGAAATCTGCTTCATCCTTGCGGGAAGATCCACCGCGGCGATCTCAGCAGCCTTGCCAAGGCCAACAAGAGCGGGAACGTTCTCCGTCCCGCCCCGCCTGCCGTCCTCCTGAACGCCCCCTTCGATCTGCGGTTTGATCCGCACGCCCTTCCGGACAAACAACGCAGCCGCGCCCTTGGGACCGTAAAATTGATGGGCGGATAGCGAAAGTGCATCCACGCCAAGGGCCGCGACATCCACCGGAACCCAACCGACCGACGCAACAGCATCGGTATGGAACAGAACGCCCTTTTCCCTGGTGATCTTGCCGATCTCTTCAATAGGCTGGAGCGTTCCTATCTCATTGTTGGAATGCATGATCGAGACGAGGACGGTCTCCTTGGTGATAGCCTTCGCAACTTCCGCCGGATCGATAAATCCTTCCTTGTCAGGTGAGATGGAGGTGACCTTGAATCCCGCCTTTTCAAGAGTCTTGACCGGATGGAGCACGGAGAAATGTTCCACCTGAGATACTATGATATGATTGCCCTTCTGACTATTCGCCTGGGCAAGACCCTTGATCGCGAAGTTGTTCGACTCCGTGCCGCTGGAGGTGAAGAATATCTCCTCCGGTCTTGCATTGATCAATGCCGCTGTTTTGGCACGGGCATCTTCAACCGCGTTCTTGGCTTCCCGTCCCGGATCGTGCAGGTTCGAGGGGTTTCCGAACTTTCCGGTAAAGTAGGGCAGCATCGCCTCCACCACTTTGGGATGCGCCGGCGTTGTGGCCGCATGATCGAGGTATACTTTTCGCATGATCAACATGCCCCTTTCCCTGCCACGGCCCGTTTTTTTCCTGGAACCAGTTCCCGATCCTTGCCGTGGTATTGCTGCAGGAGATGCTCAAAACTGATGCTGTCCAGCGCTTCTTCTATCTTTTCCCCCACCTTGGTCCAGACCATCCGGGCCACGCAGTCATCGGCTTGATAACACTCCGATCCGAACCCGGGCTCGAGGCAATGGGACAGGGCAATAGGTCCCTCGAGCGCACGTACAACGTCGCCGATCGTAACCTCGGCGGGTCGCCGGGCAAGAACATATCCGCCGTGAGGCCCCCGCACGCTCTCAATGATGCCGGCTTTTCCCAGTCGATGCAGAATCTGCTCCAGATAGGAAAGGGATATCTTCTGACGTTCCGATATCTCTTTAATGGAGAGCGGCCCCTGACCGTACTGGCGCGCTATCTCAAAAAGAGCCCGGACACCGTATTTTCCTTTTGTCGACAGTTTCATGACCTATCCCGGACAAGCCTCTTGCATAAACGTAACTTAACAAACCTGACTAATTTTGTCAAGTATTATCCGCCGGATCATCTGCCCGTCCGGGACCGTCGCGGCAATATCAGGGTTTACATGGTATGGGGAGTGTGGTAATGTAAATCAATAGGCGGGAAAGAACATGTGGATACAGATGACCGTCAATACGGTCCTTTTCGACAGCAAGAACAGCAGCTATATAGTTGTGCTGAAGGATGAGACCGGCAAAAAGATTCTCCCGATCTGGATCGGCGCCGCGGAAGGGAACTCGATCGCCCTTGCCATGAGCAACATGAAGGCGAGCCGCCCTCTCACCCATGATCTGATCGCTTCGATCTTCGACCGCCTGGAAATCGAGGTCGCCAGGATCGTGGTGAGCGATCTCATCGAGAATACCTTCTATGCTTCGCTCTACCTGCTCCAGAACGGCAAGGAGTTCCATATCGATTCCCGTCCCAGCGACGCGATCGCCCTCGCCATACGCATGAGCGCGCCCATCTTCGTGCAGGAGGAGGTCCTTGCCAAGCAGGACCAGTCCACTATTGACCAGTGGATGAAGAACCTCGGCGAAGGCGGAGGAACGGAGTATAACGCGTAATTACAGTCCCCATCTCGGCGATATCTCGTTCTCGATCCCCATCGTATCCAGCACCCTTCCCACGACAAAATCAACGATGTCCTGCAAATGTTTCGGATGGTGATAGAAGCCGGGCATAGCCGGGACCATGTGACACCCCAGCTCAGCCAGGGTCAGCATATTCCTGAGATGGATAGCCGAAAGCGGCGTTTCCCTCGGGACCATGATGAGCTTGCGTTTTTCCTTGATCGTGACATCCGCTGCCCGTTCGATAAGGTTGGACGCGATGCCGTTCGCGATGGAGCCAAGGGCCTTCATGGAGCAGGGCACGACCACCATGGCATCCACATGCGTGGAACCGCTGGCGATCGGGGTATACATATTCTCCTCGTCGAAATAGCGGATCTGGCCATCCTTGGCGTCCAGATGCCGCTCAAAGGCATATTGGATGTCCGTTTCCGATCCCTTGAGCAGGATCCCGGACTCATCATTCATGATCTTGAGCCCGTCCCCGGAGATGCAGAGATAGATATTATGTCCCCCCTGGACCAGTATCTGCAAGAGCCGCAATGCATAGGCCGATCCGCTGGCGCCAGTTATCCCGATTGTATAGATCCCCATGAATATCTCCGTTCCTAATGTGGGTTGTTGTCACTATCTCGAGCAGGCCCCGGACAAGCCGGGAGCACTGCCGTAAACGCGCAGGTGCGATCGCTACGTTGCAGGCGCTTTCCTGACCGCCGGCAGGAACGCCAAAAGCAGGCCGGCAAAAAGAGCGAGCGCCGCTCCCATTCCGAATGCCATGGCCGGTCCAAAGGACTGCCAGATAAAACCGAAGAGCAGGGAAGCCGGCAGCGCGCCGATCCCCATGGTCAGATGGTACAGGCCGAACGCGGAGCCCCGAAGATGAGCAGGTGCGAAATCGGCAACCAACGCCTTCTCCACCCCCTCGGTCAGGCCGAAGTAAACACCATACACCGCGAACAGCACCCAGACATGCCATGCCTGGCTGGCTGCGCCGAAACCGGCATACACGGCGGCGTAGATGATCCATCCCGCGACTATGACGGACTTCCTGCCGACGCGGTCCGAAAGCATCCCGCCGGGCACGGAAAAAAGCATTTTTACGACGTGCAGGGCTACCCAGATTGTCGGAAGCAGCGCCACCGGAACGCCGAGGGACTGCGCCCGTACGAGCAAAAATGCGTCCGTGGAGTTCCCGAGCGTAAAGAGCAAAAGGATGAGGAGGTATTTTCGGAAGGATCCCGGCATTTCGTCCCATGCTGTCCCGAACTGGAAACGAACGCCTGGCTTCGGCGCTTCCCGCTCTTTTTCCCGGAGCCCGACGAGCAGCAGGACCACGGCCAGCGTGCCCGGGATGACCGACAGAAGAAATACCGTCGGGATACTGTCATGCAGCAGGAGCAGGAGGCCTGTTGCAAGCAGCGGTCCCACGATAGCGCCGGCATGGTCCATGGCCCGGTGGAACCCATAGGCCGCACCCCGCATTTCCTCAGGCGTCGAATCTGCGATCAGCGCGTCCCGAGGAGAGGTCCGGAGACCTTTCCCCACCCGATCGGCAAAGCGAAGCGTCAGGACCTGGAACCAGGAACCGGCAACGGCAATGAGCGGACGGATAATGTTCGAAAGGGTATAGCCGATGACGACCCAGGCTTTTCTGCGTCGAAACCGGTCGGAGAGGTAGCCGGAGTAAAGCTTCAAGAACGAAGCCGTGGACTCAGCGATTCCTTCGATGATCCCTAACGCCGCCGGTCCCGCGCCAAGCACTGACGTAAGGAACACCGGAAGCAGGGGATAGATCATTTCCGAGGCAGCATCGTTCAGGAGACTGACAAAGCCCAGTATCACAACGTTCCGCGACAGACCGCGGCGCCAGAAAGATGCAGAGGGCTCGGAAGGCTGACTCATCGGCGGATCATCCGGAGAACGGGTAGTGATATCACGCAAGTAATCCTATGGACTGCGGGAACTGAACTCCTGACAAGGAGATTCTTCCCGACGCCCGCTGTTCAGCGGGAAAGATATTTGCCGATAGAATGCTCGGCCATGGCGGAGAGGCGCGCCTCGCTCTGTTGCAGTGATTCGTGCGCGAGCTTCGCCTCCTCATAGAGACGGGCGTTCTCGATGGCGACCGCGGCATGCCCCGCAAGAGCATCGAGCAGATCGATGTCGCTCTGCAGATAATGCTCTCCGCTCCCTTTTTTCCCTACGGTGAGCACGCCCTGGAGCTGTCCCTTGTAACGCAGGGGAAGCAGCAGTTCGGCGTCGATATCCCGGAGCGACCTGTTGAGAGTACCAAAGACATCATCCGGGAGGATCCGCTCCACTTCCTCACGCACTACGGCCTGGCCTGCCTGCTGAACAAGCTCGATGACCCCCGGGTCCAGGATGCATTCTTCTCGCATCAGCACCGCACTGCCAATGCCGTGACGAAGCGCATAGGTCCCTTCAGGTGTTTTGAGGAACAATGCGACATTCTCGGCCTGCAGGCTCTTCCTGATCGTGTCAACGATGTAGTCCAGGAGTTCACCAAAGTCCAGGATCGTGACGATCGCCTTGACCGATTCCTTGAGAACGTCCTGGTAAAGATATTTGTCCTGCAGGATGGTGCGCTGGACAAGTTCCCGCACCCTGCTGCTGAAGGGGGTCCCGAAAAATACGAGCACCGTGAGCGTGAGCGACACAAGTACAGCCAGGGAACTCCCCAAAATGGGGGTCAGCACCTGGAACAGGACCACGTGAGCCCAGGCAAACAGGACAAACAGCAGCGCCACGCTGAGCGCTTTCGATATGACGATGCGAATATCGAACAACCGATATCGCGTAATGGCATAGAACGTCAGCACCACCCAGGGAAAGCTGAAGTACGAAGCAAGTCCTGGTTCGAACCCGAATCCTCCGAATACCTGCAGGAATCCTGCGGTCAACGATCCCATCGTGGCAAATATGAGCGTGCCATGAAAGAAATAGTTCAGTTGCGCCCGCTTGACACCTGAAACCTCCCTTCGCAGTTTCACGATCTCGACCATCAGCCACACGATAAGTGCACCACCCAGAAAGCGCAGTGGATTTTCCAGGGGACCAGGTCGGTTCTCAAAAGGGATCAGCCTATAGTGATCGGTAACGATAAGATCCGTTAAAAGCGCGATGCCGAGCACCACTGTCCAGAAAGCGTAGAGGGCCCAGCCCACAAAATGTCCCTTTGAACTGTTCTCATCGCGAAGATAGAAGATAAATTGCAGCGAGGCCGGGATGCTGAGCCAGCCTATCCAGTTAAAACGCGCGAACAGGATATGATCAAGACCTGCTGCTGCAGAAAGGTACATGAGCGACGTACTCAGGGAAAAGGCTGCGGAAATGAAAGAAAATGCCGCAACAGCCCGGTTCACGCGGCTCTGGCGCTGGTTCTGGTAGAGAAGCAGTACCGCGAGCAGGATCTCAAGACCGGCGACCAGGACCAGTGGATAACCGAGAAGCAGCAGCAGATCCAAAAATATCCTCCTGGGATTGGATGACAAGGAACTATACCATGGTGCGCATATGCTTCGCAAGATGTTCGCACAGATGACAAGCCTGCGCGAATGAACATTATCCGCTCCTTCGAACCCTGTTCCTGCAACCCGGGTTCAACAAAAATCAATTGACAATACCGACGGGCCATGTTAAAAACGAAAGAATTTCAACTCATTCCATGCGAGAAAGGTTTCCCTCAGTATGACAATCGGAATTGCAAAACGTGCTCAGGCGATCAAACCGTCACCAACTCTGGCAATGGCCGCAAAAGCAAAGGCCATGAAGGCCCAAGGCATCGATGTAGTCGATTTCGGTGTCGGAGAGCCGGATTTCGACACTCCGGAGAATGTGAAACTGGCCGGTATCAAGGCGATCGAGGCGGGATTCACCAAATATACGCCCGCCGGCGGCACTGATGAGCTCAAGGATGCTGTTGTTGAAAAGTTCAAGAAGGACAACGGACTTTCCTATGAAAAATCGCAGGTCCTGATCTCCTGCGGGGCAAAACACAGCCTTTACAATATTGCCGAAGCGATCTTCGACCCCGGTGACGAGGTCATCATCCCTTCGCCCTACTGGGTGTCCTATCCCGACCAGGTCCTCCTGAACGATGCGACGCCGGTGATCGTCGAGACGACCGAAGCCGAGGGTTTCAGGATATCAGCGGAAAAATTGGAAAAAGCTGTTACCAAAAAGACCAAGGCGATCATCCTGAACAGCCCGTCGAATCCGACCGGCCTTGCCTACGACCGCAAGACACTGGAGGCGATCGCCGCGGTCGCAGTGAAGCATAAGATATATGTGATCTCCGACGAGATCTATGAGAAACTGGTGTACGATGGTTTCACCCACACCAGCATCGCCTCCCTTGGTCCGGAGATCAAGGACCTCACGATCGTGGTCAACGGTGTTTCAAAATCCCATTGCATGACCGGCTGGCGCATCGGGTACGCGGCAGGGCCCAAGGACGTCATCACGGCCATGGCGAACATCCAGAGCCAGAGCACGTCCAATCCGACATCGATCTCCCAGAAGGCCGCTCTCGAGGCGCTCAAAGGCACCCAGGATTTCCTGCCGGTCATGAACAAGGAATTCGACAAGCGCCGGAAATATATGGTAGAGCGCCTGAACAAAATGCCGGGAACATCGTGCATCATGCCGGTCGGGGCATTCTACGCATTTCCAAATGTGGCGAAGCTGTACGGGAAAGCTGCTGCAGGCAAGGTGATCGGAAATTCCGGCGATATGGCCGCTTATCTTCTTGAAGAGGCCAAGGTTGCTCTTGTATCCGGCGACTCCTTCGGTGCGGATGCTTATATCCGCTTATCCTATGCCACTTCCCTGGAAACCATCACCAAGGGCATGGATAGAATGGAAACAGCACTTGCAAAGCTAAAGTAGGAGGGGATCCGTTCTTCTCAGGAAGAAATTCTGAAATAGCGCGGAAACTATCCGTGTTGAGGGAGGTATCATGAAGATCGTCGCGTATATCCTTATCGGGCTGCTGGTCGCAGGCCTTGCAGGCGCTGGGTACTTCTATATGGCTGTATACAAACCACTGTCAGCAGACCTGGACAGGTTCAAGGCCGCTCAACCGGAGTTTGACAAGACCCGCACAGAGTTGAAAAAACTTAAAGAGCGCGAGTCCAGGATCAAGCAGGAAACAGCGTGGATCGCTCCGGCGACAGATCTCCTGAAAAAAGGATTTGAAAAAGAGATATCCGAAGGCAAGGCTGAAATAACAGTTGTGGACAACCGCATCGTCCTGAACATAACGGAGTCTTTGCTTTTCACTCCCCGCTCGGTGACCTTCGGAGGCAAGAGCAGCATCGCGGTCCTGGAAAACCTTGCTTCCCTGCTCAAAGAGTTCAAGGATAAGGAGATCCTGATCGGAAATATGACCCAGTCTGTTCCAGCTCAGGGAAGGGGCCGCAAAAAGACACCGGCAAAAGATGGCAGGACCATTGCAGCTGCTCGGTCCGGCGAGTTGGTGAAGTACCTTGTCAAGAACGGAGTATCAGAGGAACTGCTGGTGGCATCATCCTATCCTGCGAAACTGCCTGATCGCGGATTCAAGATCAAGGACCAGAAAACGATCATCGTCATCTCGCCTCCCGTAGCGGCCACACAGGACATGCCTGCTGTTGCGCCACAAGCAGCTGCCAAACCCTCGGCAGTCGCCAGTTCTTCAGCAACGACAACGGCCCCGCCGCCCGGTCCCCAGCAGAAGCCTATTCCCATCACGACCGCGCCTCCTAAAAAGGTCCAATAAGCTCCAGCTGATCTCTAGCGTAAACACCAAAAGCCCGGAGTGCCATTAGCATTCCGGGCTTTCCTGTTTTACCAAACTTCGATCACTTCTCCTGGCATCTATGCTCCCCGACACAAGGCATTCGAAGACTCCGCCATGGAGATGACTCGTTTTACACCTTGTTAACCAGGAGTCGAATGGACCATCCCACCTCTTTTTTCATGATACAAATATTATCAAGCGAACAAGTTACTGGCGCTAAATGGGTTAGAAAGGAAAAGTGCCGGAATCCCTGGTGAGAGATCGGTTAGAAAGGACGTACCGCCTTGACAAAGAAATACTGTTGTTGTATCGTTGGGCTCGCCTCACGCATATCCTGCCGCCACCGATAATCGGCGTTGATAAATATCTTTCTGAGACGCCAGTCGATACCCGCACTGAGCAAATGGGACTGTAACCGCGAACCATTGGGCTCGGTATTCGACCATTCCTCGGAAGCCTGGCAGCGCAGCTGCAATGCCCGTCCCAGTGGATAATTCCCGTTCAAGGACGCGAAATACCTTTCTGAAGTAACATCCGAGGCGCCATATAATGGAACCGTCGCCAGGGTGTAGGCAGAGTTCGAATTTGTCTTTGCCCGGCTCGCCCCGGATATAAAGCTCAGGTTCGAGGATATGTCATGCTCGAAATTGGCGTTATACTGCAAAAACCGCGCATCCCTGTTTGTTTCAGGCTGCTGGGACACAAAAGGATCTGGTGAAGGACCGGTATTGGTCGTACTTAAGGAATATTTGACCGATGCGTTCAACCTTGATCTGGGAATGCGCCGCGTGCTCATAGATAGCCAATAGTTTTCGCTCAGCAAGTTCTGGTTCATCAGCGAATTATCCCGTCTGCTCACGTAGCTATACCCCAACTCAAGGGTCTCGAACCTCCAACCGGAACTGAGCAGACCAAGACTTGCCTGATTCTGATAGAATTTCCCCTTGGATTGTTGCCCGGACTCGTAGGTGATGTCCGTAAATCCGGTATCGAAATCATACCCAGCCCGCACGATGAACGGATCGAGCATCTCGGGTTTGAACTCCTTCAGGTAGTGGGCTCCGACCGACAATGCCCCAGTCTTAATATTGCTGTGTGTTGCTGGTGTAGCAGCTGTGGCATCGCGCCGGTAGTCCGTCTCGCCATAGGAAATGGCCGATTTGAATGAGAGTTCCCGAAGCATGGCATATTGGATCTGTGCCCGTGCATCCTTGCTGATGATCTCTGCACCCATGGACTCCACACGTCCGTAGTTGGTGCGATAAGACTGGGAGATGCTCTTTTTCGGCTGCAGGTCGAGTTGGGCGCCCACAAGGTAGGTGCTGATTGTGCCTGTTGATCCGCCAATATTGTCATAGGCCCGCTCAGTCGTGCGGCCGGTCAGGCGGAGTTCACCGCTCCGGGCAAGGTGAACATTCGATACCATGTCCAGCGTGGTAAACGTATAGGTACTATTATTCAGAAGATTTTGGTACTCCTCCCGCCTGCCATCCACATTCAGATTGATCGACGGCGTGATCTGGTACAGCATCAGGGCTGACACATTGTCCCGGGCTTCATGAAGGGGAAAGTTTACATTCATCGACTGAACGTCGGCATGCGTGGCGGACAGAGTGAGGTCCGGCAAAGCAAACGACGCACCCCTCCTGTTATTATTATTATTGTTGTTGTTGTAATTTCTGTTGTTGTTATAAAAATTATTATTGCCTGATTTCCTGCGAAGCAGGCTCAGTTTCAAGTACATGGTCCCGCCATAAGACGAAGACTCCACATCATAACCGGCAAGGTTATATGTGCTCGGGACATTCAATATGCTCTTTGCTCCAAAAAGTGTCCAGGCGATCATCCTGCCTGGAAAGAAGGAAGCATTGATGCTGTACGACATAATATCCTGGTCAGGCGTCTTGTATAAATGGCTCTTCTGATAGCTTACGCCTGCGGTCAACTGGAGGAAACGGGGATCTATGACCGCTGTTCCGAGCGTAACACCATAATGCTCGGTCCAGGAAGTATCCGTTGTTTTCTTTTCTCCGATCTTGGTTGTATAGGAGGTATAAGAAAAATCGACCACGCCAGATACGTAGTAGTAGGCATACGCAGAGGAAGCAGGCATAGCCAGAATGAATAGCATTGCCGAGCAAAGGATTATTTTTATTTTATTACTATTTAACACTTGTTTTATTCCAAAAGGCGTACTACTGGATAATGTTTTTTATGCAATAAACCTGCCCAGAAGAACCGTATTAAATTCTATTATTATCAATGTGTTGTTTGAAAGAAAGGTAATTAAAAAAAGAGGTGATGAGCAATATCGCTCTAAAGTTGAGTATTATTACACTATGGTAAATTTCACGATAAAACAATTAGTTGTGATTCTTTAGTGTGAAATACTTATCTACGTCAGGATGCTTTCAGATCAATGCAGCTTATTCTTACTGTCATTCTTCGTTTCAATATCACCGATAATTACCTGAATGTCCGCCTTTGCGCGCAAAGACGTCAGCCACTTGTCCAGTAACACAGACCTGCGCTTCTTCTCCTGGTCCTTTTTAATATCTTCTCTCGCCTCGCTGAACGGTATAATCCGGGACGGGCGATACTCCTCAACTTTAACAAGATAGAACGTGCCATCGACCATGAGAACATCGCTTCTGTTTCCGGGCTTCAATGAAAAGGCTCGCTCCTCAAGTGCGGGGTAGATCATACCGCGTTTCACAAAACCGATATCCCCGCCTTTCACGCGGTATCCATCATCGGACATTCGAGACGCGATTGAACCGAAATCCTCACCCGTTTTGAGCTTGCCGAGAATATCGTTCAATTTGGTCTCACTCTTGGTAGAAATGATCCTGACATGAACGCTTTCCGTTTCCTTGAAATGCTCCGGATTGGCGTCATAAAAATCCCGCAGTTCCTGCTCGCTCAAGCGGGAGGGTTCTTCCACGTGTTTTTCAACAGCGGTTCGGACAAGCAGGCTCCGTTCAATACGAGCCCTCAACTGGTCCTCGCTCATCCGTTTCTTTTCCAGCCAGAGCTGATAGTCCTTGGAGGAACGGAATGAGTCGCGGACCCGTTTCATCTGGTCCTTGACAAGACCGCTATCCACTTTCATACCCAGTGCAAGCGCATCCTGATACTGCAGTTCGGCGATGATCAAAGCTTCAAGAGCCTTTTCCCGCAACTCCTGCCGCCGGTCATCGGACAACGCTCCGTGAAATGTGGCCCGCGGGATTATCTCATCGACCGCTTCCTCGAGCAGCGCACGAGGTATCACCGTTCCGTTGACCCTTGCCGCGATGTCGGCCTGACCATGGACGATGGTCGAAATGAGCACACCGGTCAGCCCAGCAATTATCAGGACACGTTTTGCCGCCATTGTAGCCGATCACTTCTCTCCGGATTTTTCCTGTTCCTGTTTGGGCGCAAGGATCTTTTGATATTCCTCAGGGTGGTCTTTTTTCCACTTGTCGCTCAGGAACTGGAACAACTGTATCCGCTGGTTCACCTGGTCTGCCACATAGATCACATCATTCTCATCAACGTACATGCCTGCAGGAAGGGAAAAGCGACCCGGCCCCCGGCCTGCGGATCCCACGAACATAAGTATCTGGCCATTCTCATCAAAGATCTGGAAGTTATCGAATGCGGCATCAGCTACATACACATGACCTTCCGTGTCCACACCGATCCCTTTTGGCCGTGTGAAAGAACCAGGCGAATCACCGAGTTCTCCGAACTTTCTGAGGAACTTTCCATCCTTGTCAAAGACCTGCACACGGCAATTGAGCGTATCCACGATATACACGGTGCCGTTCCGCCTATCTATGGCAACGTTCGTGGGTGCAATAAATTCTCCATCCCCCGTTCCCTGCTGGCCAAAGGAGAAAAGGAACTCCCCCTTAACAGAGAATACGAAAACCTTATGTTCCCTGCTATCAGTTATATACAAGCGGCCGAGGTCCTTGTTAATGGCAATTCCGGCAGGATTATTCAACTGGGCCCTGCTGCCGATGGTCATGACCTGTTTCCCCTGGTTGTCATAGCCAAAGATCTTTGACTGCTTCGCGTCTGAAACAAAGACCGTGCCGTCAGCTGCCGTAGCAACGCCAACCGGCCGCTGCAGCTTATCCTTGTCACCCATGATAAACCGCATTTTTTTATCCAGCGGATTATATACAAGAACACCACCGCTCGCGGTATCAGTCGCATAGATCAGACCACCGTCTGAGTAAACACCGTAGGGCTTGCTGAAAAGCGCTATATTAGAAACACCAAATATCATATCAAAGAAGCTCTTACCGCGAAAATCGGTCTCCGTCCGGTAGCTCTTTATATAGGATATTCTCGGTTCCTCGGGAGGATCTGGCCAGAAAACGACCCGCTCTTTTTTCCCTGGTGTCGAGGCACATCCGATAAGAACAGAGATTGCGAGCGTCATAATGACGAGTAGACGCAGGAAATTGCGCATCATAGTGGAACTCCCCTTATCAGTCGCGGATTTTTGTTGCCTGGATATGAGCCAATTTACCATGGAGCGCAAGGGTAAGTCAAAGCGATTTTAGAGGATCTCCGTAAGGAATAAACTTGATTAATGCGAACCCGCCAGCATGAATAGTGCTGATCATCTTGTGATCCCCGAACTCGCGAACTAACAGAGATTTCAGGCGGTACTACCTGACTCAAAGATGTGCACCAGTTGATCTTGTGATCAACTGCTCATCGGATGCTCAATGATGGTCTTTTATACATTGGTACTACCACGATATTAACATTGCCGGTTGCCCCCTGGACAGGAAGATCAATCTTGCAAATAGATATTAATGTGCTTCTTACCTTCCGCCCCGGAAAGAACAGAACATACTGATCGGACACTTTGAGCTATGCTTCGAAGAATGCACAATGATCCCTGAAAAAAAACGAGAGGAAGGGCTTTCACCCCTCCTCTCGTTCATGATTCAATTCCCTTATGCCTATCCTGACTTAAACCTACTTCAGGGCGTGGCAATCGGAGCACATGGAACCACCGCTCCAGCGAAGGAACTTGCCATAGGTCGTCTGATGCGGATCATGGCAGGTCGCGCACTCCATGCGGCCGGTGTAGAACTTGGCACCAGCAGTCTGCATCGCAGCAATATTCGTCAGACCGGCCTTGCCGCTCTGATCGTCAACCACGAAGCCGACCGGGTGGTCATTCGTCAGGTCGGTGCCGAGATTATACTGGGTTGCACCCAACGTGCCATCAGCATTAACATTTGCATTTGCGGTGAAAACACCATCGGTTCCCACGAGCACATCGCCGACGCTGACCGTACCATCATGGCAGCTCAGGCAGGTGAGCGAGTTCGGGCCAAGACCACCATCAAACGCCGTGGTCGAGGCTGCTGCGGTAGCGTAGAACGTGTACGTCGTGTTCGGCAAAGTCCGGTTCCAGAGCGGTGCTCCGGCAACGGCAACGCCATTGTGCGGGGTGTGGCAGAACTGACAGGACGAAAGCGTGGTGTTGTCGGCATGTACCGAGTTCGATCCACCGGTGGTCAAAGACAGGTCGTGCTTTGAACCAGCGATGAGTGCGAACGCGGAGGTCGCCATCAACACCATGGATACTGCAACTGCTACTACTAGAAGCTTCTTCATGTTCTTCTCCTTCCTCCTCATGTGAAATAATTGATGCGTATTGCGACGCTCAATTTAGAAATCCATATTATTACATACAGTTTCGCAAAATAGTGGTAATTGGATAATGCGGTTGATGCTAGTAATTATCCATTGATATTGCAACGCTTATGCCATACCCTAACATGTTGAATTTAAAATGCATTTTAAAACTGGTGCGCGCTAAATCATTCCAACAGTATGCGCATTTATGCTCATCCTGTTGGAATATGCACAAGGAATTATAGGGAAAGAGCATACATATACAAGAGAGGCAGCATGGGAACTACCCAAAAGGGTAGTTTTGCATAGCCCCAAACGCTACAACTCTGTTAACCGGCTGATATCCCGGGCGAAAGCCTGCGACTACCAAATTATAATGGATTGCTTAAAGCAGAAAGCCGTCAGACACGCCATCAGTGCCTCTTTTTATTCATACTTTCATTGATGAAATTAAGCAGATCAGTGGCACCGGCCCGCTCGCGGGGATCGAGCTCCGACGCGAGGAAGCGATTGACATGCTGATAGGCCTCTTCATATCTTCCGCCGCGAGCCAGCGCGATCGCTACATTCCAGGACCCACGGGGGTCCTCGGGCCGAAGGTATATATACCGCTTGAAGAATTCAGCTGCCCGCGCAAACTCCCCTTTGGCAAGGTAGATCTCGCCCAGCGTATTGACCGGTTCAGGCATCGTATTGTTCGCCCGCACGGCTGTTTCCGCGTGTGAGACCGCCTCGTCATAGCGCTGCTGCTTGAGCAGGGCAATGGCTATATTGTTCAGCAATCCCGCGTCGAGCGGAGCATGGACCAAACCGGTCTTCCACGCGGTAATGGACTCGTCGAAAAGGCCGAGACGGAAATAGACCACGCCGATCTCGCGATATACATCCCGGAGAGGTACACTGCCGTCATCAGGCAGACTGAGCACGGTCTTGAACTCCTGCAAGGCCTCCTGCAAACGGCCGGCTGTTGACAGCGCCTGGCCGTAATTCTCATGGGGCCGGCGTTTGTCAGGCGAACTTTCGACCATGCTTTTCCAGACCGACAGTCCCGTTTCATAGATCCTGTTGCGAAGCAGTGCTGCAGTCGTGAGGGAGGCAATGAACAACGCCATAAGAGCAAGTGCTGTCAATACCAGGAAGGGATCCTGAGGCACTTGTGCTTTGACCTGTGGCGATGGCGCTTGCTGTGTCTTTGTTCTTGCAGTTTTCTTTTTCATCGAACCCATTGTATCGGCTGGCACGGCCGCCTGTCAAGCAGAATGGTCGGCCCAGCGCTCCTCCGGCCCTATCGCCGTACGATCTTTGTTCCGGGATAATAATGTTCCAGTATGGCCCGGTACTCCTTGCCCTGCAGCGCCAGGTCCTGAGCACCCCACTGGCATAGCCCGACGCCGTGCCCCCGTCCCCGCCCCGAGATCACGATCTCCCGGTCAACCAGTTCAGGCTCTATGAACACGCTCAGGAATCGGGAATAGCCGAGGATGGAACGAAGCGATTCCGCAGGGATGGAAATCATCCCCTGCGACGACCTGAACAGGACGCGCTTGACGCGGCCCGCAGGGGTGATATCCCCGTTCTCCACCGCCGCGATATCGGTGATCGGGTAACCTTCCCGCCGGAGCGCCCCGATGACCTCGGGGATGGAAAATTTTCTTTCCCACGGACCGTAGGTCGATATGCGCTGACAGTCACAATCAACGCCGCGAAGGTAGGAAGCGTCGATCCCCCAGAGCTCGAGCGCGTCCTCGGTGTGTCCTCCGCAGCTGGAATGGTAATAGGCCGAGATCAACCTGCCTTCGTACTGCAGCACCTCACCCCGGGTATCATCCACCGCACGGACAGCCCGCGGACGCTCTCCCTCCATCCCCACGTACATCTGACTGTCTACCGTCGCCAGCAGATGGTATGAACGTCCGCCTGATGCTTCCTTTTGATGCAAGGCATAGGTTCGCGATGCGACAGCCTGGGCCTTGAGCGCCTCCATTTCCCATTCATGAGGGATCTCGGCCGCCACAACGCCCTTGAGATAGTCCTCAAGATCAAGATCGTTGATCACCCGGATCCGGCCTATCCCGTTCCTGCGCACCTCCATCGTCCCCCGGTACTTCTTGCCGTTCACCGAGATGCTGCTGCCCCGGGAGCGGACGAGGATCGGATCGGTCCCCAGGTCCGCGGGCGTCAGGGTGATTGTGCGGCGAACCTTAGCTGTCCGCCCGCGGCCGATCGTGAGCCCTGCTGGTGATTGGAGAACCACCTGTGTTGACGAATCAGCAATGGCCACGCGGATGCGGGCAGCACCAAGACACTCGGCAGAAAGGGCGAAGAGCAGCGCTCCGACAGCAAGGATAAACGAACAATGCCTGACCGGTCCGCGAATCGAAAATGGGATCCCGGCAGAACGTGGCGCCATCACCGCCATGGACGGCCTCCGTCCGGCCGAAGCGCCCGGGACTTTTCACAGGCAGCTGACCGCCCGCGCGAGCAGGCCTCGTCAAAATCCCTGACAGCCTCTCTGATGCGGCCTGCCGCTTCGTATGCCAGACCGCGGTCAACATAGATCGCGGGATTGTTCCGCTCGAGATCGAGCGCCCGGGAGAAGTCCGCTATGGCCTGCGGGAACTCGTTCTTCTTGTGGTATGCCATGCCGCGCGTGGTATAGAGCTCGTAATTGCCCGCATCTATGGACATTGCCCAGGTCAGGAGCTGGACGGCCCGGTCGTATTCCCCGATATCCACATAAAGACGCGCGAGGTTGCGGTAGGGATTGATCGACAGATAGGGATCCAGCTTGATGGCGCGGTCATAGGCCGCGATCGCATTGGGATAATCGGACCGGAGATAGAAGGCGACGCCCAGATGATCCCAGGCGCGGGACTTGTTCGGGGTTTTCCGGACCACGTCCTCATACAGCGACACACCGTCACTCCACACCGCGTTCCGCGCGAACGAGGCGACCCCCAGAAAGCACAGGACCAGGGAGATCAGCGTGAATCTGAACGTCTGCAGGGACCAGGAGAACACGGGGCTATCCCTTTCTTTCAGCGGAAGCGTTCGCGGACTTCTTCCGGAAGCCTGGCGCATACCGCTCCCGCTCGCTGAAGATGCATCCGCAGTACTGCTGGCGGTACATACCCAGCGCCTTTGATTCCTCGATGCCCTGTTTCCACCCGTCGCGGAAATCCTCGTACAGGAATTCCACCTTATGCTCCGCGGCCATCTCCCGCGCAACACCGGCGATCAGGTCGTGGTTCTGGTATTTGCTGTACAGCAGCGTGGAAGAGAACAGACCAAATCCCCTCCTGCCCGCTTCCCCCGCAGCGGCATCGAGGCGCATGCGATAGCACTGTTCGCATCTTCCGCTGCCCCGGCCCAGGGTGACCGCGAGGAACGATTCCAGGTCGTAGTGGTCCAGGACGATCAGCGGCAGACCGGTCCGGACAGCGTGTTCCCTGACCGTTTCAAGCCGTTTTCCGTATTCCTGATAGGGATGAATATTGGGATTGTAGAAAAGTCCGGTCGTGCTGAAGCCCGCAGCCGCGAGACGCGCCAGAGGGTAGATCGCGCAGGGTGCGCAGCACATATGGAGAAGGAGGTTCATTTCCCCGTACCCGCGTTCCCTGATCCGGCGATAAGCCCCCGCAACCGCTCGCAGGCCTGCTGCTGCTGCACCGCGTAATTGCGCGGCGCTTCCCTGCAAAAAACGCTGTAAGGCCCGATCGCCTCGACCGAGAGCCCGGCGATATCGAGGGTGGTCGCCAGATTGTAGTAGGCTTCCATATTCGCGGGATCAAGCGCAACTGCCCGCCGGTATTCCTCGATCGCGGGAAAATACCTTCCGAGCAGCAGGTTGCAGTTCCCGAGATTATTGTGGGTCCGTGATTTGTCCGGGGACTTTGCGGCGCAATCCTCCCACAGGGACAACAGGGTATTCCAGGCGGTATTGCGGTGGACGGTCGACGCTGTCAGGGCCAGCAGGATGAGTATGGAAAGTATCGTTCGCATGTTGGACGGGACCGCGCCGCGCAGCAGGGCCTAGAGCAGGTGTTCCTGGGCCGGCGATGTTCTTTTCCTGCCGAAATATTCAAAGGACAGTTTCGTGGCCAGCCGTCCCCGCGGCGTACGGTCCAGGAATCCCTCCTGGATCAGGAAGGGTTCATAGACATCCTCGAGCGTGTCCCTATCCTCGTTGATCGCCGCGGCCAGGGTATCCAGACCCACCGGTCCTCCCCCGAACTTGTCAATGATGGTAAGAAGCAGCCTCCGGTCCATCTCATCGAAGCCCTTGCTGTCCACTTCGAGCCGGTCCATCGCCTTTTCAACGGCCTTACGGTCGATGGCGCCTTCTCCCGCAACCTGGGCGAAGTCCCGCACGCGCCGCAGCAGGCGGTTCGCGATCCGCGGGGTGCCGCGCGAACGTCGCGCGATCTCCTCCGCCGCGTCCGGCGCAGCGGTGACGCCAAGAATTTCCGAAGAGCGGGTGATGATCCGCTGCAGTTCCCCCGGAGCATAGAAGTTCAGGCGGTCGATGATCCCGAAGCGGTCGCGCAGCGGCGACGTGAGCAGGCCGGTCCGCGTCGTTGCTCCCACAAGCGTGAACCGGGGAAGATCGAGCTTGATGGAACGGGCGCCGGGCCCCTGGCCGATGATGATGTCGAGCTGGAAGTCCTCCATGGCGGGATAGAGGACCTCCTCCACCACACGGTTCAACCGATGGATCTCGTCAATGAACAGCACATCGCCGGGCTGGAGGTTGGTGAGGATCGCGGCCAGGTCACCGGCCCGTTCCAGGACCGGCCCCGAGGTCGATTTGATGCCCACACCCATCTCGTGGGCGATGATGTTCGCCAGCGTGGTCTTGCCCAGCCCGGGAGGTCCGCAGAAAAGCACATGGTCAAGGGCCTCTCCCCGGCCGCGCGCGGCCTGGATGAACACGGACAGATTGTCGCGGATGCGGTCCTGGCCCACGAACTCGTCAAAACGGTTCGGCCGAAGGCTCCGTTCGATCTGAATATCGTCCTCGTTCCGTTCCCCGGCAATGATCCGGTCGCTCATGAATTCGTCACCCGGTCTCCTGTCACCGCTTCAGCAGTAGATTCAGCGACTCGCGGATAAGTTCGCCCATCGGCACATCAGGTCTGCCGCGCATGGCTGTCCGTACGGCATCCTCTGCCTGCTGCCGCTTATACCCCAGGTTGACCAGTGCGGAGACCGCATCCTCCAGCTGTCCTTCACCACCAGCAGGCCGGTACTGGCCTGAAGTCGGCAGAGCCGGTCTGAGCTTGGCGATCCGGTCCTTGAGCTCCAGACAAAGCCGCGCCGCTGTTTTCTTCCCGATCCCCGGGATGCGGCACAACGCGGCTTCGTCCGCGGTGTTCAGCGACTGCATGATATTCTCGACCGACAGGTTCGACAGGACGGTCAGCGCCAGCTTCGGACCGATGCCCGATACCCCCATCAGGAGCTCGAACAGTTCTTTTTCAAGCTCCGTGGAAAACCCGAAGAGGCTTAGCGAGTCCTCGCGAACATGGGTATGCACATGCAGGCTCACGTCCGCGCCTGGTTCGGGAATCCCGTTAAACGTGGACAGCGGGACCGCCACCTCGTACCCCACGCCGCCGACATCGATGACAACGGCGGACGGGGATTTCCGCACTATTCTTCCCGAGAGCCATGCGATCATCGCAGTTTGACCGAGGAACGTGCCCCCTGCCTGAAGGACGAGGGGTTCTTGAGCATCTCCCGCATGCGGGAGGAATGGATATGACAGATAGCGGCAGCGAGCGCGTCAGCAGCATCAGCGGGATGGGGCGTCTTGGGAAGTTCCAGCAGGACCTTGACCATAAGCTGGACCTGTTTTTTATCCGCCTTTCCGCTGCCCACGACCGCCTGCTTCACCTCGGTAGGCGCGTACTCGAACACCGGAAGGCCCGCATTCACCGCGGCAAGGATCGCAACGCCCCGGGCATGGCCCAGCTTGAGCGCGGCTTTAATATTGTTCGATACGAAGAGGTCCTCGATCACCACGACCTGGGGTTTGTACTTTTCAATGACCTTTTCAAGCTCTTCGTAGATCTTCTTCAGCCGCTTGGGGAATGGCTGCTTCGCTGAAGGGCTGATCCCTCCCGAAATAACGTGGAAGAGCTTATGGTCTTCCTCGGTCACAATGCCGTATCCGCTCGTGAGCGTCCCCGGATCAATCCCCAGTACCCGCATCGAATCCCCCTGTTGATACCGCCGGCCCTGCCGCTGGCCGCTGGACTCCAGCGCGCTGCGGCGGGACGCTCCTACTCCTCGATGGCATTCATCACTGCATCGGGTATATCAAAGTTCGCGTAAACGTTCTGCACATCATCGTTGTCTTCCAGAGCCTCCATAAGACGCAGCATCTGCGAAGCCTCTTTCTGGCCTTCCAGGGTAACGTAGGTCTGCGGGACCATGGTCACCTCCGCAACCTCCGTGGCGATACCGGCGGCATCCAGGGCCTTTTTGACCTTGTCAAAATCGAAGGTTGCCGATGTAATGACGAAATTATCATCCTCGGGCTGCATGTCCTCCGCGCCGGCGTCCAACGCGATGCTCATGAGCTTCTCTTCATCGGCCTTTGACTTGGCCACGACGATGTAGCCCTTCTTGTGGAACATCCAGGACACGCAGCCGTTCTCGCCCATGCCCTTGCCGAGCTTTTCCATGATATGCCTGAGCTCGGCGACCGTGCGGTTCTTGTTGTCCGTCATGACCTCGACGATGATGGCGACGCCGTTCGGGCCGTAGCCTTCGTACGTTGTCTCCTCGTAAGCCACGCCGGGCAGTTCGCCGGTACCCTTCTGGATTGCCCGCTTGATGTTGTCCGCCGGCATGCTCACTGATTTCGCCTTGTCAACGGCCGTGCGAAGCCGGGGATTCCCGTCAGGATCTCCTCCGCCCATCCGGGCCGCCACGGTGATCTCCTTGGTGATCTTCGTGAAGATCTTCCCGCGCTTGGAGTCGATCGCCGCTTTTTTCCGTTTTGTTGTAGCCCACTTCGAATGACCCGACATGAAACCTCCTTGATAATTATTGCACTTCGTGCTCTTCCTCATCCTTGAGCCGCGTGAAGATCATTCTCCCCGCCGCGGTCTGAAGCACGCTCGTGACAGCGACCTCCACGTTCTTATTGATGAACCGGCGGCCGTTCTCCACGACGATCATCGTCCCGTCGTCCAGATAGGCGACCCCCTGGCCGGCTTCCTTCCCTTCCTTCAGCACGAAGACCCGCATGGTCTCGCCGGGAAGTGCGACCGGCTTCACCGCGTTCGACAGGTCGTTGATGTTCAGCACCTTGACGCCCTGCAGCTCCGCGACCTTGTTGAGGTTGAAATCGTTGGTGATGATCTTGGCGCCGTTGCGCTTCGCCAGGGCGATCAGTTTGCTGTCCACCTCGCGGATCTTGGGAAAATCGTCCTCGGTGATCCGCACCTCCATATGGCTCATTTTCTGGATGCGGTGCAGGATGTCGAGCCCCCGCCGTCCCCGCGCCCGCTTGAGCGAATCCGAGGAATCGGCGATATGCTGCAACTCCAGCAGGATGAACTGCGGTATCACCAGCGTCCCGTCAAGGAACTCGGTCTCACATACATCGGCAATCCTGCCGTCTATGATGACGCTGGTATCCAGGACCTTGAGGTTCTCCTCGATCCCCCCGCGGAACAGCTTCTTGATGTTCGCCGGATTGAACCGTTCGCCTTCGCGGATCCCGATCGTGACGCCCATGTAGCCGAAGAAGGCGTTCAGGAGCAGGACCAGGAAATTGACGATGCTCCTTTCGAGGGGTACAAGCTTGAGCGGGGTGGCGATGATGTTGGCCGACGTAAGACCTATGATGAATCCAAGGATGCCGCCGATAATGACCTTGAGCGCCACGCGCCGGAACAGAAGTTCCGAAAATATGATCGCGACGGCGACAGAGAACCCGATTGCCATGCCTTCCGGCTTGCTCACCACCTCGTCGAGCTGCGTGGAAACGTAATAGCCGAGCAGTGTGCCCACGCCCACAAAGAGCATACGAATGATTATCAGTCCCATGTATCTTCACCTCCCTTCCCTGTACAGGATATATGGATCTGCGCGCCGGTTCCGGTACGGCCCGCACCGGAACCCGCTGCCACTAGCTGGGCTTGATCGTTACGAAAAGGTCCTCGCCTTTTCTGCGGATCAGCATGAGCATCCGGTCCTTTGCCTTGGTCCTGCCAATGATCTTCCGGTAATCGTTCATGGTCGCGATATCCTGCTGATTGATCTGGAGGATCTGGTCGCCCGGGCGGATCCCGGCCTCGAACGCGCTGCTGCCCGGATCGACCTTCACCACCACCAGCCCCGTTTCGGTCTCATGCAGACCGAAGCGTTTCGCCAGGCTCGGCGTCAGTTCGCGCACGGTCAGGCCGGAGAGCGCATTGCTCTCTTCAGGCTCTTCACTGTTCTGCTCATCGCTCCCTGCCGCGTCGCCGATCTTTTTGGGAAGCTCCGCGATCACGACCTCGATGGTCGATTCCTTCTTATTGCACAGCAAATTCACGGACACCCGCGTCCCCACCGGCGTCTGGGAGACCATGTTCCGCAAGTGGCCCGTGTCCTCCACCTCTTTGCCGTTGTATCTCAGTATCACATCCCCCTGCCGGATGCCCGCTTTCTCGGCAGGACTTCCCTTCATTACCCCGCTGACCAGCGCGCCCTTCAGGTCCTTTGCGCCGAACTCCTCGGCAAGATCAGAGGTCACCTCCTGGATGCTCACGCCAAGCCAGCCGCGGACGACCTTCTTGTACTTGATCAGGCTCTCCATGACCTGCCGTGCCATGCCGCTCGGTACGGCGAAGCCGATCCCCTGATACCCGCCGCTCCGCGACACGATGGCCGTATTGATCCCGACCAGCTCTCCCCGTGCGTTGATCAGCGCGCCGCCGGAGTTTCCGGGGTTGATGGCCGCGTCGGTCTGGATGAAATCCTCATAGTCGGCAATGCCTACGTTGGCCCGCCCCACGGCGCTGATGACGCCCATGGTCAGCGTCGAGTTGAGCCCGAAGGGATTGCCGATGGCGAACACCAGTTCGCCGACCCGCAGTTTGTTCGAATCGCCCCACGAGAGCGCCGGCAGCCCGCTCGCTTCGATCTTGATAACGGCGATGTCCGTCTTGGGGTCCGCGCCGATCAGTTTGGCCTTATAGTCGCGTTTATTGGACAGCAGGACCTTGATCTCCTGCGATTTTTCGATGACGTGGTTGTTCGTGACGATATAGCCGTCCTCGGAAACAAGGACCCCCGATCCGAGACTCTGCTCCTTGTGTTCCTTCGGCGTATTCGGATGCTGGTACTGGTCGCCGAAGAACCGCCGCAGGAACGGATCGTCGAAGAAATCGAAAGGGGCCTCTTCCCGCTGCTTGATCACCCGGGTGGTGGATATGTTTACCACCGAAGGGGTGGCGACCGCCGCGACCTCGGACAGGGCATCGCTCAGCTGCGCCAGCGATTCCACCGAGCGCGAGGATACCTGGCCCGATTTTGCCGTTATCGACGAGGTCATTTCCAGGCGCGATGAGATCACCAGACCGACGAAGATGCCAAGAGCCAGAACAACGGCTGCGGACAAATAGAATCGTTTATTCCTGTTCACGAACCGGCCCTCCTGAAACAGCTGCCCTACTGGTAACGGCACAATAACAGGTTATACTACCAAAAAGAATTGAATATTTTCAAGCTCTTTTTGTCAGACCATCCCCGGTGACGCGCGTCAGTACCTTTTTCGGGACCGGGAAAAACGTTAACAACAGGTAAAAACGTCCTGTTTTTGATTGACACTCGGGGCGAATCCACTATAATACTTCAATATCATGCAGGAATATGCGAGGTTCAGGACCATGGCGAAGAAAACGGCGTCCGCAAAAAGCCCGAAAAAGAAGAAGCTGACCCACGCGGATATGCTGGAACAGCTCGATAAGCAGCATATCTGGCACCCTTTTACCCAGATGGCGGACTGGCGGAAAGATCCCCAGATCATCATCGAGTCCGGCAAGGGTTCAACGCTCGTCGATACGCGGAGGAAAACCTATCTTGACGGAACCTCGTCGCTTTGGGTCAATGTCCATGGCCACAGAAAACGGGAGATCGACAAGGCCATAACGGTCCAGCTGGGCAAAGTAGCTCACTCCACGCTCCTCGGCCTCTCCAACGTTCCCTCGGTCCAGCTCGCGGAAAAGCTGCTCTCCGTGGCGCCGAACGGCCTGACCAAGGTGTTCTATTCCGACAGCGGTTCGACCGCGGTCGAGATCGCGCTTAAGATCGCCTTTCAGTACTGGCAGCAGAAAGGCCCCGGCTTCCAGAACAAGACCGGTTTTATTTCACTAACCGAAGCATACCACGGCGATACGATCGGTTCGGTCAGCGTCGGGGGCATCGACCTCTTTCACAACCTCTATCGTCCCCTGCTGTTCAAGAGCTACAAGATCGAGACACCCTACTGCTACCGCTGCAAATACGGTCTGGCCTACCCGGAGTGCCAGATGACCTGCCTGATGCACGCCGAGCGGACGATCCAGAAATACGCCTCGGTTTCAGCCGCTCTCATCATTGAGCCGCTCATCCAGGGCGCCGCGGGCATGCTGCTCCAGCCTCCGGGCTATCTGAAGCGCATCCGCCAGATCTGCATGGACAACAATGTATTGCTGATCGCCGATGAAGTGGCGACCGGCTTTGGAAGGACCGGTACGCTCTTTGCGTGCGAGCAGGAAAAGGTCTCACCGGACATCATGGCCGTAGCCAAAGGTCTCACCGGGGGGTATCTCCCCCTCGCGGCCACGCTCACGACCGAGGAGATCTATCAGGCATTTCTGGGCGAATACCGGGACCTCAAGACCTTCTTCCACGGCCATACCTATACCGGAAATCCTCTGGCCTGCGCAGCCGCATCGGCGAACATCGAGCTTTTCAAGAAGGAAAAGACGCTCCAGAAGCTCCAGCCCAAGATCAAGCTGCTCTCCAAGGCGCTGGAGGTCATGAAGAAGTTCGAGCACGTCGGAGAGATCCGGCAACGAGGGTTCATGGTGGGCATCGAGCTCGTACGCAACCGGGCAACCAGGGAACCCTATCCCCTCGCGGATGCGATCGGAGCCCGGGTGGCCTTCGAAGCGCGCAAGCGGGGCCTTATCATCCGGCCGTTGGGCAATGTCATTGTCATCATGCCGCCGCTCTCGATCTCTCCGGCGGAGCTCCAGAAGCTCGTGAACATTGTGATTGAGAGCGTCAAGGTCGTCACCGGCAGCGGTGTGCTGGCTCCCGCAAGCCCGGCCAAAACAACCCCGCACAAGAAGAAGTAAGCCCGGAGATGCCGACGATACGCCATCGGATACCCCTCGTTCTCTCCGCCGGCGTCCTGGACCTGCTTTCGCTCCCGGGCTGCGCGAGCACGCAGGGACGCATGATCAATGTGGCCACCGGCGAGGTCCTCATCTCCGCCACGTTCAAATCCGACTTTGCCGCGAGTCTTCAGGGGAATCAAGGGCACTATGATGCTGGCGAAGCACTGGCAAAGCAATTGATGGTCCGCTGAAAGCCGCCTTCCTGAGAAAAGAAAAACCCCCAGGAGCGGCCCTGAGAGCGTTTTCCTGTCCTCTGCGGCAACCGGCCCGCGGCATGAGCGTCCTTCCTGCAATCTTCCCTGAAACTCGGCGGTACCGGCCGGACGATCGCGGCTGCACTTCCGCGTTTCCCGATCAGTTTTGTTCCTGCAGTTCCTTGATCTGCGATTCCTGATCCTTCTGCATCTTCTCGGTCTGCTCCGCGAGATTTTCCAAGGTCTTGTAGAACTGGGCCGCCTTCTTCCCCCGCTCCGCAGACTGCTGTTCTATTTTCGAGATCGAGGAACCGACCTTGGAGAACAGGCCGATGACGTCCCTGCCGTGGGCGAAGACGAGATAGACCGCCAGCAGTACGAACAGTCCTGTGCGGATCCCGTTCAGGATATTTTCCCGTTCCCGCAGTACATCGATCCAGCCGAGCACCGTCATGATAACGAATACGGACAGAACGGCCGCGCCGGACCACACCAGGCTCATGACCTGGAATGGCCGGGCAGTGCCGGCATCGGGAAGCTGATCCAGGGAAGGACGTGGAGCCTCCGCCACCGTGCCGGCGGCCTCCGTTCTCACCACTGCCGCGGCGGCACGCGACCGTTCCTCCTCGGCAGCGGCCTGCGCCTTTTCATCGATCTCCTCCACGCTGACGATGACCGCGGCAGCGCGGTACGGCTCAGGGACCAGTTCGGGTTTGTCGGCAAAGTGCGCCTCCCCCTTGGCATCCACGTAACAGTACTTGTACGCCGCTGCCATGACATCGGCGCAGCAGAATAAGGCGACGAGAACGGTGATCAGAAGTCCCGGCGGGACACGGCGGATATCCATGAAAAACAAACCTCCCGATTGGTGAATCCAAGCATATATGCTTTGCGCATCCTTTGTAGCATAGGCACCGGCTAATGTCAAAGTGTTTCAGCAGCGCGCCTTCGTGTCCGGCGGGATACGGCAGGGGACCGGCGCAAATCGGTATTGCAATCGTCCTCATCATGCTTCATAATGCCGGCCATGAACAAAAAACTGGTCCTGAGCTGGTGCCTCTTCGATTTCGCGAACTCGAGCTATTCGGCGGTCATTGCGGCAGTGGTGTTCCAGGTCTACTATATCAACCGCATCGTCGGGAACGAGGCCGGCAGAGGCGACCTCTGGTGGGGCGCGGCGATCTCGGCCAGCATGCTGACCGTTTCCCTGTCGTCGCCCTTTCTTGGCGGCATCGCCGATCATGCAGGACTGCGGAAGCGGCTGCTCGCCCTATACACATCGCTCTGCGTACTGAGCGTCGCCGGGTTTTCGCTTCTCCCGCCCGGCGCGGTGATCTCGGGATTCGCCCTGATCGTTCTGGCGAACATCGGGATGGAAGGCGGCCTGGTATTCTACAATTCCTTTCTCCCGCAAATCGCGCCGCCTGACCGCCAGGGCAGGGTCTCGTCATGGGGCTTCGGCGTAGGGTACGCCGGTTCCATCCTGTCGCTGCTGATCGCACTCCCCCTCGCCCGGTCCGGCAGCTTCGGAACGATCTGGCTCATGGTAGCGGTTTTTTTTGCTCTTTTTTCCCTGCCGGCATTTTTGTATCTCCCCGCGGACAGGCGGAGCGATGCAGGTATCCTGCATGCGGGCACTGCCGGCGCCCGCATGGCCTGGGCGACCATCAGGGAGATCTGGCAGCGTCGGGAACCGCGGAAGTTCCTGATCGCCTATCTTATCTATGAGGACGGCGTGAACACGGTCATCGTCTTCTCCAGCAGCCTGGCCGCGACGACCTTCGGATTCAGCCAGGGGGAGCTGATCGCCCTCTACCTGGTCGTCCAGATCACGGCGCTTCTCGGCGCTTTCGCGCTGGCGAAGCCCACCGACACCTGGGGACCCCGTCGGGTCGTGACGATCTCCCTGCTGCTCTGGGCAACGGTCGCGGTCGCGGCGTTCTTCGCGCAGAGCAAGGAAGCGTTCTGGGCCGTTGCCTGCACGGCCGGTCTTGGGCTCGGCACTGTCCAGGCGGGCACGCGGGCGTTCTTCACCCGGTTCATCCCTGCGGGCAAGGAAGCCGAGTATTTCGGCGTCTACTCCCTCGTGGGAAAATCCTCGGCGGTCCTTGGTCCGCTCGTTTTCGGCCAGCTATCCGCAGCCTTCGGCAGCCAGCGGCCGGCAATTCTCTCGATCGCGTCGTTCTTCATCGTCGGATTGTTCCTTCTGAGACGCGTTGGAGGAGGCGGACCGCATGACGCTCCGGGCAGGATATAGAGCCGATATCGACATGCTTCACTCCGTCAGCCTTCCGGCTCGGCGGTCAGCGGCAACCGAAAGTATTTACATCACGGCACCGTGATGCTATAATTACCGTCAATTCGACCTCGGCCGAATCCAGCGGCCGGACAAGACCTAATTTCTCGGGGGTGCCAACATGAAGGTACGCGACCTGCTTGAAACCAAGGGAAAGGACACCGTATCGATAGATCTCAACAGTTCGGTGGAGGACGCCATCCGGGCGATGCACGCGCGCAAGATCAGCGCCATCTTGGTCAACGACGAGGGCAAGACCAGGGGGATCTTCACCGAGCGCGATGTGGTAAGAAGCTACATCACCTCGGGCGGCAAGAGCTTCAAGGACATCCAGGTCAAGGAAGTGATGGTCGCCGACCTGATGGTCGCTGTTCCCGATGACGACCTGAACGACGTGATGGCCACCATGGTCGAGAAGAACATCCGGCACCTGCCGGTGATCGACAACCACCGGGTCGTGGGTATGCTGTCCATCCGCGACATCATCCAGACCCATGTGGGCAAGCTCCACGCGGAGATCCACTATCTCCGGGACTATATCAACCAGTAAGCCGCCAAACCAGCAAAGGCCGCCGGATGCAGACCGGCGGCCTTTTTTGTTCGCGATCCACGGACCGCCATGGGTGTTCTCGAGAGCAGCGGGTCTGTCACTGTTCCAGGTCGCCTCGATATCGACCGGGGTCCCGGGACACTTCTTCGCTGGACTCATCTGCATGTCCGACGTATAATGTCCTATTCCATTATCTGATCGAGGGGGGTATCATGAGCAGACTCTTGCGTGTTCTGGCAATCGGCTTCATCCTGGCCGCTCTTACCAATGCCGCGGAAGCAGCGGAGTGCAAAAGCGCGGCAGCAACACTTTCTGATGAGGTAAAAAAGTTCTCTCTGGTGGTTCCAAAAGGCATGGAATACCGGGCCTACGACGACATCGGCTGCGCGCTCATCAGCAGGGACGAAGAATGCGCCTCGCGGCAGATGCTTTTCGACAGCAACGCGGTGGTCGTTGATTACCTGTCCGGAGAGGAACTGCCGGTGGGCACGGCATACTTCGTGTTCAAGACGGATGTGAGAACACCCCGGGGATTTGGCATCCTTGCCTTCAAGGATAAGAGCCAGGCAGAGAAGTTCGCCGCAGACCATGGCAAGGGCAAGGTTATGAAGTGGTTCGAGCTGGTGGATGAAAATTTGAAATAACGATGTTCAAAGCGCAAGACCATTCCAGGATCCCGATGCTTTGAGCTTGTTCCCGGGTCCCCGAGCAGGACCGGGGTCGCTATTTCGCCTTCTCCTCCAGCATCCCCTTCACCCGCTTCAGGCGGTAGAAGGCCTCGCGCTCCCGCTCGCCGATGTACTGACTGATGGTCCTGATCTGCTGCTTCAATCCGGGAAGGACCAGTTCCTCCAGGACCTTGATCCTTCGCGTGGTCTTGACGATCTCCTCACCCAGTCGCTTGAGCTTGCTCTCATATTCCGCGATCTGGAGCATGTTCTCGAGCAGTTTCTCGAACAGGGCAATGCTCTCGATGAGACGCGGGGTTGTCGAGTGCTCATAATAGCCCCGCTGGTCCGGGGTACGGACCGGGACGTCATGGTATTCGATGTCCTTGTACCGAAGACCCCATATGCTCTTGTCGCGCACCTCGATCCCGAAATCCCGCTGCGCAGCCAGGGCAATGGACCCGATCGTATCCGTCCCTTCCCGTCCCTGTGACACCGCCAGTTCTCCCACCGCCTTGCCATAGGTCTTCCTGATCTCCTCGCGTGAACGGAGGAACGGCAGCGTGTCCGCAAGGAACTCCTTGATCAGCGCCTGCTTCCGCGCCTTCAGGATGCCGATGCTGTTGACAACGGACTTGCGCTTGTCCTTCAGCATCAGCAGGTTGGTGCGTGTAGGATGGACCATCATGGATAACTCCGCCTGCAAGACAAAACCATCAGCATCTTTATCTCGCACGAAGACACGAAGGCACGAAGAAAGTCTGTCAGTCCGGATTTTTTTTCACTTCGTGGCTTCGTGGCTTCGTGAGAGGCCGGTTTGGTTCAGGTTCATGATCCTGAATCTCCGGCTTCAATTTCCGGGTAATAAATATAATGCCTCCCGCAGCAACGATAACCCCCGCAAGCAGCGCAGCAGACGCGACAACATTGTTCAAGAGCGCGGGATCAACGATCAGGACAACACCGAGCGCCGTCATCATCAGACCGGACAGCAGCTTCAGCTGCCGGCCCTGCCACTCACTGAGCTTCCGGGCGCCCAGGGTGATGGTGATGACCGTCACGATGAGACCGAGCGGCAGAACATAGATGACGTTATACAATGCAAGGTACTGATAGTACTGGAACGTTGTGAGCTTGTGCAGGGTCAGGACCCGGGTATAGACCATGGGGAACCCCGCGGTACAGAGAAGCTCATAGGCGTTCGCAGCGATCGCCAGGACCACGGTCCCGGCCACGAGCGCAGGAAGGGTCTGCGACCTGAGCAACCCCCGCATCCGCTCAAAGAGCTTCGGTTTTGCCGATTCGGGGATCGAGAGTGACACCCCCTGCCTGAACAGGAAGAAGTCCTTCACATTGATCCCGCCGACGATCAGGGCGACCACACCGCCGGCGGCCGTGATCGCGGTGATCGAGCCGATGATCATGAAGACCGTGAGCCAGGCTGCCATGAAGAGAAAATAGATGAGACCGGAGAACAGGACGAAGATCCCGCCGATCAGGAACATCTTCCCCCGTGACCGCGCATGGACCAGAAGGCTCAGCAGGAAGAGCAGCACAAAGAACGCGCAGGGATTGAAACTATCGAGCCCGGCAATGACGACGGTGAACAGCGGCAGGGAGACCGCTGCAGGGTCAACTGTTCCGAGCAGGGGCAGCTTGATCGGCTCCGCGGCCTTTTCACCCGTTGCAAGGGACGCGCTCGAAATCTCCGCGACCCCGTCGACGCACCCGTCACGCTCACAACGGATCACGGCCTCTTCGATCGCTGCAGCCGTCTGCTTGCTGAATCCAAGATAGACCGACGCGCCGATCACGGTCCCCGGGACGCCGGTCTGTTTGATCTTCGCTGTTTCCAGGACCCGTTTGTACAGCGCGGCGTTCTCCTTGTTCTTCCAGACCTCGTACTCTTTTACCACCATGCCGGGATATCTCTTCTGCAGCTTTTGCAGAAAGATCTTTTCCTTTTCACAGTGAGGACACCCGACGCCCCAGAACAGGTTCACCACGACGGCCTTCCCTTTCCCGGGAGGACTCTCGGCCATCACCGTCGGCACGACGACGATACCGCAGAAAAAGACAAAACAGATCAAAGACCATCCCGCGCAAAGACGCCAAGGCGCAAAGGAAAGGCAACAGCTCTCCGTTCCTTCTTTTTTTGCGACCTTCTTCGCGGCGTTGCGGCTTTGCGCGAGAATGTTCTTGTCTTCCTGTGTTTGTGTGTTCATTTCGCGATCATGTAATTTCGGCGACAAACCGCCTACTTCACCTCAAGATCGAACCGCTTCATCAGGTCAAGCCCCGTATCCAGGCTTTCCTGCACGGTCCTGCGCAGATCAGCCTGGCCCACCACCTCGCGCTCGAAAGCGTCGGCAAAATCGAGCATCAGCACATCGGCCTTCATCAGGCCGTCCCTGCCCACGATGGCCTCGAGCCGCCGGAGGTCCCGCCCCTTGGCGTAATACTTGTAGAGATGGTTCGACACGTTCCGGTGGTCCTTGCGCGTCCGTCCTTCACCAATGCCCTTCTGCATCAGGCGCGACAGGCTCGGCAGCACATCGACCGGCGGGAACACGCCCTTCTGGTGCAGCTCACGGGCCAGCACGATCTGACCTTCCGTGATGTACCCGGTCAGGTCGGGGATCGGGTGCGTGATGTCATCCTCGGGCATGGTCACCACCGGCAGCATGGTGACCGAACCTTCCATGTCCCGGATCCGTCCGGCCCGCTCGTAGAGCGACGCCAGGTCCGAATACATGTAGCCGGGGTAGCCGCGCCGTCCGGGAAGCTCCTCGCGGGCCGTGGAGATCTCTCGCAGCGCGTCGCAATAGTTCGTCATGTCCGTGATGATCACGAGCACGTCCATGTGCTTCTCGAACGCAAGATACTCCGCCACGGTCAGGGCGAAGCGCGGGGCCAGCAGCCGTTCCATCACCGGCTCGTCCGCCTTGTTCACGAATGCCACGAACCCGGTCTTCATCTCGTCGAGCACGGACTGATAGAACGAATACTCATGGAATGCGAGGCCCAGGGCTGCAAATACCACGACGAAGCCCCGGTCCGCCCGCGCCAGCCGCGCGTTCCGAAGGATGAATGCAACGACCTCTTTTGACGGAAGACCGGCGCAGGAGAATATGGGAAGTTTCTGGCCGCGGACCAGGGTGTTCAACCCGTCGATGGCGGTGATCCCGGTCTCGATGCAGTCGGCAGGCCGGGCGCGGGCCGCGGGATTGATCGGCGCGCCGGTGAGGGGCATCCACTTTTCCGGGATATAGAGCGGCGCGCCGTCAGCAGGCTCAAAGGAACCGTTGAACACCCGGCCGATGATGTCCGTCGAAAGCGGCACCTTCTTGATCGCGTCGGTGAAGGTCACCTCGGTGCGTTCGATGTCCATTCCCTGCGTCGTTCCATAGACCTCGAGCAGCACCGTGCTCCCTTCGATCTCAAGCACCTCGCCGTCGGTCGTCCTGCCGTCGGGCAGGGTCACGCGCACGACCTCGCCGATCCTCGCCGCGTCGACCTTTTCGACGAACAGCAGCGGTCCCGCGATCGTGGATATGGTGCGATAGGTGTGTTCGGAAAGCCTCATGTGCACCTCAGTGACAAGTGACGAGTGAAGAGAGACAAGCTATAACCAGACAGACCATTGTACCCTTCATGTCTTTACTCATCTCTTGTCACTTGTCGCTCGTCTCTGTCTTTACGGCTTCATCCAGCTTCATCCCGGCCTTCAGTTTCTCGGCCACCTGGTCGTGCAGCGACAGGAGTTCCCGTATGATCGAAAGGGTCTTCTCGGGCGGTGAGAACGCGTCGTCGCTGTAGGCGTTCTGGCCGAGGAACTCGGAACGGACCCGTTCAGCGGTCCGCATGACCAGACGGTCAGCGTCCTGGAGCCCTTCGATGCCCACGATCTCCGCGACCTCGCGTATCGATTCCTCCTGCTGCAGGAGCCGGCTGCATTGCTTCCGAAGCTCCTCCCATTCCGGAGCTACTGATCTGCTGTAATGCTGCGACAGGTCCTTGCTGTAGAGCGAGTAGCTCTGGAACCAGTTGATGGCGGGATAATGTCTGCGGTGGGCCAACGACGTATCGAGCATGAAGAATGCGCCGGTGGTACGCAGGCAGGCCTGCGTGACCGGCTCGGTGAAGTCGCCGCCCGGCGGAGAGACCGACAGGATCATGCTGAGCGAGCCTTGTTTTCCGGACAGGGTCTCAACAACACCCGCACGTTCCATGAATCCCGACAGACGCGACGCGAGATAGGTGGGATAACCTTCCTCACCGGGCATCTCCTCGAGCGATGTGGATATCTCGCGCAAGGCCTCGGCCCAGCGGGAAAGGCTGTCAGCCAGGAACAGCACGTTGTAGCCCATGTCGCGGTAATACTCCGCCATGGTGACCGCCGTATAGATCGACGCTTCGCGCGCCGCCACCGGCATGTTCGACGTGTTCACCACCAGGACCGTTCGTTCGGTCAGGGGCCGCCTGGTCCAGGGGTCCTCGAGCTCCTCGAACTCGGCTATCAGGTCGGCCATTTCATTGCCGCGCTCGCCGCAGCCCACATAGACCACGATGTCCACGTCCGCGAACTTGGCCACCGACTGTTCCAGGATCGTCTTGCCCGTGCCGAACCCGCCGGGGATGATGGCCACGCCGCCGCGCGCCAGGGGAAACAGGAAATCGATGACCCGCTGCCCCGTGACCAGGGCGGTCGTTGGCGGGAACTTCCTTCG
>JAOUEV010000119.1 GCA_029858565.1 Nitrospirota bacterium | reverse complement strand
CCTTGAACTCCGGCGTGCCCGCGACACCGAGAAGCTGGAACAGGGCGGTCTCGGTGTTGGTCACCACGCCGCCTGCCTCGCGGATGAACCCGACGCCGGACTTCCAGTTCGCCTTGGTGCGCGAGCAGACAGCATCCTGGACAAGATGCACATCAAAGCCCTCGTGCATAAGCCCCAGGCTCGTCTGGAGCACGCAGATATGGGTCTCCATGCCGGTCACGATGATCTTCTTCTTTCCCAGCCGCTTCATTTGCTCGTTGAACGACGGCTCGCCGCAGCAGTTGAACGAGACCTTTTCGATCAGAAGGTGCGCGGGCAGGGCAGAAGTGATCTCGGGCAGGGTCCGGCCGAGGCCTTTGGGATACTGTTCAGTCACCACGATCGGGATGTTCTGCATCTTGGCCAGCTCAACAAGATGCAGGGTGTTCTTCACGACCGGGTCCTTCTTGTCCATCACCACTGCCAGGCGCTCCTGGATATCGATGATCAGCAGCGCCGCGTTGTTCTTGTCCAGCAGGAATTTCGTTACCGACATGATATTTCCTCCATTGAAAGCTGGTTATTGACATCGTAATTTGTTAAAATTCTAACACATTGGATGACGTGCCTCAAATAGATTATTTCACCGGCCCCGGGAACTATCGTGTCTCCTGCTATGTCTACTAGAGTGGAAAGGGATGCCGGTCTGCCCACAGACCCGGACCAGGACCGGGTGACCGCTGCCCGGAGCGGCGACCTCACAGCTTTCGAATCCCTGGTGAACAGACACCAGAAGCGGATGTTGAACATCGCCCTCCGCATTACCGGGGATTACGATGATGCTTGCGAGGTTACGCAGGATGCATTTGTTTCGGCATATAGGAACCTCGGGTCCTTCCGGGGAGGAGCGAAGTTCTCCACCTGGCTCACGGCCATTGTTATTAATCTAAGCAGGAACCGGCTGAAGCAGCTGAACAGCAGGCGCGGACACGAGGCATATTCCCTGGACACGCCCCTGCGCACACCTGAGGGTGAGATGACGATCGATCCGCCTGCACGGGAGCCGTCCACGCTGGACCGGCTGGTACAGCAGGACCGGCAAAAGGCTGTTCAGGACTGCATTGCCCTGCTGGATCCCGAATTCCGTGAAGTGCTCGTGCTGCGCGACCTCCAGGAGTTTTCCTACGATGAGATCAGCGGCATGCTGAAGATCAAAGAGGGAACGGTAAAGTCCCGCATCTCCCGCGCGCGGGAAGCGGTGAAGGAGTGTTTGAAAAAGGCTTGGGGACAATTATGACAAGGACAAAACGGCGTTGTCTCAGACAGCCGGAAGTATGCGCTTCTCAGCGAGCCAGTCACAAAGCTTACCATGGAAGGATGAGAATCGGCAGAATCTGATTTTGTAGTCTGTCGCCTTTTCAATTTTAGCGTGCTTTTCTTGGCGGCTTAGCGGCTTTGCGCGAAATCATGATTTAACAATGCCGATCTTCGGAGAATAGCATGAACCACAACGACATACGCCACAAGCTGTCCGACTATATCGACAACGCGGTCTCTGCCGGCGAAAGATCCGCCATTGAACTGCACCTCGCGGCATGCGATGAATGCAGCAACGCGCTGGAAGAACTTCGAAGGACGATCGAGCAGGTGCAGGAGATCGAGGAGATCGAGTCTCCCGCCTGGATGACCGGAAAGATCATGGCAAAAGTGCGGGCGGAAGCGGACCAAAAGCAGACCATCTTCCAGCGGCTGTTCTATCCCCTTTGGGTCAAGCTCCCGATCCGGACCGTGGCTGTATTGTTCCTGGCGGTGACAGCCTATTATATGTATCAGAACATCGATCCCTCGGAGAGATACCCTGCAGAGCCGATGGGAACATCGGCACAAAAAGATGCTCCATCGCCATCCAGCATCGGCAAGAAAGAGAAGGTCTTGCCTGCCCCTGCTCCGGAAGCGAAGAAACTTGATCAAGAACCGGGATACCGGTCTCTGGATATGAAGTACTCCTATGAACAACCAGCACCGCCAACTCCTCTTAAGGAAGCGGCGGCACCGGCACCAACAGCGCCGGCGCAGACACAAGCTTCCGGTGGTGCAGCCTCGGGAATGGAGGAATCGGAAATTATGCGAAGCGCTGCGCCCGAGACAGCCCACGACAAGACAGAACTGCCCGCGGGATCTGCGGCGGAAAAGAAGGCCAAATCACCAGCAAAAGCCCACAGCATGATACTTCCCGCTGTAAGCGATGCACCCAAGATCATCCTGTCCATTGCGGTAAAAGACCTGAAAGAAACCGAAGAGGCGATCGATCGTATCATCGGTGACCTTAAGGGAACAGTCACTCACAAAGCAACGATTTCCGATTCCCTGGTCATTTCAGCGACCCTTGAAGCAGCGATGGCGGGGCGATTGCGGGAACAGCTTGCAACCCTCGGAAAGGTCAGGGAGAAAGGACCTGCGCCGGAGACGCAAGCCGGCAAGCTGCAGTTCGAGATCACGGTGACTTCGATCACGCCCTCAGAAAAATAACATCCCCCGGGAACTTTTTCCTGTTCATCGCTGTCATATCTCCCAAGAGCGCTCAAATCCTGTCTTGGGAGGTCTATCATGAGAACCGTTACACGTCTTTTTGCAGTACTCGCCCTTGCTGTATTTCTTCTGGCCGGGACAACCGGCAGGGCTCAGCAGCCGGAACCGGACGACAAGACCCTTTCCCCCTATTTCCTTGTCAACAGCAGCGACCCCGACACCGATCGCCTGCCGCTTCGATCGACGTTCGCAGATGTGAAGATCGCCGGAGTGATCGCCGATGTCAGCGTCACCCAGGTCTACAAGAACGAGGGCAGGTATATCATTGAAGCGATCTACGTCTTCCCCGCTTCGACCCGTGCCGCGGTATATGCCCTGAAAATGACCGTTGGCAAAAGGACCATTATCGCGAAGATCAGGAAGCGCGATGAGGCAAGACAGGAGTACGAGCAGGCGAGGCAGCAGGGCAGGAGCGCGTCGCTCCTTGAACAGCAGCGGCCGAACGTGTTCCAGATGAACGTAGCGAACATCCTTCCGGGCGACGAGATCAGGGTGGAGATGAACTACACCGAACTGCTGCTGCCCACTGACAGGGAGTATGAGTTCCTCTATCCCACGGTTGTCGGCCCCCGTTACTCGAACCAGCCGGCAGCTGCCGCGCCGGCAGCGGAACAGTGGGTGAAAAATCCTTATCTCCATCAAGGTGTGTCGCCGACCTATTCGTTCGGCGTCCAGGTAACGCTCGCGGCCGGCATGCCTATTCAGCAGATCGCGTCACCTTCTCACAAGGTCGATATCCGATACAGCGGAAATACCCGTGCAACAGTTACGCTCGACAGTTCCGAACACTCCGGCGGCAACAGGGACTACATCCTCAAGTACCGTCTCGCCGGCGGCAGGATCGAATCCGGACTGCTCCTGACCGAGGGTGATAAGGAAAACTTCTTCCTGCTCATGCTCCAGCCGCCCCGGCGCGTAACGCTGGAACAGATCCCGGGACGCGAGTATATCTTTATCGTGGACGTGTCCGGTTCCATGCACGGCTTTCCCCTGGACATATCGAAGAAACTGCTCAAGGACCTGATCAACAACCTGCGTGCCACCGACACCTTTAACGTGCTGCTCTTTGCCGGCGGCAGTTCCCTTTTGTCCGAGCGTTCATTGACCGCAACGCCTGAGAATATCTCAAAAGCCGTGAACGCCATCGAACACCAGCAAGGCGGAGGAGGCACGGAACTCCTGCCCGCGCTCAAGCGAGCGCTCAGCCTCCCCCGGAGCGAGCATTTCTCCAGATCCGTGATCATCGCAACAGACGGCTACGTATCGGTGGAGGCGGAAGCCTTTGACCTTATCCGGAACAGCCTGGGGACCGCCAACATGTTCGCTTTTGGCATCGGCACATCGGTGAACCGCCACCTGATCGAGGGCATGGCCCGTGCCGGCATGGGGGAGCCCTTTGTGATCACGAAACCGGAGGAAGCCCCTGCAAAGGCGGAAGCTTTCCGCACCCTGGTCCAGTCACCGGTGCTCACCGGGATCGACCTGGACTTCGGGGACTTTGATGTGTACGACACCGAGCCCCGGAGCATTCCCGATGTGCTTGCGGACCGGCCGGTCATCCTATTTGGCAAATGGCGCGGCAGACCGGAGGGAACGGTCACGATCAAGGGAATATCCGGTGAAGGCGAGTACCGGGACACCTTTGATGTCTCAACGGTCAAACCATTGCGGGCCAACGCGGCGCTTCGCTACCTCTGGGCGAGGAACAGGATCGCGATGCTGTCTGATTACAACCAGCTCCGGCCCGATGACCAGCGGATCCGGGAGGTCGTTGAACTGGGTCTCCAGTACAACCTTCTGACGAACTATACTTCCTTTGTGGCAACCGATAGCGAGATCAGGAGCCGCGATGGCAGAACGACCACAGTAAAGCAGCCGCTTCCCCTGCCTCAGGGAGTTTCTGATCATGCGCTCGGCGGATCCGCCTCTGCGGTATCGCCCGCGCCGATCATGCGGCTGCAGAAGAGCAGGACCGCGGAAGAGGCAGCGCCTGCGAACGGGCTGCTCAAGGACAAGGCGGAAAAGAAGGACCGGACCGTTGATGTAAGGATCGTGACCGTTGCCGCGTCAGGCGGTTTGTCCGAGGATATAGTACGCAGTTCGCTCGAGCGTCAGATGCGATCGCTGCAAGGCTGCTTTGCGGCTGTTCAGCCGGCCGTAGGGATCACCCTAAAGCTGCTCATAGACAGGAGCGGCGCTGTGACGAGCGTCGAGGTCCCGCAGAGCCGGATCACGGACAAGGCCGTTCTTGATTGCCTGCGAAGAACGATCCTCGGCTGGACCTTCAGGAGCAGCGCCGAGGGGCGGGAAACCGAAGCAGTCATTGCACTGCGCATCAACTGAACGACGACTGTCCGGGCCCGGGATCTGCCGGTCCCGGACAGTCCTCATCGACCCACAAGGCGCGGTTTCCGCATACGGAATAGCCGGCCCATGCATTAATTAAAATGGTGTTTCACAATAAATATTGTAGTTTTAATTTATTCGGCGTGCTATAATTCTGCCGTTGGCAAAAGCATTCTCCCTGTTCAAGACCATATCAATGCAGAAAAACAGCAAAACGCATGAAGAGCTCCTTGCCGAGCTTCAGGACGCGCGTCGGCGCATTGCCGAGCTTGAGCTGATCGAGCAGCGGCAGGCGCGGATGCAGGACGAGCTCCAGCGCAGCGACGGCCAGTTCCGCTCGCTCGTGGATTCGACCGATGATTCGATCTATGTCGTTGACAGGGACTGCAGGTACCTGTTCATGAACCTCAAGCATCTCGGACGCCTGGGCATGAGCGGGGATGCCTACATCAACAGGAGCTATCAGGAGTTCCATTCACCCGAGGAGACTGCGGCCTTCCAGATCCATATCGAGACCATTTTCCGGACCGGCCAGTCCTTGCAGCATGAATACCAGGCCGACCGGGACAAGAAGTTCTTTCTCCGCACCATGAGCCCGGTCCGCGGCAGCGGCAGCGCCGGCGCCGTCCGGGCCGTGACCACGGTGTCCAAGGAGATCACCGACCGCAAACGCATGGAGGAGGAGCTGCGGGCGCTCTCGCTCACCGACGAGCTCACGGGCCTCTACAACCGGCGCGGCTTCTTCACCCTGGTCCAGCAGCAGCTCCGCGTCGCCAGCCGGCTCGAGAAGAACGTCGTCCTGTTCGGCGTGGACATGGATGATCTCAAGAAGATCAATGACGCCTGCGGCCACCAGACCGGTGATGAAGCCATTCGCGACGCGGCGGACATCATACGGAAGAACTTCCGCGAGTCCGACATTATCGCGCGGATCGGCGGGGACGAGTTCGCGGTCTCCATGATCGAGAACATCGACATCGATCCGGCGCGCCTCGGACTGCGGCTCCAGGATATCCTCAAGATCTACAATTCCCAGGGCACCCGCCCCTACACGCTCTCGCTCAGCATCGGCATGACGCGCCAGGACCCCCGCCAGGAATCTTCGATCGAGGACATCCTGCGCCGCGCCGATGAGAACATGTACGAACAGAAACGGGCCCGCCCCAAGGACCGCTGAACCCCACCCC
>JAOUEV010000050.1 GCA_029858565.1 Nitrospirota bacterium | reverse complement strand
CCCTGCTGCTCACTGTCGGGACGACCGACGGCGTGCTGCTGGCGACGTTCACCCGCAAGGTCGACGAGATCAACCTGCTGGTCAACGAGAAGGACGCCATCGAGTTCACCCTGCCGAAGTATCTGCCTTTTATCGAAGATCCGAAGATCGTCCGGGTCATCAGGGGGGAACAGCCGGCGGTATCCGGGCCGGCGCCTGCGGAAAAGAAGAAAGAGCAGGGGGAGAAGCAGGCAAAACCAAAGCAGCAGCAGAAGCCGCACGCTGGTGTTCCGGCGCCGGCATCCGGTTCGACCGGAACCAGGCTGGCGGAGTAGCATTTTTCTTACTTTATATATAGAGAGCTATTGCCCACGATAAGTTGTATACTGACCCCAGCCCTCCAAAGAAGCGAAGTTTCAGACCTTGTAGAAACAATCCCCTCTTTGTGTTGTTGCGCCATTCAACCTGATCAAGGCAAACACAAATAGTGAATAATAACGAGCAGATGCGCCGCCGGCACGCCTATGCAGAACACGGCGCGGACCTTATTCCGCCCTGTCCTGCCGCGCTCCCGGTGCCGGAGCAGCTCACGGAACAGCAGGACCTGGGGGCGCAATTCCCCGGGAAACACCAAGGAGGACCATGAGCATGCTGACCAAGGACAAACAACTGACCGTACTGCAGGTGGGGACCCTGAACCAGCCGATCCGGCCGGACATCGGGTACGGCCCCATTGAATCGATCGTCCATTCCATTGACAAGGGGCTCCATGCCGCGGGCCACCGGTCCATTGTGGCCTGTTCGGGCGATTCCCTGGTCTACGGGGAGCACTGCGTCACCGTTGACCGGAGCTTCGGCAGCTATTGGAGCGACGACACCGGGGAGCAGCGCGCCGCAACGCAAGCGCACTATTCCCGGGCCCTGCGGAGGTTCAAGCGGGGCGACATCGACGTGATCCACGCCCATGATCCCAAGGCCGTCGAGTTCCTCTATGACGAGGCGCGCATCAGACAGGTGCCGATCGTGATGACCCTGCACGTGTCTGTGAAGGAAAGCCGGCTGAAGGGCGCCTACGAGCGCTGGTGCGATCCGCTGCTTGCGCCGCTGGTGCATTGCGCGTCGATCAGCGAATACCAGAAGCAGCAGTATCATGAACAGCTGAAGGCCTCGCAGGTGGTCTACCACGGGATCGATGTGGAGGACTACCCGTTCAAGACCAGGCCGGCACGGGGAAGCTACCTCTTCACCATCGGCAGGCTGACGAGCGACAAGGGCCAGCGCGAGGCCATAGCCCTGGCCAAGCGCACGGGATCCAAGCTGATCATTGCCGGCTGCGTTCAGAACAAGGCCGCGGACAGGAAGTATTTCGCCGACCTCAAGCCTTCGCTGGACCTGATCGTTGACGCGGGCGCCGGTCCGATGGGCGACGACTATTATGCCCGGGTCATCAAGCCGCTTGCGGACAGCGACCACCAGATCATCTATATCGGCGAGATCAACAGCGCCCAGAAGAAGCTGTGGTATCTCCACGCGCAAGCCACGGTCTTCCCCATCCAGTGGGGCGAGCCCTTCGGGCTGGTGCTGGTGGAGTCCATGGCCTGCGGCACGCCGGTCATCGCGTTCAGCAAGGGCGCGGTGCCGGAGATCGTGGCGCACGGGAAAACGGGGTTCGTGGTGGATTCGCTGGAGCCCCTGATCGCCGCGGCCAACCGCATCGACACCATCGATCCTGTTGTGTGCCGGAGTCACGTGCGCGACCGCTTCTCCCTGGACGCCATGGCCCGGAACTACGTAGCGCTCTATCACCGGGTCGTTCCCGGCCGGAGGCCGGCAGCGCGAAGCAGCAGGCTCCTGCCTGATGTATTAACCCTGCCGGTGCTGCAGGAAAGGATTGCCACCTAACGAGCCATGCCAAAAGACATTCCCATAAGCAACGGCAACCTGCTCCTGAACTTTGATCAGGACTACCAGATCCGGGACGTCTACTTTCCCTTCATCGGCCAGGAGAACCATTCAAAAGGGGACGCCTTCCGGTTCGGCGTCTGGGTGGACGGACAGTGCTCCTGGATGGGGCCTGACTGGGAAAAGGACCTGCGCTATCAGGACAACAGCCTGGTGACGGACGTGCATCTCACGAACCGCTCCCTGGGACTGGAACTGCGCTGTCATGACGCCGTGGACGTGGACCTGAACATCTATCTGCGGAAGATCGAGGTGACGAACCTGCAGGCAAAGGAGCGGCAGGTGCGGCTCTTTTTCCACCACGACTTTCATCTCTATGGCAATGATATCGGGGACACGGCGTACTTTGATCCGCGGACCCGCTCGCTGATCCACTACAAGGCCAACCGCTACTTTCTCATCAGCTGCTCAGATCCCGATACCTGGGGCGTGCACTCCTATGCCTGCGGCGCCAAGGAAGCTCCGGGCAGGGACGGGACGTGGAAGGACGCCGAGGACGGAGAACTGAGCGGAACGCCGATCGCCTGGGGCTCGGCAGACTCGACCCTGGGCATTACCCTGCGCCTGCCTTCTCCGGGCACGGCAACAGCCTATTACTGGATCGCCGCGGGCGCGAACTACCACGAGGTTGCAGGCCTGAACCAGGTGGTTACCGGGAAGACGCCGGCCGCGCTGCTCAGGAGGACGACGAACTACTGGGGAGCCTGGGCAGCAAAGGCGGCGCGGCCGCTGGCGGACCTGCCCGCGCCGGTGACGGACATCTTCAACCGCAGCCTGCTCATCCTGCGCACCCAGATCGACAAGCGGGGAGCGATCATCGCGGCAACGGATTCGGACATCGTCCGGTTCGGCCGGGACACCTATTCGTACATGTGGGGCCGCGACGGCGCGTTCGTTGCCGCTGCGCTGGCAAAGGCCGGGTACACCCATGTGTGCATGAAGTTCTTCGAGTTCTGCGCAAGCGTCCTGTCCGAGGACGGCTACCTGTACCAGCATTACAATCCCGACGGGTCCCTGGCCAGCAACTGGCATCCCTGGATCGTGGACAACAGGACCGTGCTTCCCATCCAGGAGGATTCGACCGCCCTGATCCTCTGGGCGCTCTGGATCCACTACGACTGTTCCCAGGACATCGAGTTCATCAGGCCGCTCTACGACCGGCTGATCAAACGGTCCGCTGATTTCCTGGTGGCGCACCGCGATCCCGAAACAAAACTGCCCCTGCCGTGCTATGACCTCTGGGAAGAGCGCTTTGGCGTCCATTCCTTCACCGTTGCCGCGGTCATCGCCGGCCTCCGGGCAGGGGCGAACTTCGCGCGGCTCTTTCAGGATGCTTCCCTGGCGGATCACTACGATGCCGCCGCCGAAGAGATCAGCGCCGCCCTTGTGCGTCATCTCTATCATCCCGGGCTGAAGCGGTACGCCCGCTCGGGCTACCGGACTGCGCAGGGCTACGACCTCGATGAAACGATCGATATCAGCCTCTCGGGACTGGCCCTTCTGGGAGCCGTACTGCCCAGGGACCCGCGGATGATCGAAACCATGGACGCGCTGCGCAGGGAATTGTGGCTCCCCACGCCGGTAGCCGGCTGTGCACGGTACACCAATGACCGCTATCAGCGGCCCGACGACGGCCCCGCGGAGATCCCGGGAAATCCCTGGTTCATCTCAACGCTCTGGCTTGCCGAGTATGCCATTGCCCGCGCGGAAAGCCTTGCGGAACTGCACGAGGCAGTGCCGTACCTCCAATGGTGCGAAAAGAACGCCCTTCCCTCGGGCGTGCTCGCCGAGCAGGTACATCCGCTCACCAGCGCGCCGCTCTCGGTCTCGCCGCTCACCTGGAGCCATTCAGCCTTTGTCTGGACGGTCCTGCAGTACACGGAAAAACATCGCGCTCTGCAAGCAGGGAAGTGAACCCTTCCGCAGGGGACGCATTTCCTTTCGCTGTCGCCTGATGAATCCTCTTTGCTGCGCCCGCTCCTCCCTCCAAAAACGTTCTCCCCATAGCAGCATCAAAGCGTACATCAGTACAGGCCTGACCCCGGAGGGACCTTCAAGTAGGAATTAGGAAGGAAGAGGTGAGAAGTAAGAATTAGGAAGTAGGAATTAAGAAGTTCGGTTATTATTTCATAATTCTTAATTCATCCTTCATACTTGCCTCATAAAGGATTGCAACATATACCGATCTATGCTATTGTAGCGGCGGTTCCTGCGGCTGGTTGAAAGTGAAGGCATTCATCTTTGACCGGCCGTTTTGTTTTGGTGGGAATGTGGACGAAATACAAACATTCAATACCTGACCCTCAGGGGTCTGAGATATACCAATATCGCACCGTATCAAAGGACAATAATGGCGAAGAAGGCTGGAACAAAGAAGAGCGCGAATAAGAAGACCAAGAGTTTCGAAGAAACTCTATGGGATTCTGCTAACAAGCTCCGCGGCTCAGTTGAGCCTTCAGAATACAAGCATGTAGTGTTGAGTCTCATATTCCTGAAATTTGCATCTGATAAGTTTGAGGAACGGCGGCAGGACCTGATCAACGAAGGTAAAGAGAAATACATCGAGATGGTGGAATTTTACACCATGAAGAACGTGTTTTACCTACCGGAGGAGTCGCGATGGAGTTACGTCCAGTCCAAGGCCAAGCAGGACGCTTTAGCTATTAAGATCGACACAGCCCTGCACACGATTGAGAAGAACAACAAGTCCCTCGCGGGTGCTTTGCCGGATAATTACTTTTCTCGGATTGGTCTTGATCGAAGCAAGTTGGCGGCATTAATTGATACAATCAGCAACATCAACACAATTGCCGACAAGTCGCAGGATATCGTAGGGCGAGTCTATGAATATTTCTTGAGTAAATTTGCATTGGCTGAGGGCAAAGGAAAGGGCGAATTCTACACACCCAAGACCATCGTCAATCTGATTGCTGAGTTGATCGAGCCTTACAAGGGCAAGATTTACGATCCCTGCTGTGGATCGGGCGGCATGTTTGTGCAGTCTATGAAATTTGTGGAAAACCACCATGGCAATACGAAGGACATCTCTATTTACGGGCAGGAAGGAACATCCACGACGCTCAAGCTGGCCAAGATGAACCTGGCGATTCGCGGCATATCAGCAAACCTCGGTGTAAGGGCCGACGACACTTTTAGCAAGGACCAGCACCCAGACCTGAAAGCTGACTTCATTATGGCAAATCCGCCCTTCAATCAAAAGGATTGGCGAGCGACGGATGAACTGACCGATGATCCTCGTTGGAGTGGCTACGAGGTGCCGCCCACCGGGAATGCCAACTACGGCTGGATTCTGCACATGGTTTCCAAGCTGTCGGAGAACGGCACGGCCTGCTTCATCCTTGCTAACGGTGCGCTGTCTGGTGATGGGCAGTCGAGTATATTTTCGCGACAAGCCGGCGGGATGCTCAGAATTGATGCAAGTTGCCCTGCAAGAACTTTCCAACTTAATCTCCCAGTAACAACCGAAAGCCCTCTTTATAATATTTCCCGCTCGCCCTGTTTTGGTCGCCCTGTGGTGTCAGGGGTATTTTTAGGGTATTGACATGAATATCAACTTGTGATTTCTGACCACGCTGAACATTCCTTCCGATTCACTACCCATTTTCAACGGCATTACAGAATTACGATTTGAACTGCCTCTTGTGTACGTGCAGCGTATGTCCTAGTAAGCATGAGGGCAATAAACCATTTTCTATAGGAAGATAGTGTGTTCTATCCCAAAACACATACTATTGCTTCTTAATCATAACTACCCGAATGGGTAGTCCCTAAAATATAATCTGACAATATTACATGGATAAGAATTAAATCAATAATTAAAAAAATAGTTGACAATGGAAACTAATTATAATATAGTCGATCAGTCGCGCAATCGTAACAAATCAGTTTAGGAAAAAGTACATGTAGTTGTTGTTCTCCCTCCTGTAGAAATACGCGCAGTGTTATGAAAAAGAAAGCTAAGATAGAAATAGTAAAAAGACTTCTTCGGCTTGGATCCTATTTGTATCAAGTTGGCAATGCAGAGTTGGCTAAATGCGGCCTAAGTCAACAACACTTTGTTGTCTTAAAGGAAATTCAAGAGCGTGGTCCTGTCAGTCAAAAGGATCTTGCCTCCGATTTATTGCTCCGCAAATCATATACTTCTAAGATTGTCAGCTTCTTGCTGAAAAAGCGCCTAATCGCTATGAAGCACTCGAAGGTGGATAGGCGTTATACGGAACTGATCATTTCCAAAACCGGGCTACATGTAGTGAATGTCTGCATGAGGAATCTGAATATTTGGAATGATAATTGGCTGCGAGATCTATCCGACAAAGAAGTCACTGACACATTAGTCAGGCTGAACAAATTGACCAACCTGATCAAGAATTAACAGTTTGAATGTTGTAATAAAACTTGAAAGGTGCGAGGTATGAAACAGTTAAAAATTCATCTACCAGTAAAGGATATTCCCAGGCAATGGTATAACGTTCTTCCCTCCCTGCCCAAGCCATTACCTGAGGCCAAAGATCCGAAAGGTGATTTTTCCCCGATAGAACTAATGAAGAAAATACGCCCTCGCAGCCTACAGGAACAGGATGCGGCGCCGAATAAGTGGATTACCATACCTGAAGATGTCCTCGACAAATATCTTAAGATTGGCCGCCCTACGCTGCTACAGAGAGCGGTCAATCTCGAAAAATATCTTAAAACTCCGGCTAAAATATTTTTCAAGCGTGAAGATCTTCTGCCCACCGGCAGCTTCAAGCTGAATACCTCTATTGCACAGGCGTTCTATGCGAAGGAAGAAAAATTCGAAGGGCTCATATCTGAAACGGGAGCAGGCCAATGGGGAACTGCGGTATGCGTATCGGCGAAACTCTATGACTTGCAGGCTCAGATCTTCATGGCCCGCATATCCTATGAACAAAAACTATATAGGCGATACTACATGAAACTGTACGGTGGAGATGTCTATCCGTCTCCAAGTACAAAAACAGCCGCAGGCAGAAAAATGCTCGACGACAGACCTGGTCACCCGGGGTCAATCGGTACCGGCATAAGCGAAGCAGTAGAAACGGCGGCAAACTACAACGGCAAGTTCGCTTACGTTTCGGGGAGCAATCTGCCTCATGTTCTGCTACACCAGACCGTGATCGGTCTGGAAACCATGAAACAGATGAAGCTGATTTCTGAAAAACCGGACATTCTCATAGCGTGCGTGGGCGGCGGCAGTAATTTGGGCGGATTTTTCCTGCCATTTTTCGAAGAAAAAATGAAAAAACCCGGATCGATAACCTTTTTAGCTGCGGAATCAACAGCCGTACCTCGGCTAACGAAGGGGACGTACCGATATGATGCAGGCGATTCCTCCGGTCTCACGCCATTGACGAAGTCGTACACTCTCGGACAAGACTTCATCCCGCCGGAAATTCATATCGGCGGCCTCAGGCAACACAGCGGCTCGCCGATCATCGGGCTGTTGCGCCACGAAGGCCTTCTTGACGCTGTGGCTTTCGATCAAACCGATATCTTTGAAGCTGGCCGTCTGTTTTCGATTTGTGAAGGCATTCTTCCGGCGCCGGAATCGTGCCATGCCATCAGCGCGGCGATCAAAGTCGCCCTGGAGGCTAAAGAGGAAGGCAAAGAACGGACTATCGTATTTTGTCTCAGTGGAAGTGGCTTTTTTGACCTTGAAGGATATCGTCAGATATTGCTCAGTGACAAGAAAAAAGATGTTTATGCCCATGCATAAAGCCCTTTACGTACAGAACCCGAACTCGCTGGCAATACAGCAGATCAGTCTGAAAAAGCTCGAGGCAGATGAAGTCCTCGTCCGACCGCTATTCTGCGGTATTTGCGGGAGTGATCTGAAGCTTTTCAAGGGCGACTATCACATGTCTCATCGCTACCCGTTAATTCCCGGCCATGAGTGGGTAGGCAGAGTTGTCGATAAAGGTGCAAATGTTGCACAGTTCGACATCGGCGACAGGGTCACCGGTGAGTGTTCGCATTACTGCGGTGAGTGCGTTTACTGCCGGGAGATCGACAAAAATCTCTGCGTAAATATCGTCAAGTACGGGATATCGAGAGACGGTTTTTTTGCAACAGCCGCCGTGGTTCATAAGCGGCATTTGCATTCACTCTCGGACGTCGAGCTTCCCGATTTACTGTGCTGTCTCATCGAACCGACAGCCGTCGTCATTCACGGGTTTGAAAGGCTGCTGAAAGCTCAGTTTCGAAAGGTATTAGTGCTCGGCGCGGGACCTATCGGACTTCTCGCGTGCCTGTACCTGAAGAAGCAGATTGCAAATACACACGTAACGATTGTCGATACGAACAGTAAAAGGCTTGAAATCGCGGAAAAGTTTTCGGCTGACAAGACAATAAACTGTCCACTCGACCGACTTTCTCAGAAGATGGGAAGTGATAAATTCGAACTTATCGTGGAATCAAGTGGGTATAAGGGAGTAGTGGAGATTATCAGGCAACTAGTTGAAGAAAAAGGCCAAGTACTCCTGTTTACGCAAAATCCCGAAGTTTCAATTCCGACCGACTTGATCGTCGGAAGAATGATCAGTTTTTATGGTAATGTCGGCGGCGCCGGCAGCTTCGATGCCGCCATACGCCTGCTGGAAAGGCAAAAAATGACAGCAGCTCATCTTATCGATAATATCTTTGAGCTCGACCATCTTCCCCATGTCGTTGACAAGGAATTCGGGCTGTTGAGTCAAGGCGGAAAGTCAATCGTAAGAATAAGCGCTGTTTGATCAGAACGAGGAATATCCTCGTAAATATATTAGGGAGAGGAGTTTCACATGAAGAAAAAAATCGGTGCATTACTGGTGGGTGCTCTAGGCAGTATCTCGACAACGGTCATCACGGGAGTATTTGCAAAAAAGATGGGAATTATTGACGAAAACTACCTTACAACGGAATGCGATCCACTGTACAAGGATCTCGATTTCGTTAATATCCAGGATATCACGTTCGGAGGATGGGACATCGTCAAGAAAGACATGTATTCGGCTACCAAGGAGCATAAGGTTGTGAATGAGAAACTTCTTGATGCGGTGAAAGACAAGCTGGAAAGCGTAGTAGTACTGCCAGGAGCGGCGACTGTTACCGGCAACATAATCGACAAATTCATCGAAAACAGCGTAAAGACGAGCGGACATCGCGACGCTGTAACGGCGATCATTAACGACATCAAGAGGTTCAAGGAGCGCCATAAACTCGATTCCATTATCGTTGTGAACCTGGCGTCTACGGAGGTCCATATCAGTACAGATAAACCGGAATATCAGACCCTCGCGGCCTTCGAGAAAGCTCTTGACGAAAACAGCCCGGCGATCACCTTCGGGATGTTGTACGCCTATGCGGCCCTCAAGTCCGGATCGGCCTATATCAACTTTACCCCTTCCGTTACCGTCGACATCCCGGCATTGATGGATCTCGCCGTAAGCCTTAACCTTCCCATTGCAGGGAAGGACGGTAAAACGGGACAGACACTGTACAAGACCGTGATTGCACCCATGCTGAAAGAGAGGTCCCTCAAGTTAAAGGGCTGGTACAGCGTCAATATCCTGGGCAACAGAGACGGCGAAGTGCTGAGCTGCGCCGAAAATCTTGCGACGAAGATTGAGTCGAAGAAGAACGTCCTTCCGGACATCATGGGCTATTCGGATTTCGACCACCAGGTCAATATCAATTACTACAAGCCGCGGGGCGACGCAAAGGAGGCATGGGATAATATCGACTTTACCGGATGGTTGAACGAAGAGATGTCGATGAAGATCAACTGGCTCGGAAAGGATTCGATCCTTGCCGCGCCGCTCGTACTCGATCTCATCCGGTGGGTCGATTTCTTTCAGCAGCAAGGCGAGGGCGGCATTCTGACACAGCTGTCATCATATTTCAAGTCTCCCTACAACACAAATATACACAACTTCTTCGAGCAGGTGCAGGAACTGAGAAATCATGTCTCACGTAAGTATGCTCTCGGAGGAGTAAATGCTTAATCGCAACATAACGATGAGTTCCCTCGATATCCCAAGAAGATGGTACAACGTCAGGGCCGATCTCCCTGAGAAGGTACCACCCAGCATGGATCCGGAGGGAGAGGATTCAAGAATCCAGAAAATACGCGCCATCACACCAAAATCCCTTCAAGATCAGGACGCTACGGAGGAGCGGTGGATCGATATCCCAGATGAAGTACTCGAAAAGTACATCATTACGGGCAGACCCACGCCTCTCTACCGGGCTGTAGATCTAGAAAAATATCTCGAAACGCCTGCCCGGATCTATTTCAAAAGGGAAGATATGATGTGCAGCGGCAGCTTCAAGCCCAACACGAGCATCGCGCAGGCATACTACGTGAAAAAAGAGGGGTATACAGGAACGGTGACCCAAACGGGCGCCGGGCAATGGGGTACGGCGATCGCTCTTGCCAGCTCATTTTACGGCCTGCAGTGCAGAGTGTTCATCCCCGTTGTTTCCTATCACCATAAGCCTTTTCGCAGAATTCACGCAGAGCTCTTGGGTGCAGAATTCCTTCCGTCCCCGAGCCCGTTGACGAAATCCGGACGCAAGCTGCTTGCTCAATTTCCTGACCACCCAGGCTCCGTAAACTCGGGCATAAGCGATGCGCTCGAGTTCGCCATGGAGAATGAAGGATTCACCTATTTGAACGGGAGCAATGCGGTCCATACGCTTCTTCACAACACAATTATCGGTCTCGAAACGAAGAAGCAGCTCGAGTCAGCGGGCGAGAGGGCAGATATGCTCATTGCCTGCATTGGCGGGGGAAGCAATCTGGGCGGGTTTATGATGCCTTTCATCAAGGAGCGGCTGGCAAATCAACTGCGTTTTCTTGCGATCGAATCAACTGCAGCTCCGAGGCTCACTAAAGGAGAATATCGTTATGAACATGGAGACCCGGGCAAGCTCACTCCCCTGAATAAAACGTATACTCTGGGTCACGATTTTATTCCTCCGGTAATGCACGTCGGTGGTCTGAGGCAGCACGGAGGATCTCCGCTCGTCAGCCTCCTGCGGCATCTCGGTTATATTGAGCCGATCGCCTATGACCAGAAGGACACCTTCGAGGCGGGCCGCCTTTTTTCTCACATAGAAGGGATCCTGCCCGCACCTGAGACCTGCCACGCTATAAAGGCGGTCATCGACGAAGCCAATATAGCGAAAAAGGAGAAGAAAGAGAGGGTCATCGTTGCGTGTCTCAGCGGCAACGGATATCTGGATCTCGAGGGCTACCGCGCGGTGCTTCTCGACCAGACGACAGTCAATTGATACAGATTTATCGAGGTGATGTTACGGAGCGATTCCGGTCCGTTCACCACTTGCTTTTAACATGAGAATAGGCAGTATCTTTTCGCGGCGTCGCACCGCATCCACCTTAATCCGTATCTAACAAAAGCACAAAGAAGAAGCCCAGCGGTTAGCAGAAGCGGCAGTAGTCAGAAATTACGCCGGAACTGTTTCTATATCAATATGCCTGAATTAATTCAAACTAAGACTATCGGTATTATCGGCTACGGGAAAATGGGAAGCATTCTTGCTTCGGGTCTTGAAGGTCATTGCCGTATTCTCGTTCACGATATCGATCCCGCTAAAAAGGAAAAAGCAATGACCTGCGGTCTTCGGTTTGCCGAAGATCTCCTCACCCTTACAGAAGCGGAGATCCTGTTTCTGGTGGTGGGGAAGAAAGAAGCAGAGGAAACAATCTGCGCGCTCTCCCGCATTGTTAACAAACCAACTCTCCTGGTGAACGTCGCTACGGACCTCGTACTTGATGACGTCGTTTCGATTGTTTCGAATCGCTTCCTGCACCCGGTGAGCATCAAAATCATCGGCGAAGCCGATGCGATGAGTATGGGACGATACTCCCTGTTTGTCATCAACGCAGAGCGCACCGAGGATGTTGCGACGGTCGGGACGCTACTTCTTCATTTAGGGAGCGTTATAACCGACGACGAACGGCGCTACTGTGATATCAACCTTATAGCAGCTGAGGAAATCATGCTTGCCGCGGGAAGAATCTGCGCAAAATTGTATTCGAAGGGCCTGTCGAGAGAGGTTGTGCACACAGCCGTCTCATCAACATCTCTCGGAACGCTTTATCAGTTTCCCTGGAAAGACATGGATTATTTCCATCGTCGAATTTTCAGCAAAAACAAGGAGCTCCCCGCCATCATAGAAGGGAGCAAGAAACTGCATGACTAATGCAAGGGTTGCGATTTCCGGTGTCGGAGCAGTAACGGCTATTGGCGTGAACAAGGACGAGTATTTCAGCCGGTTGTTGAATGGCGAATCAGGGATTGCGACGGTGCGCTATTTTGATACTAGCATCTTTTCGACGAACATTGCCGGACAGATCGACCGAGAGCGGTTAGGATTTTATTTTGAGAAGGAAACGGGGCGTCCCTACGAAGAGTATGATCAATCGGCCATCCCTTTTGCAGCTGTGGCCATAAAGGAAGCATTGAGTGACGCGAGCCTTGCCCCTTCCGACTTCCGTCAAAAAAGGACGGCACTCGTCCTTGCTACGGCAGCTGGCGGAATCAACTGCGGCCTGGCTGTTCATGAACTGTATTTTCACAAAAAGCTGGCATACTCCGATCTCGGGATGGCAAAAAAATATCCGTTTCATTCCCTCACGGCTGAATTGTCGGACCTGTGCGGGATTGGCGGCTACAGCGTAACTAATATCTCCGCATGTACGTCAAGCAACGCGGCGATCGCCTATGCCTTTGACCTGATAAAAAGCGGATTGGCGGACGTGGCGATAACCGGAGGCATGGATATACTGTCTCCTTTCGAATTCTCATGCTTTAATGCATATCGGGCACTGGCAAGGGAAGCGTGTAGACCTTTTGATAAAAACAGAGAAGGCCTCGTTCTCTCGGAAGGTGCTGCCATGCTCGTTCTTGAGCCATTCGAGACGGCTGTTGGAAGAAAGGGAGTTGTTGAGGCAGAGATTGGGGGGTATGGGATAACGAATGATGCCGTCGATATGACTGCACCTGATGCTGCCGGAGTGTCCGCTGCCGAGGCAATGAGAAAAGCCCTGGCGAAAGCGGACGCTGATTCGGCATCGATCGGGTATGTTGCAGCCCATGGCACCGGCACTAAGTTGAATGATGTTGCCGAAACAGCGGCGATCAAGAACGTATTTGGGAAAAGAGCCTACGACGTGCCGGTGAGCTCCGTAAAAGGAGCAATAGGGCATATGAACGGCGCCGCAGGCGCGATAGGCGCTGTTACCTGTGTGATGAGTCTTTCTTCTGGTTTCATTCCACCCACGATTAATTATCAAACGCCCGATGAAGCATGCGATCTCGATTATGTTCCGAATGCGGCGAGAAGTTCTGATGTCCAGGCATGCCTTTCGAACTCCTACGCTTTTGGAGGACAATGCAGTTCGTTGCTGATCAGAAAGGCTGGAGACCGGACGTGTTGAAGCTATCCGATCTGGGAGATCGTTTTGTCATAACCGGCTCAGGGATAATCTGCGCGATAGGCAATAACAACGCAGAAGTATGGCAGAACTTGAATAACAGTGAACAGCTTATGGGCACGGAGGCTCTCGGCGAAAACAAGAAAACCATTTCTCGCCCTCTTGACGTCGATTTTGCCGGTCATATGAGCGTTGATATGTGCCGCATGGCGACAAAACTGACGAAAATGGCGCTCATAGCTGCAAAGGAGGCAGCGCTGCAAGCGGATATTGCAGGACTGGATAAGAACAAAACGGGCGCAATAGTCGGGACGGCGCTGTCAGGCACGGTATTCAGAGAAGAGATCTGCAACTCTCTGCAAGAAGGGAAGAAAAGAGCGTCGGCGCTTCTTGCCAGCAGATGTGCGCCGAACGAGTCAGTCGGAGCCCTCTGTCTCGAGCTCGGCATCAAAGGACATAATACGGTAGTGTCGTCCTTTGCCACCTCTTCCTTGAATGCTCTCTTCAATGCCTGTGTCGCTCTCGCCTGTGACGATATGAAAGCAATGGTCGCCGTTGGAGCTGAAGAGATATCCGGCATCGTCATGGAACTGTGCAAAACAGCGATAATCGGAGATCAGTCGAGTATAAGCCGGCGGTCAATCATTCTCCCAGGTATATCCCCTGCAGAAGGGGCTGCCGCAATTGTCGTGGAAAGGGAGCAGGACGCCCTCCAGAGAGGTGCCGTCGTATTGGGCAGAATCGATGAAATTGCGATAACACAAAGCCGGAGCGATCCAAGGCATATTGTTGATTCGCTGGAGCGGTCGATGAGAGCTTGCCTCGCTTGGAAACCGAATTCCTTTTATATTTCCGCGAACGCCAATGGATCCGTCCTGGACCGGCTAGAAAACATGGCCATGAAGCGTGTTTTTGGCTTGGACATACCGCGCGTTGCGCGGTTTAAATATGCAGCAGGAGAAACATTCGGCGCGTCAGGCATGATGCAAGTCGTTACCGCCGTCAATTCTTTGCGGCACGACTCTTTGCCGACTACCATGGATTCAGGATCGGGCAAAACCGAACGAGTCTCGAGCATCACCGGGCGCGATGGGTCCGGTTCCGGCGTGCTCATCAATTGTTTTGACCAGTATGGAACCGCAGGGTCGGCACTGCTCTGCATGCGAGGTCAATAGGAGGTTGTCGATGACAAAGAATGAGATAAAGGACCTGATCGTGAGAACGCTGAAATTGTCCATTCGGCCTGAAGACATTTCGGATGGCGCATCATTGAATGCAGATATAGGCCTTGATTCCATTAACGCGTTGGAACTCGCTACCGCTTTGGAAGAGAAATACGACTTAACCATCGACGACAACGAAATATATAAGATCCTGACGAGTGTCGATAGCATTTTCGAACATGTGAACCTCAAAACAGGAGGGAAGAGTCGTGTTCAGATTGGCCTATAATTCCAACGGCTTCAGAAAGAAAACCATTTTTGACACACTTGACTGTCTCTCCTCCCTTGGGTATGAAGCGGTGGAAATTTCGCTGCACAGGAATCATTTGGATCCGTTTTACCACTCCGACATGTACATAGAGTCCCTGCGTCGAAAAGTTCACGACACCGGCTTGACGGTCGCCAACGTCCACACGGGAGCCAAAGACCTTCTCAGCGAGCGGGATTTCGAACCTTCCCTGATCAGTGTGAACAAAAAGGACCGACAGAGAAGAATCGAATTGATACTCAAGGCCGCGGAGGTATCCAAAGAAATTGGATGCAAATATGTAACGGTTACTTCTGGCGTGCTCCCTGCGACCAGCACCGTTGAGGAATCCCACCGGATACTGTGCGACTCTTTGGATGAACTGGTTGAGCGAAACAAAACAGATACCATGCTCCTTATTGAGAACGAGATGAATATGCTCGTCGAGCGCGCTCCTGCGGTGTTGAGTCTTCTTGATCGATATCCGAGGAAGCTGGGGGTAACCTACGATATCGGCCACGCCGAATGCTGCCATGAAGATATCTCCGCATTCATCGACCGATTTGGATCCGCCTTGAAACACATGCACTTCGAGGACATTAAGAACCATGTTCATCACCACCTGCTTCCGGGAGAAGGGGACATCGACTTCAAATCTGTCGTGGGTTTCCTGCTGAACCACACTTACACGGGATATTGCTCGATAGAATTGTATACCTACAGTGACGAGCCTGAAAAAGCGGCTGAATGCAGCAAAAAGTATTTCGTAGATTTAAAAGAGAAGATCGCATGCCTGGCCTGATCGAAAAGCTGCTTACTCACAACTATGACGTTAATCCGTCCGCGCCGTTTTTGAACACGCCCCGCGGTGAGTACTGCTACGCCGCTATCCGGCATCGTTCCCTCATATGGAGCAGCCTGTTTCAGCAGCAAAATATCAAGGAACAGGACGTGATCGCATTCGTCATATCCGATCCTGCTGAGTTTATTGCGGCATTTTTCGGAGCAATCAGGATTGGCGCGATCGTGCTGCCCCTCGATCCCCTCATCCCCGGGGTTGAGCTGCAGAAAATATGCACCCAGTTGAAACCGAAAATGGTTCTGACGGAAGGACCGGTGCCGCCACTCGATGGCGTGGGCTCGGTACGTGTGCTGAAAACAGGCGAACTCCCCGCATCGACGGAAGGGGGGCGTTACGGATCGCTTAAAGAATACCGCTGCCTGGACGAAAGACGTGAAGCTCTATACCTGCTTACGTCTGGCACCACCGGCTCTCCGAAATGCATTGTCTACACTTATGAGCGCATGATGAATGCGGCGCGCTTGTCGTCGAAGGCATATGGCATGACGACCGAAGATCTTGTTTTCAACGCGGCACCGCTCTTTCATTCAGCTGGTATCATGCCTACGCTGGCAGCGGTGGAAAGCGGGGCCCAGTCGCTGTGCATGGCGAAATTCCTGCCGAAAACCTTTTTAGCTATGATCAGCCGGCATCGACCGAGCATCGTTAAAGCTCCGGCATTCATGTATCAGATCGTTCTGAAGATGCCCCGCCCGCCTGCCTGCGACCTCGGATCTGTACGGCGCTGGTATTCAGGTTCGTCGAAGCTCACTCCGGATGATAAGGAAGGCCTGTTGAATAAATACGGAATCCGGGTTCGAGAGATGTATGCAACAACGGAAACGTCCTTGCTGGCGGTTGAACAGGGTGACGGCGCTTTTATACCCCATCTGGCCGGGATCCCAGTCGAATCCGTTAAAGTCAGAATAGAAAGTGACGGCAGGGTAGCCGTTAATTCTCCCGGTGCAGGGAAAGGATATTTTATCTGCGATCGTCGTAACAGCTTTACTGTCTTCGATCCGTGGCTCTTTACAGGAGACGTGGGATATATGGATAAACAGAACAGGCTTTTTATAACCGGCAGAGCAGACGGCCAAATCAATGTCGCCGGCAAGAAAGTAAGCACCGAGGAGGTAAAGCTGGTCCTTGCAGAGCATCCATCCGTTTGCGAAGCGGAAGTCATCGGGATTGACGATGATGTCAGCGGTATGGGCCTGGTCGCTTTTGTAGTTCTTCACCACTCGGAGACGGCGGCTGGATTACGAGAATTCATGAAGCACCGGATTTCCGATTACAAAATACCGAAACACATCATTTTATGTAAAAGCCTTCCGAGAGGAAAGTTGAATAAGGTGTCAATTCATCATTTGAAGAAGCTTTTTTTACAGGTTGGCCAACCGCGCGCTTCATCTGCGGAAACGGTAGCAGAAGGATCAACAGCGTAAAGGAGGCATGCATGGTCGAGATTCCCAAGTTTCTGAACGATATAAAGAACAACGACAGGGAATTTTATGAAAGAATTATAGACATACGAGAATTCGCCTACAGGGAAGGAGCTCTTCCCGTGAAAATCAAATTGCTTATGGTCCTTTTAATGGACGCGGCATACGGTTCGAAGATCGGCTGTGCAAAGATCTCCGACATGGCTCGCAGGGCGGGCGCAACCGAAGACGAGATTAAGGAGACGATAAGGATATCCTTTATCATGGGAGGGCTAAACGGACTGTCGGCCGGTCTGGGAGCCTATTTTGGTTTTGACGAAAAACTGAATGACATAAGGAAAATACCGGCTGGAGCGAAGGGTGAATAAACTGGCTTTCGGCTACAATACGAACGGATTCGCACATCACGACCTCCTTGATGTTTTCGAGATCGTTTCCCGCGTCGGATACCAGGGTGTCGCACTGACGCTTGACTATAATCACTGCAATCCTCACTTGGCCGGGCCGAGAGAGCTGGATTTGATAAAAAGCAGGCTTGCCGCACTTAATTTGCGGGTCGTTGTGGAAACCGGGGCCCGCTTTATTCTGGACCCCTGGAACAAGCATGAACCAGGCCTCGTGAGCGTAGATAACAGGAAGAAACGCGTTCTTTTTACAAAAAAGGCAATTGATATTGCGGCGCACCTGGGAGCCGAGGGAGTCGTGTTTGCATCGGGAAGACGCACGGACAGTACCTCGGAAACGGCTTGTTGGACGTATCTTCGTGATGCAGTTGTGGAAATACTTGATTATGCCGACTCAAAAAACATTGTCGCATCGATCGAGCCTGAACCGGGCATGTTCATAGATACCCTCCGCGCCTTCGATGAGCTGCGGTCCAGGCTTCCCAGGCAGGCCAAGCTGTTTCTTACGCTGGATATCGGTCATCTATACTGTTCCGAGACCGTGCCCGCAGTCGATCAAATAGTCAAGTACCGAGAATTCATTAAAAATGTTCATATCGAGGATATAAGGGGAGGAATCCACGAACATCTTCCATTCGGTGACGGTGAAATCGATTTTCATTCGATACTGACATGCCTGGAAGTAATAGGGTATACCGGTTTGGTGAATGTTGAATTAAGCCGGAACAGTCACTGTGCCGTGGAGATGGCCAAGAAATCGTTTCAGATACTGACTACAGTCATTTGAAAGGAGCAGCTATGCCACGCTATGTATGTTTTGCGGGTAGCCCGCGGAAAGGCGGCAACTCAGATCTCTTGAGCGACCGGGTTATTGCCGGGGCTGAAAGCAAGGGTATGCAGGGTGAAAAGATCTACGTGTACGACACGAAACTAATGCCCTGTACCGGCTGCTTTGGCTGCGACGAAACAGGGAAATGCGTTCTCACGGACTGGTCTTTTCTGGAAGAGAAAGTACAGGGCGCAGACGGCATTATTTTCAGCACGGCCATCTACAGCCGGCTGATGACCGGGCCCATGAAGTGCCTGATGGACAGATTCCGGCCTTTCATGAAGGTTACCATTACCAATAAAGGGCCGATATTCATGAGCAGACTGAAGAGTAAAAAGCATTTCATCGTCATAACGACGAATTCCGCCCCTCATGAGGCCGAGGCAAAACCAGCCATCGATATTTACAGCGAATTCATTAACAAGTTAACAGCCGGCAATGGAGGCATGGTCGGCGTTCTGAATGGCTGCGGTCTTAAGGCTAAAGGCCAAGTCGGCATGGATCCGGCTGCGCTGTCAAAACTGGCTGAAAAAATGAAGCTCCCTCAGGAAGCAGCTACCCACATGTTGGGAACCAACGCAATGTATCTTGAGACAGCATACCAACTCGGGGTCCGAATGGCCGAGTACTGTGGAGCATGACGTGGATACCCGTAATGTGAATGATTTCCAAGCATGGCTGTCCCTGCTACGCGAAAGCGGTGAACTGATCGCCACGGATAAATCCGTCGACCCGGACAGGGAACTAGGCGCGATCTCCCGCACCGCTCTCCGCCGGGGCTACCCGGCTCTGCTTTATCAGAAGGTGGCACGCTCGCCCATTCCCGTCGCAGTAAACACGATGGCAACCCGGAGAAGACTGGCCCTTTTGATCGGCGCGCGCGAGGAATCTCTCATATTGGACTATCTCGATAAATGCAGCAGATCTCGCTATTGCAGTCCGGTAATCCAGGACGACGGAGCTTGCAAAGAGGAAAAAGCTTTTGGCAGAGATGTTGATCTTTCGGTCTACCCTCAGACGGTCTGGAATGACGGGGACGGTGGCGTGTATTTTACGCTCGGCGTCGTAAGAATCAAGAACCCTGAAAACGGCAAGGGAAATATATCGGTCAATCGTCTTCAGGTCAAAGACAGAAATCACATCGCCATCAATACGGGCCGGGAAAGAGGTCTCGGCAGGGCGATCTGGAAGGCATGGGATAAAAACGAGCCGGCGCAGGTCGTGATAACTTTCGGAGGAGATCCTCTATACACGCTGGCTGCGATAGAAAGCCTTGGACCCGACCAGGACGAATTCGAGCTTGCGGGGGCACTGAAAGGAGGCCCGTTACAGGCCGTTTACGGCGATATCTGCAAGCATATAGAAATCCCCGCGCACTCTGAAATTGTCATGGAAGGCTTAATTCGGCCGAATATGCTCGTGCCCGAAGGGCCCTTCGGAGAGGTGAACGGCTATTATTGCGCTCAGGACACAGCTCCTCTCATGGAGGTGCAGGCGATTACAATGAGAAGAGACCCGGTCATGCCTGCCACGTACGCCGGCATACCACCGAGCGAGACGACTGTCATACAGGATTTCCTGATCGAGGCCGCTCTCACTCGGGCCTTATCGAAAAGCGGAGTGGATGTGAGGAAGATTCACATTCCCCCGGGAAGCGGCGGCTATCACGCGATCATCGCCATCAGAAAGAACAGCGAAGGCGACGTCAGAAAGGTCACGAGGTTTGCTGTTGCCGTATTGTCCCTGAAATTCATCGTCATAACCGATGACGATGTTGACGTTTCCAGGCAGGAAGAATTGTACTGGGCACTGTCGACCAGGTTCTCCTCTGAAAAAGATCTCCACATCATAAATAATATGCCTGCGGTAAATATCGACAACACGGCGGCACTGAACGACGGGAAGAGAACAGTAACTAAAATGGTTCTGGACGCGACCAGGAAACACGACGGCAGCGGAGCATCTGTCCGCGAAAGACGCAATGAGCGGATCGATCAGTATCTATCCTATCTAGAAGGGATTCTCAATGTCGACGGTGAGCTTCGAACGATGTAAGGATTACGACCGTGGGCGTCTTTACGACGCCGTGAGTTCCGCACTGGAGGCGACCGGCCCCCTCGAACGGATCCTAGGGAAGAAGGGCGGCTCGGTTATCATCAAACCGAACATGATGGCAGCACACCCTCCACACGAGCATGTCTGCACCCATCCCGAGGTAGTTCGCGCTGTTATTCGGATCGTCAAGGACTACGGAAGCCGACCGCTCGTGGGAGACAGCCCGGCCGGACTTATCGGGAAATGGGACATCGACAATGTCTGGAAAGTCAGTGAAATAGAACAGGTTGTGAAAGAGGAGGGTGCGGAGAAGGTTGTTTTCGAAAGGCATGAGATACGAAAGATTCCGACTCCCTATCTGGACAAGTTGGATGAGCATCTCATTACAGAGTATGTTTTTGAATGTGACGCGGTAATCAACCTGCCCAAATGGAAAACGCACACCTACATGATCATGTCGGGCGCCGCCAAGAATCTGTTCGGTTTCGTACCCGGTAAGTGGAAGGGAGAAATTCACTGTCGAGCGCCTTTTCCAGAAGACTTCGGCAAGATAATAGCCAGCCTTTCCCATATTATAAAGCCCTGCACATCCATCATGGATGCGGTCTACGGTCTGGAAGGCGACGGGCCCAGCACTGCGGGAAAAATCAGGAAATTCGGATGGATTATCGCGGGCGATGATCCCATATCCATTGACACAGTCATTGCCCGGCTGATGGGGCTCGAATGGCGGGACATTCCCGTACTGAAAGCGGCCGGCGAAAACAACTGGGGCGAAGTCGACATCGATAAAGTGCAGCTCAAGGGGATCTCTCTCCAGCAGGACTCCCTGAACGATATTCTGTTTCCGAAGAAGGTAGTCATCAAGAACCTGGAACGTTTCACCCGGATGATCTATGCCCCCACAAGAGTATATCCCTCAATCATTCAGGATAAATGTAAACGGTGCTTAAAATGTTATAAAAGCTGTCCCGCCAAGGCTCTGCAACTGGATGACAATAAACAGCTCTACGTCGACCCGAAGAAATGCATTGAATGCTGCTGCTGTTACGAAGTGTGTATCTCGAAAGCCATCGATCTGTACGGAGGCAACAAACAATGCGCTACCTCGTCATAGAACAGGCCCAGGGTGTCATCCCGAAAGAAGCACTGATAAAGTCCAGGGATGGCATAGCCTATTTCAACAGCCTTAAAAAAATTGGCATACTGATAGCTCACTACCATTTCGCAGGTATCGCAGGAGGAGCTTTTATCGTTGATGTGAATTCAAACGACCAACTGGGTGAGATACTGATCAAGTCGCCTTTCTACCGATTTACCACAAGGACTATCTACCCTTTGATGTATGAGAAAACGATGGTCCAGGCAGAAATGAAGTCGATAGCTAAAAAAGGCGTGAAAAGAGAAAGGATTTCAAAGCTATAGGTGGATCATATGGCTACAGCTGCTGAAACGGTGAAAACGAATGGTTGGCTTATCCTTGCAGCGGTATATCTAACCAATCTTGACTTTGTTCTGCTCTTTCAGTCCATTCCCCCGATTTTTGAGCTGATAAGAGCGGAAATCAGTGTAGGCAGTTCTGAACTAGGCCTCCTCATGGGAGCTTTTGCCCTTCCTGGTATCTTCATCTCAATTCCAGGCGGCATTTTAATGGACAAGCTCGGTCCTGTGAAGACAGGATCGGCTTGCGCGATACTAATGCTGATGGGCAATACAATAACCGCGGTAAGTGGCGGTTTTCCTATGATGGTCGTGGGTCGAATAATCTCCGGTGTCGGTTCAATGGCGCTTGCCGTGCTGGCGCCACAGATACTGGCGAATAATTTCCGCGCTGAAACAATCGGAAGAGCACTAGGTGTTTTGAACACAAGCGTGCCGATAGGGACCATATTGTCTCTGAATATTATGGGATATGTCGGTCATGCAGCGGGATGGAGAGGCAGTCTTTGGTTGTGTAACGTACTGACAATAGCAATCTTCATTTTCTTTATTGTAGTGATCAACTCGGAGAATGCAGGCTTGGTTCAAGAAAGGCGTCAAAATGAAGAACGATCAAAATTCGGATGCAAAATATGGCTGCTGGGCTTGTCATGGCTGCTATTCAATGCGGCATGCATCTCCTTTATCGCCTTCAGTAAAGGATACTTTCTTTCCCTGAATAAGAGTGAGCACGCCGCTGATTTCATGGCGAGTTCTATCATGATAGGCTCTGTCTTTTTACCACCTATCGTTGGGATCGCGATTGATAGACTTAAGTTTAAATCGCCCTTCGTAATTATCGGAGGGGTCGTAATGTCAGTTGTTTTTTTCTATTTTAACGATTTCCAGACTATTGAATTGAGCATAGGAATCCTGACCTGTGCTGCAGGTGTGGTGCCGGCAGCAATTTTTACGCTCGTGCCTGATAGCATGCCGGCAGAACGTTTGGGGTTGGGTTTCGGAATATTATCAACATGTCTAAATATAGGAAATGCATTTGGTCCTTCTGTGACGGGTGTGGCGATTGACATAATGGGACATGGAGTGGGTTTCTCGTTTATGTCTCTCTACTCATTGTTATTCGTATTTCCAATTCTTATATTCCCCCTTAGAACGTTTAGGGAGAAAAGAGATGTCAGGCAGGTTGCGCCGAATGTATAGGTTGTTTATGAAGAATGGTTAATGATAAAACTGTCGGGAACATTGTTTGCCATCTCAATAAAACGACTCGTAATTACTGAGAAGGAAACGAGATCGTGAGGGAGTAGTTTTCTTATCGATGGATCCATGAGCCCCACGACGGCTTTCGGTTTATCTTGATGTTTTTCATTATATGGTATTGTCCAAATACTCTGACAACCAGAGGCAAACGGAATGATTACATTGTTGTTGGTTGTCCGATCGAAATTCGCCAAAGTTACGAGAGAGGTCAGTGTCGAAGCATTGACCCAAAGAACGATAACTTCGGGAAAATCATTGTCAGTTAAATTATCAACGCGAGACAAAACAGCATACTTTGACGCCGCGGGCGTTGCATTAATGTCCTGGTAAAATCTATTCGCAAGCTGCATATCCTTTTTAAATCTTTCCTTTTTGAAGAGAAATGTTCCGGCATTAGGTCCGGGTTTTTTGAAGCCAAGATAAGTAGCTGCCCCGCTACAACCGCTGGCTTCTCGTGAAAGGCAAAGCTGATTGCCGTCAGATACGTCTTTAATAAATTGAAAGAGACAGTGCCAGGCGCTCGGCTTGGGGAATAAAGCATGGTTCGGTTCCGTTGATGAGAATCGCCAACACATAGGTGGATAAATAAAGTTGAGGTGTTTTTCCAACATCTCAACTTCCTTCATTATTTCTTTTGATTTGCCGATTTCAGGATGCCTGGTGTTTGACATGCTATTCCCCTGAAGAAGTAGTTTGACGAGGCATAGTTTTCCTGCGATCTATAGACCCATGCGGAAAAATGTTAGTCTTAGTTGAAATTTAAGAAGCGGCTCCTAAAATGGTAAGGTTTGTTTCCCGACAAAACAATACCAAGAAAGGAGCCGTTCAATGGATACGATAGTAAAGTTCGGTAAAAAAGGCAAGGTCAAAAGAGCAAAGGCAGTAGAGGTGCGGAAGCTTCAGGAGTATGGAGCGCTGGCGATAGACGCCAAGGCCGCGCTCATTCAGGAACTGATACCGCTGGGCCTCATGCACATAGCAGAAATCATTGAAGAGGAAGTGGTCAGGCTGGCCGGGGAGAAGTATAAACGAAACGGCATCGCCGGCTATGATCGATGGGGCAGGCAGCAGGGTTCGGTGTTTATTCAAGACCAGCGGATTCCGATCATGTATCAGCGGGTGAGGAATGGGAGGACGAACAAGGAGGTTCCTCTCGCGTCCTATGAGCTGTTTCAGAAGCCCACGAACGGCGCCAATGAGAAGCTGCTTAAGCGGGTGCTGTATGGATTAAGCTGCGGCGACTACCGGGCATGCTCCGAGGCGATCCCGGAAGCTCTGTCCTTGAGCCCATCCACGATCTCCCGGCGGTATATTGCGGCAAGCGAGAAGAAGCTCAGAGAACTCCGAGAGCGAAAGCTCGACGAGTACGATATCGTAGCTTTGGTGATGGATGGAAAAGCCTTCGGCGAGGATGAGATCATCATCTCCCTTGGAGTAACGATCAAGGGCGAAAAGGTCATTTTGGGCATTACCCAGGCAGCATCTGAGAACGCCTCCGTTTGCAAAGACTTCCTCAAGAGCTTGGTCAACCGCGGACTCAAGTACGATCAAGGGCTCTTGTGCGTTATCGACGGCGCCAAGGGATTCAGAAAAGCCATAGATGACGTCTTCGGCAATCACGGCGTAGTGCAGCGGTGCCAGTGGCACAAACGGGAGAACATCCTGGAGTATCTTCCGAAAGAGCTTCAGGACACCTTCAAGAAAAAGCTCCAGAAGGCGTATCGGCAAGAGGACTACGGCGACGCGAAGGCAGCGTTTCAGGCGATCAAAAAAGAGCTGAAACTGCTCAATGAATCTGCGGTGCACAGCCTGGAGGAAGGTTTTGAAGAGACGCTTGCCGTTCATCGCCTGAATGTTCATCAGGAACTTCGCCGGAGCTTCACGACCACCAACATGATCGAGTCCATCAACGCGTTGGTCGGGCAGCGGACGGACAAAGTTGATTACTGGAAGAACAGCAATCAGAAACAGCGGTGGGTGGCGACGGCATTACTCGACGTTGAGATACGGCTGAACCGGGTGAACGGTTATCGTCATCTCCAGGAACTCAGACATGCATTGCAGAGAGAACTGAAGAGGCGAATGTCGAAGGAAGGTCGAGAGGAGGCAGTGGCTGCCTGAATCAGCAGCATAGGAGCCGCTACTGAATTTCAACTAAGAATGGGCTTGACGCCCAAAGG
>JAOUEV010000118.1 GCA_029858565.1 Nitrospirota bacterium | reverse complement strand
GGGTGGGACTTGAGCAATCATCACTCTCACCCACTGGACAACAATGACAGATTTCATCGCGCCTCACGGCGGGATTCCCACTGTCTCGGGCTTATCTTGACGCAAGGACGCGGTCGTTGGTCCTTAATTTTTAGGCGCGGGCCTTCGGAGTCCAAGCATCCGAACTTTCGAAGGCTTTTTCTAAACCGGCAGAATCTGATAGTGTATAAAGGAAAAGATTTGTCTCTGTATACCAATCACGCGGGTATTCTAAACCACCAGAAGGTGTTAACATTGTGGCTATGTCGCTGATGGCTGTTAGCATTATTTCTACTATTTGGTTCTCGTTTCTGGACCCCATCGGTAAGAAACCGATCCGCCTTCCGCGTAGACTCTTGCCATACTCGGTCCATGGCCCAATCACTGAATGAACCAGTCCTTCTTTTGCCAAATGAAAAGACCATTCTTTACCAATTGAGCTCGGAAAGTCTAGCGAGAAGACTTTTTTCCAGCCGAGAACATTCGAAGCAGAGTAAACAGTCCGATGCTGCAAAACAGTTCCTTCCTCCACCCAAGAAATAGGGTGCTCGGTAAGTCCGGATATGCCCTTTCTCTTGCCTGTAAATAAGACATCACCCGCATCTAAAAAAGCATTTTTCTGCAGTATCGTTAGGCTGCATTGCGGAAATTGTCGTAGATTAAAAGTTGAACTGTCCATTCTTATCCTTGACTAACGCCGAGTTGAGCCCCGCGCCGTATAGCGCGGGACTCGAACGACTTGTTGGCCATCTCTCTAGTGCTGACTCATTTCTTACTGCTCCTGCTCTATTTCTGGCCTATATTTCGAGATTTTAGAAACTCCGCGTATTTTTTCTAAAACCATCGTTGCTGCAACACCCAATGAAAAAGTCCCCACAAGAATCCATCGTAAATCAATATTTGCAGAATTATATATTGCCAAGGCAGCCGAAATAATGATTAAAGTAGCGGCAATAACTGATAGTTTAACCATCATAAAAAATGGGTGCTCACGATCGGTGATTAAGATGTTGTTGCGTTTCAGGTAAGTTGTAAATATAACTTGATGTTCGGGACTTAACTTAAAACCTGTCCACGGTAACCGATTGCTTGCCTTATGATAGATGCTGAAGGTGTTGCCGTGAGAGGCGACATGATCAATATTTTCCCATTCGCAAAAAGCTGTCAAACCGGTTCTGATTCCGCTTTCAGAAACAGTTCGAATGTGGCTTTGAAGGGATTCCATATAGACAACTCCGAGGGCAAAAATGAGCAGAAGAGTCCAAAAAAGAGAGCCAGGACTTGAACTAAAATCAGGAATCCCATCGTTAAACCAAACGATGGACACCCTTACCAAAAGCAACATACATATGATCAGAGGAGACCAAACCATAAGCATCATCCACCAACGGTGATTGAGCATGGAGAGAAACGATGGCTTGCCCAGTGATAGTTCACCGGTTTCATGAAACTCCAGCTTATTCCCGAAAAAAATCTTGATCCAAATAAGTGGTATGAGACAGAACACTATGTGGGCCATGAGATTAATCGTTGGATTAGCAAAATGAAATGTTATTCCTTTGCGATTCAGATAAAACAAGTAGATCAAGGGAAGTAAAAAAACCGAACCAACAAGTAATTCCTGAGTCAGTGATGCTTGCTTCGGCCTTTTTATTTTAAGCGGAGATGGCATACATCATAACCTCCTATTTACACATTCCCCAAAGAACGGTTTTCAGGGCTAACGACGCGGGTCACGCGCCGCTCTTAGGCGCGTCGCTGTGGACCCGCCTCGTTAGACCTTTCACTTAGTTACAAGCGAGAGGAACTTCTGCTTTGCAGCATCTCTGTATTCGTCATCATGCCACCACCATGGGGGAGTACCAATCCTGTTATGTTCAACGACTTGATCCCATCGATTAAAGCCCATTCGTTCAACGTAGTAACGCGGAAGTTCCTGATAGACCTTACCCGCTTCCATCAGCCAGTCAAAAAGACGGTAATCACCATCGTACATGGGTGTAAGCCCCAACTCATCACCGTCACCGAACCTTATCTCGTGATTCTGGTGTGCTTTCAGAAATGCTCTCACAGCTGGCAATAAATTCTCAAGCCAGGGCCACTCAGCATCAACATCCCAATACTCGTCAGCGTCAAAGACAGCATGCACATCTACAGGCGTGCTGCGACTGACAACGCCTGCATCCTCCAGCGTCCAATATGCATGACGATATCCAGCGTCGACGAAGATATGGCAAGTTGTGCAGCCAAAATATAGATTATTCATCTTTAGTCTGTGCTTCCTGCGCTTAAGATCAGCGACTAACAAGTTATTCTCTCAACGGAAAAAGCATCTAATACTAGATGCCGGCATCTGAAAGCATATAATATTAGATGCTTTCTGGCATATAATATTATATGCTTTTGTCGTTCCCGTTCACCGGAAAAGCATCCAATATTATATGCTTTTCCAACACTGTTCCCTTGATATTCCCATACCGGACAAGCCACAACTTGGCTTCCGGGTTCCATCTTCCCTTCGCGGTTTTTGCGGTCTCCTGCAGGTCTTTTTCATCGTATCCGATCTTCACGGGAACGAGATCGTTGTCGTCAAATTTCCGCGACGGGGGATTCCAGGGTGTTTTCTCGACAATCAGCTCGATGGTTTTCAGCCGAATCCGCTGAGCTTCGTCATACCGGTAGCGCACGCAAACGAGCGCGTCGCCGTGCTCTTCCACCAGCCGCTTCGTTCCCTTCTGGCCGGGTTTCAGTTTCAGCCGTGTTATCAATCTTCCTCCGAAAGGACCACGACACGAAGCATCATCAAGTATCCCTAATGCAAATCAGTTGAAATAGTAATTCCGCCCTGCGGCCGGGCGTGCAGTAAGTCCGATTATATAGATATTCGTGGAATTGTCAAGGACATGGGACTGATCCAGTATAAGTGCGGCAATTGATCTCCGCGCGGTCGAACAGAGAAGCGCCTCAAGGAAAAAGGTTACATTTAAAGACATAAGGAGGCTTTGTCGTCCTCAATCGATGTTCGACTTTAATTATCCCACCCTTGACAAGTGAACATATGATCACCATACTATTTCCAATCCCTGCGACCGGGAATCTATCGCTCGAGCCCCGAACAATTCCAGAAACCGAGGTGAGCCTACGATGAAACCTATACCGCAGAATATCCTTGCAGTCTTTCATGGTGTTTTGAAACATCGCCATGTTCCCGCTGATCTGAATTCCGATTACCGGAAGTGGCTGTGCTATTTCCTCGATTTCCGTGAAAAATATCCGCTGCCGGACTCAATATCGGACCAGGTGCGGCTGTTCACGGACAAGCTCCGTTCCAAGAATCAGACCGACGCTCAGATCAGACAGGCGGCGGATGCGATTTCCCTGTTTTTTTCCGCGCAGCCAGGCAGATGCAATATTTCTTCGTCGGTTCCCGCGGCGGCATCCGCCACGACAGCGAAGAATATGCGGCCTGAAGCCGGCGACAGTGGGAAACGGAATCTATCGTTGTCGAATATATCGTCGGAAATGGTGTGCGATCCGCCGGGCGGCTTTCACGTTGCCCATGCAGGAAGAAGCGGCAGGCGCTATGACGAATGGCGATGTCTCCGAAAAACCGAATCTCCAGCCTGGGACGAGGTTATCGAAAAACTTGCAGCGGAAGTCAAGGTGCGGCATTACGCTCGGAAAACGCTCAAAGCTTATGCTGATTGGAACCGCAAGTTCCAGAACTACCTTCACGACAAGGACCCCGGCGAGCTGTCCTCGCAGGATGTAAAGAACTATCTCACTTATCTGGCTGTTGATTGCGGCGTTTCTTCAAGCCACCAGAATCTGGCGTTCAATTCCTTGTTGTTTCTGTACCGGCACGTCCTAAAGAAGGATTTCGGAACGCATAAAGACATCCCCCGCGCGAAGACGTCGAATTATATCCCCACGGTCCTGTCACGAAAGGAAATAGACGAGGTCTTTGAACAGCTCCGCCATCCCTACAAACTCGTGGCCCAACTCCAATACGGGTGCGGACTGCGAATTTCCGAAGGCTGCGGCCTGCGCGTGAAGGATTTCGATTTCGATTCAGGTCTGTTGACGATCAGAGGCAAAGGCAAAAAAGTGCGGACCGTGCCGTTGCCGAAAACACTCTATCCGGAACTTCAGGCTCAATTGGAGCGCGTGAAACAGCTTCATGAGGAGGATCTTTCAGCGGGTTTCGCCGGGGTGTTTCTCGACGATCAGCTTGAGAAGAAGTTTCCGCGTGCCGCGAAGGAGCTAATCTGGCAATGGTTTTTACCGCAGGCGTCGCTGACCTTCGTGACGGAAACGAGAGAGCGGAGGCGATATCATCTTCACGAAACGCATGTTCAGGACGCGTTGTACGAAGCAGTCCGAAAAGCGAAGCTCACAAAGCGCGTCACTTCCCACACCTTTCGTCATAGTTACGCCACGCACCTGCTCCAGGCAGGCTACGACCTTCGCACGATCCAGCGGCTCCTGGGCCACGCGGACATCCGAACCACGATGATCTACCTGCATTGCCTTCCGGGTAAGGCGGAGAAAGAAGTGAAAAGTCCGCTGGATTTCTAAAGTGATTGTTTTTGATTTCCCCTGTAGCCTTGGTATAATTCTCTTCATCCCGCGGCAGCGGGACAATCTGCGTGATAAAGAGGACCCTATGAAAAAAACCGAGCAACTCTTCGAGTCCCTCATGTTCCAGAGCCGCTGGCTTCTGGCACCCTTCTTCTTCGGCCTGATCATCGCGATCATGGCCATGCTGGTCAAGTTCGGCAAGCAGCTGTTCACCCTGGTCCTGGCGCTGTTCGGCGCGGCGGAGCACGATGTGATCATCTCCATACTGACCCTGATCGACACGGCGCTGGTGGCGAGTCTGCTGCTGATCATCGCCTTCAGCGGATACGAGAACTTCGTGTCCAAGATCGGGACCGGCGAGCACGAGGACCGGCCCGCCTGGATGGGCAAGGTGGGGTTCTCGGACCTCAAGATAAAGCTCATGGGCGCGATCGTGGCGATCTCGGCGGTAGAACTGCTCAAAGCGTTCATCAACGCGGACAATCTCACGAACACCCAGCTTGGCTGGCGCGCCGGCATTCACCTGGTCTTTGTTGTCTCCGGCGTGCTGTTCGCGATCACCGACAAGATCACGGAGGGAAAGGACGGAGGGCATTGAGGATCCGGATTAAAAAGCAGAGAAGGGCTAGAGGTCTACGGTCTACAGGTTACAAGTGAAGAATTATAGCACTGAGAACCAGGAAGAAATTCCTTAAACAGTAATTTCTTTTGCTCGTAATGAGCGGAAGGAACGTTCCGTAGCAAGGTTGGGGAATTGCATTTCAACATCCTGAAAACATCGGATAAGACCGGATCAAGGAGATCGACTTAAGCAGTGATCCGCCGTTATCCGGTTTTTATCCGATCTCTTCAGTGTCAAAGGGGTGTTGCTGAGTTACTTGGATCCGTCAGTGTCCTCTGTGTCGAACACCTCCGACGTTGCTGTTCCATTAGGCCCCGATTGAGACCAGTTCGATCTCAAAGGTCAGGTCCTTGCCTGCCAGCGGATGGTTCGCGTCGATCGTGATGGTGTTGTCAGTTACTTCAACGACCGAAACCAGCACCGTGCTGTCGTCTGCCTGGGTCAGTTCCAGCCGCTGCCCGACCTGGGGGATGAAGCCCTCGGGAAGGTTCTTGCGCTCCATCTCCACCACAGCCTCGTTCTGCCTTGGTCCGTAGGCATCGGCAAAGGGAATGATCGTGGTCTTCTTGTCCCCGGCCTGCATGCCGATGACCGCGCTTTCGAATCCCTTGATCAGTTTTCCCTCGCCCATCTTGAACTGCAGCGGCGCCCTGCTGTAGGATGTGTCGAAGATCGTTCCGTCGGCGAGCTTGCCCGTGTAGTGTACCGCTACGATATCGCCCTGCTTGACCTGTGACATGCTTAATTCTCCTTGCTTACTTTGGTAATTAATCTTCTCCCAGCGCTTCTATATCTGCTAGATCCTTCTTCCTTGCCAGAGCTTTTTTGTTGCGAATAAGCTCGCTCTTACCGAGATAAAAAACCGGCGCATCACCATACTGTCCTCTGATACGGTTTTCAGCCGCCTCATTCCAGCTTATCCCGGTGATAGATGTAACGAGATCAATGCGCAAAGGAGGATGGCCGAGCTGTACAACCTTGCCCGCAAGTGAAA
>JAOUEV010000049.1 GCA_029858565.1 Nitrospirota bacterium | reverse complement strand
ACCCGGTCGCCCTCGCGGTAGATCCCCATTTCCCGCGCCACTGCGACCGCGGTCAGCTTGTGGTCCCCGGTGATCATCACCGGACGGATATGCACCTGGCGGCAGACGCGGATCGCCTCGATCGCCTCGGCACGGGGCGGGTCCATCATGCCGGCGAGTCCGAGGAACACCATCCCCTGTTCCACGGCATCCTCTTCATAGGAGATGCCCGCGGGAAGCTCGCGGGTTGCCACGGCGAGCACGCGCAGCGCGCCCTTTGCCATTTCCTCGTTCGCCGCAAGCACGGCAGTCCTATCCGCCTCGACCAGCGGCCGTGCGGAACCGTTGTCCAGTATATGGGAACACCGCTCCAGCACCAGCTCCGGCGCGCCCTTGACCGATGCAATGCGCTGCCCGCTCCGTTCATGGATGGTCGTCATCCGCTTTCGCTCGGAGCTGAAGGGCAGTTCCTCGACGCGGGGATTCTCAAGCCGCGTCTCTGCCACCCGCATGCCCGCCTTGGTGGCAGCCACCACCAGCGCACCTTCGGTCGGATCTCCCTTGATCAGCCATTTGCCCTCCCGCTCGTAAAGATCCGAATCGTTGCACAGGATCCCGTGCTTCAGGAATTCCTCGAGCAGCCGGTTGCCGGTGGTCGGCACGATCTCGTTTCCCGATCGGAACCCGCCCTCGGGCGCATAGCCCGCGCCGCTCACGTCGATCCATCCACCTCCCAGGAAGAGCTTGCGCACGGTCATCTCGCCCTTGGTGAGCGTGCCGGTCTTGTCCGTGCAGATCACGGTGGTGCAGCCCAGCGTCTCGACCGCGGGCATCTTCCGGATAAGGGCGTTCTGCTTCGCCATCTGCCGCATCCCGATGGCGAGCGCGCCGGTGACAATGGCCGCCAGGGCCTCGGGGACCGCGGCAACCGCGAGGGCAATCGCGAACATGGCGACCGTCACGACGAAGGACAGGCTCACGCTTCCGTGAACGAAATACTCGCGGCCGATGCTGATACCGGCGACGAGAACGCAGACGCCGATGGCGATATTCCCGAGCCATTTTCCGATCTCCTCGGTCCGTTTCTCCAGCGGCGTCCGCTCCGTTTCCACTGCAGTCACATTCCGGGCGATCTTTCCGAGTTCGGTCTCCATGGCCGTCGCAATGACCACGACCTTGCCGCGGCCATAGGTGACGGTCGTACCGGTGAACACCATGTTCTTCCGGTCATTGAGCGGCGCGTTCGCGGCCACAACGTCCGCGTGCTTGCTGACCGGCACGGACTCGCCGGTCAACGATGCTTCGTCGCACCGCAAAGAATGCTCCTCCAGGATCCTGCCGTCCGCCGGGATTTTATCTCCCGCCTCGAGCACCATCACGTCACCGGGAACCAGGTCCTTGGAGGGGACCTCCTCTTCCTGTCCGGACCGAAGCACGGTAATTGTCGGGGAAAGCATCTGTCGAAGCGCCTCGATCGCCCGCTCGGCGCGATACTCCTGGACGAAACCCAGGACCGCAACAAAGATGACGATCACGGCGATGATCCCGGCATCCACCACCTCGCCTACCAGCGCAGACAGTACAATGGCGACCAGCAGAATGACGACCAGCAGGTTCTTGAACTGATTGAAGAACAGCTTGAGCGGCGAGATGCCCTCTTCCTTCGTGAGCTCGTTCGCGCCGAAGCGCGCCAGCCTCCGGGAAGCCTCATCCCTGGCTAGACCCTTATGGGGATCGGTTTCCAGTTCTTTCGCGATCTTTGATGATTCGAGAGAATGCCAGGCCTGGCTTGTCATTGAGCTACCTCCGGTCTGAATGATGGTCCGGGACGAAAAAAAACCTTTACCACGCACAGCTACCATCGTGGTAAAGGTCTCGCGCATCAGGACTTCCTGACCAGTGAGACCGGTCCCGCGTTCGCGGGACGTGATGACGATCTGCACTGTAGTGTGCTACTCCCCTTTACGCGTTCAATAGTAACAAAGGCCGTGCCCGGTGTCAAGCAGGCCCGCTCATGAAAACTGTGGAAAAAACCTTTCGCCTTCGCTACAATACTGCCATGCGTTCTCCGGTCCTCGTGAACGGCTGGAAAAGGAGGAGGTTTCGATGAACATGCGTCCGGTCGTCCTGGTCCTGTGTCTTTCGCTCCTTGCATCCGCTGGCACGGCATTCGCCGCCCCGTCAAAGCATGAGCAGAACCTGCAGCGCGAAGCTGCGCGGCTCGACCGGGCTGCGGCCACGCCGGAAGGTGAAAAAGCCGTGGTGTCGCGACTGAACCGCGATTTCGCCATCAGCAACGATCGGATCGCGTCGCTGCGCGAGAAAGGACTTGGCTATGGTGAGATCACAGTCACCCTCTCCTGCGCGCAGTCCCTTGCCGGCGGGGCCACGGAAGAGAACATCGGACGGGTAGTGGCGCTTCGTCAGGGTCCGCCCGTGCTCGGCTGGGGCGTCATCGCGGATCAGCTCGGAATTAAACTGGGCAAGTGTGTGAGCCAGGTCAAAAAGGTACATAATGAATCGCGGCGGGATATGAAAAAAGTTCCTACGGCGAACCACGACAATGCCGCCAATGCACCGGCAGTGCCGCCGCGGCATCCAAAACATCCGGATCTCTCCGGCGAAGGGAAACCCATGTCCCGGGGCCCTGCCGCGCAGTAAAATGCGCTCTGGCACAGCAGTGCTTCATTTCCTATAGTATACTAGCATTAGCATCCTATAATTTATCAGGAGGCCATCAGTTGCATTCGTGCAATTGGTGGTCCTTTTTTATTTTTTCCGCTGTACAGGGAGCCCTTCGAGACCGCCATGATCCGTCTGCTCGCCATAGTCCTGTTCTTTGCTGCAGCCCTTTCTGGCAAGACCGCACCGGCAGCGGAAACCGCCCGTGCCGTACCAATCACATTCACCTTGTCAGCACCCGATGCCGTTTCTGTCACCGTCGCCGGTTCCTTTAACAAGTGGGACCCCACGAGCCATGTACTTGCGGGTCCGGACCGGAGCGGTTCCTGGACGATCACGCTGTTCCTTATGCCGGGCAGATACGAATACCTGTTCCTGGTCAACACTGCAGATTGGATAGTCGATCCCCGCGCTCCCTCGGTTGAGGACGGTCTGGGCGGAAGGAACTCGGTGGTCCTGGTCGGAACTGAGTAGCGGCCGGTGTAACCTTTTTCGCGTTCAACCGTCTTATGGGCAACAACATGGATGAGACCAGACACCAGGAAGAGAACGACCTGATCGAACGCACGCTGAAAGGTGATGAGGATGCCTACGCGGTCCTTGTGGACCGGTACAAGGTCCTGGCGTACACCCTGGCGTTCCGTATGACCGGCGACGCCGACAGCGCGAACGACATAGCCCAGGACAGCTTTATCGCCGCCTACGAAGGCCTCAACCGGTTTCGCGGTACCGCGAAGTTCTCGACGTGGCTCGCGACCATCGTGCTGAATAAGTGCCGCGACCATGGCCGGGCCCGCAGGGAGACCGTGGATGTTGACGATATTGCCGAGCTGAGGGGCAGCTCCGCTCCCGATCCGGAGCGGATCGCGTCTTCTCATGAGACCAGCGAGGCGGTTCAGCACGCTCTCGACGGACTTTCGCCTGAATACCGCGAGGTGCTGATCCTGAAACACCTTGAGGAGCTGGGATACGAGGAGATCGCCGCGATCCTGGGCGTCAGCATCGCGGCGCTCAAGGTCAGGGCGCACCGGGCCAGGGAGCGGCTCAGGGAAGTGTTGGACAAGCAGGGAGTCAGGCCATGAAGAACGATCTTACGATCATCCACCGATTGCTCGACGGGAACCTTCCTGATGGGGAGCGGGAGCGGCTTCTGCGCCAGGTCCAGGCGGACCCGGTCCTGAGCCGTGAATATCAGGCCATGAACGAGGCGCTGGGAACCCTCGGCCGCGCAGGAAGAAAAGAACCGCCCGCTGATTTCACCCGGTCGGTCATGGCAAGGCTTCCGCGCAAAAGAGCGCCCTTTTTCGCGCGGGCGAAGGAGTTCCTCTTCGGCAGCAGGGTGCTTCGCTGGAACCTTGCATCAGCCGCGGCGGTACTGCTCTTCGCCATTGTCGCGGCCGTGATGGTCACGTCGAGACGGCCGGACACGGTGATCGTCCGGCTGGACCTTCAGGCGCCAAACGCCCGTCAGGTTGCTGTGGCAGGGGATTTCAACAAGTGGAGCACCGGGACCCATGTGATGACCCGGAAGAACGGGACCTGGACCATTGAACTGCCGCTGCAGCCCGGCGTGTACGCCTATATGTTCATTGTGGACAGCGAGCAGTGGATCACTGACCCGCGCGCGGAAGCATACCGCGACGACGGATTCGGCAACCGCAATGCTGTCGTGAGGGTAAAAATATGAGATATCCTGATCCCAACCACCGATCGAAAGCGATCATCATTATTACGCTTTTCGCAGCAGTTCTGTTCGGGAGCGCCGGACCTGCGGGAGCGGTTGATGATGACCTGACAAAAGGAACGCGCAGCGCTATCGAACGTTCTGCTCTGCCGCCTGCTGAAAAGGACCTCCTCGCTGCCCATGCCCGGCAGGCGGTCCGTTCCGGCATCCCTGCCGCTGATGTGGAGGCAGTCGTCGCCAGGGGTCTTGAACGGAACGTCGGCTCAGCCGGCATCACCGGGCTGCTGGACCTTGCAGTGCAGGCGAAGAACGAAAGCATGCCCGTCAAAGCGCTCATGAGCAGGATCGAGCAGGGCCTGGCAAAACAGGTGCCCCAGGAGCGGATCGCTGCTGCGGTCAAGCGCCTGGTCGGACATCTTGCCGCGGCCCGGCCAGTCGTGGATGACCTGGTCAGCAAAGGGGTCTCCGCCAGGAACGTCGCGGTAAAGGACACTGCCGTCGAGACCGTTGCCCGTGCGTACGAGCGGTCCATACCAGCGGACGCTGTTTCCGATACGGCCGGAAGGATCATTGAACGGAAGGGATCGCTCGTGCTCTTTGACCGGGCAGTAGGCGCGATCACCGACCTGGTCGAGTTCGGCGTGCCGGCGGATTCCGCCGCGGGCCTGGTCAAGCAGGGACTGGCGCGGGGATACTCGGAAAAGGACTTTGATCGCATGCAGCAGCAGATCACTGACAGCATCCGCAGGGGAAAAAGCCCTGAAGACGCGGCCAAGGCCCAGCACGACGACCTCGGCAGGGACCGACGCGACGATCGCAGGGGCGGCGCGCGGGACGGCGGATCAGAGCGGCGCGGTGACAGCGTACGCGGCGGCAGAGGAAAGTAAAGGGATGGATGTAACCTTTTCCCGGTTCATTCGTCTTATGGGTAACGAACAATGGATATTGAGAGAACCGTTCTCGTCCGGACAGAACGATCACAGCGGGAGTGCTGGCCAATCGCTCCCGCACCCTTCGGGACTCATCCCGAAGGCAATTGACAACAGAGGAGGGATCATTATGCTACGCAAGGGACTGGCACTTATGACAGCAGCACTGCTTCTTATCGGACCGGCAACATTTACCGCGGGTGCGGCCGAAACGCAGACACAGAAGGAGACCGAGGAGCAGAAGATGGGCACCGGCAAGGCCGCAGGCACCCAGGAAATGACCCAGGAGCGGACCCGTGAGCGGGACCGCGACCGCCTGCAGGATGGCTCGAAAAAGCAGGAGCAGGAGAAATCCGGCAAGAAGGTCAAATCAAAGACCAAGAAGCAGACCCAGAAGCACGAGCGGTCCCAGGACCGGGAGCACCGGGACACGCAGACCCGCTCGGGCAAGTAGGTTATCGGTAACGCTCACCGGGTGTCCGCTGCAGAGGACGCCCGGTCTTTATTCTCATCCTACGGGGAGCAGAAGACATGCGAGAACTTACAAAATCCGGCACCCTGATGCTCATCGCCGCTGTGACATTGTTGCTGTTCACCTATTCAAGCGCCGAGGCCGGACTGGTCTTTTCTTTTGATGTGCAGGAATCATACAATGATAATGTCATCGGTCTGGTGCAGGACAATCCGAACACCGGCGGGACCAGCGGAGGTGGAGGTATGGGCGGCATGGCCGGGGGAATGTCTATCCTGCAGGCGCAGCAGGGCGGGTTGAATGACAATCCCGGAGGGACTGGGACAAGCACAGGTACCGGCACCGGGACCACCAGCAGCCAGACCGAGCAGCAGGGCGATTTCTCGACCTCGCTCTCCGCTGACATCGGGAGCAAGATATCCTGGGGCGAGAAGACCGACATCCTTGTGCTTGGCGCTGTATCGCACACTTCATTCGCGACCTATGATGAATTCGACTTCACCGTGGGCTCTCTGAGCGCCGGGATTACCAGGCGATTCACCGAGCTCCTGTCAGGAAGATGCTCGCTCAAGGCAGCGGCAAAGGATTTCAAGTCCGACCTCCGGGATTCAACCGCCTTTGGCGCGTCGGCAGGACTCAAGGAAACGGTGAGCGACAGCATCTGGTTCAAGCAGACCTATGAGTTCGAACGGAACCGGGCTGACTCTCCGCTCTACAGCTATTATGGGCATTCCGGAACCGCCTGGATCGGGTTCTCGCCCTCGGAGAACACGTCCCTGGACCTGGGCTACGGCTATCTGTCGCGCACGTACGATCTGCCCGTGGACTTCACCGTCACCACCCAGACCGTGTCGGTCTTCTTTGGCGTGGACCTGAGCGACTCCTGGAGCTTCTCTCTTGGTTATGATCACGAAATGGCTGATTCGAACGTTCCCGATACGGCCACGACCAACAACGTCTATAGTGTAGGATTGAGGTACGATTATTAGCAGATCGATCCAAAGACCAGAGAACCTGTCTCGCACGAAGTCACGAAGCCACGAAGAAAGGCAGGAAACGCCAGGTTCGTCGCAAGGACTGGTTTCAGAACACTAACACTTCTTTCTTTCACACCTATCCGTGTTGATCAGGATGTGCATCCGCAGCTTCCGTGGCTAATCATTCTTTTCACAGGAGCCCCGCCGCACAGCCTTGCCCACCACGATGCCGATGTTCTGCAGGATGCTCTCCTTTGCGTTCACGATAAAGATCCGGTCCCCTATGCTGAACAGCTCACGTTCGATCCGCGTTACCTGCGGCGGATAAGCGCTCCGCTGTGCCAGGGCCGCCTCGAACATGGGCACCAGCTTGTCCTTCATCCGCAGTTCCGTGTCCATAAGGAACACCGCGGTCTCCGGAGCAAGGTCCTCCACCCGGTCCAGGAACGCGGCGACCTCGCTGTCATAGATCTGCTTGGGCGGCGACGACTTCACTTCCAGGTACAACAACTTCCCCTCGAGCTTCGCGATCACATCGTAATCACCGCCCACCGCGCGCCCGCGGAACTTGACGCCCCATATCGTTTCCGCACCGAACTCCCGCCTGAGCAGTTCCGCCACGTACCATTCGAGCGTCGCGCCAAAGCTCGTGATCGGGCCGACAAGAAGACCGTAGCCGCCCTGACGCAGCTCCGCCATTCCCATCGCTTCAAGGACCGCGATGTAGGCCCGCACGGTCCTGGCCGTGGAGTAACGCGCCAATTGCTCCGCAGTGAAGAGCTGCTGATGTTTGATCACATCGCGAAGAAAGAGCCTGAAGGAGTATTTGTGCAGGAACCGGTAGTACCGGTCCTGAAGGGTGGCCGCGGGGACGAGCAGATCAGCGGAAGGCTGCTCCTTGTGAACTGCGAAACCGCGCCGCCTGAGCAGGACCTCAAGGGAAGGCGTCAGACGCTTCAGCTCCGACCGGAGCCTCCGTACTTCACGACGAAGGGAGGCAAGTTCTGCGCGAGGAGTACTCTTGCCGATCTTGACCATACCGCTTGCTCCGAGTATTTCCTTCTGAACAGGTCATGGCAGAAGCTTAGACAAAATCAGAAGATCATCTCGCGCAAAGGCGCCAAGCCGCAAAGAAAAGCGAGACCACCTGATTCTATTGTCAAAGGTCTACCGCATCTTTCTTGGCGTCTTTGCGGCTTTGCGCGAAAAGATTCCTGCCCCTTTGCACTCCGAATGATCGGCTTCACGCTCCCGGTCCCGGCATCAGATCGCACTCATTGAACACCCGGAGCTTGCAGATGCGGCACCGCTCCGGGTCCAGCCTCGGAACGAGCGCTCGGATCGCCGCTTTCTTGGATCCCAGGATGTTCTCCTCGCCGATACGGTCCGCGTACCCGCCGCGGTGCAGCGTCTCGACCACCTCGCCTTTCATCGAGCAGAGGTACAACTTCCTGCCCTCCATGTGGAGGCGATGGGCCTCGTTCGCCAGGACCTCGGCCCCTGCCACATCGATGAAATTGATCCCGCCCCCAACGATCAGGATATGGGCCTGCTCCGGGCTCTCCCGCGCGGCGGAGTGCAACTCCTCGGCAAAGTGGTTCACTGCGCCGAAGAAGAGCGAGCCATCGACCCGCAGGATCTTGAGCTGCGGACATTCCGGCAGGTCCATGCGCTCGATGTTCACGAACCGCTGCCGATCGTCCGAGTGGTCAGCCACGAGCGTCACGAACCCGGGATGGGACGTGCGGTTCAGGTAGAGCAGCAGCGAGAGCATGACGCCCACATAGATCGCGAACTCCAGCTCCACGAGCAGCGTCGCAAGCAGAGTGACCGCCAGCACGCCCGCTTCCTGGGGACTTGTTCTGATGATCGTTCTGATATGGTGAAAGTCGATCAGGTTCCATGCCACAAGCAGGAGCACGCCTGCCATTGCCGGGATGGGGAGGTAGGCCGTGAGCGGCGCGATCAGGAGCAGTATCAGCGTCAGCGCCAGAGCGGCAAAGACCGCTGCCAGAGGCGTCCTTGCTCCGGCATCGAAGTTCACGCCCGTGCGGGTGAAGGAACCCGACGAAGCGTAGCTTGAAAAGAAACTGCCGACCATGTTCGCGAGTCCCTGGCCGATGAACTCCTGGTTCGCGTCAATGCGCTGGTGCGAGCGTGTGGCAACCGCGCGTGCGATCGATACCGCTTCCGCCAGGCCGAGCATGGAGACCGCCAGCGCGGCAGGCGCGAGGCTCCGGATGTTCGCGGTCGAAAGGTCGGGCAGCGAGAACGGAGGCAGATGTGCCGGAAGCGACCCGACGAGCCGCACGCCGTGCTCCTTGCCGTTCAGCAGAAGCGAAAGCCCGCTCCCGATGACCATGGCGAAGAGCATGCCGGGCAGTTTCGGCAAATAGCGCTTGAACACCAGCGCGCACAGCAGCGTCGTGATCGAGATGGAGACAACGACCGGATTGATGCCCGAGAGATGCGTCAGCAGATCAGCCCAGACATGGATAAAAGCGTGGCGCTTTGAGCCGGGAATGCCGAGAAAGTTGTTGAGCTGGCTCGTGGCGATCAGCAGCGCCGCGCCCGAGGTGAAGCCCACGACCACGGAATGGGACACGAAATTGACGAGCGCTCCGAGCCGCGCCACGCCCAGGGACAACTGGAACATGCCGGCCAGGAAAGTGATCGTCAGGACCATCTCGATATAGGTCATGCTGCCTGCCGGCGCAAGGGGGCTGACGGTCGTGAACAGCACGATGGAAATGGCGGTCGTAGGTCCGGAGACCAGATGATGGGACGATCCAAAGAGAGCGGCGATTATGGCGGGGACGATAGCCGTGTAGAGACCGTACTCAGGCGGCAGTCCCGCGATCATGGCAAAAGCCACACCCTGGGGAAGAACAATGACCGCGCCGGTAAGACCGGCCATCAGGTCGTTGCGAAGGCTTCGCTTGCTGACCAGCGGCCACCAGGCGGCCAGGGGAAAGATCATTTTGACAAGAGCACTGCGATCAAGCACGATATATCCCTCCGGATCAGCGCTTGCTGTCCCCGGTGCAGCCGCCTTCCTTGTTGCGCTCTGCAAGCCGCGTCGCGCGACGGGCCTTTGCCTCGCAGTTCCTGCGCCGCTCGTCCTCGGTTTCGAGGATCAGCTGCGGCGCCGGCAGGGGCTTGCCCTTTGGATCAATGGAGACAAAGGTGAGATAGGCTGATGCCGCGTGGCGCACCACGCCGGTCATGAGGTTCTCCGCCTCCACCCGCACGCCGATCTCCATGGAGGTGCGTCCCACATAGTTCAGGCTCGCCTTGAAGAACAGCAGGTCGCCCACGAAGATGGGATAGTGAAAGTCCATGCGGTCGATGGACGCGGTGACCACATTGGTGCGCGCGTGACGCGCGGCCACGACCCCTGCCGCCTCGTCGATGATCTTGACCACCACCCCGCCGTGCACGTTCCCCGCGGGGTTCGCGTCCTGGGGGATCATCATCTGCGCCATGGTGACGCTGCTGTCGCTTACCCGTTTGCCGTCCATGTGTGCTCCTTGTGAAGAGAGATTCTTATCTGAGACAATTATAACTCAAAACTTTTAAGGATGATCAAGAGGGCGTCAAAATAAGCCTGTCGTGGATTCCGAACGTAAACGTATCTTTGGAAAGTGCGATCATGCAAGCGCCCGATCCAGCACGGATACCAACCGGACGCAGCATGCTGAGAGGGTGATCAGAGGAGCGGGATTCCACAACGCTTCGCCGCGATTGCACGTGCTTTATCCTGCGCAGCCAAGGGAAGCCCCCGTCTCATCGCCTGATCGAGATAGGAAGCGTCATAGGAGGAAATCCGGCATTCGCGCGCAAACGAGCCATGATCTCCGTCGGAGATGCTGTCTCAAAAAGATCATTCAAGGGCTTCGCGAGGATACTGCCGGGATTCCTCTTGTTGTCTCCAACGTTGCTAAGATGTCGGCGTGGAATGTTTTCGGAACCATGCGGCCGCATCCTGAACATCCCTCTTCTTGAGGGCCATATCCAGGGTAAAGGTCTCGAGTTCCTTCTGCGACGCATTAAGCTCATAGCCATTCAGCATCAGGAAAAGCCCTGCAGCGGAGATAGCGGTACGCTTGTTCCCGTCGAGGAAAGGATGATTGCCGATGAGCGACTCCATGAGCGCCGCCGCCTTGTGGAACAGATCGCGGTACAGGTCCTTTCCTCCAAAGGTCGCCCGCGGCCGCTCAACAGCCGACCTCAACAGCCCGACGTCCCGCACGCCGTGCATGCCCCCCGTCTCAGTGACGAGCCGCGCATGGATAAAGAGCACCTGTTCCGCCGTCAGGTACCTCACTTCTTCGCAAGTTCCTTCAGCGCGGGGCCGTACTTCTCAATGAACTCATTCACCTGACCGGCGAACGCCTTGTCGATCCCCGGCACCTTCCGCTTCTTTCTGACCGGGGCGATCACGATCCTTTCCTGCTCTTCATCCAGCTCGACATTCACGTCCGAGCCGGCGGCGAGATCGAGCTTGTTCAGTATCTCGACCGGGATCGACACCCCCTTGCTGTTCCCTATGGCAACGACCTTTCTGTGCATTGTCGCCTCCTGAGTGTTATAACGACATTATAACATTGCCCGGAGCGCTGTAAAGGAAATTGTTGCGGGCTAGAGACCGGCATCCCTGTGGCGGCGATCTTCAATACCTTAATAATCGCGCCTGACCTCGAAAACATTGCATATCCCACCATGAAGATGCCGGTCAGAAAGAAACGCCGCCCACAACCCCCGGCATTCACACGCCTGAAATGTCATGCGTCAATTCACAGGGCTTAATCCTAATGACCCCTGTAAAAGGGAATCGCATTACAGCAGACTGCCGCCGCGGGCATCCTTGATCCGGTCGATCACCGCCTGCAGGTCCCGGGAGATCTCATCGTGGCTGACGCTTCCTCTTCCATTGAAGAGGGCCACCAGGTCAATGCCGTCGGACCGCCATATCATTATCGCTGTTGATCCGTCCAGGCTCCCGTACATGACCCAGAGAGGATTTCCACTGTCCCGCGGCTCGCCCGTTAGCCAGTAGCGGCGCATGAACTTCAGCAGTGCGGGAGCCGATGCGCTGATCGGTCCTCCGGTTGCCGCATTCCAGACAAGGGGCGGCGCGTCTTTCGGAAGCGGCGCGCCTGAACCATAAAATCCGAGGACCAGCTCAGGCTGGAAAAGCACGTTCCGGAAGTAGTCGTCCGGCCGTTTTCCGGAGAAGCGCTCAAGCACGTGGCGGAGCGTATCGTAACCGAAATTGCAGTACTCGCTCACCGTGCCGGGCGCGTTCTTGAGCGGATGGGTCATGACACGGGAAAGGATTGCTTCTAATGGCAGTGGATCTGAACCTCCGGCCTTACGCAGGGCATCGGCAGCTCCCGAGGCGGGATCCGGCCCCCATCCGGCCTTGTGCTCGAGCACATGGCGGATCGAGATGCTGTGGATCCGCTCATCCCGTACCGGCCCCTGCGGCCGGACCTTCAGGAGCGCGAACAGGCCTGCATCGAGGTCCAGACCTCCGTTTCGCGCCAGATGCTTGATGGCAGCCGCCGTAACCGGCTTTTCACAACTGGCGATCCCGATCATGGCATCTGCCGGAAGGGGAACCTTCTTCTCCTTGTCCAGCCAGCCATAGCCGCGCGAGTGCACCATGACCCCTCGATCCGCCACAGCCACCGCCGCGGCGGTGCAGTTGATCCGTTTCATGGCGCGCACCATCACCTCATCAAAGAGGTCGGCGCCTGCGGCATCTGTTCCGCTGACCGGGATCCCGTCGACCATACGTGGCGCCGCGGCTGCTGCGCGCGCGTGCGACGGAGCCCTGTTCAGGGGGGACGCATTGCCGGGGCCGCCCTGGACCTTCTTCAGGGAGACCACATCGCGCTTCTGCACGCAGAAACTGCCGTACTCTCTGCGGGTGCAGTACTGGTTCCCCTCGATGGAATAGTCGGGCCAGATAAGCGTGACCCCGTCATTCAGGCGCAGCTCATAGTCAGCATGGCAGATGGTCGGCAGGGCCAGCAGGACAAGCAGGGTGAACGGTTTATTCATAAGCAGATTGTGCGACATTGCTGATGAAATTGCGGTATGGAACTGCACTTTCGCCATTGCTGCATAGCCCTGACGTTCCCTTACTGCCGCGCGTTCTGCGACCCCAGCAACACCAGGTTCTCGTCGCGCAGTCCGGTGAGGATGCATTCACCGGAATCGGCAACGCGGAACTCGCCGTAGCGGGCCTTGGCGTAATCCTGCGCATGGCCTTCCTGGAAAAAGAACGCGTTCGTGGCGAACTTGGGCTTATGGTCCCGGATGCGGTACCGCATTGCAACTTCGCCGGCTGCCAGGGGGGCGCCAATATCGAGCCGCTTGAACGTTGCCACGCCGTCCTCGTTCACCGACAGCACGATCCTCCCGTCCGTGGGCAGAGACGCTTGGTCCGGACGGATCCCGAAAGCTTCATTGGCTGCCTTGAAACGCAGGGCCATGTAGTCGCCCTGCATAAGCGAGCGCGGGTCAACCGGCGCCAGCTCCAGCAGCACGACCCTGCCGGTCACCAGCAGCATCTCTTTGTTGGAGATCGAAACAGCAACACCTGCCAGGATCAGAAGTCCTGTCAGCGCTATGATGATCCTACGCATGGCCCTCTCCTTCCCGCGAGGCAACAGGCCACAGCCTGTTGAGCGCGAACCGCGCTGTCAGCAGCACCAGGCCCGTGGCAATGAGCGACAGGGATTTTACCAGCAGCGTCGTCTGCAGCTGATAATAGTACAGGGAGAGATATGCAATGAGCGAGAACAGGCCGAGGCCGGTCAGCACCCGGTTGGCATTGGCATAGCCCAGCAGCACAACCACAAGGCCCGCTGCGATGCCGGGTGCCTTGAACGACGTCAGCGCGATCACGGTTACGGCAAGAAGCGCTGCCTGCGCCGGCCGGTCCTTGATGCCGAATCCTTCGCGACGGGCCAGGTGATACACCGTGTACAGGAAGACCGAGATGGCAACGAGACTGCCTGTCCAAGAGGAGAGCCTGGACAGCATGGGACTGCTGATTCCCCGTCCCGGCATCCATGAGTAGCCGTGCATGAGCAGCGCTCCATTGCAGTAGAGCGCGGCAAGGACAAGGCTGTAGCCGACCGGCCTGAGAACAGAGCCGCGGTCCGCCCAGGAGAATTCGCTCAGCCAGATCACGGCGAACGCAACCGTGATAAAGGCGGGAGCGAGAGAGGGCACTCCATACCACCACAGGGCGAGGCTCAAGCTGACCGCGGCCGCGAACGCGGTGGCGGCACGGTGGATCTCATTCGCAACGACCGCGGCAAGAACTGCTTCAAAGACCGCCACGCTTACATACCCGAAACCGCCCCGCCAATGAACTGTTTCAAAGAGCCCGAAGATGAACAGCGCCTGGCCTGCGAAACTCGTTGCCAGTCCGAACTGGACCGCAAAATCCTTTTCCTGCGCAAGCCGGAAGATGACAGCGGCGCCGGCGCAAACAATGATACCGGTTACGAGCGACGCAGTGCCGCTTCTCATCACAAAGGACAATGCCGCGCCCATGAAGCCGAGCAGGAACAGCGCGCCGATCCAGCCGGCAAAACCCAGCATCACGCGCACGAACCACGGCGAATGCTGTTCGCCTGCAGGCGGCATCTCTCCTGCGACAAGCTTCTTCTCCGCGAGACGATCCCAGAGCTGTTCAGTGGTCAGCGCGCTCATCGCACATCCTCCCGGGCCAGGTTCTTCAGCCACATGCTGCCCAGGCTGGACAGGCCGATGACAACGAGTCCGATGAACAGAAAAACCCCGCCGTCGGAGCCGCCGCGGTCCATCGCCTTGGCAAGCAATGATGCCGTGACAATAACAATGCTCAGCACGCCGCCTGCCAGAAGAAAGAGGTCCTTGATGATCCGGCGGTAGCAGGAATAGATCGCGGCGAGCCACAGAGGATAGACAAGAACGGTCGCGAAGCCGAATTCCGCTCTATGATTGAAGATAGCGAACATCGCAAGAGCGGTGATCAGGCTGCCGCTTGCGAATCCCAGCAGCCGGGCGGCCCATCGTTCGCGCAGCCATTCGATGTTCCTGCTGAAGAGCTCCCACAGGAAGAGCGCCGCCGTATTGAAGGCGAACAGCAGCCAGAGCTCTTTTTCCGTGCTGAACAGCAGGCCGAAGATGCCGGGAAACACGGTGAAGTAGAGCGTGATCGCAGTGTTGACGAGCGCGATCAGCAGCACCCAGAGCGCGGGCAAACGGCCAACGAGCGTCCAGGGAAGAATGGCCGCTGCCCAGGTGATGAACAGTTCGTAAGTATCCGCGCCGGTCTGGTAGGTCTGGCCGAACAAGGCCAGCAGCGCGCCGGTCAGCAAGGCTGCAGCGAAGAGCGACGCTTTGCCTGCAGGTCTGTCCGTACCGAGCGCCGCGCTGGCGGCAACGGCGCCAGCAACGAGGAATTCAGCCAACCAGAGCCGGGCGACCCTTCCGATCTCATTCCAGTTGTAGGCAAAGAAGAAGATGACGCCCACGGCAAGCAGCACCGCCCCGCCCCAGAGCAGCAGCCGATCGATGAAACGTTGCCAATCGGACCTGGTCGGGAGTTGGCCCGCTTCCCGCATTGCCTGCTCGACGCATCCCGGAGCAAGGCTGGCCTGCTGAGCCCAGTGGAGAATGGAATTTCGATGATCGTTCACGGTGTGCTCCTGGGTTTAACGCGATAGTCGGACTTTCCGCACTGAACGTCGGGGTTCACCTCAATCTACCCGACCTGCCGCTTTTCTACTTCACCGCCCGGAACCGGTAATCCCATCCATAGCCGTTGCCGCCGTGCACCATGATCGAACCCACGCTCCTGCCGTTCTTTCGTGCCTCGATCTTCAGGAGATAGATCTCGCCGTCATTGTTCGGAGGCAGATCAAGGGTGACGCTCGTTGCGGTCGTCGTGTCTCCGGCGACCATTTCCTTTTGAGCAAAAGGCGAGCACACGGTCCGATTGACCGTATAGGTATAGTACACATCCTTTTCAACGGGCTCCCAGGAGAAGCGGACGGGTGTCCCGAGCTGGACCTTGTTGAAGCACCAGGCGCCCCAGCCCGCTTGTGGTTTGCCGTTGTCCTGTGGTTCGATGAGATGGATGATCTTTTCCATATCGATCTTGACAACGGGCGCGGTGGTGAACCAGGCGGAAAAATGGCCCGATCCTTTGTAATCGCCGGGATAGCGCTCGGGATTCGTTCCATTGGCATCCACTTCCGCGTTAACGGAATAGCTGCCTTCAGCAATGACATGGAGCGTGAAGGTCGCGGTCTCGGGATCGTACTCATAGGCCGGCGTGACCCATTTGCCGAGGTCCTGAGTGTAGATCCTGAGCGTGGCGGATGCCTTTGTATAGTTCGACAAGGGTTTTCCGTCAAAATAGAGCCCGCCTTTGATCATAATGCCTTTCGCGTTGTCCTGAGTGCGCGTGCCGCGACTCGGCTCCCGCTTCGCGGTCTGTGTTGCTGCTTGCGAAGAGCCCCCGTCCGTCCGGACCGGATCTGCCCGGTCCTCGGCGCCTGTGCCTGTCAGCTTCATGATTTGATCGTTCTTCGGCAGGACCGCCGATGCAACGGAGTACACAGCGCCGGTATCGGTCGCGATGGTCCGCGCGTTGATCTTCACGGTCGTCCCCAGGTCCGCGGTCGTTCCGGTCACCAGGAGATCCACGCCCAGGATGGCGCCGACCTTTTTCGTGCTTTTCTCGTCCAGGAGCCCGGTCATGCCGAGTTCCTGTTCCTTCAGGACCCTGGTTATTAATTGCCGCTCGATCACCTCGAACCGGCCCGTTGAAAAAAGACGGGTCGTCAGCTCCTCGGCAATGAACTTGCCCAGGTTGGTTACGCGGCCGTTCATATCCGAGAACTCGATCACCGCGATCTTTCTTTTTTGCGGCGCCACGTTCGCGACAACTTCCCTGGCCAGCTTATCGAACTGGGGATCGATCCCCTGGTCGGCAGCGGGCCTGCTCGAAGGCTTCTCCAGGGCAAGGGCCGTCCCCTGCGGCATCGCAAAGGATAGAACGAGCGATGCCAGCAGCGGCAGAATGAATCTTTCGTGCACTGCACACCTCCGTGAGATCGCAATAAATATGGGTGGTTCAGGAATACTGTTGCATCAGAAAGGCTGTTTTGTACGCGACGGGTACGAGTATAGCAGAAACTTATGTCGGAATAAAGCGGATATTATTAAGCAGGTTCTTGGCTGCGGGATCGATTCGCTTCGCAGACCATGAGGAACAGGAGCGCTGCTCTTCCCGCCGTGTTGAAGTGCGTCATTCCCGCGAAAGCGGGAATCCCGTCAGTTTAAGAACATGGTAAAGCGGGGTTGGCTTCAATCCAAAAGAAAGTTAATGCTCTCTGCGTGCTCTGCGGTGAAATATTCTTCTTCGCTCCATCGAAATCACCGGGTCCACTTCCACGAGCACGGGACCTTTTTGCCGGACCTGTCCTGGCGTTACCTGCTGACCTTTCAGGATCTCCGCTCATCGAGCACCTGCCGTACTTTTTCCGACAGGTCCTGGATGGAGAACGGCTTCCTGAGAACATTCATGCCCTTGTCGAGCACGCCATGAGTACTGATCACATCAGCGGAATAACCGGATAGAAAGAGCACTTTTATGGCGGGATGGGTCTGCCGCAGGATCTCGTACAACTCCCTGCCGTTCATGCCCGGCATGATGACGTCGCTGATCAGGATATCGATTGAAGCCCCGTCCCCCTGCAGGACATCGAGGGCGGCGTTGCCGTTCCCCGCGGTCAGAACGCGATACCCGAGCGTTTCGAGGAGCTGCTGCACCGACCGCAGAACATCGGGCTGGTCCTCGACCAGGAGAACGGTCTCCGATCCCCGGAGCAGCGTGCGCACGGGAGCAACAGCTCCGTGGTCGATGGTATCTTCGACAATGGGAAAGTAAAGCGAGAAGGTCGTGCCCTGGCGCGGTTCGCTGGCGACATCGATAAACCCATTGTGCTGCTTAACAATGCCGTAGACCGTTGCCAGTCCCAGACCGGTCCCCTGGCCGGACTCCTTGGTGGTAAAGAAGGGTTCGAAGATCCGGCTCATCGTCGCGCTGTCCATGCCCATGCCGATATCGTCCACTTTGATCAGGACATAGCGTCCCGGGCAGATCGTCATCCGGCTCAGGGTTTTTTCCCTGGCCACGACAGCATCCCGTGTCAAGATCTTCAGCAGGCCGCCCTTCGGCATCGCATCCCGCGCATTCACCGCCAGGTTCAGGATGACCAGCTCGAACTGGCGTTCGTCGGCAAAAACCGTGCCGATCGAAGGTGCCAGGTCCATTTTGATCGTAATGCTCTCCGGAAGCGCCCTGCGCAGCATCTTGCTGAAGCCGGTAATGACGACGTTCAGATCGACGGGACGCATTTCCAGGGTCTGCTTCCGGGCGAACGCAAGCAGCTGGTGGCTCATATCCTTTACCCGGTTGGCCGCGTTGACGATCTCCTTCACGTTGACATGCTTCGGATCCCCTGCCGGCAGGCCTATACTGAGCATGTCGGCGTAACCGAGGATCGGCGTAAGCATATTGTTGATGTCGTGAGCAATTCCGCCGGCGAGCTGTCCCACGGACTCGATCTTCTGAGACTGCACTAACTGCGCCTCCAGCTGTTCCTTTTGCTCTTCGGCTTGTTTCATCCGGCTCATATCGCGGAATACGCCCATTATGGCGCGCCGACCCGCGAGCGTCATGACCGTTGCCCCGATCTGCACCGGGATCTTTGTTCCGTCCTTCCTCAGGATGTTGTGTTCCGTTGGCGCGGACACCTCTTGCTTGACATGCTGCGCGAAGACCGCGCGGCCGTTATCCTCTTCTTCCGGCGGATGCAGCTGCGACTGATGCAGCCCGATCAACTCGGAGCGTGTCCGTTGCAGCAGGCTTTCGGCGGCATGGTTCGCGTCAACAAGGGTCCCCGTCTCCGGATCCGCAAGCAGGATCGCGTCCGGCGCTCCCTCGAAGATCGCGCGAAAGCGCATCTCGCTTTCCTCCATCTTCCGCGTCGCATCCTCCCGCTCCCGGATGCGTCGTTTGACATAGGGCGCGGCAACGGCCAGGCCGATGCAGCCGAACAGCCATACCGTGCCGAAATGCTTGTACCCGTTCAGGAGATGCTGACGCTCCATGGAGCGAAAACTCGCGAGTGGGATGGCGGCGCTGAGGCCGCCGCGAAGATCCCCAAGTTTGTACCCCTGGGCGGCATGGCAGGAGAGGCAGGGCTGCTCGATATACAGGGGCTTGATGAGACGGTAATGCAACTCCCCGTCCAGCATCACGACCTGACCAAACTCACTTTGTTTTCCGTCCGCGAGAACAGCGAGGCCCTCTTTTTCCCACTCGTCCGGCGCGTTCTCAGGCCGGATCGGACGATCGCTGAAAATATGCCCTTTGATCACCCCCCGGGTTCTGCCGAGTTCATGGACCTGGCGGGTCATGTACGCGGGATTGACGAGCGTCAGTCGGCGGCCGGAAGGTGCAATAATATCGCGTTCCTTAACGTTCTTCAGAAAAGGATTCGGCGGGGTCGTTTCGGTCACCGGCACATAGACGCCGCCGTGACCTGCTGCCCAGAAACGATAGAGCTGGTCCGTGGCGATGCGCTCCGATGCGACACTGTTGGCGAGCTGGTAGATATGCCGCTCGTCATCGCTGAGATGGTAGAAGAGCGAACCGACGCACACCGCGGTCCACGCCACGAACACCAGGATCAGCAAGCGTGTAAACGGCCGGCTCATGTTTTGTAACAGCCTACTGTTCATCGGATCTCCGTATTACGGCGTTATATCGCTCTCTCATACTCACGTACGGCCAGTATAATCTATTCCGGGCGGCTACGGCTCAAGACTGGAGGTCTTGGCGGAAACGATCGTCGGGGATCACGCAGATATATCGCAGAGGACGATCTGATCACATCAAATTCACCGGGTCCACATCCACGAGCACCTGTACCTTCTTGCCGAACTTCTCCTCCACTGTTTTGCGCGCTTCGATCGCCAGGCTGTGGATCAGGTCCCGCCGTTTTGACAGCAGCAGCATCTGGAAACGGAACTTGCCGCGGACCTTGGCGATCGGCGACGGAGCAGGGCCGAGCAGGATTGTCTCTTTGCCTTTCAGCAGCCGCCGGATGCGGTCCCGGCCGGTCATGGCGGCATCCAGGGCAAGATTTTCCCGCGCAGCCTTCACCTCGATCTTGATCATCCTGCCGAAGGGCGGATACCCCAGCTCCTCGCGGAACCTGATCTCCTCGTCATAGAACCCGTCGTAATCATGGGTCCTGCTGTGGCGCAGGGCATAGTGGTTCGGGTTCAGGGTCTGGATGATCACCTCGCCTGCTGTATCGCCCCGCCCTGCCCTGCCTGCTGCCTGGGTGATGAGCTGAAAGGTCTTTTCCGATGAGCGGAAGTCGGGCAGGTTCAAACCCACGTCCGCGTCCACCACGCCCACGAGCGTGACAGCCGGAAAGTCATGTCCCTTGGCGATCATCTGCGTGCCGAGCAGGATATCCACCTCGCACCGGTCCACCCTGCCGAGCAGTTCATCGTAGGCATGCCTGCCGCGAATGCTGTCGCTGTCCATGCGCTCGATGCGGCTCGATGAAAAGGCCTTCGCGACCTCTTCTTCGATCTTCTGCGTGCCCGCGCCGAGCGGCTTCAGGTCCGCGCCGCCGCAGTTCGGACAGGTCTCCGGCGGCTCGGCCTGATGGTCGCAGTAATGGCACTTGAGCTTGCGCACGTTCTTGTGGAACGTCAGCGACACGCTGCAGGACGGACAGGGCAGCGATCTGCCGCAGTCCCCGCAGATCAGGACCGACGAGAACCCCCGCCGGTTCAGGAGCAGCAGCGCCTGTTCCTTGCGGTCAAGCCGGGCCTGCACTTCCGCCGCGAGCTTGGGCGAGAACAGGGATGCTTTTGGCGATGTCTTCATGTCCAGGATCTCGACAGTCGGCATGGGGCGGTGGTCAACGCGCTTCTCGATGCGCAGATAGCGGTACTTGCCGGACCGGGCGTTATAGGAACTTTCGAGCGACGGGGTCGCGGAGCCGAGCACGCACACGGCATTCCGGAGCTTGGCCCGCATCACGGCAACATCCCGTCCGTGGTACCGGAGCCCCTCGTCCTGCTTGTAGGAGTTCTCGTGCTCCTCGTCGACCACCAGGAGCCCCAGGTCCGGGAACGGCGCGAACACCGCGGACCGTGCGCCTATCGCCACATCCACGGACCCTTCCCTGATGCGGCGGTATTCATCAGCCCGCTCGCGGTCGGTCATGCCGCTGTGGAGCATGGCGATCCGCGAGCCGAAGCGTTTTCGGAACCTGTTCAGGAGCTGCGGGGTGAGCGCGATCTCGGGCACCAGCACGATGGCGCCTTTGCCCGTGCCGGCAAGCGCTCCGATGCAGCGGAGGTAGACCTCGGTCTTGCCGCTGCCGGTGACGCCGTGCAGCAGAAAGGTCTCGAATGCCCCGCGCGCGACTGCTTCGCCTATCGTTGACACCGCGGCGGCCTGTTCGGGCATCAGTTCGGGCTGCGCGTCAGGCGTGAACGACTGGTTCTCCGCGGCAGGCTCCTCGTCCTTCTCGAATATCTCCAGCATCCCCGCGGAACAGAGCGCCTTGATCGTGGATGGCGCGAACTTCCCCAGCTCGGAAAAGGGAACCGTCAGACGCTCGCTCATGAGCAGAAAGAGCGCCGTCTGCTTCGGCCCCCGGATCGCGTCCATGTCATGATCGCCGTCGAGCATCCGCAGCATGCGGACCCGCTTCGGCCGCACCTCCTCCACTGCCCGGGGCACCATGGTCTCGATTGCCATGCCGATGGGATGGAGGTAGTAGTCGGCCATCCAGGCCGCTAGCTTCATCAGGTCCGGGGACAGGGGCGGGCCGGCGATGGAGATGATGGACTTAAGCTTCGCGGTCCCGGCTTTTTCCGGAAATCCCGTGACCGTTGCGCTGACGCGCCTGCTGCCGAACGGCACAATGACCCGCGAGCCCACGACAAGGTCGCCGGCCAGTTCCGGAGGAATGGAATAGTGGAACGTCTTGGGAAGATTGACGGGAACTGCTATGTCGGCAAGGGTTCTCAATTTCGGATCACGGAAAAGGGGAGGAGAACCGCAGTAAGTAGTAAGTTCTAAGCAGTAAGCATGTTGAAAAACATACGATTGCTTACTGCTCTATTGCTTATCGCTTAACGCTGCAGCGGGCTACTTGCCCGGTTGCGGACTTGGTTTTTCCTTCTCGCTCAGGATATCCTTGAGCTCGCTCATGAACTCGTTGATATCCTTGAAGGAGCGGTAGACCGAAGCAAAGCGGACGTAGGCGACCTCGTCAAGAGCATGGAGCTGGTTCATCACCTCTTCGCCGATGGCCGTGCTCGGGATCTCCTTGAAGCCTTTTTCCTGGAGGGACTTCTCGATATTGTCGATGGTCTTTTCAAGGACCTCGACGCTGATGGGACGTTTTTCGCAGGCCTTCTTCAGGCCCGACAGGATCTTCTGGCGGTCGTAGGGCTCGCGGCGGTCGTCCTTCTTGATGACCGACGGCAGGATCTCCTCGACCCGTTCGTAGGTCGTGAAGCGGCCTTCGCACTTGAGGCATTCCCGCCTCCTGCGGATGGACTCGCCTTCCTTTCCCATCCGGGAGTCGACGACCTTGTTATCGAGGCTTGAACAGTAGGGGCAGCGCATAAGATCTAATAAAGGGCTAGAGGATTACAGGATTAGAGAGGTAGGGCCTCTTAATCCTTCTCTGGTTTTCTTAATCCTTCTTTTGCTTTTTAATCCTTCCGTTGCCTCATTAACCCTTCTTTGCGTACTGTGTTACCTTCAATCCCGACTCCTTGATCATCTCCGCGGCGAGCTGGTCGGGATAGCCGTCGTCGAACACGAGATTCACGATGCCTGCATTGATGATCATCTTGGCGCAGATGCCGCAGGGCTGGTTCGTACAGTAGAGTGTCGCGCCCTGGATGCTCGTGCCGTGCTTGGCAGCCTGAATGATGGCGTTCTGCTCCGCGTGCAAGCCCCGGCAGATCTCATGCCGCTCGCCCGACGGGATGCCCATCTTCTCGCGCAGACACCCCGTGACCAGGCAGTGCTCCACGCCCGACGGCGCGCCGTTGTAGCCGGTCGCGAGAATGTTCTTGTCCTTCACGATCACCGCGCCCACCTGCCGCCGCAGGCAGGTTGCCCGCTTCTTCACCAGGTGCGCGATCTCCATGAAGTATTCGTCCCAGGAGGGACGGGTGTCTTTTATTGTTGTCATATCTAATGTGTAGGGGCAACCCTGTGTGGTTGCCCGTTTGCGGGCGGCCACGCAGGGCCGCCCCTACATTGTTCGTGTCACGCCGCGAACATCGGGAACTTGGAGCACAGCTGCTTCGTCTTCTCTTTTACCGCGTTGAGCTTCGACGCGTCCTGGCCATTGGCCAATGCGTCGCAGATCAGGTCGCCGATGACCTTCATCTCCGCTTCCTTCATGCCCCGGGTGGTCACGATGGGCGTGCCGAGCCGGATGCCGCTGGTGGTGACCGGCGGTTTCTGGTCGTAGGGAATGCTGTTCTTGTTGCAGGTGATGCCCGCCGCGTCGAGCGCGGTCTCTGCGTCCTTGCCCGTGATGTTCTTGGGCGTCAGGTCCACGAGCATCAGATGGTTCTCCGTGCCGCCGGAGACGATGCGGAACCCGTCCTCGGTCAGCCGCTGTGCCAGGGCAGCGGCGTTCTTTTTCACCTGCTCCTGGTAGGTCTTGAAGGACGGTTCGAGCGCTTCCTTGAAGGAAGCCGCCTTGGCAGCTATCACATGCACCAGCGGTCCGCCCTGGATGCCCGGGAAGATCACCTTGTCCACTGCCTTGGCGTACTGCTCCCGGCACATGATCATGCCGCCGCGGGGGCCGCGGAGGGTCTTGTGCGTGGTCGTGGTCACGAAGTCGGCGTGGGGCACCGGGCTGGGATGGACGCCCGCGGCCACGAGGCCCGCGATGTGCGCGATGTCCACCATCAGCATGGCGCCGACCTTGTCAGCGATCTTCCGGAACCGGGCGAAGTCAAGGATGCGCGAATAGGAGCTGTAGCCGGCCACGATCATCTTCGGCTTGTGTTCCAGTGCCAGCCGCTCCACCTCGTCGTAGTTGAGCAGTTCGGTCTGTTTGTCCACGCCGTAGGAAAAGGACTTGTAGATCTGGCCCGAGAAACTGACCGACGCGCCGTGGGTCAGGTGGCCGCCGTGGGGCAGGGCCATGCCGAGGATCGTGTCCCCGGGCTTGAGCACCGAGAAATAGACCGCCATGTTGGCTGACGAGCCCGAGTGGGGCTGCACATTCACATGCTCCGCTCCGAAGAGCTTCTTCGCACGCTCGATGGCAAGGTTTTCCACCGCGTCGGCATACTCGCACCCGCCGTAGTAACGGCGGCCGGGATAGCCCTCGGCGTACTTGTTCGTGAAGACCGAGCCCTGCGCTTCCAGCACCGCCGGGCTCACGTAGTTCTCCGAAGCGATCAGGACGATCTTCTCGAGCTCCCGCTTCTCCTCGCCCTTGATGGCGTTATAGACGTCTATGTCCGCTTTTTTCAGCTGTTCCATGTCCGACATGATCTTACCCTTCTGCAATGTTTGGTTATGCGATGATGTTGTGCGTAAAGGATGCTAAGTGATACCCGTTGTCCAGGGCTAGAGGTCTAAGGGCTAGAGGGGTAGGATTCGATCTTTAGCCCTTTACCCCTTGTTTATCTTCTTAGCCCTTACTCCCGATTTTACCGATCTTCTCCAGCCGCAGCTGGTGCCTGCCGCCTTCGAACGCCGTGTCGAGCCAGGTCTGGACGATCTCGCAGGCGACGCCCCTGCCGATGACCCGCTCGCCCATGACGAGGACATTCGCGTCATTGTGCTGTCTGCTCATCTTGGCGGTGAAGTGGTCGTGGCAGAGCGCCGCGCGGATCCTGGGATAGCGGTTCGCCACGATGGACATGCCGATGCCGGTGCCGCAGATCAGGATGCCCCGGTCAGCCTGGCCGTTCGACACCGCCTCGGAGACCTTCTTGCCGTAATCAGGGTAATCCACTGAATCAGGGCCGCTGGTGCCGAAATCGATCACCTCGATGTTCCCGATCTTCTTGAGCAATCCGACGATCTCGCTCTTCAGGTCAAAACCGCCGTGATCAGCGCCAATGGCCAGTTTCATTCTATACAAGCCCTTTCGTGCAATGCACCACAGATTGAAGGACTTGATATTAACATCCTATATATTGGGGTGTCAAGCGAAATGCCGGAAGGGATTATCCGGACAGGGATGCAGCGGTGTGACATTATCAGGAGCATTCGTACCCGATCATGCCGAGCACGGCGATCGCCGCGGTCTCGGTCCTGAGGATGTTCGTACCAAGACTCACGGAGTGAAAGCCCCGCGCTATCGCCAGGTCTGCTTCTTTTTTCGAGAACCCGCCTTCCGGCCCGATCAGCACGATGACCTGTTCCGAATCAGCATGCGACCGCAGCACGTTCTTGATCGGCTCAGCAGCCTCTTCCCAGGGAAGGAGGAGAAGAGATCCGGGACCCTGCTGCCGGTAGCCGGTGGCCGGGGAAAGAATAAAATCACCGAGAGAAGCGATGGCTTCCACTTTCGGGATGTCCGGCCGATTGCTCTGCATGGCAGCTTCGCGGCAGATCTTCTGCCACCGCGTGACGCGCTTCTCCTCGTCCTTCACTTTGACGATGGTCCGTTCCGTCACGAGCGGGACAATGGAGCTGACGCCGAGCTCGGTTGCCTTCTGCACGATCCAGTCCATCTTGTCCGACTTGGCGATCCCCTGGCCCAGCACGATACGCGGCCCGCGGACCTCGCGCTGTTCGCTGGACAGGACCTCGGCCTTGATCTCGGTCTTCCCCAACTCCGCGATCCGGGAGCGGTATTCCGTGCCCCTGCCGTCGCCC
>JAOUEV010000008.1 GCA_029858565.1 Nitrospirota bacterium | reverse complement strand
TCTCGCGCGGACGTACTGGGCGATAGGACAGGGCCTCAGCTGAAAAAACCGCTGTTTGTCCTCATGGCGAAGCATGATCCGATTCCTATCGCTGTGCTTGGGCCAGGTGAAATCCCTTTACAGGACTTGGCTGATAATGCTATGATTTCATCGGCCCTGCTGTTGACCGGGTCAACTTCTAACCTATGACACCATCATCAGAACCACGGATCTGCCTGGCGTTGGGCGGCGGTGCGGCCAGGGGCCTTGCGCACCTGGGTGTTCTCAAGGTCTTTGAGGACGCCAAATTGCCCGTTGATCTTATCGCCGGCACCAGTCTGGGCGCGCTCATCGGAGGGCTGTATTCATCGCGGCCCGACGCGGCCTATTGGATCGAGCGCATGGACCAGTATCTTCGCAGTTTCCGTTCGCGCAAGACCCGCCTCGAATTCATCCGCAGGCTCGAAAGCCCCCAGAACAACAAGCATGGATTCTTCGCTGATATGGCAAATCTGATCCGGAAGGGGTACTTCTGGGGCGTCACCGCCACCAAGCCGGCGTTCATCTCCGAGGAAGAATACGAGGAGTTCCTGAACCCGATTATCCCGGATATTGCCATTGAGGAAACGAAGATCCCCTTTGGCTGTGTTGCCACGGATATCTGCAACGGCAGACGCGTGGTCTACACCAGCGGGTCCCTGCGCACGGCGATCCGCGCCAGCTGTGCGCTGCCGGGCATCTTTCCGCCGGTCAATGACAACGACATGATGCTGGTGGACGGCGGATGGGTCGAGCGGGTGCCGGTCATCTGCGCCCGGGACATGGGCGCGGACGTGGTGATCGCCGTGGACGTCTCGAGCGAAATGTCCAAGTTCGACGACACCTCGGGCCTCGACATTGTGCTGCGAGCCGACGCGGTCACCCGCGTGTTCCTGAACGGTCTTCTGCTCGATGAGGCAGACGTGGTCATCCATCCTCCGGTGGGAAAGGTCCATTGGGCCGATTTCAGCGATCCCCGGGGCCTTATCCGGCAGGGGGAACTGGCCACGCTCGAACGCATGGTGGCCATCCGGAGCGCCATCCATAGGGCTGCCATGCCCAAGTCCTTCATGGAACAGATCAGGAGCATCAAGGACAGGATCGTGGAAAAGGTCAGGCCGAAAGAATAAGAAAAACTAGAGAAAGGATTAGATGAAGCAGGATCAGGTGAAGCAGGATCAGAGGACTATTGATCCTGTAATCCTATAATCCTCTTAATCCTTGTTCTTCATGTTAAAACCCCTCATCATCGCTCACCGGGGATATTCCTCCCGCGCTCTGGAAAATTCCCTTGAAGCATTCCGTCTTGCCTTGTCCCTGCCGGTGGATATGATCGAGTTCGATATCCGCAGGAGCAGGGATAACCTTCTGTACGTCATGCACGACGAGCGGACGGGCAAGACCTGCGACAGCGATATCGATATCGAAAGATCCCTTTCCACGGATATCGCGAAAATAAAGCTCAGGAACGGCGAACCGGTCCCGACGCTGAACGATGTGCTCTCCCTGGCCGCCGGTCGAGTAGGCCTGAACATCGAAGTGAAGAGCGACGGATCGGGAGCATTGACCGCCGCGCATGTGGCCGGATCGGGATACAAGGGGGAAATATTGATCTCCTCGTTCAAGGAACGGGAAGTGCTCGATGTCAAGCGGGTGCTGCCGAATGTCCCGGTTGCCGGGATCTTCGACGACTTTTCGGTTTCCGAGGTAAGCGTGTATAAGAAGATGGGCTACAGCTTCATAAGCCTGAGACGACAGGCGGTGACGGAGGACCTGGTTTTCGCGCTGCACGACCGGAGCATCAAGATCTATGTCTGGACCGTTGATGAAGAAGAAGAAATGATGAAACTGATCAGTTGGGGTGTTGACGGGATCTACAGCAACAAGCCGGCGGTGTTGAAGAAGGTCGTGGAACGTTATTCCCGAGAGTCATGATGCTTCTCGGCATTCTGTTGATCAATATGAAAAAGGCCGTCATGGGGGCGAGTGCCCGGCCAATGACGGCCCTTTCTGTTTCCAAACCTTTCGCGGTCCGTCTAGATCGGCATCTTGTCTGCCATTTTGATCTTCCCGTGCTCGATCTTTGAGTGACAGTACAGGCAGTCGATCTGCTTTTCCGACACGTGCTTGGTGTGGATCAGGTTGACTTCGGAATACTTCTCGACCCTGTCCACATGGCAGAAGAAGCACTTGTCCCGGGGCGTCACCCCGTCGCCTTTTGAGATCTCGATGTGGCAGGTTTTGCATTTGCGGCCTGCTTTCAGCGCGGCCGCATGAGAGAAAGGCTTGCCTTTGTAGGTAATGTCCTTGGCAGGCGCTGAATGGCATGACGGACATCCCGTCTGCGCCTGGTCATGGGGCACCCCTTTGAAATGGCAGAGGTAGCAGACATTCATCGAAACCTTCAAATGCTCTCCCTGCACGATATCGGAATGGCAGCTCCGGCAATGCAGGTTGATTCCCCGTTTTGATTGCGTAAAGTGCGGCTTATGATCGAAATTGATCCCCTGTTTCGTGAACGTCACTTTCGATTCGACCAGTCGCTTGTCATGACATCCGGCCTGGAGGCAGTTCTTGTCCGGCACGTTCGTGAGCGGGCGGGGATTGACCGCTCTGGACATGAACATGAATTGCGCCGAAAGCGCGCGCTCGGCGGAGTATTCATGGCATTTCAGACACGGTACTTTATTGTGGGTGGACGTCTCCCATTTCTTGTAGTAGGGAACGACAAAATGACAGGCGGTGCAGAACTGCGGGTCCTGAAATACCACCGTGCTGAGATACGCATACGCTCCGATCATAACTACGGAAAAAATCAACAATCCGATCACCAGTTTCTTATTCATGCACAGCCCTCCTCCTCGTGTGTGTTGGTCGGCGATTGTATCGCTCGATGATTGCGCTCCTGCATCCTCGGATCAGGGGCGGCGTCGAGAATGTGGAAATGCTCGACCCTGCCCGCGGTATGCCGTTCTTCATTCCCGTTGACTGCTTTATGCCGGCCCTCCTTTCCCCGGTTGTCCGTATTCGTTGTTATTATGGCGTCAGGCGATCGGGCGGGCGTGGCGCGACGATGGAACCGATGATCCCGCCGAGACAGGCGGCAGCCGTCACGATCAGGATGCCGAATACGACGGCCCCCGCGAGCATGGATACGAGAACGATCATGCGCGCCAGGATGCCGGGTTCCACGGGGATACTGGAAATCATCCCCGCGATCGTCAAGCCCATGGCTCCGCCCAGAAGGCAACTCGGCATCAGTCCAAAAAGTCCGAAAATGGTCAGTCCTGCACTGGCGCCAAAATAGGCACCTTGCTTTGCCATCGATGTATCCATGGCTCCCCCTTTTTAAACTGCTGCAATAGTATATGCATCACCTATGCCAAAGACTAACCAGCTGATTTTTCAGAAGATGTGAGATTTTTAGATTTGCATTCATGAGAAAACAGCTTTTGTTTTCGTCAATATGCAAACTGCGGCGAAGTTCAGGATGCAAACGTTCCGCTTTCTGTTACAATATGCCTACCTTATGTAGTTTACTCGTGTTAATTCGCCGTCGAACCATGCGGTACATTCCGGCAAATACGTTCCATCCGAAAGGGGAGCGGCAGGGAGATGCGACAAATGCCCGTCAGCAATGAGCAAAACAGGAACTTCGACCTCATCGTCATCGGCGGGGGCATCACCGGCGCGGGAGTGGCGCGGGACGCGGCTTTGCGGGGCCTGTCCGTGCTGCTCCTGGAAAAGCGGGACTACGCATCCGGCGTCTCGTCAAAGACCACGCGGCTGGTGCACGGCGGCTTGCGGTACCTGGCGAATTTCGAGATCGACCTTGTGGCCGAGGCGCTTCGTGAGCGCGCGATCCTGCGGCGCCAGTGCCCGTACCTCATCACGCCCATGCCGATCCTGATCCCCATCTACAAGCACGATCCTCATGGCAGAGCTGCCATATCCGTGGGCATACATCTTTATGAACTGCTTTCCCGGGAAAAAGACATTCCCCATTACTTTACCGCGGGATTGGAAAAGACCCTGTCCCTTGAGTCCCGGTTGAACAGGGAAGGGCTCAAAGGCTCAGCCCTGTTCTATGACCACCAGATCATCATGCCTGAACGGCTGGTGATCGAGAATATCATCGCGGCCCGTGAGGCAGGGGCGGTCGTACGGAGTCATATGAGCGCCGAGAAGATCGAGGAAACCGGTGACGGCGTTGTGGTGACCGCGCGTGACGGACTGTCCGGCACGACTGAGTCATTCCGTTCAAAGGTCCTGGTCAACGCAGGCGGCCCCTGGGTGGACCAGGTGCGGAAGGCAGGCGGCATCGACCGGGTAAAGATCATCAATCCGACCAAGGGGATCCATCTTGTCTTGCCCAAACTGTCCGAACAGTCGCTGTTCATTGCGTCAAAGGACGGCAGGATGTTCTTCATCATTCCCATGGACCAATGGTCGCTCATCGGCACGACCGATACAAAGTACGACGGTGATCTGAATGAGGTCCATGCGGACAGTGATGACGTGGATTATCTCCTTACCGAAAGCAGACGGGTCCTGCCAGGATTGAATCTGACAAGAGAGTCCATTCTTTACACCTACGCGGGTATCAGGCCTCTTGCCTTCGCAGGGGAGAAAGAGAGCAAAATATCGCGCAAGCACCGGGTGATCGCCGAAGGAAGGGCCGCTAGGATCATCACCATAGCCGGCGGCAAGTATACGACCTATCGGAACATGGCTGAGGATGTGGTCGATGCGGCGTGCAGCAAGTTGGGTAGTAGGGTAGCTTGTACTACCGCGACGCGGCCGCTAGCCGGTAGTCTTCCGGTGGAGCTTGCTGAATATTTGAAAGAAACGGTCCCGCAGTTGTCCGAACGATACAAGGTCAGCGCAGAAACAGTGCGTCACCTCATTCATTATTATGGCGCACGGGCGGAGAAGGTACTTGAAATCACAAAAGAGGACCCAAGGCTCGCCGAACCCATCTCGCTGGAGTGCAGGGACATCCATGCCCAGGTGCTCTACGGTGTCCGCGAAGAGGGTGCAAAGACGCTCTGCGATATCGTTCTGCGGCGGATGCACCTTGGAATTACGACCCGTCGAGGTGAACAGCAGATTGACTTGATTGCCGCCTTTGCAGCAAAGGAACTGAAGTGGAGCAAGGAAGAGATGAAACAGCAGGTTGATGAGTTTAGGGATGAATTGCAAAAAGAAAAGAAATTCTGAGAACACGCCCGCCCCGGGAGTAACAGGCCGATTTAAGGATATCTGTGCAAAATGGTCTTGACTCACCATAAGGCATACCATATACTCTTCCCACGAATTACATATTACCGGGCAAAAAATGCATTAATAACGTCTACAAATACGAAAATGACTTAAAAAACGAAAAGGTTTTCCCGGGCACGCGCAAGGAGCTAGGAGATCATGCCATGATTACGACATTTGCATCATATGGGTGGGCTCGCAATTGTTTTCTTGCGGGCAATTTGGTTTCTGCTTCATGGCTTTTTGATAAAAGCGATGTGCTCAAGGATATCCAGGTATTTCACCATTCTGACGGAGTGTAAGGCTGGAGGGAAGCGTGGATGAGGTTGAGCGCCGCGAAACCCGACGGCATTTTGAGTTTTGATCTCGCGCAGCGTACCCTCATCATGTGCAGCGCTCGCCGGACGATCCTATATACATCCCTTCCAATAAGTGCTATAATAAGACCTGTTTGCGATACCTGTTAGGAGGTCCTATGAATACCAAGTTCTCCGAAGATATCATTCCCTTGAGCGACCTGAAGGTCAATCCCGGCAAGGTTGTATCGCATGCGAATGAAACGCACCGTCCGATCCTTCTGACAAGCAGGGGACGGGGCGTGGCAGTAGTTCGGGCGCTCAAGGACTATGAGGAAGAAACTGAGGAACGAGCGTTTATGCAGGGCGTGGTGAAAGGACTGATGGACCTTGAGGAATGCCGCGAAGTATCCCTGTCAGAAGCAAAGAAGCGACTTGGACTGCAGTGATCCCATGGCAGAAAAGGCAAAAATAACCTTCGCGGAATCCGCAATCAGGGACCTTGAAGACCTGCTGGCATATTATTCGCGCGAAGGGCTGCCCGAGGTCGGTACGCGTCTGACCGGAGAGATCATTTCGCGGGTGGAGCGCTTGAGCTCTCATCCTCGGTCTGGCCGCGTGGTGCCGGAGTTCAAGGTTGAACATCTGCGGGAAATCATCTATCCTCCGTTTAGAATTGTTTGCCGGCATGACCGAAATAGAGTCCGAGTAGTCCGTGTCTGGCGTGGTGAACGACTTCTGAAACTGCCTTGATCTATTTCTGACCTTCCCTCTAACCTCCCAATTTCCCAATGATTTCCTTTCCTCAAACTGGGAATTTATATTGACAAAGCAGGGGAGGGTGTTTTAATATCACCTTTATTCTTTCTGCAGTCCTCGTGCTTCGGAACCTGCTGAAAACCATCGAAAAAACAAGGGGATTGAAAGACTTTTCGATTCAACGGAATCAGGCGGTTCCTACCAATAACATTACGGAGAGATCATGGCAACGAAGAACAGCATCAATGTGGGCATCATCGGTTTCGGCACCGTCGGCACAGGCACGGCACGCATCCTTCTGGAAAACGCGGACATCATCAAGCGCCGGCTCGGCGTTCCTGTAATTCTCAAGAAGATCTCTGACCTCGATGTGAAGCGCGACCGGGGCATCAAGCTCGGTGATGTGAAGATCACCACTGATGCCAAGGATATCATCACGGACCCTGAGATCGATATCGTGATCGAGCTCATCGGCGGGTATAAACCAGCCAAGGAGTTCATCCTTGAGGCGATCAAGAACAAGAAGCACGTGGTAACGGCCAACAAGGCGCTCCTGGCGGTCCATGGCGAGGAGATCTATGCGGCTGCTGAGAAGGCGGGGGTGACCGTTGGGTACGAAGCCTCGGTTGCCGGCGGCATTCCGATCCTTAAATCGCTCAGGGAAGGTCTTGCCGCGAACCGCATCGAATCGATCTACGGCATCGTGAACGGGACGTGCAACTACATCCTGACGCTCATGACGAACGAGGGCCGGAAATTCGACGAGGTGCTGAAAGAGGCCCAGGCAAAGGGCTACGCGGAAGCGGACCCGACCTTTGACATCGAGGGCATTGATTCGGCGCACAAGCTCGCGGTGCTGACCATGCTTGCTTTTGGCACGCCGGTGAGGTTCGAAGACATCTACACCGAGGGCATCTCGAAGATCACGCCCATAGACATCGAGTTCGCCAAGGACCTGGGGTATAAGATAAAACTTCTCGCCATCACCAAGATGGTGAACAACGAGATCGAAGCGCGGGTCCATCCAACGATGATCCCCGGCGATTTCCCGGTCGCCACCGTGGACGGCGTGTTCAACGCGCTGTTCGTGAAAGGCAACGCCGTGGGGAACACGCTCTTCTACGGCAGGGGCGCCGGCGATATGCCCACGGGCAGCGCGGTGGTTGCCGATGTCATGGACATCGGCCGGGACATTATTTCGGGCAGCGGCAACCGCATGCCGGTGGCGGCGTTCCGCGAGCGTTCGCAGCTCAAGATCAGGAAGATGGACGATATCACCTCGTGCTACTATCTCCGCTTCTCCGCCATTGACAAGCCCGGTGTATTGTCGAAGATCTCCGGAGTGCTGGGCAAGCACAACATCAGCATCGAGTCCATGATCCAGAAGGGCAGGAAAGAAGAACAGGCTGTTCCGCTCGTGATGATGACCCACGAAGCTTTGGAGCGCAATGTGCGCGTGGCCCTTGACGAGATCAATAAGATGGACTGCGTGGGCGGGCCCACGATGGTGATAAGGATGGAACAGTAGAAGTGCGAAGTGGCGAGTGCGAAGTGCGAAGTGTAAACACACCGGATTCAAAATTCCGCACTCCGAAATCCGCACTCCGCACTTGAAGGGGAGGTTCTCATGGCTGACGAGATCAAAGTTGACAAGACCATTGATATCAAAGGCCAGGTCTGCCCCTACACCTTTGTCCGCTCCAAGCTGGCCATCGAGAAGATGAGCCTCGGCGAGGTGCTTGAGATCGTGACGGACCACAAGCCGGCTTCGGAGAACGTTCCCAAAAGCATGGAGAACGAAGGCCAGAAGGTCCTGAAGATCGATCAGACAGCTGAGAAAGAGTGGCATATTTACGTCCGGAAGGACAAGGAGAAAAAGAAATGATTGCGGAATGCGGATTGCGGAATGCGGATTTGAATCAAGCATTTCGTAATCCGTAATCCGAAATCCGCAATCCGAAATAGAGTCATGGAATTCACTGAAGACCAGATACTGCGCTACAGCAGGCATATCCTCCTCCCGGAAGTGGGCGGCGAGGGCCAGGAAAAACTCCTGAACGCCAAGGTCGTGCTCGTGGGCGCCGGCGGGCTCGGTTCGCCGGTGGGCTATTATCTTGCCGCCGCGGGCGTGGGGACCATTGGCGTGATCGACAATGACCGCGTCGAGATATCGAATCTCCAGCGCCAGATCGCGCATAATACGAAGCGGCTCGGCGTACTGAAGGCGGAATCGGCAAAAGAGACCTTCGAGACATTGAACCACGACGTGAATGTGGTTATGCACAAAGAGCGGCTCTCGTCGGCAAACATAAAGGGCATCATCAAGGACTACGATATTGTCGTGGACGGGAGCGACAATTTCCCGACCCGGTACCTCGTGAACGATGCCTGCGTGATGCTCAAGAAGACCCTGATCAGCGCCGCGGTGTTCCGCTTTGAAGGCCAGGTCATGTCCATCTATCCGGGCCAGGGTCCCTGCTACCGTTGTCTGTTCGAGGTCCCTCCTCCTGCGGGCATGGTGCCGTCGTGCCAGGAAGCGGGCATCCTGGGGGTCGTGACCGGCGTGATCGGCACGCTCCAGGCCACGGAAGTGGTAAAGGCTATCCTGGGCATCGGCGAACCGCTCAGGGGCAAGCTCCTGCTCTGGAACGCCCTGGATATGAGCTTCCGCACTGTGAAGGTGCCTCGTAACAAGGAATGCCCGGTCTGCGGCGAGAAGCCGACGATCACGGAACTGATCGACTACGAGCAGTTCTGTTCGATGTCTCATTAATGCAGTGACGAGCGACAAGTGACAAGAGACGAGGAAAGAGCCGTCGCCCTGACCATCGCTCGGCATGATCTGACAACAATCCTCGACCACTGCAGCGCCGCGTATCCCAATGAGGCCTGCGGTATCCTGGGCGGGACGAACGGCAGGGTCGGGAAGGTCTACCCGATGCGGAATGTCAGGCCCAGCCCTGTGTCCTATGAAATGGATGCAGCGGAGCAGTTCAGGGTCATGAAGGATATCCGCCAGGCGGGCCTGGTTCTCGTGGGGATATTTCATTCCCATATTAGCAGTCCGGCCTATCCCTCGAGCGTTGACGTGGAGCAGGCGTATTGGCCCGGGACCCTGTTCCCGAACTATCCTGAGGCGGTCTACGTGATCCTGTCCTTGCGGGATCAAGGACAGCCGGTCATCAAGGGCTACTTGATCAGGGATGGAGCGGTGAGCGATGTCCCGGTGAATGTGGAGTGATCGCACGGCAGCAGCGTGCGTCATATTTGTATCAGGGAGGAACAAACAATGCCGATCAAGGTCAGGATTCCAACACCGCTGCAGAAGCTGACGAACGGGAAGCCCGAGGTGGAGTGCTCGGCAAAGAACGTGGCCGAAATGGTGGATGTCCTTGAAAAGGACTATCCGGGCATGAAGGACCGCTTGTCCGAAGGCGGCAAGGTGCGCCGGTTCATCAATATCTATGTGAACGACGAGGACATCCGGTTCATGAACAAGGAAGACACCGCCCTGAAGGACGGGGACAGCATATCCATTGTTCCGGCGATCGCGGGAGGCAGGTAACGTAGCGAAGATGAGAGGTTGAGAAGGTAAGAAGTTGAGAGAAATATACTGAAATCCCGACTTCTCACGTTCGTAACTTCGGCTGTTCCACGGAGGCTTCATGGCCATCAAGAGGGTCAAACTGACATTTCCGCAGGACCTGATCAAGGAACCGGTGATCTTTACCATGGCGAAGAAGTTCGACGTGATGCCGAACATCCGGCGCGCGCGCGTCACCGAAAGCGTCGGAGAAGTGGTCCTGGAACTGGAAGGCACGGACAAGGACCTTGACGCGGGTATCGCCTATCTCCGGGGTCGGGGAGTGATCATCGAACCGGCAGAAGGGGATGCATAGGCGTACATTGCGTAAGGCCGAGGCCGTTAAAAGACGAATTCGTTAACCAGAGAGATCATGAAATATATTATTTTGCTTGGCGATGGGATGGCAGACCGGCGGCGACAGGACCTGGGGGACAAGACCTGCCTGCAGGCCGCGAAAACGCCGAATCTCGACAGTCTGGCGACGCTCGGACAGGTCGGCATGGTGCGGACCGTTCCTCAGGGCTTCGCCCCGGGAAGCGACGTGGCGAACCTTTCGGTCATGGGCTATGATCCGCGCAAGTACTATACGGGCCGTTCCCCGCTGGAAGCGGCTAGCATGGGGGTCGCGCTCGGTCCTGATGATATCGCTTACCGCTGCAATCTGGTCACCCTGAAGCTCACCGGCGCAGGTGCTTCCGCTTCCGGCGGCCGCAGACGCCGGGCGGTGATGGAGGATTTCAGCGCCGGCCACATCTCCACCCAGGAGGCGCGTTCGCTGATCGAGGAGATCGACAGCAAGCTCAGCACGGAGCACATCCGGTTCTACCCGGGAGTGAGCTATCGTCATCTCATGGTGTGGAAGGGCGGCAAGGACAAGATCGAATGCACCCCTCCCCATGATATCCAGGACAAGGACATCGAGGATTACCTTCCCCGGGGAGAGGGTGACACGGTCATCAACGGGCTCATGGAGGAATCCTATGATATCCTCACCGGCCATCCGCTGAACAAGGGCCGGGTCGAAGCGGGGAAGCGTCCTGCGAACAGCATCTGGCTCTGGGGGCAGGGCAAACGGCCGAGCATGCCGACCTTCCGGGAGAAGTACGGCCTTGAGGGATCGGTCATTTCGGCAGTGGACCTTACAAAGGGCCTTGGTGTTTACGCGGGATTCGATGTCGTCAACGTGCCCGGCGCCACAGGGTGGATCGACACGAACTACGTGGGCAAGGCTGAGCATGCCTTGTTCGCGCTCAAATCCAAGGACATCGTCTATCTCCATGTGGAAGCGCCTGATGAAGCAGGGCATACCGGCGATGTGAAGAACAAGATCAAGGCCATCGAGGACTTTGACGAGTTCATCGTGGGAAACATCATCGAGGGCATGAAGCAGTTCGATGAGTACCGCATCCTGGCGCTGCCTGACCATCCCACCCCGCTTGAGATCCGGACCCATTCTTCGGAACCGGTCCCCTTTGTGCTTTATGACAACAAGAAGGAACGTTCGGGCGCACCGGTATCCTATGACGAGACCATCGGTCACCGTGACGACGCGGTGATGTTCGAAGAAGGCTATAAGCTGATGGACCATTTTTTGAGAAAATAACGGAGGTTTCAGGTGCTTATTGTGCAGAAATACGGCGGCACGTCGGTCGGGAATCCCGACCGCATCAAGAATGTGGCCAGGCGCGCCGTCCGGACCAGGGAACAGGGCCATGACGTGGTAGTGGTCGTCTCGGCCATGAGCGGCGAGACGGACAAGCTGATCAATCTGGCCAATGCGGTGAATGAGAATCCCGATCCCCGGGAGATGGACATGCTGGTCTCCACGGGCGAGCGGGTGACCATCGCGCTCCTGGCCATGGCGATCCAGGCCCTTGGCCACAAGGCACAGTCGTTTACCGGACGGCAGGCGGGCATCGTTTCCGACAGCGTGCATACCAAGGCCCGTATCGAGAAGATATCCGGGGAACGGGTCAAGCACGCGATCAAGGAAGGCAAGATCGCGGTGGTGGCAGGGTTCCAGGGCATCACGGAGCAGGACGATGTCTCGACCCTGGGGCGGGGCGGTTCCGATCTCACGGCCGTGGCCGTGGCAGCGGCGCTCAAGGCGGACTTCTGCGACATCTACACGGACGTGGACGGCGTGTACACCACGGACCCGAACATGGTGCCGCAGGCGCGGAAGCTGGACAAGATATCCTATGACGAAATGCTCGAACTGGCGAGCCTGGGCGCCAAGGTGCTCCAGACCCGGTCGGTCGAGTTCGCGAAAAAATACAATGTTCCCGTGCGGGTGCTCTCGAGCTTCAATGACAATCCGGGCACCCTGGTGACCAAGGAGGATGCGGATATGGAGAAGGTAGTGGTGTCCGGCGTGGCATACGACAAGAACCAGGTGAAAGTAACGGTGCAGGGCGTGCCGGACAAGCCGGGCGTGGCGGCGAAGATCTTCAATACCATCTCGGACAACAACGTGGTGGTGGACATGATCATCCAGAACATCGGCGAGGGCGGGCTCACGGACATGTCGTTCACGGTCCCCAAGACCGACGCGAAGAAGACCATGGAGATCATGAAGAAGGTCGTTGCCGAGATCGGCGCGAAGAACGTCAATATCAAGGAAGACATCTCCAAGATATCGATCGTCGGCGTGGGCATGCGCTCTCACTCCGGCGTTGCAGCCAAGATGTTCTCGTCCATGGCCAAGGAAGGCATCAATATCATGATGATCAGCACTTCGGAGATAAAGATCTCCATCGTTATCGACGCCAAGTACACCGAGCTCGCGGTCCGGGTGCTGCATGAGACCTTCGGGCTGGAGAAAGCGGCATAACGATTGCGGATTGTAGATTGCGGATTGCGGATTGAAATGCTGCATCCGATATGCCGTGATGGCTTTAATCCGCAATCCGAAATCCGCAATAGGTTAACGCAAAATAATTCAGGAATAGTGACTGACTTCATGAAACCACGAGTACAGATATACGACACCACCCTCCGGGATGGTTCCCAGGCCGAGGACCTGAACTTCTCGGTCGAGGACAAGGTCCGGGTCTGCCGGAAGCTCGATGAGTTCGGGGTGCACTACATCGAAGGCGGGTGGCCGGGCTCCAATCCCCGGGATGTGGAGTTCTTCCGGGAAATGCGGCGGGTCAAGCTCAAGAAGGCGAAGCTCGTGGCCTTTGGCGCCACGCGGCGCGCCAAACTGAAGGCTTCCGAGGACCCGAACCTCAGGTCCCTGGTCGCGTCCGGAGTCTCGGTCTCCACCATCTTTGGCAAGACCTGGGACTTCCATGTACAGAAGGCGCTCAGGATATCGCTTGACGAGAACCTTGATCTGATCCGCGATTCCGTAGCGTTTCTGAAACGGCACATGGACGAGGTCATGTACGACGCTGAACATTTTTTCGACGGGTACAAGGCCAATCCCGAGTACGCGGTCAAGACACTGCTCGCTGCCCAGGACGGCGGAGCCGATTGCCTTGTCCTGTGCGATACCAACGGCGGTACCCTGACGCAGGACCTGGAAATGATCATTTCCCAGGTGAAGCGCCGCATCGAGATCCCCTTCGGCATCCATAGCCACAACGATGCGGAAATGGCCGTTGCCAATTCGCTGACCGCGATCCGGCTCGGCGCAACGCAGGTCCACGGTACGATCAACGGATATGGCGAAAGGTGCGGCAACGCCAACCTCTGCGCCATCATCCCGTCGCTCAAACTCAAGATGGGGATCGATTGCGTTTCCGAAGCGGGACTCAGGAAGCTCCGCGAGGTCTCTCGCTATGTTGACGAACTTGCCAACTTGCCGCACCGGAAATGGCAGGCCTATGTGGGCGACAGCGCTTTCGCGCACAAGGGCGGCGTGCATGTGGACGCGGTAGTCAAGAATCCGCTTACCTACGAACATATCACGCCGGAGCAGGTGGGGAACAGGCGCAGGATCCTTGTGTCCGATCTGGCAGGGAAAAGCAATATCGTCCAGAAAGCCTCGGAACTCGGGATCGGCCTGACCAAGGACAGTCCGGAGCTTCAGGAGATCCTGAAACGCGTCAAGCAGCTGGAAAATGAAGGCTTCGAATTTGAGGGCGCCGAGGGCTCGCTGGAGCTCCTGATGCTTCGGGCGCGCCACAGCTACGAATCGGTCTTTAATATGTTCGACCGCATTGATTATCGCGTGCTGACCGAGAAGCGCAAGGTGGACCCGCATCCGGTGAGCGAAGCCACGGTGACCGTTGAGTATAAGGGGACAGTGGAACACACAGCCGCCTGGGGCAACGGTCCGGTGAACGCCCTTGACAAGGCGCTTCGCAAGGTCCTGCCCAAGTACTTTCCCGGAAGAGGCCTCGAATCCATGCGCTTGCTGGATTACAAGGTGCGGGTGCTGACCGCCGCCGAGGGAACGGCAGCGCGGGTGCGTGTGCTGATCGAGTCCGGTGACGGATCTGCCAAATGGGGCACTGTCGGTGTTTCGGAGAACGTGATCGAGGCGTCCTGGCAGGCGTTGGTGGACAGTATTGAGTATAAACTGCTGAGAACGGCGAAGAAGAAAATCCGTAAAGGGTAAGGGGTCAGGGGTCAGACCTGACACCCCTGACTGTTCACCCCTCACTCCTCACGACGTTGAGGTTCCCATGATCGAAGAAGAAGGCATTGTGATGGAGACGCAGGGCGGCCTTGCCAAGGTCGCAGTGCTGGCAAAGAGCGCCTGCGAAAAATGCGCTTCAGCCGGTGTTTGCCATCCTGAGGGCGAGGATTCCTTCATGGAAGCGTCCAATCCCCTGGGCGCGAAAAAGGGGCAGAAGGTGAAGGTCGTGCTCGCGCCGCAGATGTACCTGAAGGCTTCCATCATCCTGTACGGGATCCCCATGGCGGTGTTCATTACCGCGGCGATCATTGCCAAGAACCTTGCGGTCAGCGCCGGAGCTGCGGCGGATTCCGACCTTTGGGCGTTCATTGCCGGTTCCCTGGGATTGCTGGTTTCCTTTTTTTTCATTCGCGGTTATAATAAGAAGGTCGAGCGTACGCAGGAGTACAAGCCGGTCATCGTCGAGATCCTCGGCGAATGACCCGCTCACTGGCGGAGGACGGCCCAGCATGAAATTGATCACGAACGAAGACCAGGCAAGGCGTCTCGCGCGGACCATCCTGTCCGACATAGTGCTCTACAATCAGGCAAAGGTAAAGGAAGGTATCGAGAAGGACAGCCTTTTCGATGTCCTGTCCGAGGAGCTTGCCGAAGGGAAGAAATACTACGAAAGCATGGTCGAGCAGAACCTGCGCGACAGTACCAATCTCTTCAGTGAGGCCGTCATCGATGTCCTGCTGAAACAGGGAGGAAAGATCAAATCTGACATCTGGTAGCGCCGCACCCGCCGCGATCCAACGGACATTGCGTCTCCGCTGAACAAAATTCCCGTACAAAGGAGTGTCTATGCCGAACGCTGATGTCAAGGAAGTCCGGAACGTTGCCATCCTCTCCCACGGGTCCGCAGGCAAGACCTCGCTTGCCGACGCCATTCTCTTCACGGCAGGAGCCGTGGATGTTGCCGGAAGCGTGGACGGGGACTCTTCGGTGTTCATGCATGAACCCGAGGAGATCGCCAGAAAGATAACGATCACCGCGGCGGTCGGGTTCGCCGACTGGAACGGCGTCCGCATCAATCTCATCGATACGCCCGGGTACATCAACTTCCTTGAGGAGACCCGCGGCACCCTCCGCGCCGTTGACGGCGCAGTACTCATCATTTCCGCCATCTCGGGTGTCAAGGCCGAGACCGAGAAGATCTACAAGTTCGCCTGCGATTACGAGATCCCCCGCATCGCCTTTGTGAGCAAGCTCGACAAGGAGCGGGCGGACTTTTTCCGCGCTGTGGGCGACATGGAAAAGTATTTCTGCAAGAACGCAATTGTCATGCAGCTGCCCCTGGGGCTCGAGGACAAGTTCACGGGCTTCGTGGACCTCATCAAGATGAAGGCCGTGGTCTTCTCCGACGACGGCAGCGGCAAATTCACGGAAAAGGACATTCCCGCGGACCTGCAGCAGGACGCGGCGGTCTACCGGAAGAAGCTGGTGGAAGCCATTGCCGAGACCGACGACAGCCTCCTCGAAAAATATCTCGAAAAGGGCGACCTGCCTCACGAGGATATCGTCCGGGGATTGAAGCACGGAACGCTCGCGGGCGGGCTCCTTCCGGTGTTGTGCGGATCACCGGTCAAGAGTGTCGGCATCCAGCAGCTGCTCGACGCGATGCTCCTGTGCCTGCCGTCTCCTGTGGAGCGTGCAGGTATCGTCCAGATCAAAGGGACCGACCCGAAAACAGGCGCGGAGATCATCCGGAAACCGCTGGCAACCGAACCGCTGGCGGCCGAGGTCTTCAAGACCATTATTGATCCTTTCGCCGGGAAACTGTCGCTTGTGCGGGTCTATTCCGGGACGCTCAAGTCAGATTCGGCGATCTACAATTCGTCGCGCCAGATCAAGGAAAAAGTTGGGAGCCTGTTCTATCTGCAGGGGAAAAAGCAGGTGGCCGCGCAGACGCTCGGTCCCGGCCAGATAGGCGCCATTGCAAAGATGAAGGACACCCTTACCGGCGACACGCTCTGCGCCGAGAACGCCCCCATCCTGCTGCCATTCGCGAAGTTCGCCGATCCGGTCATGTCCTACGCCATCGAGCCGAAATCCCGGGGCGACGAGGACAAAGTGAGCACCGGGGTGCATAAGATCCTTGACGAAGACCCGACACTGCGCTTCGTGCACGACGATCAAACCCATGAAATGGTGCTCTCGGGCATGGGACAGGTGCACATCGAAGTGACCATCGAGAAGCTCAAGCGGAAGTTCGGCGTGGATGTGAAGATGAAGACCCCGAAGGTGCCGTACAAGGAGACCATCCGTGCCCGTGCCCGTGCCCAGGGCAAGTACAAGAAACAGACCGGAGGCCACGGCCAGTACGGCGACGCGTGGCTCGAGATCGAACCGCTGCCGCGCGGCACCGGGTTCGAGTTCGTTGACCGGATCGTCGGCGGCGTGATCCCGCGGCAGTACATTCCCGCCGTGGAAAAGGGCGTGGTCGAGGCGATGCACGAGGGATTTCTGGCCGGCTATCCGCTCGTGGATATCCGGGCGATCGTCGTGGACGGCTCCTACCACACCGTGGATTCCTCGGAAATGTCCTTCAAGATCGCGGCGAGCATGGGATTCAAGAAGGCGCTCGAGGCAGCCAAGCCGGTGCTGCTCGAGCCGATCATGAACGTGGAAGTTGTGTCCCCTGACGATACCCTGGGAGCCGTGATCGGCGACCTGAACTCGCGGCGCGGCAAGGTCCAGGGCGTGACGCCCCAGGCCAACGGCCAGTCCATCAAGGCACTGGTGCCCATGGCGGAAATGCTGTCCTATGCGCCCACGCTCAACTCCCTTACCAGCGGCCGGGGCATGTATACCATGGAATTCTCGGGATATGAAGATGTTCCGAGTCACCTGTCGCAGAAGATCATGCAGGAACAGGTAAATAAACAGGGCCATCACGGCCAGAACCACGGGAAAGAAAAGTAGCCATCATGTATAGAAAAGACACCCTGTCGAACGGCATCCGCGTTGTCTCCGAAACGCTGCCCAAAGTACGTTCCGTTTCCATCGGCGTCTGGGTCAAGGTCGGGTCCCGCCACGAGCCCGCGGAGATCGGCGGTGCATCGCACTTCATCGAGCACATGTTCTTCAAGGGCACGAAGAAGCGCACGGCGCGGGACATCGCCACGGAGATCGATTCCCTGGGCGGAGAGATGAACGCGTTCACCTCCCAGGAAAGCACCACCTACTACGTGAAGGTGCTCGACGAGCATCTTCCCCTGGCCATCGAGATCCTGTCGGACATCCTCCTGGGGTCCAGGTTCGATCCGGCGGACATGGAGAAGGAACGCAAGGTCATCCTTGAGGAGATCAAGGGCGTCGAGGACACACCCGACGACCACATTCATGAGCTGTTCACGGGGACGGTGTGGCAGGGGAATTCTCTCGGCAGGCCGATCCTCGGCACCCGCGACACCATCAAGTCCCTCAAGCACACGGACATCCTGCAGTATATCGAGAACTACTACGGTCCCCGGGAGATCGTGATTTCCGTAGCGGGAAATTTCGAGCATAGCCGCCTCATAGAACTGCTCGAACAGGCTTTCGGAAAATTGAAGCGCGCGGGAACGCCGAAGCAGGAGGTCGTGCCGACCTTCACCCCGGCGGTATCGGTAAGGAAAAAACAGCTGGAGCAGGTCCAGGTCTGTCTCGGATGCGGCGGGATTCCCTATCCCCACGAGGACCGGTTCGTGATCCTGGCGCTCAACACGGTCCTGGGGAACAGCATGAGTTCCCGGCTTTTCCAGGAAGTTCGGGAGCAGAACGCCCTGGTCTATTCCATCTATTCCTATGTGACCGCCTACCGGGATACGGGACTTCTGACGATCTACGCGGGCACGGACCCGGCGAACGCGATCCAGGCCATTCAGCTGATCATGAAGGAGATCCGGAAGATAAAGGCGGAAGGCATCACTCCTGCCGAAGAGACGCGGGTAAAGAACCAGATCAAGGGGAACCTGGTCCTTTCCCTGGAGAGCAGCAACAGCCATATGAGCCGTCTGGCCCGGCAGGAGATCTATTTCGGAAGATATCATTCGGTCGACGAGGTAATCAAGGGAGTTGACAGTGTGACCCGGGAACAGGTCCTCCGGGTGGCGCAGCAGATATTCGTGACCGGGAACATGGCGCTCAGCATCCTGGGGCCGATCGCGAAGACGGATCTTCCGGAAGATCTGCTGGAAATATAGCTGCTGTAGCCGGGAACCAGTAGCCGGTGGCCTGGAGTAGATAAGCAAGGGGTAAGGGATAGCCTCCTATTTGAACAATGTCTCAGCATTTTACCGTAGAAATCCTTCAACTTCAGAATGGCGCCGGCCTCCCGGTGCCTCATTATCAGACCGAGCACGCGGCCGGTGTCGACCTCTACGCTGCTGTTGACGTCGAGACTGAGATCGCGCCGGGTTCCTGGAAGCTCATCCCCACGGGGATCTCCATCGCCATTCCCGAGGGATACGAGGGCCAGGTCCGTCCGCGCAGCGGTCTTGCGCTCAAGCACGGTATCGGGATGCTGAACGGACCGGGGACGATCGATGCGGATTACCGGGGCGAGATCGGCGTGATCCTGTTCAATTTCAGCGACAAGCCCTTCCCGGTCCGCCGCGGCGACAGGATCGCCCAGATGGTATTTGTGAAGATCGAAAAGGCCCGTTTCCTGACCGTAGCAGATCTTTCAGAAACAAAACGGGGGAGCGGCGGGTTCGGACACACGGGATAATAATTTCGGATTGCAGATTTCGGATTGCGGATTAAATCAAAGCGGAGAACCGATATGAGACTTATGAAAATTATTGTATGTATAATCGCATCGATCATTATTGCGGCGAGCGGCTTTGCCCAGGACCTGAAGGTGACGGAGAAAGTGCTGCCGAACGGACTCAAAGTCCTGCTCAAGGAAGACCATAAATCGCCGGTCGTGACCTTCCAGATCTGGTACCGCGTCGGCGGGAGGAACGAGCGGCTCGGCAAGACCGGGATGTCGCACCTCCTGGAGCATATGATGTTCAAGGGCTCGAAGAAGTACGGTCCTAAACAATTCTCCCGGATGGTGCAGAAGAACGGCGGAAATGACAACGCGTTCACCAGCAAGGATTACACCGCCTATTTCGAGAACTTTGCAGCGGACCGGCTGGAACTGGCAATGGACCTCGAGTCCGACCGGATGCAGGGCCTGATACTTGATCCCAAGGACTTTCTGTCGGAACGGGACGTGGTCACCGAAGAGCGCAGGATGCGCACCGAGGACGATCCTACTGCCACCATGGTCGAGCAGATGATGGCCACTGCATTCGCCGCCCATCCCTATCAGTGGCCGGTCATCGGCTGGATGGCGGACATCCGGAGCATCACCCGCGATGACCTGGAGAACCACTATCGTACGTACTACGCGCCGAACAATGCCACGATCGTCGTGGTCGGCGATTTCGAGATCAAGAAGGTGCTGGCCCTGGTGGAGAAGTATTTCGGATCCATTCCCCGGGGCCCGGATGTCCCGAAGGTCGCTGCCGCCGAACCGAAGCAGCTCGGTGAAAAACGGCTTGTTGTGAAGCAGGAAGCGGAACTGCCGGCGATCTTTGCCGGTTACAAAGCGCCGACCATGCAGAGCCCCGATTCCCAGGCGCTGAACGTACTGCAGTCGATCCTCTCGTCAGGCAGGAGCTCCCGTCTGTACCGTTCGCTGGTGTATGAGAAGCAGCTGGCGCTGTACGCAGGCGGGGACTACGACGACGTATCGACCGACGCCAACCTGTTCTATCTGTACGCGGGCGTCATGCCCGGGAAGAACACCGAGGATGTTGAAAAGGCGCTCTACGCAGAGATCGATCGGTTCAAGAACGAACCGGTGACCGATGAGGAGCTCCAGAAGGCAAAGAACCAGATAGAAGCGAGCTTCATCATGGGCCAGGATTCGGTATTCTACCAGGCCATGGTGCTGGGTCAGTTCGAGACGGTCGCGAACTGGAGGCTCCTCGAGTCGTACGTTGAACGCGTTCGATCGGTCACCAAGGAGGATGTCCAGCGTGTGGCGCGAACCTACTTTACCGAGGACAGCCGGACCGTGGGGATATTGGTGCCGATCAAGAAGGATTCGGAGAAATAACATGCAAAATGACATAAACACATTGCGGATTGCGGATTGCGGATTGCGGATTGTACGTCAAATACAAAGAATTGTTCGTTACGGCATTATGCTCTCACTCTTGCTCGGGTTGGTTTCCATCGCTCATGCGGCCGAACCGATCGGGAAGCGCATCGTGCTGGAGAACGGAATGGTCCTGCTGCTCGCTGAGCGGCATGAACTGCCCGTGGTCACGGTGAATATGGTGATCCGCGCGGGGAGTATCGTGGAGCCCGGCGACAAGCCCGGTCTGGCTTCCATGACCGCGGCCCTGCTCATGCAGGGGACGAAAAAACGGACCGCCCTGCAGATAAGCCAGGAGATCGATTTCGTGGGAGGTTCGCTGTCGGTTTCAGGCAGCGATGATTTCTCGGTTGCCAGCCTCCGGGTGCTGAAAAAGGACGTTCGCAAGGGATTCGATCTGCTTTCCGATGTTCTGACGAACCCGGTGTTCGATCAGAAGGAGATCGACCGGAAGGTCAAGGAGACCCTGGCGGCGATCCGGCAGCAGAAGGACGAACCTGAAGTGATCGCCGGCGAGGCCTTCAGCAAGGCGGTGTTCGGCGGCCATCCCTACGGGAGAACGAACGACGATGTGGCCGCATACCTTCCCCGCCTGACCCGTCAGGATGTTGCTGATTTCCACGCAACTCGGTACGGCCCGAACAGAGTGATCATCGCCGTGGTCGGGGATACCACGGAAAAAGAGGTCCGTCGCCTGATCAGGGAGAATTTCAAGGACTGGCGTCACGTGGACGGTCAGGATCCGGCACGCACGGCGCCTCCGAAAAAAGAGAAGATCGAGGTTCTCAAGCTGGACAAGAACATCACCCAGGCCAATATCGCACTGGGACATCTTGGCGTCAGCAGGGAGAACCCGGACTTTTACGCCATATCGGTCATGAACTATATTCTCGGCGGAGGAGGGTTCTCATCCCGGCTCATGGACAATATCCGGGACAACCGGGGGCTGGCGTACGATGTTCACAGCTCCTTCCAGGCGCAGAAGGAACCGGGCGCCTTCCGTGTCTGGGTGCAGACAAAGAGCGAATCTGCGAACGAAGCGATCAATGAGATCTTCTCGGAGATACGGCGCATCAGGCAGGAGCCGGTGGGCGAGAAGGAACTTGCCGACGCCAAAGCATACCTGACCGGCAGCTTTCCCCTGCGCATGGACACGCAAGCGAAGATCGCGTCGATGCTCACGAGCATCGAGATATACGGACTCGATCTGGACTATCCTGTGAAATATCCGCGCCTGATCAATGCGGTCACGCGCGAAGAGCTCCAGCGGGTGGCTGCCAAATATCTGGATCCGGAACACCTGACGATCGTGGTCCTGGGAAACCAGGAAAAGATACAGCTGAAGTACTGATTTCGCAACTCCGAATGATCACGGGCGAGCCCATCGCGGCGACGGGAGTATGCTTGCGGTCCGCTTTCCGTCCGCGTTGAACCGCGGTCCTTATCGGTATGTCCTCAGTGATAAAAATTCTTCCAGACAATCTTATCAACAAGATCGCCGCCGGCGAAGTCGTTGAACGGCCTTCCTCGGTGGTCAAGGAACTGATCGAGAACGCTCTGGATGCCGGTGCTGTTGAGGTCCTTGTCGACATTGAACAGGCCGGTAAACGGCTTATTCGCATAAGCGACAATGGTGCAGGTATGGCGCGGGAGGATGCCCGGCTCGCCTTTGAACGTCACGCAACGAGCAAGATATCCTCCGAAGCGGACCTTGAGGCGATCCGGACCATGGGATTCCGCGGCGAGGCCCTGTCGAGCATCGCGGCAGTCTCCCGGGTCCGCATGATCACCGCGCGGCGCGGCGGCGGTGAGGGGACGCTGGTCGAGATCGACGGAGGAACGCTCGGAAACATCACCGCTGCACCGGCATCTCCCGGAACCTCGATCGAGGTGAGCCATTTGTTCTTCAACACCCCGGCGCGGCTCAAGTTCCTGAAGAGTCCGGCCACGGAGTTCTCCCATATTTCCGCGGCCCTGTCGCACCAGGCCATGGCCCATCCCGCTGTCCGCTTCAAGCTGACCCATAATAAGAAGACGGTATTCGATCTGCTGGCCGCAGAATCCCTTCGGGAACGGGCCCGGCAGGTGTTCGGTGAGGAACTGACAGAGAACCTGATCGAACTTTCAGCGCAAAGGGAGCCGGTGCATCTGTCCGGCCTGATCGGCAAACCGAACTACTCCCGCGGGGACAAGACATGCCAGGAGTTTTACGTGAACGGCAGGTTCGTCAGGAATCCCTCGCTCAGCCATGGGCTCTATCAGGCATATGCTGATCTGCTGATGCGCGATCGCCATCCTGCGGCAATCCTCTTTCTCGATCTGGACCCTGCGCTGGTCGACGTGAATGTCCATCCGGCCAAGACCGAGGTCCGTTTCCGCAACCAGTCGCAGATACACGACCTGGTCCGGGATGCTGTCCGCGAAGCCTTGAGCCGCAGCCGGTCTTCTGTGTCCCGGGACAGGTCCTTGCCTCCCGCTGCGGTGACGATGGATGCTGTGGCGGACCCTTTGGCACCCTACGTCGGATCGTCCGGTAAGCCGAATGAGACCGTGCACCCGCATTCTTACGGCCGGAGACGGACCGATCAATCCGCAGCGCTTCCCCACGAACATGCGCCGGAGCGGTCTGCGCCGGAGCAGCTCCCTGCCTTCCTGGGAGAAGTGCTCGTACCCTTGGCACAGGTGCATGATTCCTTCATTGTCGCGCAGTCAAGCAGCGGCATGGCCCTCATCGACCAGCACGCGGCCCATGAACGGATACTGTTCGAGCAGCTCCAGGACCAGCATGCTCGCGGTACGGTGCCTGCTCAAAACCTCCTGATCCCGCTGCAGATCGAGGTCGGCCCTGCTGAGCAGGAACTTCTGGCGGAGGCAGCGCTTGATCTGGAAAAGCTCGGACTGGTCATGGAACCCTTCGGCGGAAGGACGTTCATCATCAAGGCAGTGCCCGCTCTTCTGATCAAGGCAGATCCCCGGAAATTGCTGAACGATATTCTCGACGAGCTCAAGGTGCACGGGTCCAGCAACAGGATGGATGTTCTCCGGAACGAGGTCCTGTCCGTCATGGCCTGCCATCCGGCGGTCAAGGTCCACCGGCACCTTACGGTCCGTGAAATGGATGATCTGATCCGCGACCTGTTCGTGTGCCGCATGCCGCACTCCTGTCCACACGGCAGGCCGACGATCGTGCGGTTCTCGATGGATGAGATCCGGAAGATGTTCAAAAGGATCTGAGAGGAAAGGAAACATAAGCAATGGACTGGATCTTCAACCCCGAGGCATGGATCGCGCTGGTGACGCTGACGGCACTCGAGATCGTGCTGGGAATCGACAACATCATATTCATCTCCATTCTCGTGGGCAGGCTTCCGGAGCACCAGCGGGCACGGGGCCGCGTGCTCGGCCTTGGTTTCGCCATGGTGACCCGCATCCTGCTGCTTTTGTCCATCACCTGGGTCATGCGGCTGACCGAACCGCTCTTCGCGGTCATGGCCAGGGAAATCTCCGGCCGCGATATCATCCTGATCGGCGGAGGCCTGTTCCTGCTCTGGAAGAGCACTATGGAGATACATGAGAGCCTTGAGGGCTCCGGGGAGGAGCGTTCAACCGCTGCCATGGCAGGGTTCGCTGCCACTATCGCCCAGATCGCGGTCATTGACATCATTTTCTCGCTCGACTCCGTGATAACCGCGGTTGGATTGGCGAAGGAGGTGGCGGTAATGATCCTGGCGATCATGGCCGCCGTGGGTGTTATGATGTTCGCTTCCAAAGCCATCGGGGACTTCGTGGACCGTCATCCGACGATCAAAGTGCTCGCCCTGAGCTTTCTGGTCGTGGTCGGCGTGGCGCTCATTGCCGAGGGTTTTGACTGGCATGTGCCACGGGGATACATCTATTTTGCCATGGCATTCTCCACGGTCGTGGAGATGCTGAACATACGGATGCGGAAGAAAGCAAAACCGATAAAGCTGCACAAATCGATAGAAGAGAACTGATTTTCAGTTATGTCTTCACCGAAGCCCATTCTCATCATCGCCGGACCCACGGCCGTCGGCAAGACCGATGCGTCGATCCTGCTCGCGCGGGAGCAGGACGCGGAGATCGTGAGCGCGGATTCCATGCAGGTCTATCGCGGCATGGATATCGGCACGGCAAAGCCCGCACCGGAGCAGCGGAAGCTCGTTTATCATCATCTTATCGATGTCGCGGACCCGGCGCAGCCCTACAGCGTCGGCGACTATTATCGCGACGCCCGGGCGGCGATCGACGCGATTCTGAAGACCGGCGGCACGCCCATCGTGGTGGGAGGGACCGGGCTCTATATCCGGGCGCTCATGAAGGGCCTGTTCCACGGGCCGCCTGCGGACCTGGAACTCCGGGAACGGCTGCTGAGCAAAGAGGCTGAGAACGGCGAAGGAACGCTGTACGCGGACCTGGCGAGGCTCGATCCCGAGGCGGCCATCAAGATCCACCCCAATGATCTCCGCCGCACCGTGCGAGCGCTGGAGGTCTTCCATATTCGCGACAGGAAGATGTCATCGCTCCAGCAGGAACACGGGTTCAGCGACCGGCCATTCGCCTTCCGTCTCCTGTTCCTGGTCCGCGGCAGGGCGGAACTCTACAGCCGCATCGATCGGCGTGTCGACGCCATGATCGCCGGAGGGCTGGAGGACGAAGTGAAAGGCCTGATGCTGAAGGGATACGGCAGGGAGCTGGTATCCATGCAGGCGCTGGGGTACCAGCATTTCATGGGATACTTCAACAACAAGACGGGCCGCGAGGAAACCGTTGAACTGCTCAAGCGGGACACGAGGCGTTTTGCCAAACGGCAGTTCACCTGGTTCCGCAGAGAGCCTGAAGCCGTCTGGATCGATATTTCGGGACTTGATGACCCCAATGAAATTGTGTCGCAGATAAAGAAAAACATTGATATTTCAGGCAACTTGGTATAACATTTCAAAAATTTGGTGCGAGGTCTGACGGTCACATGGACCGCGTCAGCGGAGGGGTGGATGGGCAAGTCGCAAGTGAACCTTCAGGACATTTTTTTGAACCAGATGCGCAAGGAGAAGGTCCCGGTGACCATGTATCTGGTGAACGGCGCCCGCATCTCCGGAACGATCAAAGGCTTCGACAACTTTGTAATCCTCCTGAAGCAGGAGAACCAGCAGCTGGTCTACAAACACGCCATTTCCACCATCATCCCTGAACGTCCTGTTGATCTGCTGGAGAGCGGAGACGTGAAGAAGGACGGCGAATCCGCGCCAGTGACACCTCAGGGATAGATCCTGCGGGGAGTGCGGAATGCGGAATGCGACCGTCCTGCGGTTCGGGAATATATTCCGCATCCCGAGTACTTCACCCACGATCGGTACTCCAGGCGTATTCTCATCATAAAGGAAATCGTTCATGGCACTGCGAAGTAAAAAGACTGAACGCGTGACGATCGGCGTCATCGGCGGCAGCGGACTGTACGAAATGGAAGGCCTGACGAACATCAGGAAGGTGCGGATCGCCACGCCTTTCGGAAAACCGTCGGATGAATATCTCGTGGGTACGCTCTATGGACGGCGTATTGCTTTCCTGCCCCGTCACGGCAAGGGCCACCGGGTCATGCCCACGGACATCAATTACCGTGCGAACATCTACGGCATGAAGAAGCTGGGCGTCGAGCGGATCATCTCGGTGAGCGCCGTGGGCAGCATGAAGGAAGAGATCAAACCCGGCGATATCGTGATCCCCGACCAGTTCTACGATCACACGAAGCATCGCCGCAGCACATTTTTCGGGAATGGCGCGGTCGCTCATGTCGGCATGGCCGATCCGGTCTGCGGCAACCTGTGCAAAGTGCTGGTCGAGGCAGGCGCGCGGGCAGGAGCGATGGTCCACGAGGGCGGCACGTATATCTGCATGGAAGGCCCCCAGTTTTCCACCCGGGCGGAGTCGCTGATCTACCGGCAGTGGGGCGTCAATGTCATCGGGATGACCAACGCCACCGAAGCGAAGCTCGCGCGCGAGGCCGAGATCTGCTACAGCACCATCGCGCTGGCCACGGACTATGACTGCTGGCATCATAGCGAAGAGGCTGTTACCGTTGAGGCTGTGCTCGAGGTCATGAAGCATAATATCGAGACTTCCAAGGCAATGATCAAGGAGGCTGTCAGGATGTTGCCGGAGGAGCGGACCTGTGCGTGCGGATCGGCTCTTCAGTTCGCGATCATGACGCCGGCAAAGCTGATCCCGGCGAAAACGAAGAAGGATCTTGCGCCGATCATCGGAAAATACCTCAAGGGCCGTAAGGGGTAAGGGGTAAGGGGGTACATCAACCCCTTCCAAATAACACAGTTCATTTTGGAGGGTTTTCAAGTGAGTTTGCTCGTTGTCGGTACGGTCGCACTGGATTCGGTCAAAACGCCTTTCGGGAACGTGGACAATGCCCTGGGCGGATCAGCAACCTACTTTTCCACGTCCGCAAGCTATTTCACCGATGTCCGTCTGGTCGCGGTGATCGGGGAGGACTTTCCGAAGGAGCATATCAGCTTTCTAAAGAGCAGGAATGTAGATGTCCGCGGTCTCGAAGTGCAGAAAGGCGAGACCTTTCGCTGGAAAGGCGAGTATGGTTTCGACCTCAACGAAGCGCGCACGCTGGCGACGGACCTGAATGTGCTGGCTACGTTCAAGCCGACCATTATTGATGACTACAAAAAGACCGAGGTGGTGTTCCTGGCGAACATCGATCCCGATATCCAACTCGATGTGCTGCGCCAGGTGAAGCGGCCGAAGCTGGTCGCCTGCGACACCATGAACTACTGGATATCGAGCAAGCTTGACGCGCTCAAACGTACGCTCAAAGAAGTCGATCTTCTGACGATCAACGAGGCCGAGATCAGGCAGCTTGCCGGAGAATCCAGCCTGGTCAAGGCGGCCCGGGCGGTCCAGGCCATGGGGCCGAAGACCATCGTGGTGAAGCAGGGGAGCTACGGAGCGCTCATGTTCAGCGGCCACAGCGTGTTCAGCGCTCCGGCGTATCCGCTGGAGAATGTGTTCGATCCGACGGGTGCAGGCGATACCTTTGCCGGCGGTTTCATGGGATACCTGGCGAATACGCAGAACTTCTCCGAGGCCAGCATGCGGCAGGCGGTTGTCTTCGGCAGCGTGATGGCGTCGCTGAATGTCGAGTCCTTCAGTCTGGACAGGCTCCGGAGCCTGGACTACAAGGAGATCGAGGCCCGGTACCGGGAGTTCAAGAAACTGACGCACTTCGAGGATATTTAACACCGCTGACCGGAACGGAGCGACTCTGTCCGGCGCGGATGCTTTTCCCACTTAGGTAGGCCCATGTTCACCATCAATGAAAGCCTGAAGGATCTGAAGGTCAAGGAACGGAACATCTTCAAGATCCTTTACTCGATGAACAGCCATCCCGTGGCCATGCCGGGCTATGCGAGCGAAGAAGCTCGGTGCTATATCCTCTTTTTCAGCGAGGGACCGAACCTTTCCGCTTTCATCGGGCTTTATCTGACCCACGTTGACCAAAAGTTCTTCTACACCTACACGTCGAACCCTTTTCCCTTTGAAGCGCAGCAGGACGTTGAGGACGAGGCAAGGAACTTTGCCGAAGAGATGGGTTTTCTTCTCGATGAGATCAACGTGAGCGGCATGGCTGTCGACGATCGGAACCACTGGATCGAAGAACAGCTGATCTTCGGTTATAAAAGCACTGCGCCGGAGGAAAAGCCGGTGGCTGCTGCGGCGCCCCGGACGGCCGCGGCGTCAGAACCACAGGCTCCGTCCGTGATCGAGCAGGTGGAAGTACCTGCTTCGCCCGCGCCCGCTCCGCAGCCGGTTCCCCAGCAGGGGCAGATACAGCAGACGCCGCCGATCACGCCGTATACACCGGCCCCTCAGCAGCCGCCTGCATATCAGCCGATGCCTCCACAAACGGCGCAGCCGATCAATCAACATCCTCCACAGCAATACCCGGCAGGATATCCGCCAGCGCCGACGCATGCTCAACCACAGCAACCGCCGGCGGCGGAGGCATATCCTCCGAAGCAGTCTGTTGCTCACACGTATCAGCCTGAACAGGGTTACACACCACCGGTGCCGCATTCTCCCGCGGAGCACTATGCACCGCCGGTACTGGAAGAACCTCCCGTGCTGGAGCATCCTGAAGATCAGGTGGCCGAGAAGAAACCTGAACCGCGGGCAACGATGCCGTCACCGCCGAAAGTACCGGCAAAGAAGAAGCCAGCGGCCACGAAAGCTGTGTCACCGCCGGTCCGGGAGGAGGAGACCGAGGATGAGGTCGCTGTTGAATTCGAAGTTGAGCAGCACGACCGGAAGCCGCGGTCTCTATTTGAGGAAGCGATAAAACAAGGTGTGGTGAAGCCGCCGAAACCGAAAACAGTAAGGGTGGCTCAGCCTGCATCAGGCGTGGTCACCCGTGACAAGGAAGCTTTGGCCCGGTTGTTGGCATCATTCTGAAAGGAGCGCACATATTCATGATACGAACACTATTGCCGATTCTGCTCCTGTTGCTTTCCGCCTGCGCCAGCACGGGAACGAACGAACTCTCTGCAAAAACGAAGATGGCCCAGGGGTATTACGACCGGGGAATAAACTATCTGCAGATGCGGGATTTCGAACATGCATTGGTGGAATTCCAGCGCTCGATCAAGACCGATTCAAAGTATAAGCTGTCGTACTATGCCCTTGGCGTTGTGAACGATATGATGGGCAAATATGCGGATGCGGAGAAGTTTTACGAGGAAGCCCTGGATATCGACTCGGAATTTTCGGAAGCCCATAATGCTCTGGGTGTCATCTATACGAAACAGCAAAAATGGAAGAACGCGCAAAAGTCCTTTCAAAAGGCCCTGGAGAACAAGATCTATTCTACTCCTCATGTTCCCTATCTGAACTTGGGTGATATGTTCATGGCACAGCGGGAATACGGCAAGGCCACTGAAGCCTACCTGGAATCGAAGCGCCTCGTGAATCAGGATATAGCGGTATATAAGCTCGGCATGGCCATGATCGCCGCAGGGAATGTGCGGGAGGCCCTCGCGGAACTGCAGGAGGGCGCGGCCTTGTCCCCAAAGAATCCGGACATGCGGTTTGCGCTCGCCATGGCGCATCTGAAGTCCGGCAACAAACGGGCCGCGATTTCCGAGTTCAGAAAAGTGACCGAACTTGCGCCAAAGACCGAAATGGCCAGAACGGCGCAGGACTACGTGACGACGCTTGAGAAGGACGAAAGCAAGACCAAGAAGAACAGGTAGCGCCGAGGAGCGGCCATGGGAACACTAGGAACATATCTGCGCACCGCGCGGGAAACGCGCGGCCTAGATCTGCGGGAGGCGGCCCAGCAGACCAGGATCAGCTACGCTTATCTCTCGGCGATCGAGAACGAGGATTTCTCAAAACTGCCGGGCGAGGTCTTTGTCAAAGGATTTTTGAAGAACTACGCGCGGTTTCTCGGAGTGCCCGAGGAAGAGGTCGTGCGGCGGTATGCTGAGCTGCGGGCGCCCTCGGCGCCGGTTTCCGCCGCGGCCGTCGGAGCGCCGAAACAGGAACACTCCGCGCCGCCCAGGAAGGATGCCGCCCCGAGCGACCGGATCGCCGATGATTCCAGCGGGACCGGTTTCGATACCTACCTGTGGGGCGCCGTGGTGGTCATTGTCTGCGCAAGTCTTGTTTTTGCCATCCTTCCCGGGATCCATTCGGAGCCGCAAGTGTCCGTTCCCCTGCATACTGCTCCGTCTGATACCGCACCGGTCGTTTCCACCTCAACGGCAACGGTAAGGCAGGACAAGCTCTATCTTGAAGTGACTGCATTGGAGGATGTATGGGTCCTGGTACGGACCGATGCGAGTCCGCAGAAAAAAGCCGTGCTGAAGAAAGGTGAAACCGTTACCTGGAGCGCAGATGAGCGGTTTCTGGTCAGTTTTGCGAGCGCAGGCGCGGCAAAACTTCAGCTCAACGGCAAGGAACTTGCGCTCAATATGCCGATGCATGCCGTGGTCCGCGACCTAGCAGTGACCGCAGCAGGCATCATCGCTCCGAAAGTTGAAATAGAACGGCCGAAGCCACGAAAGCCAAAACCGGCCATTTCCCAGCCCCAGGCCACAACAACAACAGCGCCGTCCACGGTCGCGCCTTCCGGGGATGTGAACGCAGCATCTCCAGGGACCGAGCGGCCGCTGGAAACAACGCAGCCTTCGGGAGCGGTTCAATAATCACGCATTATCCTGAAAGGAGAATCAACATGAAAAAGACCCTTATGCTGGCGGTACTCGCCTGTTTGCTGATCGCCGCACCTGCGTCGGCAAAGAGCGGATTCTATCTTGGCGTGAATATGCTGTTCAATGATATCAGCGGGGAGATCAACTCCCCTGAGGTCCTGGATGCGGGCAATGGACTGGGGCTCCGCGCGGGTTTCGGTCTGAACCGTTATCTTGCCCTTGAGGGCGCCATCTGGAAGACGGAGCATGACAGGACCGGAGGCGGGTCAACGGACCTGAAGGCCGGGACCCTGGACTTGAAGCTCAACCTGCCGCTGTCCGGCAGCAATATCGAACCTTACGTGCTCGTGGGATTCGGCAGGTATACTCTTGAGACCGGCAGTGCGAGCGTGAACGGGACTGGCACACAGTTCGGTATCGGGATGGACATTTATCTATTCCCCGAACTGTCCTTCAACGCGGGACTGACAAGGAGAAATATCACCTTCGACACCCCGGGTACGGATGAGGACGGCAAGGTCACGTCTCTTGATTTCGGGTTCACCTATCATTTCATCTAAAGGTCGTTGAAACCAGAACAGAGCAAAAGCCTGCATCCTCAGGGACGCCGGCTTTTTTTATGCAGCAGGTTCCCGGATGCTTCCAACCGCCGGACATGGGTCCCTCTCCAGTAGACCCTTTCGCAGACCGGACAGGAAAGATAGGTCCTTTTCGATTGGGCGATGAACTGTGGAATGCGGTCGGCTGCATCTTTCAACTCGATGGGAAGAAGAGTTTCGTTGCACATAGAGCAGCGCGTGAGCGCTTCCTCCGCAGGGGGAGCGGGGAAGGCGCTGAGAACCTGGGCGATCTGCTCGTTGACATGATCGCTCAGAATGAGCAGGTGATGCTCGGCCAGCGGCCGGGAGGCCAGTCCTGTGTCCCGTGTCAGGATCGTTCTGCCTGATTCCCGGGAAAGCATGATGATCTCATTGTCCGGCAGGGCTGCATCATAGAGGACATCGAACCCGAGCAGCCTGAGCCGTTTCTCGAGCTTGCCCAGCATGGCATCGGCAATGAACTTCATGAGCTTATTTTACCGCAGAGGCGAAAAGAAATGTATCCACAGATTACGCCGATTAACGCAGATTTGGTCGTAACAACATGATGTTGTTCGGTGATTGAATCAGCGTAATCTGTGTCGCTTAGAAGCGCCTACTTTTGGAATCTGCGGATCTCAGAGTTTACTTATCTACCTGAAGCGCTTCAGTCTGAGCGAGTTGGTCACCACGCTGACGGAGCTGAAGGCCATGGCAGCCGAGGCGATCATCGGGTTCAGCAGGAGGCGGAAGAAGGGGTAGAGCGCCCCTGCGGCAACCGGTATTCCGATGATATTGTAGAAGAACGCCCAGAATAGGTTCTGCTTGATCGTCGCCATGGTGCGTTTTGAGAGCCTGATCGCGTCTGCCACAGCGCGGAGGTCGTCCTTGATGAGCGTGACGTCCGAGGCCTCGATGGCCACGTCGGTGCCTGTTCCTATGGCGATGCCCACGTCCGCCTGGGTAAGGGCGGGCGCGTCATTGATCCCGTCGCCTACCATGGCCACCACCCGCCCCTCAGCCTGAAGCTTCTTCACATTGTCCATTTTATCCTGGGGCAGAACCTCTGCCAGCACCCGGTCGATATTCAGCTCCTTTGCGATGGCTTCGGCGGTCCGGCGATTGTCACCGGTGAGCATCACGACCTCAAGTCCCATTTCCTTGAGCCGGGCGACCGCTTCACGGGAATGTTCCTTGACCGTATCCGCGACCGCGATGATACCCACAGGTCTATTGTCAATGGCCAGGAACATGGGTGTTTTTCCCTGGGAGGAGAGCTGCTCCCCATCGGTCCTGAGCGTGCCAAGGTCCATGCCGCGGTCAGAGAAGAGCTTCTCATTGCCGAGAACGATCTCTTTGCCTCTGACCATGGCTCGGATGCCATGACCGGGCAGGGCCTCGAATTCGTCCGCGCTGTCCGGTGATATGCCGCGTTCGACAGCGCCACGAACGATCGCCTCACCCAGGGGGTGTTCGGAGCCCTTTTCCGCGGACGCCGCAAGTGAGAGGATCTCCCGTTCGTCGAACCCCGAGTGCACGATATCGGTCACCTTGGGCTCGCCGCGCGTCAGGGTGCCGGTCTTGTCCAGCACGATGGTGTCGATCTTCTGGGCCCGCTCGAGACTTTCGGCGTTTTTGAACAGGATGCCGTGCTCGGCACCCTTGCCGGTGCCGACCATGATGGCTGTGGGTGTTGCCAGGCCCATGGCGCAGGGGCAGGCAATGATCAGGACCGCGATGAAGTTCACCAGGGCCATGGTGAACCGGTTCTCAACAGGTCCAAGGAAGTACCAGGCCAGGAAGGTAACGATGCTGATCCCGATGACCGTGGGCACGAAGATGCTGGAGATGTAATCGGCAAGCCGCTGGATCGGGGCTTTGGAGCCCTGGGCCTCCTGGACCATGCGGATGATCTGGGACAGCATGGTGTCCATGCCCACTTTGGTCGCTTCGAAAGTGAAGGATCCGGTCTTGTTCAGGGTCGCGCCGATCACCGTATCCCCGGCCCGCTTATCAACCGGCAGGCTTTCGCCGGTGAGCATGGACTCGTCCAGGGAGGAGGAACCGCTCCGGATGACGCCGTCCACCGGGACTTTCTCACCGGGCCGCACGATGATAAGATCGCCTGCCTCGACCTCTTCGATCGGGATGTCGCGCTCCGCTCCCTCGCGCAGGACCCGCGCAGTGCGGGGCTGAAGGCCCATGAGCTTCTTGATAGCTTCTCCCGCCCGGCTCTTGGCGCGTGCTTCCATGAACTTTCCGAAGAGGATGAGCGTTATGATCGTGGCCGAGGTATCGTAGTAGACCCCGCCGTGGCCCGCGGTATGGCCCAGGAGGTCGGGGAAGAACGTCAGGACCGCGCTGTACCCGAAGGCAGCCGAGGTGCCGACAACCACCAGGGTGTTCATATTGGAACTGCCGTGCTTGAGCGACGCCCAGGCGTTCTGGTAGAAATGTCTGCCGGCCCAGAACTGCACCGGCGCGGTGAGCGCCAGGAGAACGAACCACATGGTGCGGCGGGGAAGGAATGAAATGACCGGGAACATGTCCTGCATGCTTCCGATCATCACCAGCCCCGCAAGCACGCCGCTGATGACCAGCTTGGTCTTGAGCTCGGAAAGTTCCCGCTCACGCGCTTCTTTCTCGATATCGAGAGCTGAGCGGCCTTCTGCCTGTTCAAAAAGCCGGAACCCTTCCTTCTGGATCGTCCGGCGGATGTCGCGCAGGCTTATCTGGCCGGGGACGTATTCGATGTCTACGGAGCCTGCCCCGGCGTTGACCCGGCTTTTTATGACGCCGTCGATCCCCGCGGCGATCTGTTCGAGCTCCGGTACGCGGGTCGCGTCAAGGTCAATGACCGGGATGGTCACGGTCTCGGTCACGGCCTTATACCCGAGCTCGTTGATCGTGGCAATGAACTTGGGCAGGCCCACGGACGCGGGATCGAACTCGACCACCGCTTTCTCGTTGGCGAAATTCACGTTAGCGTTCATGACGCCGGCGAGCCGGGAGATGTCCTTCTGGATGGCTGCGGCGCAGTTGACGCAGGTCATTCCTTTTACCGGGATAACGGTCTTTTTAGTTTCCATATTTCTAATATACAACCCGCAAATTCCTAAAACAAGCGGTTTGGCTCCGGTGCGGTCGCTCCCCGAAAAGGATCATCAGGATCAACGAAAAAAAGAGGGAAGTTCTTCGCCGAAATTTGTTATATATAGATATAGCCTTGAGCCGGATAGCGATTCCCGCGAGTCCCGCAGGATGTGTGTGGCGGTGACCGAAGATCGGAATATTTCGAATAATCGTGACGAGTTGGAAACGCACGAAAGGGGGTACTGAATATGAGGAATCATAAGATCCTGCTGCCGGTGTTGTTGTTCACGCTCTGCGTCATCCTGGCAAGCGCTCCGGCGCGGGCCGAACAGACCAATTTTTCGGTAGCGCCTCCGCCGATCGCCTCGCCCTATTTTGAGGCAGGCAAGGGGGAAGGAAAGTTCCGATTCACCTATCTGACCATTGAAGGCCAGGGCATGGACATGAAAGGCGGCGGTATCGATTTTGTCGGCAGAACCGCGTTCAGCGAGCATTTTGCGGGCGACATCGCATTCGGTTTCCTGTTCATGAACGCCGAATTCAAGAGTACCGATCCGCTGACGACAGGCTCAGATGCAACCATGACCTTGATGAACATGCCGTTCTCGGCGAACCTGGAAGTCCAGCCCTATAAAGGCGATATCCTGAGCACGATCATCTTCCTGGGTCCCGCAATGATCATGACTCCCGGTTCCATGGAAACGACCATCATGGGCCAGACCTATTCATCGACCTTGTTCGGATTTTATTACGGCGCCCAGGCCGGTCTGCAGCTCGGCGTGAAGCTCGGAGATTTCAACCTGTCGCCTTTTGCCATGGCCCAGAGCATGCAGGGGACCATGACGATAACCGACAGCCAGGGGAACAGTTTCGAGACCGACGTCCCCGCGTACACGACCACATCCTACGGCGCAGATCTCATTTACACTCCCTGGGGACTGACCCTCAGCTCGGTACTGCAGGAAGCGAAAAAAACCGATGAGCAGACGCCGGGATTCAAGACCCATCTGTACACGCTGAGTTTTACCAAGCAGTTCTGATGTCCCGTCTGGAACGGAAAAGCCCGGTTCGATGAGAACCGGGCTTTTTTTAGCATTACGGCGCGGGCTACTTTTTCCGGTAAAATGGCATTGCCAGGATCCTGGCCGCAACCTCCCGGTCCTTGATCTCGACCTCGATCTCCTGTCCTGGCTGGCTGTAGCGCTCGAGCGCATATCCCATGCCGATATCCTTCCGCCGGGAGATGGAGTGTATCCCGCTCGTCACGATGCCCACTTCCTTGACCTCGGAGAAGATGGTCGCTCCCTGACGGGGGATCCCCTTGTCAAAGACTTCGAATCCCATGAGCCGGTAAGCGGGCGGAGAGGTCTTGAATGCCGCGACGGCGTCCCTGGCAAGGAACCCTGCATTCAGGTCCACAAAAGCCATGAGACCGGCTTCCGCCGGGTTCCTTGTCCCGTCAAGTTCGCTTCCCGAGAGGCAGTAGCCCGCTTCAATCCGCAGCATTTCGCGGCAGGTCATGCCGCAGGGCAGCATACCGTGGGCCTTGCCGCCGGACAGGAGCGACGTCCAGATGTCCGCGGCCTTGTCAGCAGGAAGAAATAGCTCGAAACCCCGCTCGCCGGTGAACCCGGTGCGCGAGACCAGGACCGGAACGCCGTTGATCTCGCATTTCTTGAGCTTCTTGCGCTTGAGCCGCTTGAACGAAGATCCGGACGCAGCTTCAAGCACGGCATCGGAGCCGGGGCCCTGGAGAGCGAACTGCGCGGTCGATTCGGTGGTATCGGTGATCCTGGTACGATCGTAGGCCCGAGAAGAGAGCTGCTTTCTGACTCGGTCAAAAGCAGCCGGGCTGGTTGTGACAAGAAAGCGCGGATCCGCGCTTTCGCTGAATAGGCGGAAAAGGAGTACCGCGTCGAGGATCCCTCCCTGGTCGTTGCACAGGAGGCCGAAGAGCGCGCTGCCTTCGTCGAGAATGCCGATGTTCCTGGTAAAGTGAGGCTGGAGAACCTGGAGTGCATCGGGACCGGACACCTCCAGCCTTCCGAGGTGGCACACATCAAAGAGGCCGGAGTTGTTCCTGACGGCGTGATATTCCTCGGCCGGATCTCCGTACTGCGCGGGCACGCGCCAGCCCTGAAAGTCGGTCATCACTGCCGATGACCGGGTGTGAACAGGTGTAACGATGGACTGTTTCATCAGGTCCTCCGCGGGAAAAGATTGTGGGGCGCGGGCAAATTGGCCGTTCCCAGGGCTGCGGGAACGGCCGGGGACTGCGGGGCTGCTACGGATGGACGCGGAAACGTTCCGTGTCGCGCTTGGGATCGGAAAGGTGGTGGATGTCCTGGGGCCGGAAAGCGCCTTTTTCCGTGATGATGGCGGTGATGTACCGCGCCGGGGTCACGTCAAAGGCGGGATTGAGAACGTTCACGCCGTCGGGGGCGATCTGGACCTTGCCGAAAACGTGGGTCACTTCGCGGGGGTCCCGCTCCTCGATGGGAATATCAACGCCCGAATCCGTGGAGAAGTCGATGGTCGAGAAGGGAGCGGCAACATAGAACGGGATGCCGTGCTCCTTGCACAGGACAGCAAGGGAATAGGTGCCGATCTTGTTTGCCACATCGCCGTTCTTTGCGATCCGGTCTGCGCCCACGATGGCCAGGTCGACCATGTCGTGGAACAGGAGGTAGCCCGCCATGTTGTCGGTCACGAGCGTGCAGGGGATCTTCTCCTCCATCAGTTCCCAGGCGGTCAGCCGCGCTCCCTGGAGTACCGGCCGGGTCTCGTCCATATAGACGTGGATCTTCTTGCCTTCCTCTACCGCCGCGCGCATCACGCCCTCGGCAGTGCCGTAGCCCGCTGTTGCAATGGAACCGGCGTTGCAGTGGGTGATGATGTTGTCGTCGTCGGAAACGAAAGGAGCGCCGTAGGCGCCGATGCGCTTGTTCACGGCGATGTCCTCGTCGTGTATGCGCTGGGACTCCTTTACCAGGAGCTCACGGATGGCGTCGATGCTCTTGTCCTTGTTCGCCTGCACGAACTGCTTCACCCGCTCGATGGCCCAGAACAGGTTCACTGCAGTCGGGCGGGTTGCCGCCATCTCTGCGCAGATCGCCTCGAACTTGGGCCAGAAGGAATCGAAATCCGACACGTCAACCTGACGGGCGCCGAGTGCCAGGCCCATGGCAGCAGAGACGCCGATGGCCGGCGCGCCGCGCACCCAGAGCTCCTTGATGCCCCGCGCCACGGTCTGGTAGTCCTTGCAATCCTCGTAGACCACCTCGGTCGGGAGCTTGGTCTGGTTGAGCATGCGGACGATGCCGTCTTTCCATTCGACGGTGGGTATCATGTACGGGTCTCCTTTTTCCGATCTGAGCGTAAAAAAACTGACAACGATAACGGCCTGGTCTCGCGCCAAGACGCGAAGCCGCAAAGAAAGCACAGGCAAGATGGTCTGTTTTGGGAAGATCCTCTTGGCGTCTTTGCGGCTTTGCGCGAGATGCCTTTGAGGGTCAGTTGTTGGGTGTTCTTGTTACAAGACCTAGTACTACTATAACGGATGGGCCGGAGGTTGTCAAAATAAATTAGGAAAAGAGGGCAATTTTCGCGCCTAGACGCAGGTCGCCTGGATCGCAAGGGTACCGGAGCGGCCGTCAACAGTGCCCGCAACCATGTCGCAAACCGGGATTGCGGAGCGGTCTTTGAGAAGGCCGGCGGCAACGTCCTTCAACAGGACGATTGTGACGCTCTTTTCTTTCAGGCTGCCAAGGAGGGACCGGAAAAAAGGTTCATGACGCATGCCTTCCATCTCAGCATGGATGGTCAGAACGTTCAAACCCGGCTTGAGGAGCGAACAATAATGGTCAGCGATACGGTCGTAAGGGTATTCGGGTCTTCCGAGCAGTTCGTCCAGCGTGGGAAGGGTCGTGGGGAGCTGCAGGGTCCTGAAGACCGTGCCGGCAACGCGGGGGAAAAAGGGGTGTGTGCCCCGGCAGTCGCTGGCATAGAGCAGCTCTGCCTCATCCTCAAGAGAGCAGTTGAAAGCGTTCGTTTGCCATCCTGCTGCACCGTGCGTCATCGCCGGTTCGCCGAAGATGCGCTCGAACTCCTTCTTCGCCTTGCCGAACTCCTCCCGAACTTCGTAGGCGCTCATGGATGCCAGCCCGTCCTGCCACCGTATGTGATCGTAGCAGTGGATGCCAACCTCGTGTCCCCGGTCGCGGGTTTGTCGCATCACGCCTTCGTTCCTGCGGCCCACATGGGGACCCGGCAAAAGCACGCCGTTCATGAGCGTCCTGATGCCATAGGTGCTGACCACGCTGGTGCGCGAGACCTTGCTGAAGAACCCCGGACGGAAGATGCGCTTGATTGCGCGGCCGGTGTTGTCCGGGCCGAGGGAAAAGAGGAATGTCGCCTTGATCCCGTATTCGTCGAAAAGCCGCAGCAGGTTCGGCACGCCGATGCGTGTTCCGCGGTCGGTGTCTACGTCGATCTTGATGGAGAGGGTGATGTCGGGCATGAGTTATTAAGATTTTGACCTTTCGTGATATGAATGATGAATTACTATAAGGATATCAGCGGATCGAGTCAATTTCAATTTACAGGACGATCTATTTCTGATAGACTCGGGTTTGTCGCGATATAACACAATTCAAATAAATACACGAATGTCCCTGCTACGATCCTCATGATAGGAATGGAGAGTCAAAATAATGCTGAATAGAATACTGATTGCGGTTTTTGTGTTAATCTCTTCGTCAAGCATGTTACATGCGAAATCATATATGGATACAGCAAGCGCAAAAGTAACATTAAAGATCGTCGATGAAGAAGGCAAGCCCGTCGAAAGAGCAAAAATCGGAGCTGGTTTCATGATTCGTATCTATTCAACTACTAAAGAGGTCGAAGAAAACGGCTATTCTGATTCAGATGGCCATTTCACCGCATCCGCAACTGCAGGTGACGAGGTTAATTTTGATGTCACAAAAGAAGGTTACTACAAGTCGGGCGGAAGTTATTCTTTTAAAGAAATATCAAATGGTCGTTGGGAGCCATGGAACCCTGAGGTTGTGGTCGTCATGAGGAAAATTGAACATCCTGTTCCTATGTACGTTAGGAATACAGTGTTGGGGAAAGAGGTCATAATCCCTATTTTGGGCAAAGCTGTAGGTTTTGACTTAATCGAATATGATTGGGTTTCGCCATATGGCAGCGGCAAACGGGCTGATATTATATTTCAAATTGATAAGAAATCAGTAAAGAACGATGAGGGTGAGTATATTTTCAAGGTAACTTTTCCCGGTAAGTTTGATGGCATTCAACTTTATAAGGAAGACATCAGGTCAGGGAGTTCGTTCAAATTGCCGCGCTTTGCTCCGGGAGACGGTTATCAAAATTGTTAATTAGCACATTGAAAGAATCCCCGAGCATTTATACAAAGAACACAACTGCAGATAACAACTATTTCTTTCGTGTGCGTTCGGAAGAGCGCAATGGAAAATTGATTCGAGCAATGTATGGAAAAATACAGGGTGAGATGAAAGTCCAGCCAGGCTACGAGCATACTGCTGCGATTTTTATGACTTACTATCTGAATCCTGATTATACAAGAAACATGGAATTCAAGGAAAATCTGTTCACAAACGTTGATAGCGCTGGTCGGGAACGATAGCTCTTCGCTAGAGATTTGGACTATCATTTGATGGACATATATCGTTGGCTATGTTCTGAGCAGTTGGTACGTCGACCAGGACGAAGTGAAATCCGACATGCTGCAAGTTACGTCGGGTTTCGCTGCACTCTACCCGATCTACGAGTTGCTGGAGGAGGAATAAACAGGGCGTGGTGGATATCCACCACGCCCGTTCTGTTTGTGCTGATCCGGTTGCTTGCGCTAGTCGAGCTGCTGGTTCGGCCGCGCGAGGTGATAGTCCAGGGTCTTCTTAAGCGCCGTGGTCAGGTCCGTGGTCGGCTTCCACCCGAGATACTGTTCCATGTTCCTGATGGAGGGGACGCGGGTCTGGATGTCCTGGTAGCCCTTGCCGTAATAGTCGCCGGAGCTGACGGTCACGATCTGAACGCTATCGGCCATCTTGGCGTAGGCCGGATAGGTCCGGATGAGCTTGATGAGCGTCTCGGCAAGTTCCTTGATGGACACGTCGTTCTTCGGGTTCCCGATGTTGAAGATCCGGCTGTCAGCCGCGTTGTTCTTGTTCTCGATGATCCGGATGAGCGCATCGATGCCGTCGTCGATGTAGGTGAAGCTGCGGCGCTGGCCGCCGCCGTCCACGAGCTGGATGTCCTTGCCCCGCAGGATGTTGCCGATGAACTGGGTCAGCACGCGGGAGCTGCCTTCCTTGGGCTCCAGGATGTTGTCGAGCTTCGGGCCGATCCAGTTGAAGGGGCGGAAGAGCGTGTACTTGAGCCCGTGCTGAAGACCATAGGCATGGATGACCCGGTCCAGAAGCTGCTTGGAGCAGGCGTAGATCCAGCGGGACTTGTCGATGGGGCCGTAGATCATGCTCGATGTTTCCTCGTCGAACTCCCGGTCGCCGCACATGCCGTAGACCTCGGAAGTGGACGGGAACAGGACCCGTTTGCCGTAGGCTACGCACATTCTCACGATGGCAAGGTTCGCCTCGAAGTCCAGCTCGAAGACCCGGAGCGGGTCCCGAACATAGCTTGCCGGTGTGGCAATGGCAACGAGCGGGATCACGACATCGCATTTCGCAACGTGGTACTCGATCCACTCCTTGTTGATAGTGATGTCGCCTTCGAAGAACCCGAAGCGTTCATGGTCCAGGCACTGGTCGAGTTTGTCCGAGGCCACGTCCATGCCGTAGACCTCCCAGTCCTTCTGTCGGAGAATCTGCTCGGTGAGGCTATTGCCGATAAAGCCGTTGACGCCGAGGATAAGTACCTTGAGGCTCATGTGATGCCCCGTTCTTTGATGTATTACGTTCCTGCTATCTGTCCTGTCTTCAGCTGTACATCCTCGTCCTCATCGCCATCCCATTCCGCGTTCAGGATTTCGAGGCTGCCTGTGCCGGCCGCGATAATGAGCGGGTCCGACGACAGGACCTGGCCCGCTGCAGGGCCGCTCTTTCCGGTGACCGGCTTCGCCCACAGGATGAACAGCTTCTTGTCATCCACGGTGGTAAACGCGCCGGGATAGGGAAATGTCACTGCGCGGATGAGGTTGTAGATCGATCCCGCGCTTTGGGTCCAGTCGATCTTGCCGTCCTCGGGTTTTCTGCCTCCGAAGGTGGTCGCCTGCGACTCGTCCTGGGGCGTGCGCGCCGCTGTCCCGGACGTGATCGCCTCGATCTGGCGCTCGAGCACCGCGCGCGCCGCTGCCGTGCACTTCTTGAACACGTCGACGGCCGTATCGTCCGGTCCGATCGCGACCTTTTCCTGGTCAACGATATCGCCGGCATCGGCCTTTTTCACCATGTGGTGGAGCGTCACGCCGGTCTCTTTTTCCCCGTTCACGATGGCCCAGTTGATCGGCGACCGGCCGCGGTACTTCGGCAGGAGCGATCCGTGCATGTTGTACGCCCCGAGCCGGGGGATGTTCAGGATGTCCTCGGAGATCATGTTCCGGTAGTAGAAGGAGAAGATGATCTCGGGATTCCATCCCCGGATGCGGTCCGCCCATTCCGGGGTGTTGACGGTCTCGGGCGTGTACACGGGGATATCGTACTTCCGTGCCAGCTGCGCCACGGACCGGAACCAGATCTCCTCGTCCCGGTCGTCACGGTGGGTGACCACGGCAAGGATGTACTCGTCATTCTCAATGAGCGCGTCGAGGCACTCGTAGCCTACCTCGTGGTAGGCAAAGACAACAATTGCGGGTTTAGTCATTGGTCTCCTCGTAGATATTTCGAATGATAAAGCGCGGCCTGCGCCGCACTTCCTTGTAGATGCGTCCGACGTACTCGCCGATGATGCCCAGGCCCATGATGCCGATGCCGACGAAGAAGTAGAGGATGGCGAAGAGGGTGAACAAACCCTCGGCCTCGGGGCCGACCACGATGCGGCGGATGAACAGGAACACCACGAACAGGAAGCTGAATACCGACACGATCATGCCGAATAGCGTGAAGGCCTGGAGCGGCACCATGGAAAATCCGGTCATCAGGTCGAAGTTGAGCCGGATGAGATCGTAGAGCCGGTACTTGGACTCCCCTGCCGCGCGCGCCGCATGCTCCACTTCCACGTCTCCCGGGTTCGCGGAATAGCTGTAGGCCAGCGCGGGAATAAACGTGGAGGTTTCGCCGCTGGCTACGATGTTGTCCACGATGTGCTTCCGGTACGCCCGGAGCATGCAGCCCTGGTCCTTCATGCGGATCCTGGTGACCTTCGCCCGGATCCCGTTGATGATCTTCGAAGCGTACTTGCGGAAGAAGGTGTCCTGCCGGTTCCTGCGATATCCTCCCACGGAGTCGTGTCCCGCTTCGATCGCGGCAAGCAGCTTGGGGATCTCCTCGGGCGGGTTCTGCAGGTCCGCGTCCAGAGTCACGATCACCTCGCCCCGCACGTGTTCGAAGGCCGCGATGATGGCCATGTGCTGGCCGAAGTTGCCGCTAAAGTCGATCACGCGCACCTGCTTCGGCCGCTGTTTGTGGAAGCTCTTCAGGAGCTCCATGGAGTTGTCCCGGCTGCCGTCATTCGTGAACAGGACCTCCCAGGGCCTGCCGAAAGCGTCCATGGTCGAGGTCAGCCGCTCAAAGAGCTGCCGCAGGTTCTCCTGCTCATTATAGACCGGGATGACGACGCTGATGTAGGGTTTTGTCATCATTTAAACACATCCTTCATCGCCGAGATCACCCGGTCCTGGTCCGAGTTGGACATCAACGGGAAGAGCGGAAGACTCACGATGCGGTCCGATATCTTCTCGGCATTCGGGAAATCTCCGGGCTTGAACCCGTAGTTCTCGCGGTAGTAGGGGTACAGGTGCGCGGCCCGGTAGTGGAGGCCTGTGCCGATGTTCCGCTCCTTGAGCGCGGCCATGAACCCGTTGCGGTCCATTCCCGCTTTTTCGGGGTTGACGAGCGGTGTGTACAAATGCCATGCGTGCAGACGGTCGTAGGACGGCGATGTCGTCAGCGTAAGCTGCGGCCAGTCTTTCAGAATGGCGTGATAGCGCAGGGCCAGGTCTGTTCTGCGTTTGATGAAGCCGTCGAGCGCTTTCAGCTGGTGCAGTCCCAGCGCGGCCTGGATGTCCATCATGTTGTACTTGTATCCCGGGGCGATGATCTCGTAATGCTGGCTTCCGGTCTTGCCGAAGCGGTTCCAGGCCTCGCGGTCCATACCGTGGAACCGGAGGAGCGCCACCTCCGACGCCAGCTGCTCGTCGCGGGTCACCACGCAGCCGCCTTCGCCGGTGGTCATGTTCTTGTTGGGATGGAAGCTGAAGACCTGGATGTCGCCGAAACTGCCGATGCGCTTGCCTTTATATTCCGCGCCGATGGCATGGGCCGCGTCCTCGATCACCCGGAGGTTATGCTTCTTCGCGATGTCGTAGAGCGGGTCCAGGTCCACCGGAAGTCCGGCGAAATGGACCGGCATGATCGCCCGGGTGCGTTTTGTGACCGCCTTTGCGATCTTCGTCACATCCATATTATAGGTGCCCGGCTCCACATCCACGAGCACCGGCGTGCCGCCCGCGAGGACGATGGTGTTCAGCGTGGCCGCGAAGGTCATGGGCGTGGTGATAACCTCGTCGTCCGGTTTGAGCTTGAGCGCAGTCAGCGCCAGATGGAGGCCAGCTGTCGCCGAGGTAAGGCAGAGCGCGTAGGGCGCATTGAGGTAGTTCTTAAGATCTTCCTCGAACTGCTTCACCCTTGGTCCCGTGGTGATCCAGCCGGACTTCAGGCAGGTCACCACCTCGTCGATCGCCTCCTGGCTGATCGTGGGCCGGGAAAAGGGAAGAAACTGTTCTTTTGAATCGTTAGTCATCGGATTTTCTTATAGGTTACCGCATCAGACCCGAAACCAATACAACATCAACGACTATCTCGCACGAAGCCACGGAGACACGAAGAAAAGAATGACGTGATTCTGAAGTCACTTCGCGCCTTTGTGGCTTCGTGCGATAAACGGTTCATGAATCTCACCTTCTTGTCACAAAATACACGCCCACGCAGATGATCACGATGCCCGTTATCCGCGTGACCGAAAGGTTCTCCTGGAACAAAAAGTAGCCCGCCACGGCGTTCACGATGTAGCCCGCTGACAGGAGCGGATAGGCAAGCTCACTTCCACGCGGGAAAGCACCGGGAGCCAGACCGCGACGCTGATCACATAGCACGTGAGCCCGCCGAGCAGGATGAGCGGTAAATAGTTCATTGCTGGTCCTCTTTATTGGATAGTATAACGGTATTTTTGTTCTGCGCAATCAGAAAAAAAAGTTTTCCCGGTATCTGCCTGATCGCATCGGCATCCCTGGTCCCGGCAGCAAGGAATATCCTGCGCGGGCCCTGCCACCGCTTCCAGAGCTCTGCCTCGTCTATCATCCAGCCGCTTGTGTTCTCGATGGCCATGCCGAAGTCCAGCTCTCCGCGCCAGTCCACAATGGTCATGCGCCGCTCCAGATAGACCGGAAGGTCCTGGTAGTAGTTGCGGTAGTGGACGATCTCGTCGTCCGGGCCGAGCCGCTTTCTGATCTCCAGTGCCAGGGACTTGTTGCTCTTGGCGTTCACCTGGGGCACGGCCGCGGAAACAGTTGTCATGAAGAGAACAGCTGTTGCCGCTGTTGCCGCCAAAGCAGGGAGCAGACGGCGGTTTTTCCAAAGATACCACGCGCCGAAGGCGCCGGACGCAAGTACGGCGATCATTATCATGAGATAGGGCGCGATCTCCGACGGCGCCACATCGGGCCGCCGGAACGGAAGCGCTCCGAGCACGACCGCGATCAGGGCGCTCATGACCAGGAATGCATTGAAGCCCGCACGAAGTCCCGTGCGACCGCGCTCGACAGCATCTGCCAGGTATTTCCCGATAAGCAGCGCCAGGGGCGGCAGCACGGGCAGGATATAGGGGATGAGCTTGGAACTTGACGCGGAGAAGAACAGGAAGATCAGCGCTGCCCAGAGCAGAAGGAAGAGCGTTTCCTTGTGCTGACGGCGGTCCTTCCATGTCGCCGGGAGTGCGTCGCGGACAGCCTGGACCAGGAAGGCCGACCAGGGAAAAAGGCCTCCCAGGACCACGGGGATGAAGAACCAGAAGGGTTTGTAGTGGTGATGGACCTTGGTGAGATAGCGCTGGAAATGCTCGCGAACGAAGTAGAAATCGAAGAACTCCGGATTGGCACGGCCCACGAGGATATGCCAGGGGGCGGCGATGGCGAAAAATATGACCGATCCCGACAAGAGATGCATTGACCTGAGCAAGCGCCATTCTCCCGTGACGAGCATCCAGGAGAAGATGATCATGCCCGGGAATACGATGCCGATAAGCCCCTTGGTAAGGACCGCCAGTCCCGCAAAAGCGTAGAAGCCCCGGAAGAAAAGCACCCTTGTCCTGCCGGCCGGTTCGCGGGTGGCGGCCAGGAAGGACAGCAATGCAGCGGTCAGGAGCACCGAGACCGGCATGTCCAGGGTGATGAGCCTGCTCAAGGCGAAATAGAGCATGCTTGTGGCGAGAATGATCGCGGAAAATATGCCTGTCAGCCGGCCGAACATGCGGCTCCCGGCGAAGAAGACCGCCAGACATCCGAAGAGCGCGAGCAGCGCGGGCCCCAGGCGGACCGACCATTCGGAAAGGCCGAACAGCCTGATCAGCATTGCCTCGATCCAGTAGAAGAGCGGGGGCTTCTCAAAATACTTTACGCTGTTCAGGCGCGGGGTGAGCCAGTCGTGGCTCACGACCATTTCGCGGGGGATCTCGACATACCGTCCTTCGTCGGGCACAGAAAGGGGGCGGCTGCCGAGGAGGATCCCGAAGAACAGTGCGAGGAAAAGTGTCAGAATGAGGAGGTCGCGCAGGCGCATTGTGGAAGCACAATATTAGCCCCTGGCGCATGTTTTGTCAAACAATTTGGGCTCTTGGGAAAAGTGCCCGGTTGATCAGGTCTTGTCGGAGTTCCGGATCTCGCAGGCCATGTGCCTGATCACCTTGCCCCTGACCATGTAGACCACCATCTCGGCGATGTTCGTGGCATGGTCGGCCACCCGCTCGAGATATTTGGTGATATAGGAGAGCCGGACCGCGCGGGAGATGTTCTTGGGGTCCTGGAGCATGTAGATCAGGAGCTCGTTGAAGATCTGGCTGTTCAGGTTGTCCACAAAATCATCGGCAGCGCAGACCGCGAGGGCCTTGTCCGCGTCCCGGGCCACGAAGGCATCGAGACTGTCCTTCAACATTTTCTGGCTGGCCTCTGCCATGCGCGGGATGTCGATGTAGGGCTTCAGCTGCGGTTCGTCCAAGAGCTCCACGGAGCGCTCGCAGATGTCCACGGCCAGGTCTCCCATACGCTCCAGGTCCGTGATGATCTTGATCGCCGTGGTCACGAAACGGAGGTTGCTGCCCGAGGGCTGCCAGATGGCGAGAAACCTGATGCACTCCTCCTCGATCTCCACGTCCAGCGTGTTCACAATGGCGTCGCCGTCGATCACCCCCAGGGCAAGGTCCCGGTCGCGCTCAACGAGCGCCTTGACCGCCTTGCGGATAGCATCTTCCACGAGGCTTCCCATCTTGAGGATCCGTTCCTTGAGCGCTTCGATGTCCTGTTCTTTCTGATGAGCCATTGTTCTCTCCTTCGTAAACCTGTAAGGCGTAAGTCGTTAGGGGTAAGGGGTCAGCTCCGCACTTCGCACTCCGCATTCCGCACTGGATTTACCCAAATCTTCCCGTAATATAATCGTCGGTCTGTTTCTTTTCCGGAGCGGTGAAGATCTTTTCCGTTGTGTCGAACTCGACAAGATCGCCAAGGTACATGAACCCGGTCATGTCGGAAACCCGCGCGGCCTGCTGCATGTTATGGGTCACAATGATGATGGTCACATCCTGCTTGAGCTCCGCCACCAGCTCCTCGATCTTGCCGGTAGAGATCGGGTCCAGCGCCGATGTCGGCTCGTCGAACAGCAAGACTTCAGGCTCCACGGCAAGTGCGCGGGCGATCACGAGCCGCTGCTGCTGGCCGCCCGAGAGGTCGTAGGCGCTGTTGTTCAATTTGTCCCGCACCTCGTTCCAGAGCGCCGCGTGCTTCAGGGCCTGTTCGATCCTGCCGGACAGCTCGGTCCTGCTCTTGATGCCCTTGAGCCGGAGGCCGTAGGCGATGTTCTCGGCAATGGACATGGGAAAGGGCGTGGGCTTTTGGAAGACCATGCCGATCCGGCCGCGCAGGTTGATCAGGTCCTCCTTGTCCGAGAGGATGTTGCGCCCCTCGAACAGGATCTCCCCCTCGTACCGGTGGCGCGGGTAGAGGTCGTGCATGCGGTTAAAGCAGCGGAGCAGAGTGGTCTTCCCGCAGCCTGACGGCCCGATCAACGCTGTCACCCGGTTCTTGTAAACGGGCAGGGAAATATCCCGCAAGGCATGGGCATTTCCGTTGTAGTAGAAGTTGAGGTTTTTTACCTCAAGATCAACAGGTAGCGTCACTTCTTGTACCTCCATTTAAGCAGCATCCTGCCCGAGACCGTGAGCATCAGGATGAAGAGCGTGATGACAAAGGACGCTGCCCAGGCCTGCTGGTGCCAGTCATCATAAGGACCCATGGCGTACTGAAAGATCGTGACCGTGAGCGATGCCACGGGGCCGTTCATATCGGTCGAGTAAAAGGTGTTGTTAAAGGACGTGAACAGGAGCGGTGCTGTCTCGCCTGCCACGCGGGCCATGGAGAGAAGCACGCCGGTCAGGATCCCGGTCGCGGCGCCCCGGTACACGACCTGCAGTATCACTTTGTAATAGGGAGCGCCGAGGGCGAAGGCAGCTTCGCGGACGGTCCAGGGCACGAGGGTCAGCATGTCCTCGGTCGTCCTGAGCACCACCGGTATCATGATGACCGCCAGTGCGACCGCGCCGGCCCATCCGCTGAAGTGGTGCAGCGGCTTGACCAGGACCGCGTACACGAACGCGCCGATCACGATGGATGGCACGCTCACCATGATGTCCGAAAGCACGCTGATCACCCGGGCGAACGTGGTTCCCCGGGCGTACTCGGCAAGGAAAGTCCCCCCGAGAACGCCGACCGGCACGCCGATGAGCGTTGCGAAGAAGGTGATCATGAGCTGGCCGATAAAGGCGTTCCGCAATCCACCGCCGGTCATGCCCGCGGGCACCGGGTCCTGCAGGAACAGCTCGAACCTGAGCGCGCCGATGCCGTGGACCAGTACGTCCCCGAGGATGAAGACGAGCCAGAACAGCCCTGCCAGGGCCGCCAGGCCGCTCAGGGAGAGGGCGGAGTAGTTGATGATCTTTCTGTAGTGTTCTCTTTTCATAACGTCAAAACTAATCAACCACGGAGGCAGGTCGACACGGAGTGAAACAACTTCCTTGGACTTGTGTTTAAAGATAAAGACCGGATATCAGTCGATGATGCTGCCGTTCTCCGTGTCTCCGTGACTCCGTGGTGAAAATGGTCCTCAACGGCTATGTTTTCCCTCGGCCCGGAGCAGGAACAGCTTCGCCACCGCCAGGGTGATGAAACTCAATCCGAAGAGCACCAGCGCGAGATAATAAAGCGACGACAGATACATATCGCTGTCCGCTTCAGCGAACTCGTTCGCCAGGGTCACGGTGATCGTGGAGGCCGCGTCAAAGAGCGAGGTTGCGATCTTGTGGTTGTTCCCGAGCACGAAAGCTACGGCCATGGTCTCGCCGAGCGCCCTGCCCAGGGACAGCGCCGCACCGCCGAAGACCCCGAGCTTTGCATGGGGGATGACCACGTCCTTTACCACTTCCCACTGCGTTGCGCCCATGGCATAGGCTGATTCCTTCACCACTCCCGGCGTGAGGTTGAACGCGTCGCGGGCGATGCTGGCGGTAAAGGGGATGATCATGATCGACAGGATCACGCTTGCTGTCAAAAGGTCGATGCCCATGGGCGTTCCCGCGAGCAGCGTTTTAAATAACGGAAGGTTGCCCAGATACTTCTGGAGAAAAGGCTCAATGTACTGCGACATGATCGGCGCGAGGGTGAAAAGGCCCCACATGCCGTAGATGATGCTCGGTATGGCCGCGAGCAGCTCGATGGCCGCTCCGATGGGGCCCTTGAGCGCATTCGGCGCGATCTCGGTCACGAAGATGGCGATGCCTACCGCCGTCGGAAATGCTATGAGCAGGGCGATGCCGGTCGTCACGATCGTGCCGTAGACAGCGCTGGCAGCTCCGAAGACCGAGGTCACGGGGTTCCACTCGACCGTGAACAGGAACCTGAAGAACCCGAACTTCTGGATAGCAGGCCAGGACTCCTTGAAGAGAACCGCGACGATGCCGCAGATCACGACGAGGACGGTCAGGGCCGCGACCGCGGTGATCGTGGAGAAGGCGATGTCGATGGAGTTCTTTTTCGAGAAGATGGGCACGGGGACCTCAAATCCTTGTAACAGTTTCACCAAAGACCGCGCGAAAATCAACTGCCAAGGGCTGTCTCGCGCAAAGCCGCAAAGACGCAAAGGAAACCTGAATCTTGTTCTGGAATCTCAACATACGTTTTTTACTTCTACGAAGACGACCTGAAATTACCAAGTCCGTTTTTAAACCGAAGCATAGGTCTTTCTTTGCGGCTTGGCGGCTTTGCGCGAGATAATCGTTTGACGTTCGCCTCAGCGCGAGAACGTCCTTTTCAGTTGTCGATTTGCTGTCGACCTGTCGCTATTGTCCATTGTCGGTTCTATATTCCCTTTATTTTCCAGTACTGCCGCACCTTGTCCTTGAGCGTCTTGGGCAGAGGCACATAGACCAGCTCCTTTGCCTTGGCATCGCCGTTCTGGAATGCCCAGTCAAAGAACTTGACAACCCGGGTGTTCACGTCCTTCTTGTCGCCGGCCAGCAGGATGAAGGTCGCACCGGCAATGGGCCAGGCGTTCTTTCCCGGCGCGTTGGTGAGCCAGAGGAAAAAATCCTTTTTCGGATCAAAGTCTCCGGTCTTTGCCGCGTCCTCGAAGCTCTCGAAGTTCGGCTCAACGAACGAGCCGGCCTTGTTCTTGAGCTTGGTGTGGACCATCTTGTTCTGCTTTGCATAAGCGAACTCCACATAGCCGATGGAGTTGGCCGAACGTTTCACGTAGTTCGCCACGCCTTCATTGCCTTTGCCGCCGATGCCTATGGGCCAGTTGACCGAGGTGCCGCTGCCGACCTTTGCTTTCCATGCCGGGCAGGCGTTGGTGAGATAGTCGGTGAATATGGAGGTGGTTCCGGAGCCGTCGGACCGGCGCACCACGGTGATGGCCGAGTCAGGCAGGCCGAGCCCCGGGTTCAGGGTCTTGATCCTGGGATCGTTCCAGGTCTTGATCTCCCCAAGGAAGATGCCGCAGGTCGCGGAACCATCAAGCTTCAGGTCTCCGGACTTCACCCCCGGAACGTTCACGACCAGGACCACGCCGCCGATGACCGCGGGGAACTGGAGCAGGTTGTCCTTTTTAAGTTCCTCGGGGGTAAGCGGCTTGTCGGACGCGCCGAAATGCACGGTACGCTCCGAGATCTGCTTGATACCCCCGCCGGAACCGATCGACTGGTAGTTGAGCTGAATACCCGCCACCTTGCTGTAGTCATAGGCCCAGGCCGAGTAGACCGGATAGGGGAACGTGGCTCCAGCGCCGTTCAGGGTCTCGATGGCGTGGGCTGCCGGGGAAAGGGTTAAGGCCGAAAGAATCGCAATCGCGATCAACAGATGCTTCATATGTATATGCCTCCTTGATGAGTTTATCATGGAAATGTTATAACCGCTGAATGTTACAGGAAGATTACAACAACGATAAATTTTCTGCCCTCTACTATGCTTTTTCAGGTAATTCTCTTTATTGGTTACAAAGGGAGGTGTGCTTATAACGTATTGATATTAAGGATGGAATCGAGAAAAAAACGCGGCGGGATCAGTTTGCCATTTTTTTCCGGAAGTACACGTTTTTTACATTATTGCGCGGGCAGTCTTCAACTTTCTCAAATCGCGCGATAAATTTTGATGACCGTTTAAATATCGTTTAACGCAAGGCTTTTTAATATTTAAGCGCGCTTGTTCCGGCACTCACCTTTGTAACTGGTTACATAGCCCCATTGTAACCTATGTGACCTATGTAACCTGCAAGGAATATGGACGGTATCGGCTGGGAGAGCAGGCGGCGCTACGATCATCACTGAATGTAAGCGTAATGAGCAGTCGGGATCCAGGTACACAGTTCCAAAAAGAATCAGCGTCCACGCCTTGCATTGAGAACCTTGTTTATTGCATCGCGGGAATCAAGATTTAAAATGTAGTGTTCCAAAAGCGTGAGCAGATCAAAGTCTCCTGCTGAGAGACCGCTCATATTATTGATTAGACGAAGACACTCTAATCCCTGTTCAATCCCTGCTTTCGTTATTTCTTTATGGTAGAACTCATCAGGGATTCTATCGTTTGTGAATTTTGAGAAAGCTATGTCATCCTGTGGTCTATATTCTCGTAGCGCTGCGATGATCTTATCTCTTACCTTTTTCTCCTGCGCTCTTGGCTTTGTCAGTTCCATGAATGTCTCCTTTAAATACTAAAACATCAACGACGCGCGCGGCGAGATCGCCAGGAGTTGTTTCCTTCGGTAGACTGCCGCATTTCTTCCGGAAGGTCATCATCACTCATTAAACATAAACCATCGAGTGCACCGGATGGGCTATCTCGGTACATTTCTGTGGCACGCTCACAGGTTACCCAGACTCCCCCGTTGAGGAAATACTTTACTCGGGAGAAGAACAGATCATAGGTTTCCGGATTATCCATAACCATGCCGCCCGCTGAAGGGGTCGTGATAATCGTTGGATTGTAGGCTGTCGGCGCTCCTGCTATTGTTCCTGCGGTGAGCGTAATAATAGCAACGACTTTTGTGCCTGATTCTCCTGGCACTGTATGAATGTCGAATGTATATAGTCCGTTCGTTGCTGCGAGCACAGCGTAGATAAGATATGACCTCGTTGCTATAAGGCGATCCGGCCACCGGTATATTTTCACATCAGATTCATCGGCAAGGCGAAGAACCTTTTCGATTGCATCAAAAACTTCCGTGGCTGACCTACCACTATATTCCCGAGTGGTGATCCTGGTCCATTCATCTTGAGTGAAAGTTCTCTTCGACGCGCATCCCGAAAAAAACATTGTCGTGATGATGCAGAAGATCACTATCTTCATTGATCGCCACCTTCCGGTTTTTCAGTGTTCGAAAATTCATTGAAAGACCTTTCAAGTTCTGCCTCTTCTTCCTGTATCCATTTTTTAAATTCAGGGAATACCCTTTGGAGTTCCACATAAAGCCATGCCCGCTCTTCTTCTGTGGCTTTTTCCCAAAACACATCCACCCATCTTCCAATGTAGTACAGCTGTTTATTTCGCAGTTCTAACGGAACTGTTCTAAGCGCAGCATTAATATCCAAACCTTCTCCGGTAAGAAGATAATGCATATTGGTTCCGGTTCGTTCACAATATATGACTAATTCTTTGTACGGAATACTATTCCTGCGCTTTCTCTCAGCAAATGCAGTGCGCTCTAATCCTAGTAATTCAGCGACCTTAACGTCACTGCGGATTAATTCGCGCTGTTTGATGCGTTTAATAATGTCAGTTAATATGAATTTTGTTGTTGACATTGTCATATTTTGTGACTATATTCATACCTACAACATGATATACAGGTTAACACAATGTGGCTTACCCCAAGCCGCTTGTTGTTAGATTCCATAGTATATCGGTTAACTACTACATTGCCATCAGGAGCGATTCATACGGAGCAAGGGTGGAAAAACACATGTCGAAAAAGCTACTTAAAAAAAGCACACGTTCCGGCGTCCTGGGGGCGAGGAACATAAAATCAATAATGGTGTTAAGGGGAGTTACTGGCCTCCAAATCGCAGAAAGAGAACATGTCACAAAAGCATATGTGTCCTTTGTTATTCACGGGCGCAGGCGCGGGCAGCGAATACGCCGCTCCATTGCGGCCGCACTTCGGATGAGGATCTCCGAGCTGTGGCCTGATGGCAATCAACAGAAGGCATAGTTGCCCGCAATGAACACGATTGTATCGTATTTTGAGCGAGTACGCAACGACTATTAAAACACAGGATGAGCATGAAGGCGACACTGAAAGAAATAGCCGAACGAAAAGGCGTCACCTGGCATGCCATCCGAAAGCGCAAGCTAAAGGAAGGTTGGCAGTCGTGCGGTACCAGAATCGTTAACCATAAGGTTGCCGAAGAATTTGAGACTGATGGTCTTGCCGAAGACATCAAGGCACTCTTCTTACAACCTGGCAGCATGGATGTGACAGATGGCGAAAACAAACCTCCTTTGTGGTCATCTGTTGCATCTTCTATAGATCAGGAGCGGGTTCGCGACCGCACCCCTGATCAACTCGCGCCGGTACAGATGCAGCCTCCTCCTTGTCAGGTGCCATCTGCTTCTGTACCGGCGCACTCTTTATCAATCACCGCAGAGAATGCCAATAAGAATATAGAAATCGCAAGCGGCGAGTTAATCGACACCGCAACAGGCGAAGTCGTAAACATCGGCACAGCGCTGCGGCCCATGACCGACGAAGAGATAGAGAGTGAACTCTACGCGGCAGCGCCAGGCTGGGCTCGGCAGAAGGCTGATAAATATCTTCAAATCATTCGCGCCTCTGCTGGACTCAAGGGTGCAAGCCTCAGGCAATTTGTAGCTGAGTGGAACGGCACTCAGCCTGACCTGAAAACATCCTATGACGCGGTTCTCGATGCACGAAATAAATATGCTGAGCAAGGCATTGCCGGACTGCTCGCAAAATACGGTCATTCTGCCGGAAACAGCAAAGTGCAGGATGACCATTATAAGTACTTCAAAAATGCATATCTGAAGGAAGGCGCGCCCTCCGTTAAATCGTGTTGGACTCGTACCCTCGGATATGCACGGACTCTCAATCCGCAGCTTCAACTTGAAGGATTCCCCTCACCGTCCGCATTTCTTCGCCGCGTCGAGCGTGAAATACCGAAAAGCTCAATCTTTTTGGCTCGCTTTGGTCCGGAGGCCTGGAATAGAAAATATGCATCGCATGTGGACCGTGATTACAGCCAGATAAAACCCGGCCAAGTCATTGTAGGGGATCACGCTCAAGTCGATGTCGCGGTAATGCTGCCGAACGGCAAGGCATGTTTTCCATGGATCACGGCATGGCGCGATTATAAAACTTCCAAGTGGCTTGGCTGGCTGCATCATCCTGAGCCGCCGAATAGCGACCATATATTTCAATCCTTCTATTACACAGTAAAAGAAAACGGATTGCCGGAAGAGCTTTATATCGACAATGGCCGTGATTATAAATCGCGCGATTTTGCCGGAGGCCGGAAGCGCGGCCGGGTGACGGTTGACGAGAAGAAAACGACCAGTATGCTTTCGCTTCTCGGCGTCACTCCTCATTTTGCACTACCATACAATGCTCAGACCAAACCGATTGAACGAGATTTTCTGCGCAACAAGGAATGGTTCAGCAAACACATGCCAGGCTACCGTGGCGGCAATGTCACCGAAAGACCGGATAGCCTTGACGGAGAAATTAAAAGCGGCCGCATTCTCTCCTACGACGAATATCTAAAGTTGATGGATGTCTATATCATGACCGTCGCTAATAAAATGCCGTCAAATGGAAAGGTGCTCCAGGGCAGATGTCCGGATGAAGTATGGAATGCTGAACGATCGGAGATGCGAAAGGTCGGAGCCGATGCATTAAAACTATTTTGTCAGAGAACCAGTAAGGAAGTCACGATCGGCAGAAATGGCGTGCGAGATAGTGAACTCCAGGTCACTTACTTTGGCGAATTCATGTATGCCCTCACAGGGACCAAAGTCTATTTACGCCGGGATGTGCAAGCCTACCAGACTGCTTGGGTCTTTGATGCCACAACGGATGAGTACCTGGGGAAAGCCAACTTGGTGGGAGCAGTCCAGGCGCTCGCTAAAACGGACATAGAAAGAGCGGAACTCAAGGCAGCATTGGCCCATAAACACCGCACAAGGAAAATCGCGAAATCATATTTGAAGGACAATCGAGCCGTTGCGCCATCTGAAACCGTAGAACATCTTGCCGCAGGAATAGTAGCAGTGAATCTTGCTCGCGGTTGCACGACAACCGACAAGAAAAAAGTCAAAGTGCTTCGTCTCGCAAAAACTGCCATGGATGAAGTCGTTCGACGTGATCGCGAGATGCAGCTAACCGGCACCGATGGCTACAGTACTTTACAGGAAATTTCATATCTGGAGGATTCACGACCGATTCGGCCGGAAAAACCGCTTATCATTTTTGAGAGTGATGAAGCAGATGCGGAAGCACAATATCAAAGAGACATGGCCGATTACCTGGAGAAAAAGAAAGAATATAACGCGGCTATTGAAAAATCAATAGTCAGCGCCGGCCCGCTACTAATGGATCTGGACCGTGAGCGAGTTGTGGCTGAAGGCAAGATTGTTGATCTCCTCCCCATGGAGTTCAGACTCCTTCGCCTTCTCATGGAAAACCGAGGCAAAGTTTTTGGACGAGCCGCGATCAAGGAAGCCATCTCACGAAACGGCCTATCCATGGAGCTGCGGGCAATAGATGTTCACGTAACAAGACTGCGAATCAAACTCCGAAAGGTCGGAGCGGAACGCTATGTATTAACTAAGCGTGGCTCGGGATATTTTTTCTCTGAAGAGGACTGATCGCATGAGAAAGGACAGGCTGCGTAACATACGTGCTCATTTATCTCACCAGAGCAAATATCTCGAAGCCTTGCGATTGAGGAAATGTGAAGCGTTAACAGGAATTGAAATAGCGCGACGCATCGGTATGAATCCAAGAACAGTTCGTTACTGGCTCCAGGAAACACCATCTGGAGACACTGTTAGAGTTCTTGCCCCTCACCTTAATGCATACCGGCTGGCATTGCGGCTCAGAACAAAGTCGAAGATTTCGGCCGAAAAAATAGCGAAGCGACTTGGACTATGTCCCAGAACAGTAGGTTACTGGTTTCAGAAGAACGAGAAAGGAGCAGGCAATGTTGAACACGGCAAATAAGATGATTGACGTAGGGCAGATCAAAAAAATTCACACGCTGAAAACAGCCCTCAAGATGACGGAAAAAGAGTATCGGGGTACCCTCGCAATCAATTTTGAAGCGGCATCTTCAAAACAGCTTACATCCGAACAAGCCAACTCGCTCATTACGGCACTCGAAGACAGCGCGATCGAGCGCGGCGTGTGGAATAAGTTCGAGGGCAAAGAACGGTTTGAAAATCTTGGTCATCGGGCAGATATGGCGCAGCCTTCTCAACTCCGAAAGATCGAAGCCCTTTGGCGTGATGCTGTTGATATCAGGGATCATAAAAAAAGAGAAAAGGCCCTGCGCACGTTTTTAGATCGGCATTTCAAGGTTTCAGACCTTCGGTTCCTGGATACGGTCACAACCCGGAAGGTGATCCATACATTGAACAATATGGTCAGGCGGAAAAAGGACGGCGCACGCGAAAGAAAACCGGACGCGCCGGACACGGGTAAGCCGGTTTCGAATACCGTTTAAACGGCTGTTGTTGATGGGCTACAGACGGATAGGTAGAGAGGAACATGGAATGCAACGTTTAGACAGTGCTGGGGTGAATACGACGGAGGAAAATGTGCGTTTTGGGTGCCAGGGTAGCCCCATGCCCCATATTGCTCCCCCTGAGGCCCCCAGCGAGCTGCGCACAGCTAATAAAGCGGCAAATGGGAGGCATTGCCGCCGCTGTGGAAAGCCTCTTTCCGGGAGGCAGAAGGATTTCTGTGGTTTTGGATCCGGTTCGTGCCATCGGCTCTACTACTCGGAAGCTCGGAAAATAGGTGCTTCGAAAATGGTGCCGGAGGACAAACGTCGCGATCTCATCCTGTTCGGTAGGGATACGACTGTTGGGGATCGTCTTTTGGCACTGACGAGAGCGGCAAAACATATATTTGCCCTCTAAAGGCTCGATAGAAAACTCGTTAGGGAATAATCAGCAGCCTCGTGGAGAAAATATGATACGCATAGACGATCATAAATTTCAACAAAAACTTCGCCAGATATCGGGATGTCGCTTTGTCCCCATGTCCCCTGGCTCTGTGTTTTTTATTGATCTGTCAGAAGGCGAACATACCAATGAATTTGCTGCACAAGTGTCGAAAGAAGAACAGAGCGAACTTGATGAAATTGTACGAAACATCGCATCGGTATCGCCGAAGCGATAAATAAATAACTCCACGGATGACATCGAGGAAATCCCTCACTAAAGCATTCGTGAGAATTTACGAACCATCAAATTAACGATAGGAGGAAAGCACATGGCTAAGAAAGCGGACGTACAGGATGCCCCAGGGAAGGTGTCGTACAGGGAACGGGTGGCAAAGAGAGAAGACCTTCGTCGTCGTGCGCAGTTGCTCAGAGAAAAATGTCTTGCTGCTATCAAGGTCGCCGACGACAAAGAGGACATTGCAGCACGGGCGACAGGACAGGTCTACTCATTTAAAAGCACCATTGAAGGCGTGAATCGCCTTAATGGGAGGCACCACGCAGAAGATGTAGAGCGCATGACCCCTTGGGAAAAAGATGAATTCGACAAACTTCAGAAGGCTGCTGCGGATGCCAAAGAAGTGGCCGCACATGCCCGGCAGCACGCGCAGAGCACACATCAGGATCTCGTGAACGCCGAAAAAGAACTGACGAATTATGGTCATTCACTCGGCATCGAGGATCTTATTCAGTATCAAGAGGATGTTGCAGCGGCAGAAAGAACCGTCGCAGAACTTCAGGCTCTCATTTCGGATCAGACAAGCACGATCGAGAAGGCCCGTCAGGCCGTGCCCGAGTCCGCAGACGATCTGCTGCAAGAGAGAGAAGATATCCTTGCAGCCATCTCTCTGGGCACTGCGACGGGAAAAGACCTCAAAGCGCTTGATGAGCAGATTGCGGCGCGGGAAGCAGCGCTTGAAGAATTCAACAAGGTTGCCGGCAACGCGAAGCAAATCATCGCGGGCCTCCAGCGAAAACTCGATGCAGCCGAGAATGAGCTGACTCTGCTCCGGTCCAGCCGGAAGGAAATCATCAACGAGTTTTTGATGGGCCAGGCCGAACTTGTCGGTCAGGAATACATCAAGCTTTCTATTCAACTCATCGACAAGTTCAAAGAGCTGACGGCCTTGGATGAGATCATGGGTTCTCCAGCTCGACTGTCGAAGGAAGTCAGGGCTGAAGGTTTTGCGATTCGGCGGACGGGGGGCGATGCTGACAGGTTTGCAATACCGACCTTCAACCTCAAAGCATTTGAAGGTTTAGAGGATAAGCATAACTATGGTCAAATAGCAGCAGTGTGCTCTCTCTCTGGACCGTACAAGGACAGAGCTGTGATCCAGAAAGCCGTTGACGATATAAAAGCAAAGTATCAAACAATCGGGATCAACCTGTAGAACGAGTTCAGCAAATAATAAAATCAATAGCCACGCTGTCAGGTGGAAGCGTGGCTATAACTTAACCAAGGGGGGCTTCAATGAATCAGCTTTCAAAACAGAAAGAGAACGCATACGTTAAACTCGATCATCTGCGCAATGATATTACAAACCACTTATATGAAATAGAAACGATGATCAAGCTCGGAGAAATAACTGCATTGTCTTCCGGGGAAGGACGCAAAATCGATATTGAATGGTCAATGGTATTTTCGATTCTTGGTCGGTTGCAAAAAGCAACCCACGCCAAATGCGAGGAACTGGAAACATTGATTCGTGAAACATCGTACGGACTTAAAGAGATCCCCGTAGCAGCGACAAAATAAAAAGCCACGCGCGTCCTGGGCAGGAGGGCGTGGCTTTTGGAGCGGGATATCCTTCCTTGGTTGATATTACCACTCGGGGAGGTCGCATGAAAGAGGAAAAACAGAATTCCGGTTATGGCGGTGGAGACTGGGAATTACTCAGGATGCTTCGGGAAGACCTTAAACAAAGACCAGTATTATCACGAGAGGATGAAAGCAGGATCGCTCGCAGGGCTCAATCCGGAGATGAAGCGGCAGCTGAACTTCTCGTAGAGTCAAATATCAAGTTCGTTATTTTCATCGTCAGGAAGTATTGGCGCCCAGGATTGCCATTTATGGACATGGTTGCCGAAGGTTGCCAGGGTTTAATGAGAGCAGCTAAACTGTTCGATCCAGAAAGAGGGATCCGGCTTATTGCCTATGCGAAACCAGCAATTAGCCGTCAGATAATTGACTGCCTCAAAGATTACCATAAGAACAAACATAATTCGTTAGATGAGCTTCTGGGCGACAAAGAAGACGCGGCTACTCGGCAAGACATGTTCGTTTCGGATGGGGATAGTTCAATAATACCGCAAATATTCGATAAGCGAAGAAATGGGAATTCATTCAGAACTGCTGAAACCAAGTGCAGTGCTGAGAAATCGGCATTCAACCATAATATTCGCAGAGCGTTGCTGGAGCTTAACGACAGGGAACGTAAGATAATAATTCTTAGATACTGGTGTGATCTTATGCCGGAAGAAGTTGGTGTAAAAGCTGGGCTTTCAATAAGCAGTGTCGCCCGAATTGAAGCTACTGCCCTTAGAAAACTGCGGTGGGAGCTCATGGGAGAGCCTACATTGATAACCGAAAATCGGGAAACCGTCTGTGTCGAATACTGCGCGGTCTAAAGTAACTGTGGAGGTAAAGTGCTGATGGATGAAAAGCAAATTAGCATCCGGGAGAACGAGCTTCACCCAACATACCAGATGATCGCTAAAATCATCGGCCTCGGTGCAACGGTGAAGCTTGGATCAGAGCTCCGTGGTGAACAGGTGTATTTCCCGAAAACGCTGGAGTGCCTGACTGTCGTGCGCAGGAAGGAACGCGATAACAAAATCATTGCGGATTATCATACCAACAAATTTACACTGCAGAAGCTTTCAAAAAAATACGGAATGACTCCGACAGGCATCTATAATGTCTTTGTACGAAACAATATAGAGACTCCATCAGCTATGCCAGGCATGCTTCGAGGTACAGCGTTAATTGAAAAAGTGAGACAGATTTTGATAGAAATGAACGAAGATGATCAACACAGCGTGCTCAAATATACCCTTCAGAAAAGCAGATCATCTTCGCGAGTTTAATTATACGTAGAACTATCTGAAAGGAGTACACCCATGTCGAACGACCGCCAGAAAATACAGCTCGTCATCGAAGCCTACAACATGGCCAAGGGGACCCTTGACCAGTTGGGGAAGCAGATCAAGGGCATCGGCGACGAGACCGGGAAGGCCGACAAGCAGACCGGCTCCTTTATGAAGTCCATGAAAGAGAACTGGATCGCCATCACCGCCGCGGCTGCCGCCGCAGGCGTCGCGATCAGCAAGGCGCTGGAGTACATGGAGCTGGGAGCCAAGGCCGAGCAGGCCGAGGCGTCTTTCCGCCAGGTGGCCGAGGCGTCCGGAGAGAGCGCGGACGAGATCCTGGAAAACATGAAGCGCGCGGCCGCCGGGACCGTGGACGACTCGGACATCATGCAGAAGGCCGTGAAGGGCATGATGCAGGGGCTCAACGGCGACCAGCTCACGAAGATCATGGAGGCCGCGAGGATCTCCGCGCGAGTCACGGGCGAGGACGTGGGCACGGCATACGAGACGATCACTGACGCGATCGCAAACAAGATGCCGCGGGCGCTGCTGAAGTACGGTCTTGTTTCCAAGGAACAGGTGCAGCTCCTGTCCGAGGCCATGTCCATGGGCATCACCGATGTGGACCTCTATGCCCTGGCCATGGAGAACGCGGGCAAGCAGATGGAAAAGTTCGGCGATGTCCAGGGCAACAACGCCGAAAAGATGCAGAAGCTCAAGGCCTGGTGGAACGATCTGAAGGAAACCGTCGGCAGCGCGATCTGGAGCTTCGGCAGCGGCATCAAGAGTTTCGCGCTCGGGACCGTGGATATTGTCATGGGGCTCATGAGCGGAGGCATCGCCGGCATCATGGGTCTGGCTACCCTGGCGCAGACGGCCTTGAACAAGGTCGGCATCGTTTCCGACGAGACGCTGGCCAAGACCAAGGCGGACTTCGAGAAGCTGAAGAACCTGAGCGCAACGTACTTCAAGGCGGCCTTCGGAAAAGCGGAATCTCCGCTCTCCGGCGGCGGAACCGGCACCGATCCATCGTTCAGCGGATCAGGAGGCGGCAGGGGTACGGGAGCACAATCCCAATTGGAATATGAAGTTGCCATGAAAGCGCGAGAAGCGGAGATCATGCGCGAGATGGCCTACCTCGATATAGCAGAGAAAAACCGCGATATTTCCCATCTTGATGCGGCCCGCGAGCGGCTACGGATCGAGGAACGGCTGCTCAGCGTGCAGCAGGCGAACCTGAAGCCGATCAACGATCCTAACCAGCGGGCCGCGAAGCAAAAAGAGATCGATGACACCATCAGAAAAATCTCCGACCTGAGGTTGGCGCTGCGGGAGTTGGACGGCACGTTTCAAGAGGGTATTGACGAAGGTTTAAAGCGGTATAATGACAGCCTTCGAAGCCGCTTCCAGGAAGGCGTGTATATCGCCCAGGAAACCGCGCGCGGCATGGAACAGGCGTTCTCTGAATTTTTCTTTGACGCAATGACGGGTAAACTTAAGAGCTTCTGGCAATATATTAAAAGTTTCTTGCTTTCCGTGGCGCGCGCGATTTCAAATATTCTTGCGCAGCAATCTGTGATTGCTATTACAGGTATTAAAAATGCCGAAAATAAAACGGGAACAACCGCTGTCGGCGGCGCACTTATAAGTGATCCAGGTGCAAATGTAGGAGGATCCGGGTACGGGCAACCGCCGGTTATTGGACCTTATTTTAAACATTCCGGCGGGCTGATCATGCACAGCGGAGGATATATCCCCCGGTTCCATGTGGGAGGGCTATCGTCCGACGAGCGTCCCGCTATCCTGCAGACCGGTGAATACGTGGTGTCGCGCAAGGGCGTGGCCGCCCTCGACAGAATCAACAAGGGCGACGTAGGCAACATGCCAAACGTTTCGATAAGCGTTATTAACCAGTCCGGCGTTCAGCTGGACGCGCAGGTGGGCAAGCATCAGTTCGATGGTGAGCGATATATTGCCACCGTATTACTGAAACTCGCAAACACAAGCCCAGCGGTTAGAAGTGCATTCGGAATCGGACAATAATTATTAATTCACGTTATTGACCGTGACAAGTCGGCTGTTCCCAGGAGGATCACAAATGGAAAAAGACACACAAAGCGCGGTTACTGCCTGTGCTGATTCCACTGCTGCGATCGGTGTACTCTTAACCGATATTGTTTGTATGCTTGCAGAACACCCAGGCGTGGATAGGAGTCTGCTACTCGACCAGTTGCGGGGCCTCTACGCATCTACGGAAAACAGCGATAATTTTCAGACCGTATACAATAACTATCGGGCACGGGTAGTTAAAGGGCTTGAGAAAGAAGCCTGATCTACAGTTTGAATAAAGCACTTGTCATATGGCGTTAAGCATACAAAAAATGAGCTTTCTGGGTTATAAAATGGCAAACTGAGTGCAAAAAAATGGAAAACTAAACGCGCAGTTATATCTACCCTCTGGGGAGAGGGCAGGGGTGAGGGGGCAGTGGTTTAGCCCGTCATCCCCGAATGATTCCATCGGGGATCAAGCCGTCCTTGCCGTTCGTCTCACGCAGTTTTCTCTGTCGCACCCTGTCGCCTTTCTGTCGTCCATTTATCGTCCGTCTGTCGCCCCTCTGTCGCTTTTCTGTCGAACATATGTCGTCCCCATCTTGTTGCCTCCTGTCGCTGTACTGTCCGCTTCACCGCGCCCTACCTGCCCGAAAGTGTAGTAGAAATATCTTCACCAAAAAGACCGGCCAGAGACAGTTCTTTCTTGCAATTTGTATTTATCTGTACTAGATTCGTTTTGAAAGAGCATCGTGATCGGAAGACAGAAAGCTTTTATCAGTATCAGTGAATAGACCTGCTGACGCGAAGGGGGACATTGTCATGAACAACGAAGCAGCGGAGAACGGTGTTGCGGTAACCGGGGGTATGGTGGAATCGATGCGTTCGATCAAACCGTGGACAAAGCTCTTGGCGGTCCTGGGTTTCATCGCCGTGGGATTCATGGTGCTGCTGGGGGTCGGCGTCACGGTGTTTGCGCGCATGCTCCAGACCCAGAAGGGCGCACCGACTGCGTTCCTCGGGCTGTTCTATATCGTTATTTCGGTTTTCTATTTCATTCCGGCTCTGTATCTGTACCGGTATTCATCCGCCATCGGCCGCTTTCTCGAAGGGTACGGCGTCGCGGACCTGGAGGCCGCATTCAGCCATCAGAAGTCGTTCTGGAAATTCACGGGGATCACGGCGCTGATCGGGATCATCATAGGGTTGCTGGGCATCGTGGCGGCCGTCGCCATTCCGATGCTGACCAGGATGAGGATGTGAACGGGGAGAAAGCATGGATTGAACAACGTTGCTTCGTCGTTCTTTGAGCGGAGGCACCCATGGGCGTCATCATGCAGGCTTTTTACTGGGACTGTCCGAGGATCGAAGGAAAGGAATACGCCTGGTGGACCCACGTGGCCGCCGAGGTTCCGGGCCTCAAGGCCGCGGGCTTTACCGCGCTCTGGCTGCCACCGGCTTCCAAGGCCGCGAACGTGGGCGGCATGTCCATGGGGTACGACGTCTACGACTACTACGACCTGGGCAAGTACCCGCAGAAGGCAATCAGGAAGGTGGACGGCAGGGACGAGGTGCGGACCTGGTACGGTTCGGAAGAAGAGCTCAAGGCCCTGATCAGCGCGGCGCACGCAAAGGACTTCAAGGTCTACGCGGACCTGGTCCTGAACCACAACAACGGAGCGGACGGGGAAGAGTACAACCCGATCACGCGGCGCATGTGGTGGACGCGCTTCACGCCCATGAGCGGGCTCTTCACCCGCGACTGGACCTGCTTCAATCCTTCGCCCTACCGCGCCATCGATACGAACGCTTTCTGCGACATGCCCGACCTCTGCCACATCAACCCCCGCGTCTCCACCGGCATCCTGAACCACGCCAAGTGGATGATCGAGGAGATCGGCTTCGACGGCTTCCGCTATGACTTCGTCAAGGGCTTCGGCGGCTGGATCGTCCGGGCGATCCACGACCGGACCTATACGCGGCAGGGCAAACCCGTGGACATCTTCGGCGTGGGCGAATGCTGGGCAGGCGACGCGTTCATCGACAGCTGGCTCGACGACGTGAACTCCTGGGCGACGAACCGAGTTGGCGCTTTCGATTTTCCGCTGCGCTACCGTCTGAAGGACCTGTGCGATTCCTACGGCTTCAGCCTGCGGCGGCTGACCGTGGGCGGCGTGCTCATGACGGACCGGCCGTTCGAGGCCGTGACCTTCGTGGACAACCACGACTTCCGCGGCGGAGACACCCCGGGGATCACGAACGACAAACTGCTCGCCTACGCCTTCATCCTCACCCATGAGGGTTATCCCTGCGTGTTCTGGCAGGACTATTTCGCCTGGGGACTGGGCAGGCCGGGAGAACCGACCGGCATCGCGGCGCTCGTCAAGGCCCATGAGGACCACGCAGGCGGCGGAACGACCGTTCTCCACGCGGACGACGATCTCTACATCATGCAGCGGAACGGTTTTGGGTATCAAAAGGGGCTGGTCTTTGTGCTGAACAACCGGGGTGATGCCTGGAACAAGGCATGGGTCACGACGCAGTGGAACAACAGGACCTTTGCCCCGGTGGCATGGAACGGCCGCGATGCACGCGATCCGAAGGAACTGAAGACCCAGGGGGACGGAAGGGGTGAGTTCTCCGCTCCGCCGAGAGGGTATGCGGTGTATGTGCCGCGGGGGTAGGGTCGAGATGAATCTGCGGGGACCCTGAGACGCGAAGATATCCGGAGAAAGACCCCCAGCATGGCAAAACCGGCCGAATATAAGGTTTGCCTTATAATAAGCAATAGCTTATAATCAGATGAAGATACGATATTATCAAACGTCCGGCGGCAGGAGTCCGGTAGAGGACTTTCTGCTTGGCCTGCCGGAAGCGACGCGGTTTGAGGTCGCCGATGCGCTTTTGCTGCTGGAGAGCGGCCGGGCGCTGGAGATGCCGCTGAGCCGGAATCTTGCAGGCATCCGTCCCGGATTGCATGAGCTCAGGTTCCGCGACAAGGCCGGCCAGGTCCGGGTCATCTACTATCTAAAGAAGGGCGACGCCATCTACCTGGTCCACGCCTTCCGGAAGAAGACGCGGATCATTCCCCGGCGCGAGCTGGATATTATCCATAAGAGACTGAAGGAGATTTGATCATGGCATGGAAGGAAGTGACCGTTGAAGAACTGGCTAAGTCGCTGGGCGCAAATGTCGCCGAGGTCCGCGAGAAGCAGCGGCTGGTCAAATTGATTGTCAAGGCGCGGAAGGACAAGGACCTGTCGCAGGCTGCTCTTGCAAAGAAGCTCGGGATCAGCCAGGCCCGGGTGGCGCAGATCGAGTCCGGTGTGGGCACGGCGAAGGTCACCTTTGATGTGCTCTTCAACATGCTGGTAGAACTCGGGATCGACTATAAGGTGGTGACGAGGAAGGCAGCCTGACGCAACGGGTGCAACTACGTCCCCTCCGGCGTCGAAGAAGCAGGCCCATGATCAGAAATATGCATTCTGAGACCGCGAGAACCGGGGGCAGGCTTGATTGCAGTTATTGACGTCGGTTCTGCTGTACCCTTGTCACATGAAGAACTCTCCTCCTCTCCCACCATCCCTCATCGGTCCCAGACCTCATAGGGTCGGATCTTGCGACTTGACATGTTTCTGCTGAAAGCACCTTGAGAGTACTCGATGATCCCTGACGCGGGTGCAATGATGAGCAAGACAGCACCGGTCCTCCAAAGCAAAAGGCCTGTCATTCCTGACAGGCCTTTTGCTTTGCATAGTATGAAGTATGCGCGTATAACACGCCGTCGAAACCCACCCTCTGTCCATAGATATCCGAGCTGCCGCTGAGGGTGTATTCCCATATGATGACAGCGCTTCCGGAACCGCAGGATGCAATCCCTGGTCGCGGAGATAGAAAAGCCTATTCAAGCTACCCTTATGGGTAGTTCCCAAAGGCAGCAAATTCATATACAGTTGACTTGCTCCGGACCGGGGGAGCACAGGGTCTTGCGACGCTTGCTGGGACAGGTCGCGTGGTGTCAATACGTTCGTCATCGCCCGGGAGTACGCAAGGTCAGCAACGTCCTTGAATGGTCTAAGCACTGGTCAGGTTCGTTGGGGCGGTAAGGAGGCGCCCGCGCACGACACGGAGGCTTTACAGCGTCGCTTGCTTGTCAGTAATGATCAATAAAAAAGGAGACCATTATGAACTGCAAACTCGACACAGTCACAGCTCTCATCGCCGGCGCCACTGCTCTTCTTTTAGCAGCGATAGCGCTTGCCTACTACTGGCCGACTGCATATCCTCTCTTTGGGGCCGCCGCTTTGGTCGCGGCCGTATCATTTGGAATGATCCCTGCGATCAAGAACGCCCTGATCGCGTACGCGGAATGCAGAGGCGCATCAGACAAATGTTCAATATCCTATGCGATCAACACATTGGGTCAGGCGGCAAGCATACTCTCCGTTGTGGCATTTACTGTTGCCGCGCTGCTTCAACTGACAGCCCTGGCATTTATCTCCAGCTGGATCCTTGCTTTGATCGGAGTAGCAATGGAGGCAGCTGTTGCGGCATTGGTCTACTCCGGCATAGCTGCCTGTGTGGCAACGATAGGGATCTTTGCCGGTGTGCTGACAAACGCTTATTCCTATAAAAGCTGCATGGATGCGGCAAGCCAGAAGTAATACGTGAGAATAGCCTGATAATAAGAATACCCGGAGCGTGGTCAGGTCTTTACCCGTGGCATTCAAGCGGAGAAGGGCTGTCATCGTTCCCGTTGCATCGCCTACGAACAAAAGAGGCCGGAGTGATCATGACTCCGACCTTTCCTGTGTTTTGCGCAGTCTCCGATGCAGATGCATTGCCTTAACAAGGTAATGAAAACCCGCAGTTGAAAGATACAAACAACTACGAGATCGCTGCGTTGCTTCGCTCCCTGCAATGACAGTGCAGGTGGCTTCTTGCGAGATCGTCGATCCTGTTTCCCGGGAAAACAGAGGAACAAGATTGACATCCCTCCTGCTGGTGTGCGAAAGTATGTCCATGACAAAACGACGTGTTATATATATAGTCATTGCCGCGATCCTGCTTCTCGCCGGCGCCATTGTCTTCCTTTGGACGAACCTCGACTGGATCGTGAAGAACGCGATCGAAAAGTTCGGGTCGAAGGCCACGAATACCGCGGTGCGCGTCAGGTCCGTTTCCCTTAAACCGGCGCAGGGCAAGGGCGCGATCGAGGGGCTGACCGTGGCGAACCCTCCGGGATTCGAGTCCCGCAACCTGCTCTCACTCGGCGCTGTCAGCATCAAACTTGCTCCCAAGACCGTCGCCTCCAATCCCGTGGTGATCGACGATATCCGCATCACGGCTCCGCTGGTGGTCTACGAAATGAACGAATCGCGCACGTCGAACGTGGATGTGCTGAAGAAGAACCTGGGCGCTCCGGAGCCTGCGGCAAAGAAGCAGTCTGAGAAGAAAGCGAAGGAACCTGCAAAGCGTCTGCGAATCAGAAAGCTGGTGGTCGAGAACGCGAAAGTGGAAGTGCGCGGTCTTGAGGACAAACCCCGGGTGCTGATGCTCAGGCGGCTTGAGATGAATGATATTGGCGGCAAGAACGGCGGCACGCCCGAGCAGGTAGGCAAGGAGATCCTGTCCGAAGTGCTCGGAGAAGTAAGCAAAGAGGTTGGCAAGGCCGGAGGCGCTTTCCTGCTCGAAAAGGGCATGGAGCGCCTGTTGCGGCGAAAGTAGATTCCACCGTATCCGGCAGGCGGTGCGCCGGAGGGCACGAGGTAGGGTGAGGCGCCGCTGAACGTAGGCTGCAAAGGAGCAATGCACATGGATATCCTCGACATCATCCGTCAGCGGAGGAGCGTGCGCGATTTCATTGAGCGGGAGGTGCCGACTGAGGTCGTCGAGGAAATGATCGAGGCGATCCGCTGGACGCCGAGCGCAGGCAATCTGCAGAGCAGGCGCTTCTATTTTATCCAGAACGCTGCTGTGCGCAGGTCCCTGGCAAAGGCGGCGCTGGACCAGCGGTTCATAGCGCAGGCGCCGCTGGTTATCGTGGCCTGTCTTGACCGAACCATATCGGTCCGCTACGGGGATCGGGGCGTGAACCTGTATGCCATCCAGGACACATCCGCGGCAGTGATGAATCTCATGCTCCTTGCCCAGGCGCGGGGCCTCGGCACCTGCTGGGTAGGCGCGTTCAACGAGTTCGACGTCATCGAGACGCTGGATCTGCCCGACAATCTGCGTCCCATTGCGATCGTGCCCGTGGGCTATCCCGGCAAGGTCCCGCCGGGCGCTCAGAAGCGGCTGCCGCGGGAAAGTGTCGCCCTGTTTGTGTAGCGAGAGACAAAAGGATCCTTAAGCTACAATGAGGGGAAATAGGTACGAAAGGAGCATGCGATCCTTATGAATCCGGTCATCGAAGCAATCAACAGACGGCGTTCCATCAGGGCCTATGAACCGAAGCCGGTCCCCCGGGACCTGGTGCGGGAGGTGATCAACGCGGGCAACGAAGCGCCGTCGGCCATGAACAGCCAGCCCTGGCGGTTCGTGGTGGTGGAGGACGGGGCTGCGAGGAAGGAACTCCTTGCCGCTGCCCTGCCCAGGGCCAAAGAGATCACTGAACAGGTGAAGGACGTGGACCCTGAACGGTACGAGATGATCAAGAAGCGCTATGCAGAGCTTCCTGACCCGGTGTACTATTCCGCTCCCACGGTCATCTTCGTGATCGGCACCGGACGATACGCGGCGCATTCCTGCCCCCTTGCCTGTGAGAACATGATGGTTGCTGCTCATTCGCTCGGGCTCGGGACCTGCTGGGTGGGCTTCGGCGCCATGGCGGTGGAAGAGCCGGACGTAAAAGCTCTGCTTGAACTCAAGGACGGCGACGCGGTCTTCGGCCCGATCCTGCTCGGGTATCCCAAGGGAGAACCCCAGCGGCCGCCCAAGAAGGACGCGAAAGTGAAGTGGATCTGAGCTTATTGCTTTTTTGCCACGGAAGAGGCGGATAACAAAATCTTCCGTGGCAAAGGCATTCCGGTGCTATTATTTCAATCTGGTTAGAGGAGGAGCTCATGGCTGATTTCATGAAAGGCGACCTGGTGCGGCACGAGCGGTTCGGCATAGGCCGGGTCGAAGAAAGTCCCAAAGGCGGGAACCCGGAATGCGAGGTCTATTTTCCCCGTCTTGGCAAACAGACCGTGGTTTCCAGTGACGATCTGGTGGGCCTTTCCGATGCCGAGACAGCGGCCTACGAGATGGTGAAGCTTGCTGCCCGGGAAATGACCGAGGAGGACCTGCCCGCAATAGAGATCGGAACGCGCTGGCAGGGCGGGGAACTGGTCATGAAGCCGGCGGACGCCGGACAGGCATCGAAGGCTGTCCCGATCGAGACTTTTTTCCACAAGATCGTATTGGTCCGCGACCGTCTGCGGGTGATGGAACAGCAGATCAATAGTCATAAGACTCTGAGCGATACCGAGAAGGTGGAGTTGCAGCAGTACATCACACGCATCTACGGCTCGCTTACGACCTTCAACATCCTGTTCAAGGACAAGAAGGACCATTTTGTCGGCCAGAAGGGAGATGGTTAGCCGCCATTTCGGTCCAAAAGACTCTTGAAAAGATGCGATCGTCAGAGGTATCATGTAAAGTAGACTCTGTGGACGAAGGTCATCTTTTATGCAGATAGTCACCGGTATGCGCGGCAAGATCGTTATGTTTCCGCTTCTCATCCTTTGCGTCGCGACCGCAGAGGCAGAGGAGAGCTCAAGGATCGCGTCTTTGGGTCATGTTTCCCGGCAGACACACGAGTGCCGATGCAACCGTCCAAAAATAAAGGAATCAGTCGAGTACTACGAGATCACCGGCACCTGCGAGAACGATCTCCGGCGCCAGATGAAGCAGAACGGCAACATCCGGGTAGCGGGCGGAAAATACGATGCCCTCACCGACTGGGAACTCAAATGGGATTACGGGTATAACAACGGCAAAGGATCGTGCTCAGTAGACTCCTTTTCCGTGGACGTCAATATTGTCTACCGGTATCCAAAATGGATTACCGCGGAGAATGCCCCGCCGGAGCTTGTGACAAAATGGCGCGCTTACCTGCAGAGCCTCATGGACCACGAATCATTGCACAGTTATCAGGTCGTGCAGGCGGCTGATGAACTTACCCACGCGGTCTCCATGCTCCCTCCTGCTGCGACCTGCGAGGAACTGGACCGGGCGGTACGGTGTCTTTGCGATGAAAAGGTCAAGCAGCTTCAGGATGACCAGGAGCGATACGACAGGGTATCAGGCCACGGAGCTGCCCAGGGTGCGGTCTTTCCCTGAAATCCCGGCGATCTTATTGCAAGTGTATAATTGCATTAGTGAAAGTGAGGTGCTGGCCGTGAGGATGAACGTGTTAATAGGATCAGTACTGATCACGCTGATGCTGGTTGCCCTTCCCGCGCTCGGAGGCGACAAGTTCGGGACACGGGACGCCGTGGAGGGTAAATATATGAAGCTATCAAAGGAAGAGCTGAAGAACAAGCTGACTGCGCTGCAGTATAAGGTGACGCAGGAAGAGGGGACTGAGCCGGCGTTCAGGAACGAATACTGGGACAATAAGAAAGAAGGTATTTACGTGGATATCGTTTCCGGTGAGCCGCTGTTCAGTTCAACTGATAAATATGATTCAGGAACAGGTTGGCCGAGCTTTACGAAACCCCTGGAGCCGGAAAACATTACGACACGAGAGGACCGGAGCTTCTTCTCGGTCCGGACCGAGGTGAGGAGCAAGTATGCTGACTCTCATCTTGGTCATGTGTTCAATGACGGCCCGCGGCCAACAGGGCTTCGCTACTGCATGAATTCGGCATCGCTCCGGTTCATTCCCAAGGAGGACCTGGAAAAGGAAGGGTACGGGCAGTATGTGAAGCTCTTCAGGGAGTGAGTGGAACTGGAGCGAGGACGCTGATGAACATCTGATAAACCTCAAGCTCAGCGCTGTTTCTTCAGGATGTTATCCGCCTCTTCCGCGGCAAAAAGCTTTGCTGCTAATTCATTGTCCGCAGTGAACGCTGATGTGAAAAACCCTTCGGGAATGAAGCCGCTTTTTCAGTCCATCTGTGCCGCATCGCCCTGATCCGGCTCAAGAAGTATCGTCACGGTCGTGCCTTTCCCCAGGGTGCTTTTGATCCGCATCTCCCATCCGTGCGCCTTGACCAGGTGCTTCACGATCGCCAGTCCCAGGCCTGTTCCTCCCATGGTGCGCGAGCGTGCCGCGTCGACCCGGTAGAACCGCTCACCCAGGCGGGGCAGATGCTTTTCCTGGATCCCGATGCCCGTGTCAGACACGTAGATGGAGGTTCTGTCGTTATTTTCGGTGATCCCCAGGGTAACGCTCCCCCTGTCCGTGAACTTGATCGCGTTCTCGACCAGGTTCGTCAGTACCTGTATAAGACGGTCCCGGTCAGCCTGTATCACCCCGATGCCCGGCGGGATATCCCGCCGGAGTTCCAGTCCCTTGTCAACAGCCTTGTCTCGGAGCACGGCAAATACCGCATCCGCCGCATCCTGGAAAGCCACAACGGACCTTTCCACCGAGATGACCCCCAGCTCGATCTTCGAGATCGTCATCAGGTCTTCCACAAGGCTGTTGATGCGTTTGCTGTTCTCCCTGATGGTTTCAACGAACTTTCTGCTGTTCTCCCGGTCATCGATCGCTCCGTCGAGCAGTGTTTCCGCGAATCCCTGAATAGCCGTTATCGGGGTCCTGATCTCATGGGAAATGTTCGCCACAAAGTCTTTCCTGACCTGCTCAAGCTTCTTGAGCTGGGTGACATCGTGGAACACGGCGACCATGCCGGAAAGCTCGCCTGCCCGGTAAAAGAGCGGGGAGATGCGGACAATGCAGTGCTGCTCCGACGGTCGGTCGAGCGTGACCTCGGCAGTCTCGGATCGATGCTCGCGCCGTACGATGTCCAGAGCGGCAAGAAAATGACGGTCCCGTACGACCTCGATGAACTGGCGCCCTGTCAGCGGCAGATCGCCGAAGAACGTCCGTGACGCGGCGCTGGTCAGCCGGATAATGCCCTGTGCGTCGCTGATCAGGAGCGCGTCGGGGATGCTCGAGAGGATGACGCTGAGCCTGTTCCTTTCCTCCTCGGTCGCCGCGATGCTGTGCTTCAGGTCCAGTGACATGCTGTTCAGGCTGTCTGCGATCTCGTCGAACTCGCCGGCGCGGCCAAGGAACAACCGCTGCCCGAGGTCGCCTTTTGCGAGGGCCCGGGCAAAATCACGGATCTGGACCGTGAGCCTCCGGACCCGCTCGATCTGCCAGAGGGAGAATAATCCCGTCATAAGGAGGATCGCAACGACTGCCAAAAGCATCCTGATCCTGAGGGTCCTGACCGAGGCATCCACATCGCCCAGTGGCATGCTCAGGCGAACGATGCCGGCAGCACGGCCCTTTTGAGTGATCTTCCGGGCGAGGTAGATCATATTCGAGTCGAGTGTATCGCTGTGACGAACAACGGACCCGGTCCCGGAGAGGATGGCCTGCTGTACTTCGACCCTGGTGAGATGATTGTCCATGCTTGCAGACGCATGGTCGGAATCTCCCTGTACCTTGCCAGCAAGGGTGATTATGGTAACCCGGGAGCCGGTGGCATCCTTGAGCCTTCGGCAAAGCTCATCGAGCACTGCCGGGTCGCGGAAGGGGACGTTCTGGCCGATCAGGTCTGCCTGCACTGACAGGCTCTTCCGCAGGTCCCTGGTGCGGCTTTCCCGGACTGTTCCTGCGACATAGAGTTCCGTGCCGATAATGGACAGTACGAGAAGCATCCCGTAGAGCGCAAAAATTCGTCTGAACAGACCTTGCTTTATGGGCGGGAGATTTTCAGTGTTCATTTCGTCCTGCTGTCGTCGCCACTATCCACATAGTAGCCCGTGCCTCTCCTGGTCTTAACATAGGACGGCTGCGCAGGATCATCCTCTATCTCCATCCGCAGCCTGCGGATATGCACATCCACGGTCCGCGGCTCCACCGCGCGGTCATCCTCCCATACCGCGTCGAGGAGTTGTTCGCGGCTGAAGACCCTTCCTTTTCGTTCTGCCAGATAGGTCAACAACCTGAACTCAGTGGCGCTGAGCTGCAAAAGCCGGTCCTTTTTCCGAACCTCGACAGTATCCTTGTTGATCGAGAGCTCGCCAAGGGTGATGAGTCCGTGAGCCGATCCCCGTTCAAGAGAACGACGGAGAACCGCTTTTACCCGTGCCATCAGTTCGCGCGGGCTGAACGGTTTGGTCAGATAGTCGTCCGCGCCGGTCTCGAGACCTCGAACACGGTCCTCCTCCTCGCCGCGGGCAGTGAGCATGATGACCGGGATGTCACGCATTTTAGGATTCTGGCGGATGATCTGGCAGATCTCCAGTCCGTTCAGACCGGGCAGCATGAGGTCGAGGATGATGAGATCGATATTCCCGGTCCGCAGAATACTGAGGGCGTCCTCTCCATCCGCTGCAGAGGAGACCCTGTATCCGGCTTTTTTGAGATTATATTCAAGGAGAGACCTGATATCGGGCTCGTCATCGACCACAAGGATCCTGCTCATAGGTACAGGGTAAAGAAAGGAAGCATGGTTGTCAAGGAGCATCTCTCGACAGGCATTAAAAGCCGGAGAAACGGGAAGGAATCCTCCCCGAACGGGCATTTTCTTCATGAACATGGAGACTCGGTGCAGGGGTTTGTCGAAAGCCGGTATTTTCAAAGTCCCCGGCGCTGGAATGAGGACAAATAAAGTTGTATATTTATCTTGACAAGAACAATTCTAATGTGATATATATTCCATATAAAGAATATGGCGCTCTCACAAGAACAATATCGCGAGTCCGGGCTGAAGCTCACTCCCCAGCGAATGGCAATCCTGGCCTATTTGGAGGGAAATATCCTGCACCCATCGGCTGAGGACGTGTTCCGCGCGGTCAGGAGACGTTTCCCGACCATGTCTTTTGCCACGGTCTATAACACCCTGGAGATGCTGAAGAAGCGCGGCAAGGTGGTCGAGCTGACCGGAGATCCCGACAAGAAGCGCTTTGACCCCAATATAAGGCCTCACCACCACCTGATCTGCACCGGGTGCAGGAAGATAGTTGATCTGAAGACCGAGTTCAACTTAACGCTGAAAGCGGCGGATCAGGCGGGATTCCAGATAATGGGAAACCACATTGAATTCACGGGCCTGTGCCCGGATTGTCAAAGAAAGAGATAACCGAACTTTCAAGGAGGATATAGCGATGTGCATGGCATATGAAAGGAATTGTGTGTGCGGGGCAGGAACTGCTTCGTTCCACTTCAATGACAACATCATCACGGAAAAAGCGATAACCGATCTTTACTGTCCCGCATGCGCAAAGACCGCGCCCTTTGACGAGCAGTCAATGGTGGCCGATAACGGCTGGGTCATCCGGTATAACATGGAGCTTGCCCGGTTCTCGGCGAACGGAAAGATACCCGGTGAAGTTACACCGGCGGTCCTGTTCGACGAAGGATTCTGCACCTGGAACGGCATGTACCCCGGCGACCATCTCGACAGCGTTCGCGAACGGGAGCAGATCACGTCAATGGCAAAAACGAATCCTATGGAGTACATCAGGAAGCTCAAGACCTGGGCGGTGGAGCGGACGGAGAAGCTGAAAGATGAAGGCTGGAGAAAAGCAAAGAACGCGGCGTAACGTGCCGCAACGGAACTTCGTAACCATTCCTGTCCCGGCGACGGTCATCCAGTGTCCGGCCTGCGGCAATGAGATGGATATCTGGACCGCTGATGACGCGACGCGGTGCGAAGAATGCGACCACGAAATATACCGCAAGCAGCGCACGCTGCATTGATCTGACGACAGGAGGGAGCATGGGAGTAGTGATCGAGAAGATCGCCGGAGGTATCAGCGTGGACGGTCTGGAATTCAGGAACGGGAAGTGCGGGTGTACGACCGTGCTGCCCTGCTGCTACAGCTGGTCAAAGGTGAAGCGGTCCGGGGACAAGGTGCAGTTCACGGTCAAGGCCTCGGGTCCGGATTCTCCCGGGATGTTTTCCTGGGGCTACACGGTTGCCAAGGACGGCACGACCGTCGAGGTCTCTATCGAGGATGACCGGGACAAGAAGATATTCTCGGGCTACTATCCCCCGGCGCTCGAGGAATTCGTCTCCAAGGGATGGGAGGTTGTGGCAAAGACCGGTGAGCGCGAAGACTTCGGCATTTGGCGCTGCGCGGCCTGCCGCTGGCTGTACAAGGAAAAGGACCAGAAGACCCCGTTTGCTGACCTGCCGGCCGACTGGAAATGTCCTGTCTGCAAGGTAGGGAAGGATTCCTTTGAAAAGGTGGCGTGAGCACGCACCGCGACCGCGGAGCGTGGGCAGATAATCCAAGCGGAACCAGGAGAACACAATGGCTTATACGGCAAAAGACTATGGACATCTCATCGGCATGGCAGGATTCGGCGAGACCCTGCTGAAGAACCACTTCACTCTGTACCAGGGGTATGTGACCAATACCAACAAGGTGCTGGACACGCTGGACCAGATGGTGAAGGACGGCAAGGCAGCGACGCCGGAATTCGCCGAACTGAAACGGAGGCTCGGCTGGGAGTTCAACGGCATGCGGCTGCATGAGCTCTACTTCGACAACCTCGGCGGCAAGGACAGCCTGAGCAAGGACAGCGCTCTCGGCAGAAAGATGGTCGGGAGCTTCGGCAGCATCGAAGCATGGGAAAAAGATTTCCGCGCGACCTCGGTCATGCGCGGCATCGGCTGGGTCGTCCTGTACCATGACCCGGTCGGCGGCAGGCTGATCAATTTCTGGATCAACGAACATGACACTGCCCATCCCGCGGGCGGTGTTCCGCTCCTTGTGCTCGACGTGTTCGAACATGCGTTCATGATCGAATACGGTCTCAAGCGCGCCGATTATATCGATGCGTTCTTCAAGAATATCAAATGGCAGGCGGTTGAATCCCGGGTCGAATAGAGAACGTCTGGACGGGGATAACCACGGATCGCGGAGAAGCTGCGACACACATTCCGAGTTTCCTAATTGAGGAGGATGAACAGTCATGTGGAGATGCACAATATGCGGTTATATCTACGACGAGGCCAAGGAAGGAACGCCCTTTGACAAGCTTCCTGAAGATTGGACATGTCCGGTGTGCAACGCGGGCAAAGACGCTTTCGAGCGTATATAATGACCATACAGGTCCCTGCAACCTGACGGAAAGCAGGGGACAAAGGAGGAACTGAGCATCATGTCGAAAACGGAAAAGCATTTGAAGAACGCCTTTGCGGGAGAATCCCAGGCGAACCGGAAGTATCTGGCTTTTGCCAGGAAAGCGGAGCAGGAAGGTTACAAACGGGCGGCAAGGATGTTCCTCGCCGCGGCTGCGGCCGAAACGGTACATGCCCACGCCCATCTGCGTGAGCTCGGCGGCATCAAGTCCACAAAAGAAAACCTCATGGAAGCGATCGGCGGGGAGTCCTACGAATTCCAGACCATGTATCCGGAAATGATCGCCGATGCCAAGGCCGAGGGGATCGCGGGTGCGCTCAGGAGCTTTGAGTATGCCAATGCCGTGGAGAAGATCCACGCGGCGCTCTATCAGAAGGTGCTGGACAGCATGGAGAAGGACAAGGGAAAAGATGCAGAGGACTTCCATGTGTGCTCGGTCTGCGGCTACACGGTCGAAGGCGAGGCTCCGGACGAATGTCCGGTCTGCAAATCCAAGAAAGCCGCCTTCTCAAAAGTTGAATAAGGACGTTATCCTCATGGTATAATGACGGGCCGGTATGAAGATACCGGCCTTTTTTATTAGCTCACATTGGTGATGGAGTCGTAGAGGCAGATCCCTGTATCGCCCAAGGGTTCGGCCACAGGGGGCAGTCCCTACAATCGCACCGAGGAGGAGAGTTCCATGAAAGTCGTCGCGTTCTTTGGCAGTCCGCGGATCGAGGGGAATACCGACATTCTGCTGCAGGAG